>DASRRI010000034.1:0-114059 GCA_035695765.1 Dongiaceae bacterium
ACAAGCTGTCATGACCACGCCTTCCCGCATCGTGACGCCTGAGCGCCGCACCGAGGATGGCGGCGACACCGCGCTGCGCCCGCAACTGCTGTCGGAATTCGTCGGCCAGCAACAGGCGCGCGCCAACCTCGCGGTGTTCATCGAGGCCGCGCGCAAACGCAACGAGGCGCTCGACCATGTGCTGTTCGTCGGCCCGCCCGGCCTCGGCAAGACGACGCTGGCGCAGATCGTGGCGCGCGAGCTGGGCGTCGGCTTCCGCGCGACCTCGGGTCCGGTGATCACGCGGGCAGGAGACCTGGCCGCCTTGCTCACCAACCTGCAGCCGCGCGATGTGCTGTTCATCGACGAGATCCATCGCCTCAGCCCCGCGGTCGAAGAGGTGCTCTATCCCGCGATGGAGGATTTTCAGCTCGACCTCATCATCGGCGAAGGTCCGGCAGCGCGCTCGGTGCGCATCGATCTGCCGAAATTCACGCTGGTCGGCGCGACCACGCGCCTCGGCCTCATCACCACGCCGCTGCGCGAACGCTTCGGAATTCCGCTGCGGCTCAATTTCTATGAGCCGAAGGAACTCGACCTGATCGTGCGGCGCGGCGCACGCGTCGTCGGCCTCAATCTCGACGACAGCGGCGCAATGGAGATCGCGCGCCGCTCGCGCGGGACGCCGCGGGTCGCGGGCCGCCTGCTGCGCCGGGTGCGCGATTTCGCCAATGTCGGCAAGATGAAGATCGTCGACCAGAAGGCCGCTGACGAAACCTTGAAGCGCCTGGATGTCGACGATCTCGGCCTCGATGCCATGGACCGCCGCTATCTGCGCCTGATCGCCGATCATTACGGCGGCGGGCCGGTGGGGGTCGAGACGCTTGCCGCAGCGCTCTCCGAGCAGCGCGACACGATCGAGGATGCGATCGAGCCTTTCCTCATCCAGCAGGGGCTGCTGCAGCGCTCCCCCCGGGGCCGCATGCTGACCGTCACCGGCTACCGCCATCTCGGCCTCACGCCGCCGCGCAACCAGGCGCAGCTCGATCTGTTGGCGGCGCAAGCGAACGAAGCTGCCGATGAATGATGTGAGCAAACACGCGGCGATATCTGGTGCCCCGATGGCGAGCCATCGGCAGGCGATCCGCGTCTATTTCGAGGATACCGACGCGGCGGGCATCGTCTATTACGCCAACTACCTGAAGTTCGCGGAGCGCGCGCGCACCGACATGCTGCGCGATCTCGGCATCTCCCATGCCGAGATGATGAAGCGGGACGGGCTCGTCCTGGTCGTGCGGCGCTGCGAGATCGACTATCTCAAGCCAGCGAAGCTGGATGACCTGCTGACGATCGAGACGCAGGTGGCGAAGCTCGGCGGCGCGTCGGTCGATCTCAAGCAGACGGTGCTGCGCGAGGGCGAGGTTCTGGCAGAACTGAAGGTGCTGGTGGTGTGCATCGGCCAGGATGGCCGGCCCGCCCGCATCCCCGACTATGTGCGTGGGACGCTCCCCCGCATCAACCACTGATTCGAATGACACAGGTGTAGAGAAGATGGAACAACAAGCACCCCAGCCAGTACCGGTCGCACCGGTGGACCCGGGACAGGCAATAGACCAACTGCAGGGCGCGGCGGTCACGACCGGTCCCGGCATCGGCGCGGCGGCGCATGACCTTTCGGTCTATGGCCTGTTCGTGCAGGCCGACTGGATCGTGAAGGCGGTGATGATCATGCTTCTCCTGGCTTCGATCTGGAGCTGGGCGATCATCATCCACAAGCTGATCCGCCTGCGCGCCCTGCGCTTCCAGGCCAAGCAGTTCGAAGACGCGTTCTGGTCCGGTGGCTCGCTCGAGGAATTGTTCGACCGCATCTCCAACCGCCCGACCGATCCGATGGCGTCGATCTTCGTGGCGGCGATGCGCGAATGGCGCCGCTCCGCCGCCAAGGGCCTGCTCAGCAACGAAGCGCTGCGCGAAAGCCTGCGCGACCGCATCGAACGCGTGATGAACATCGCGCTGGGGCGCGAGGTTGACCAGCTCGAACGTTACATGACGTTCCTGGCTTCGGTCGGCTCGGCGGCGCCGTTCGTCGGGCTGTTTGGCACGGTGTGGGGCATCATGAACTCCTTCGCCGCCATCGCGGGTTCGAAGAACACCTCGCTCGCGGTGGTCGCGCCCGGCATTGCCGAAGCCTTGTTCGCGACCGCGCTCGGCCTGGTCGCGGCCATTCCGGCGGTGCTCGCCTTCAACAAGCTCAACAATGACATCACACGCTACGGCAACCGGCTGGAGGCATTTGCGGGCGAGTTCGGCGCCATCCTCTCGCGTCAGCTTGAGGAGAAGCACTGACCATGGCTGTCAGGCTCGGCGCCCGCCCGCAACGCGGCATCCACCGGCGCAAGGCGCACCCGATGGCGGAGATCAACGTGACGCCGATGGTCGACGTCATGCTGGTGCTACTGGTCATTTTCATGATCACGGCGCCGCTGCTGACGGTCGGTGTCCCGGTCGATCTGCCCAAGACCAAAGCCGAGGCGATGCAGGACCCGGACGAGCCTTTGGTGGTCTCGATCAACAAGGAAGGTAAAATTTTCCTTCAGGAAGCGGAACTTAGCGCCGGCCAACTCGGCCCAAGAGTCGCCGCAATCTCGAATAACAATCCGGAGGTGAAGATTTTCATCCGCGGCGACCAGGCTGTGAATTACGGCGTGATCGCTGACGTGCTGGGCCAGCTCGTCTCGGCGGGTTTCCGGCACCTGGCGCTGATCTCGGACTCAGCCGCGCCCACCAATGCGCCCGGAAACGTGCCGGGCGCGCAGCAGGGCGCTGCGGGCGGGAAGACGGAACAGCAAGCGCAGTGACGATAGAGCGCAGCGAGAGAGCGTGACCCCCTATTCCCAACATATCGGCTCGAAGCAGAACGAGCCGACCCAGTTTGTACCGCGCGCCAGCGGCAGTTCGCTTGGCGCCGGCATGCTGTTCAGCGTCGGGCTACACGCGGCCCTGATCGGTTTCGTGATCTTCGGCCTGCCGATCTTCTGGGAGCCGGAGCCGCTGCCCGGCGCCATCGGCATCGAGCTGGCGCAGTTGTCCGACATCACCGCCGCGCCGAAGGTGCAGAAGGAGGGCAAGCCCAACAAGCAGCCCGCGCCGCAGCCGGAAGTGCAGAAGGAAGAGCCCAAGAAGGAAGCCCCGCCGCCACCGCCAACGCCGCCGGCTGCCGCCGCGCCCACGCCGCCGCCGCCCGAGGAGGAGGTCGCCGAAGCGATCCCAGATCCGGCCGCGGAAAAGAAGGAACAGGACAAGAAGAAAGAGGAAGAGAAGAAGAAGGCGGAAGAGCAGAAGAAAAAGAAAGAGCAGGAAAAAAAGAAGAAGGACGAAGAGAAAAAGAAGCAGCAGAAAAAGGACGATCAGGCCCTCGACACGCTGCTCGCCAACGTCCTCGACCAGAAGCCGGCGCCCGAGCCAGAAAAGAAGCCGGAGAAGAAGAAGGCCGAAGCCAAGCCTGCTGAGCCGAGCACGGGCCCGCAGACCGAGAACATCTCCGAGATTCCGCTCACCGCGTCCGAAGAGGACGGCATCCGCGGCCAGATCGAGAGCAACTGGAATCTGGGAAGTCTTGCCGGTGCGCCGGATCTGACCGGCATGACCATCGAGGTTCGCCTTACGCTGCAGCCTGATGGCACCGTCACAGGCGCGAATGTCATCAATGGCAGCACCAATCCGTCGTTCAGGCAGGCGGGCGAAAGTGCCATCCGCGCCGTGATGATTTCGAGCCCTATCAAGCTGCCGCCGGGAAAGACCTACGACTCAATCGTGCTCCGCTTCCACCCGGACCAGGTGGTGCAGTAAGTTTCGAGAGCCGCACAAATGCCACGATCTTGCGGCAGGAAGCTCAGGGGAACCTCACAAGGCCCTATTCATTCCTGCCACGGGTCCAGTAGGCAAGGCTTCAGGGGATCAGTATAAATCTCGGCCAATCGGCCGATTCGGCGAACTCCCAAGCGAAATCCAAGAGCTGAGGCATGACGATGATCTCGACGGTGCGAAGCGCGGTAACAGCGGCCCTTGCGGTCGTGATTCTGGGCGTGGCCCCAGCCCTGCCTGCAAAGGCGGAGCCAGTCATCGATATCACCAAGGGCGTGGTGGAGCCGATGCCGATCGCCGTTCCGGTGTTCGGCGGCAGCAACCCGACCGACAACCAGCTGGGAGCGGAGATCGCCCGCGTCGTTGCCGCCGACCTCGAGCGCTCCGGCCTGTTCGCGCCGATCGACGAGCGCGCCTTCATCCAGCAGGGTCTCACCTCCGAGGCGCTGCCGCGGTTCCAGGACTGGCGCCTGATCAACGCCCAGGTGCTGGTCGCCGGCTCGGTGAAGCCCGGGGCAAACGGCAAATACAGCATCGAGTTCCGCCTGTGGGACGTGTTCGGCGGGGCGGAGATGTTCGCCAGCTCCTACAACATCACCCCGGACATCTGGCGCCGGGCGGCCCACATCGTCGCCGACGACATCTACAAGCGCATCACGGGCGAGGATGGTTATTTCGACACCCGCATCGTCTACATCGCCGAATCCGGCCCCAAGGATAACCGGCAGAAGCGCCTGGCCATCATGGACCAGGATGGCGAGAACCATCAGTTCCTGACGAACGGCGCGGACCTGGTGCTGACGCCGCGCTTCTCTCCTGCGGCCCAGGACATCACGTACATGTCCTATTACGGGAACAAGCCGCGCGTGTACCTTTTCAGCATCAGTACTGGCCAGCAGGAAGTGCTGGGCGACTTTCCCGGCATGACCTTCGCGCCGCGCTACTCGCCGGACGGCAACAGCGTGATCATGAGCCTGGCCCAGGGCGGCAACACCGACATCTATGTGATGGATGTCCGCACCCGCCGCTCCAAGCGCCTCACGGACCATCCGGCCATCGACACGTCGCCCTCCTACGCACCGGACGGGACGCGCATCGTCTTCAATTCCGACCGGGGCGGGGAACAGCAGCTCTACGTCATGAATGCCGACGGCTCAGGCGTGGCTCGCATCAGCAAGGGCCAGGGCCGCTATGCCACCCCGGTGTGGTCGCCGCGCGGTGATCTCATCGCCTTCACCCGCATCTATCAGGGGAGCTTCTATATCGGGGTGATGCGCCCCGATGGATCGGGTGAGCGCATGTTGTCGCAGGGCTGGCTGGTCGAGGGTCCGACCTGGGCACCGAACGGGCGGGTCCTGGCCTTCTACACGCAGGACCAAAGCGGCCGTACACAGCTCCATTCCATCGACCTCACGGGCTACAATGAGAGGGTCCTGAAAACGCCGATGGACGGCTCTGATCCGGCCTGGTCACCCTTGCTCAGCAAGCAATAATGCTTTATGTTCCGCGCGATTCCGGGGGTTCTGAGGGCCCGGCTCAATGCCACCATCAGTTGCGGAATTTCCGAACAAGCCGGCGTCCTTGGTTTCCTGGTAGCGGGGCTGGGGGGCGCGCACGGTTTGAGACAAACAAAGAGGATGAGAGGACAAAATGCGTCTTAAGATGATCTCGGCGATGGCTGCAGCGCTGCTGCTCGCAGCTTGCGCCTCCGACGAGGCTGCGACCACGGGCGAGGCGAACGCCGGTGGTAGCACAGCGAACAATGGCATCACCCAGGGTGCCGTCCAGCCGGGTTCGGCTGAGGACTTCCAGCAGAATGTCGGCGATCGCGTGTTCTTCGACACCGACCGCTATGATCTGTCGGCCGAAGCCCAGTCGCAGCTCCAGAAGCAGGCGGCTTGGCTGAAGCAGTATCCGGCCGTCACCGTGACCGTCGAAGGCCACTGCGACGAGCGCGGCACCCGCGAATACAACCTCGCGCTGGGTGAGCGTCGCGCCAATTCGGTTGCCAACTACATGACCGCGCTCGGCGTCGATGCCGGCCGCCTGTCCGTGATCTCCTACGGCAAGGAGCGTCCGGAGTGCACCGACTCGAACGAAGGCTGCTGGGCGCAGAACCGCCGCGGCGTGACTTCGGTCAACAAGTAAGCGGAAATCGTAAGTCGGAAGTCAGAGGGTCTGCTCCAGCCGACGATCGAGTTCCAGTGGTTTGGCCCCCTCGCCGGCTACCCGGGCGAGGGGGTTGTATTTTGGGCCTGCCCCAATCCCGCCATCAAATCACTGCGCCATCGCCGCAGCGGCGCCGCTGAGCGGCCGCAGGCATAGCCGAGCATTTCCCCGTCCGCATCTCCTGGTGCCACTCCCATCCTTCCTGGGCGCCGGGCGGACTTGCAACGCAATCTTGGGGAATAGACATGTCGTACCTTCACATCGCGTACAACCGCACGACGCTTGCGTCGGCGGCTTTGCTGTCGCTTGCCATCCTGGCGGGATGCCAGAGCACGGCGAGCCCGGAGTCCAAGACTCCCGACGTGGCCAACACGGACCCGAGCGCCGGCGCGCTCACTGGAATGCCTTCGCCTCAGCAGGATTTCAGCGCGAAGCTCTTGTACGTCGGCGACCGGGTGCATTTCGCGCTCGATCGCTATGACCTCTCGCCAGAAGCAGAGGCGATCTTGTAGCGGCAGGCAGCGCTCTTGCAGAACTATCCGCAGATCGTGATCACGATCGAGGGGCACGCCGACGAGCGAGGGACGCGGGAATACAACCTGGCGCTGGGCGAACGGCGAGCCGACACGGTACGAAACTACCTGGCCGCCCTCGGCGTTTCGCCCGACAGGATCACGGTCATCTCCTACGGCAAGGAGCGCCCCGAATGCCCTGAAGCCTCAGAAGGTTGCTGGTCCCAGAACCGCCGCGGCGTGACGGTCGCGAGTCAGTAGTCAGGGATCAAATGACAGATGCCAGGGGGAAGTGTCCCTTTTGGCATCTGACATCTGGCTTCTGAGATCTTGCCCGGCTTGAAGCCGGGCCACCCCTCTGGCATGTTCCGCTCACTATTTTGTGGCGGAATCGCTAGGCGTTAAGCCATGTTTTCGCCTCATTAGCGGCCGACGATCCGGCTGTATCCAGGCTCCGCTGGGGCGGGGCCAAGCGCAGAGGATGTTGAGATGGTGGGTCATGCCACGCGGGGGCGGTTGAGCCGGGGTGGATGGATTGTCGCCGGGAGCCTGGCGCTCGGCCTCGCAATCGGACTGGCAGGTGCCGCCCGGGCCGACGAGGTCGATGACCTGCGCGCGGAGCTCGACCAGCTGAAGCAGCAGGTGCTCTATCTGCAGAACCAGATTCCGGGTGCCAGCGCCGGCGGCGGGGATGGCGGCGGCAACCTCGCTGCCCAGCAGCAGGTGCAGTCGCAGCAGTTCCAGCAGCAGCTGACGGACCTCACCGGTCAGATCGAGCGCGTCGAGCTCAAGGTCAACGATGTCGCTGCGCAGCTCGAGCGCATGCAAAAGGATACCGAATATCGCCTGGGCGTGCTGGAAGGCGGCGGCGCGGCGGGTGGCGGCGCCCCGGGCGCATCGATGGGTGCACCGATGCAGAATGGAGATCTGTCGCAAAACAACACGCAGCAGGGCAATAACCAGCACGTCACCACTGAGCAGACGCCGCCCAGTACGCACGTCGCAACCGAAACGCCGCAGCAGGGCCAGGGCCAGAGCGCGCCACCGCCGTCCGGCGGCCAACCTGGTGTCCTTGGGACCTTGTCGGCATCGCAGGCGGCGAACCTGCCGCAGGCGCCAGCGGGTGCCGCAGCGGACGCGGCCAACAAGGCGGGCCAACAAACTGCGTCTCCGTCCGGCGGCGTCGTACTGCCCGGCGCCACGCCGCGCGAGCAATATGAATACGCCACCAACCTGATCCAGCGCGGCGCCTATGATCAGGCGGAGATCGCGCTCAAATCCTTTGTCCAGCAGCACCCGAAGGACGAGCTGACGGGCAATGCGCAATATTGGCTGGGCGAGACCTATTACGTCCGCAACGACTTCAAGAACGCGGCGGTCGCCTTTGCCGAGGGCTACCAGAAATATCCCAACAGCCAGAAGGCGGCGGACAATCTCTTGAAGCTCGCCATGGCCCTCGGCCAACAGGGGCAGAAGGAAAATGCCTGCGTCGCTCTGAAGCAGCTGGAGAAGCGCTATCCCGACGCCTCGGCGAACGTGAAGGACCGCGCGGTCCGCGCCAAGAAGAACTACAGCTGCGCCTGAGCCGCGCGGCCAGTGGTGCCGCGGACCCATGCCTGATCTCGATATCGCAAAACTGATGGCGCCGCTCGGCCCGTTCGAGCGGCCGTCCTCCATCGCCGTGGCGGTGTCGGGCGGGTCGGATTCACTGGGCCTCGGCCTGCTGCTGGCGGAGTGGATCCGGGCGCAAGGCGGCCGCCTCCATGTACTGAGCGTCGATCACGGATTGCGTCCCGAGGCGACCGGCGAATGCGCACGCGTTGCGGAAATCTTTGCTGCAATTCCAAACTGTTCGGCCCATATCCTGCGTTGGGATGGCGAGAAGCCGGCGCGCGGGCTGCAGGCGGCGGCGCGGGCCGCACGCTATGCCTTGATGACGGATTGGTGCCGCGCCCACGGAATCTTGCATCTCGCTGTAGCGCACACGGCGGAGGACCAGGCGGAGACGGTGGCGATGCGCGGCGCCCACGGCAGCGGCCTGACTGGTCTCGCAGGCATGGCGGCTTCGCGTCCGGACCAGGGGGTGCGCTTGCTGCGTCCGCTGCTCTCCGTTTCGCGCATGGCGATCCGCGCCTGGCTGGAGGCGCGCGGGCAGGGCTGGATCGAGGATCCCAGCAACGCGCTGACGAAATTCGAGCGTGTGCGCATCCGGCAGAGCCTCGGTGCCGAGACATCGGTTTCTCTGCTCGGAGAGGCCCAGCGTCACGGCCAAGACCGCAATGCGTTCGAACACGCGGCCGCGCGCTTGCTGGCCGAAGCGGGGCAGGTGCATGAATCCGGATATCTTTCGGTTGGCCTCGCGCTGCTGATGGATACCGCACCGGAATTGCAGATTACGATCCTGCGCCAACTCATCCTTGCCGTCAGCGGCGGCGACTACGCGCCTGATCTTGATGCTCTTCTCCCCTCGCTCTCCAGTGCCCGGACCTTGGGCGGGTGCATCCTTCAGGTCCAGCGCGGCCGGCTGCTGGTTTGCCGCGAGGCGGCCGCCATCGGCGCCCCGCTTCATGTGGCGCCTGGCTGGACCGGCCGCTGGGATAACCGCTTTGCGCTGAGGGTCTCTGATGTCCTTTCGCCGACCGACGGCTGGACCATCGGCCCCCTGGGGGAGCGCGGCCTGCTCCAAGCGGTTGAGCGGTTCGGAATCCGGCTCAAGCGCCATTCCATGCCCCTGGCGGTTCGCCTGGCCCTGCCGGCGCTGTGGCACGGGGAACACTTGGCGGCGCAACCGCATTTGGATGTAGGACAAGGGCTTGCGGCCAGGGCCGCGCCTCGCCATACCGTGACAACATGCGGCTTTACAGTTGCGGCTGGGCGGCCGCACACTATCTATTCATCAGTGTTGTGCTAGTTTGGAATTGTTGCAAAGAGGGCCATAGGTCCCGGCAGTGCTTTCAAATCAGCAGGCTAGCGCTCAGCCAGTGAGGATCAATCGGTGAATTTCGGCAGAAATCTCTGGATTTGGGCAGCGGTCATCGTGCTGCTGTTCGTGCTGTTCGAGATGTTCCAAGGCAATGCCAATACCGGCAACGCCGCGGAGCTGCCTTACTCGGAATTCCTCAACAAGGTCCAGGCCGGTGAGGTCAACAACGTCACCATCAAGGGTCCTGAGATCACGCTGCAGACCAGCAGCGGCACCTACACGACCTATGCGCCGGACGATCCGAAACTGATCGAGACCCTGACCTCCAAGGGCGTCGCCATCAAGGCCGGCCCGCAGGAGGAGAAGAACCTGCTGTTCATCGCGCTTGTGCAATGGGCGCCGATCATCCTCATCGTCGCGTTCTGGATCTTCATGCTGCGCCAGATGCAGTCCAATGGCGGCAAGGCCATGGGCTTCGGCAAATCGCGCGCGCGGCTGCTGACGGAACGCCAGGGGCGCGTCACGTTCGATGACGTCGCGGGCATCGAGGAGGCCAAGACCGAGCTCGAGGAGATCGTCGACTTCCTCAAGGATCCGCAGAAATTCCAGCGCCTCGGTGGCAAGATCCCGAAAGGCTGCTTGCTGGTCGGCCCTCCGGGCACCGGTAAGACGTTGCTGGCGCGCGCCATCGCGGGCGAAGCGAACGTGCCGTTCTTCACCATCTCCGGCTCCGACTTCGTCGAGATGTTCGTCGGCGTCGGCGCGAGCCGCGTGCGCGACATGTTTGAGCAGGGCAAGAAGAACGCGCCTTGCATCATCTTCATCGACGAAATCGACGCGGTCGGCCGCCATCGTGGTGCCGGCCTCGGCGGCGGCAATGACGAACGCGAGCAGACCCTCAATCAGCTGCTGGTGGAGATGGATGGCTTCGAGGCCAATGAAGGCGTCATCCTGATCGCCGCGACCAACCGGCCCGACGTACTGGACCCGGCGCTGCTGCGCCCCGGTCGTTTCGACCGGCAGATTGTCGTGCCGAATCCGGACATCAACGGCCGCGAGCAGATCCTGAAAGTCCACATGCGCAAGGTGCCGCTGGCGCCCGACGTGGATGCCCGCACCATCGCGCGCGGCACACCCGGCTTCTCCGGCGCCGATCTCGCAAACCTGGTGAACGAGGCCGCCCTGATGGCCGCGCGCGCCGGCAAGCGCGTCGTCACCATGTTCGATTTCGAGCAGGCCAAGGACAAGGTCATGATGGGTGCCGAGCGGCGCTCCATGGTCATGACCGAAGAAGAGAAGACCATGACTGCCTATCACGAAGGCGGCCATGCCATCGTCAATATCAACATGCCGGGCAACGATCCCCTGCATAAGGTGACGATCATTCCGCGCGGTCGTGCGCTGGGTGTCACCTGGGCGTTGCCGGAGAAGGACCGCCTCAGCATCACCAAGCAATTCCTGGAGGCGAAGATCGCCATGTGCTTCGGCGGCCGCATCGCCGAGCAGCTGATCTATGGCCCGAACCATCTCAACTCCGGCGCTTCGAGCGACATCAAGGCCGCGACCGGCATGGCGCGCGCCATGGTCACCGAGTACGGCATGAGCGATAAGCTTGGTCCGCTGCGGTACAACGACAACGAGGAAGAAGTATTCCTCGGCCACTCGGTGGCACAGCGCAAGAACGTGTCGGATGCGACCGCCGCGATGATCGACCAGGAAGTGCGCCGTATCGTCGAGGAAGGCGAGGCGAAGGCGCGCGAGATCCTGACCGCGCATCTGGACGAGCTCCACGTCCTCGCCAAGGGCCTGCTGGAATACGAGACGCTGAATGCCGACGAGGTGAAGGACCTGCTCTCGGGCAAGCCGATCCGACAGGGCGGCGACAGCTCCGGCCCGCACAAGCCGCGCTCCTCGATCCCGACCACCGGCACGGCGCCCAAGCCGGCGCCCGGCGGCTTCGAACCCAAACCAGCCGGCCGTTAGGCCGCGCGCAAAAGATCGGTCCCGCCCAAGAAGCGGGGCTTTTCTTTTCCGTTCCGGCAGCGCTTGGCATGACGGAGCGTTGGCCTCTATCGTGCGGCCATGACCCGCTATCTCATCCCGCGTGGGATAATCTCCGGCCCTGCCGCGGCGCGTGCCGTGGAGGCGGGCCTGGCACTGCCGCTTGCCGGCGGTCCGCTGGCCTTCACGCTCGCCGAGGCGATCGAGCGTGGGGCAGGCGAGGAAGGACATCGCCGCGCTGTCAACCTGACAAGTGCGCGCGCATTCGCCCCCGAACTTGTCGACGCACTCGCCGGGCCGCGTGCGCATTGGGCGGGTTTTGATCTCCAGCGCCCACTGATCATGGGCGTCGTCAACGTGACACCGGACAGCTTCTCCGACGGCGGGGATTTCGCCGAGGCTTCGGCTGCGATCGACCGCGGCCGCGCCATGCTGGCGGCAGGTGCGGACATCGTCGACGTCGGCGGTGAATCCACGCGGCCCGGCGCGAAGCCCGTCCCGCCCGAGGAAGAGGCCAAGCGCGTGCTGCCGGTTGTCCGGGCACTGGCGCATGCGGGCGCCGTGGTTTCGATCGACACGCGCCACGCAGCGGTCATGGATCAGGCGGTTCAGGCGGGTGCCTGGATCATCAATGACGTCACCGCTCTGACCGGCGATGCGGAGAGCCCGGGTATCGCCGCGAAGTCCGGCGCCGCCATCGTGCTTATGCATATGCTGGGTGATCCGCAGACCATGCAGCTGGATCCGCGTTATGCCGACGTGACCTGCGACTTGCTGGACTATTTCGAGGTGCGATTGGCAGCGCTTGAGAAATCGGGTGTCGATCGCGCGCGCATCGCCGTCGATCCCGGAATCGGGTTCGGCAAGAAGGACCCGCACAATCTCCGCTTGCTGGATGAGCTGGCGGCGTTCCACGCGTTCGGCTGCCCGGTCCTGCTGGGCGCCTCGCGCAAGGGCTTCATCGGCCGCCTCAGCAAGGATGAAACGCCAAAGCAGCGCACAGCCGGCACCCTCGCGGCCCACCAGATGGGATTTGACCGCGGTGCCCAGATCGTGCGCGTGCATGATGCGGCGGAGGCATTTCAGGCGCGCGCAATATGGGTAGCTGGGCTAACCAAACATTAAGCTTGTCGATTTTGAATGGTGCGATTGAGGGAGTGGTCCGTGGATTTCGAGTATTTCCTGATACCAGCGATGGTGGTCGTCGTGATCGTGGCCAGTGCAATCGCCGCATATCGGCGACGCAAGCCGAAGATCGACACGAATTCGACCGAATATTTCCGCGACCGCAGCCAGCATCTGCTGGAGTGCAACAAGCTCGACGAGCTCATCACCTATGCCCGCGCGCGGATCAAGCAGCGCCCCAACCAGACCAACGCGCACTGGTACCTCGGCCGCGCGCTCTATCTGCAGAAGAAATGGAGCGAGGCGCTGGCGTCCTTCAACGAGGTGGCGCGGCTCGATCCGAGCTGGATCGAGAAGAGCGTAACGCCCCATCTCCGTGCGATCGAGGCAAGGCTCCAGCCGAAGGACATGCCGGTCGCGTCAGACGCGCCAGAGCAGCAGCGCACGCTGCATTGAACAACGCCACTGCTGGTCGTAGCGCTCAGGCTTGCCGCATCACCGATTTCGGCGCAGCCATGCAGATGATGTAATAGGCGATGGCGGCGATCCCGACACCGAAGAACCAGCCATAGACGCCCCACCAGGCCGGCAACACATCCGTGAAGTTGGGCAGGATGCTGGAGAAGATGGCGCCGATGCCGGCCGCCACGAAGGCCGCGATATTCCAACCGCTCTGGAAGCGGTATTGGCCGTTCTCCTGGTAGAGCGCGTTCACGTCGATCACGCCTTTGCGGATCAGGTAATAGTCGACCATGAGGACGCCGAAGATCGGCCCCATGGTGGCGCCGATCACGCCGACGAAATGCGCCGCGCCGCCTTCCCATGGCGCGAACGGATAGAGCACCAGCGCGATCAGCGCGGCGATGTAGCCGCCGCGCTTGAAGCTGATCTGCTTGGGAAAGACATTCGCGAAATCGAACGCCGGCGAGACGAAGTTCGCGACCACGTTGATGCCGAGTGTTGCGACGCAGAAGGTCACGGCCGCGAGCGCGGCCAGGAACCAGCTGTCGAACTTGGCGGAGATCTGGTCCGGATGGATCAGGACCTCACCATAGACAGTGAAGGCTGCGGTGGTCGTGACGCCCGCGACCAGGCAGAACAGGATGAGATTGACCGGCAGGCCCCAAAGATTGCCCTTCCGGACCGTCGCGACATCCGGCGCATAGCGCGAGAAGTCGCAGAAATTCAGATAGAGCGCCGCGAAATAGGTGATCCAGGTCGCCGCCACCGCGAACAAGGCGGCGGTCGAACCCGGCTCTCCCGGCACACCGGCATCCTTGGTCTTGTCGAGCAGGACATCCTGCGGGATCTCGCTGCCGAAGGAGAGGCTGCCGGCCTTGATGGAGAGATAGATGGCGAGGACCAGCATCATGATCCACACGGCCGGACCCGCCCAATCCTGGAACTTGCGCACGGTTTCCATGCCGCGCTGGATGATCAGCAATTGCAGCGCCCAGATGATCACGAAGCAGATCACCTCGAGCGTCGAGTGGCCGAGGATATGGCTCGACTGATGGAACGCCATCATGCCTTCCGAGCGGGTCAGCAGCGCGACGATGGCGCCGGACGCTGCCGCGGTCTGCGCGCCGTACCAGAAGCAGGCGACGATCGCGCGCACCAGGGCCGGCACGTTGGCGCCCCAGATGCCGAAGGAGGAGCGTGCCAGCACGGGATAGGGGACACCGGTCTTCACCCCGGCGTAGCCGACCAGGTTCATCAGGAAAAAGATGACCAGCGAGCCGAGGCCGATTGCCAGGATGAAATTGAGGAAGTTGCCGCACAGCAGGAACAGGCTCGCGGCAAGGTAGTAGCCCCAAAGGCTGTGCACGTCCGAAGTCCAGACGTTGAAGATGCTGAAGGCGCCCCACTTGCGTTCGGCGGCCGGCGCCAGGTCTTCGTTGAGCAGCGCTGGGGATGCGTTTGGAATGGCCATGGCAGCTACCTTTCCTGGGCGCTCCACGGAACCGGGGATGCTCATGGTCCCCGGCCCGTGAGCAGATCGCGAAAGCATGCGCCAAGCGAGACTGAGTCGTCTAGTCCGCACTCGGATAGGCTAGGGCAGCAGCTCCACCCACACGGCGCGGAACGGCAGGGCCGGACGCTGGCCGTGCTTGGCCGGGTCGGCGAGCAAGCCGATCTGCCCTTCCAGGACCCAGGCGCCATGCTCCATCGGAGCAACAGTCGTCGGTTGATTGAGCCCATCGCGCAGCACCGTCAGCCTTGCGCTGTCACCGCTGAGCGCGATGCGGGTCAACCGGCCACTGCCTTCGACCAGCAGCAGGTCACCGTTGGACAAGACCTTCACGCCGTCGGGCAAGCTGAGGCGCCGCGGCAGTTCGACTTCATGTACGCGCTGCTTCGCGTCGATGCGGAACAGCCGACCATCGGAGTAGGTGACCGTATAGACATCCGTTCCGCGTACGGCGATGCCATTAAGGCCGATGGGCGTGACACGCCAGCGTTCATCCTGCAGCCAGGAACCAAAGTTGGTCAGATCGGGCGCCAGGCGATAGATGGTCGGTGTCAGGCTGTCGGTCGCCAGCACGCTGCCGTCATCCTGGATCGCGATGTCGTTGCAGAAGGAATGCGGTGACAGCGGCCATCGTCCGCGCGGCGCGCCGCTCTTGAGATCGAACGCAGTGAGAGCTGAGGGTTGATCTTTCGGATGCCGGCCGGCGCGCTCGCCAAAGCCAAAATCGGAAGAACAGGCGAACAGCAGGTTGCGCCTGGCATCGACCGCGACGCCGATGACGGAGACGAGACCGGACTCTCCCGGCTCGATGAATTGCTCGAAGCTGGCGGCGCCTGCCGGCCGCCGCAAGATCTCGCCGCGATTGAAGCTGCCGACATAGAGCGTGCCATCGGGCGCGGCCGCGATGCCTTCGGGGAACAGCTTGGCGTCGGGCAGATCGGCTTGCTGAGCGTGGGCCGCACAGGGTAACGCGATGAGCGCGAGAGAAAGCAGAATGTGACGCATGATAACCTCCTGGGTCAGGAGGCGATCATGTCCGTGCGGGGAATCGTGCGTTGTGCCGAATCGCGCAAAGAATGTCCCCGTTCGATCAATCGGCCGCGTCAGTGCGCGGCGCGTGCCTCACCCGGGGTCACGCCATGATGCAGGCGGTAGCGACGAAGCGTGACGCGCTTTCATAGCCGCAACGCCGCGCAATTGTGCCGACCGGCTCGCCGGTTTCCAGCAGCAGGCGCCGCGCCTCCGCCATGCGCACTTCTTCGAGGATGCGCCGCAGCGACGTGCTGCCGGCGCGCAGACGCCGGCCGAGCGTCGCGAGGCTGAGGCCGAGTTGCTTCGCCACCAGTGCCACGCTCCAGTCGCGGCCGGGGTCGAGCAGCAAGAGGCGGCGCACGCGACCGGCGATATCCTCGCCCAGCGGCGACCACAGCCAGCGTCCCTGGCCGCTCGACGCCAGCGCCAGCAAGACTTCGAGCAGGCGATGCGCGATCACGACGCGGCCGTAGCGCGCGGGTTCCAGCAAGGCGGCGAACGCGTGCAGGAAAGCGTTGGTGATGGCGGGCTCGTTCGGCACCGCGATCTCGACGCGGTCCGTACGTCCCATGGGCTGGGTCAGCGACGGATAGGTGGCGGAGAACAGCTGCAGCAGGTCCCGCTCCAGCGTGATGCAGAGCGCCTGATATTGGCCGCCGGGCTGCAGCTCGTTCGCGACGTCCAGCGGAACGACGGCGGGAAACAGCACGAGCGAACCGGGGCCGAACAACTGATCCCGCCCATTCCATTGAACGCGCTTGGCCCCGGAGATGACGGCAACCAGGACCGGCTGGTCGATCAGCAGCGAAGCGAACACTTCGCGCCGGCGTGCCTTCAGCCGCGCTATGGACGCAAGGGACCGGCTCTCGTCGGACGCCATGGGCGGCGGCGCCATGGTCGGCTGCGGCTCCGCCTGCCGTGCCAGACGGCGCAGCTCGGCAGCGAAAGCGCTGGCTGCAACAACGTCGATTTTGGACATAATGAGGACCTTGTTTCGGCGCTGCCTAATCCTAAAGATTATTCCATCGGGGAGCCAATTCCCGCAACGGTCATTGCACTACCCCTTGGCTCCCCGCCGCAATTCCGCCATAAGGGCCGGTAGAGTCAGGGCCGTTGGCAGGGGAGTTGCCCAAATACATGGCGCGCAAGCTGTTCGGGACGGATGGGGTCAGGGGCCAGGCCAATAGCGAGCCGATCACGGCGGCGACGGCGCTGAAGCTCGCGCTGGCGGCGGGTGCGCATTTCCGGCGCGGCAATCATCGCCATCGCGTCATCATCGGCAAGGATACCCGGCTCTCCGGCTACATGCTGGAAACCGCGCTCACCTCCGGTTTTCTCTCCATGGGCATGGACGTGATGCTGCTGGGGCCGCTGCCGACGCCGGCGATCGCGATGCTGACGCGCGTGATGCGCGGGGATCTCGGCGTCATGATCTCCGCCTCGCACAATCCTTATGAAGACAACGGCATCAAGCTGTTCGGGCCGGACGGTTACAAGCTGTCCGACGCCATCGAGCTGGAGATCGAGCAGCGGATGGCGAGCAACGGCTTCTCCGCCACGCTCTCGCCCTCGGCGGAGCTCGGCCGCGCCAAGCGGATCGATGACGCGCCGGGACGCTATATCGAGTTCGTCAAATCCTCGTTTCCCAAAGGCCGCAATCTCAGCGGCCTCAAGATCGTGGTCGATTGCGCCAACGGCGCCGCCTACAAGGTCGCGCCGACAGTGCTGTGGGAGCTGGGCGCCGATGTCATCGCCGTCGCCTGCGAGCCCAACGGCACCAACATCAACAAGCAATGCGGCGCGGTCCATCCGCAGACCATGCAGAGCCAGGTGGTGGCCCATGGCGCCGACCTCGGCATCGCGCTCGACGGCGATGCCGATCGCTTGATCATAGCGGACGAGAAGGGCGAGGTGCTGGACGGCGACCAGCTGATGGCCTTGATCGCGCTGTCCTGGCAGGCCGATAAGCGGCTGAAGGCCGGTGGAATCTGTGCGACCGTGATGTCCAACCTCGGCCTTGAACGCGTATTGGCGGGGCAGGGGCTGAAGCTGTGGCGTGCTCCGGTGGGTGACCGCTACGTGCTGGAGGAGATGCGCAAGACCGGCTGCAATGTCGGCGGCGAGCAATCGGGCCACATCATCTTGAGCGATTTCGCGACAACGGGCGACGGCTTGCTGGCGGCCTTGCAGGTGCTCGCGGTCCTCGCGGACCGGCAGCGTCCGCTAAGCGAGGTGGGCCGTGTGTTCACGCCGTTGCCGCAGATCCTGAAGAGCGTGCGTTTCGATGCCGGCGGCGGACAGCCGCTCGAGACCGCGGCCGTCAAGGCCGCAATTGCCTCCGCCGAAGCGGCGCTTAACGGCAAGGGCAGGCTGTTGATCCGCAAGTCGGGCACCGAGCCCTTGATTCGCGTGATGGGCGAGGGTGAGGACGAAGCCCTGGTCGCGCGCATCGTCGCCGATATCGTCGCCGCGGTGCAGGCGGCCACGTAACAGCCTCACCTCCGCGTTAATCTCTCAAACTTTCTTGCACCTGCGCCACCCCGGTGTGCGGGCGCCCATGCACGTATGGCGAGTGGACTAAACGTCACGGCCTAGTTTCTTCCTGTCATCGATTGGTGGCAGCATCCTCATGTTCAAGCACACAACGAATGATGGGGATACGCATGTCGAACTCAATGAAAGGCATGAGCCTTATTACGCTCGAAGAGTTTTCGCCTGAGCAGGTGCAGGCGCTGCTGTCGCAAGCGATCGAGTTGAAGCGCAAGAGGCAGGCGCGCATTTTCCCGCGCTCGCTCGTCAACCGGAATTTCTGTCTCATCTTCCAGCGTCCATCGTGCCGCACGCGCACGGCCTTCTCGATCGCCGCGGTCGACGAAGGCGCATCCGTGCATGCCATGTCGCCGCAGGAGATCCGCTTCGGCAGCGGTGAGAGCGTCAAGGACATTGCGCGGGTGCTGGGGCGCATGTTCGACGGCATCGCAATCCGCGCCTATGACACGCCGCTGATCGAGGAGGTGGCGGAACATGCCGGTGTCCCGGTGTGGAACGCGCTGACCGAGCAGCATCATCCGACCCAGGCACTGGCCGATTTCATGACGATGCAGGAGAACGGCATCGCGCTGCAGGGCGCGAAGATGGCCTATGTCGGTGAAGGCAAGGCGAATGTCGTGACGTCGCTGATGGTGGCGGCGGCGAAGCTGGGCGTCGAACTGCGCGTTGTGACGCCGAAAGGCCATCAGCCGGAGTCGAGCCTGGTCGATCGCCTGCTCGGCTGGCGCCATAATGACCGCGCCAAGATCATCGTAACCTCCGACATGCGCGAAGGGCTTCAGGGCGCCGATGCGGTCTACTCCGACATGTGGGTGCCGATGGAGGGCGACTGGGACATTGCCGGGATGGCGCGCGATTTCAGCGGCTATCAGATAAACCGCGAGGCGATGGCGATGACGGAGAATCCAAAGGCCATCTTCCTGCATTGCATGCCGGCGCAGCACAATCTGCAGACCGCCTTCGCACGGCAGTACCCCGATGCCGTCGAGACCACGGACGAGGTGTTCGACGGACCCCGGAGCCGCGCCATCGATCAGGCCGAGAACCGGATGCATACCATCAAGGCGCTGATGGTCTCGACGGTCTGAGAGGAGGGAAGTCGCTCCCCGTCATGGCCGCGGCCTGGCGGTCCGGCCATCCACGAGCGTCTGCGCGTTTGAACTCGTGGATGCCCGGATTCTAGGAGCCGGGCATGACGGGGAGAGGACGGCCTGCCCGTGGGCTGAGAGGGCAGGCCGCCCGGGCGCTACTCCAAGATCACATCGGCGAGGCTCGCATTGGTGACGTTCTGCAGCGTCACCAGCGTGACGAAGCTGTCGGCCCCGCCGTCGCTGTCGAACAGCAGGTTGGTGTTGCCGCCGCTTACCTGGAGATAGAGATATCCATCGCCAACCACGTCGTCGGCGGCGATGCCAAAATCCTCGAACAGGTCGCGCAGGTCGATCTTGTCCTTACCGACCTCGAACCCGGTGATGAGATCGGCGCCAAGCATGCCAAGATCGCTGGGATCGGCCAGATCGTAGCGGATGTGGTCATCGCCGGCGCCGCCGTCGATCGTGTCCGCGCCGAAGCCGCCTTCGATCACGTCGTTGCCGTCGCCGCCGTTGAGCACATCAGCACCTCCGGCGCCATACAGGTAGTCGTGCCCCTTGCCGCCATTCGCGGTATCCGATCCGTTGGAGCCATAGATGGCATTGTTCAGGTCGTTTCCGTTGATGCTGAGCGCAAGTGCATCCATCTGGACACTCTCGATGTTGGCGCCGAGAGTGAGGCTCACGGTCGTGATAATGGTGTCGTAACCGCTGTTGGCCGCCTCTTGAACGACATCGCCGACGCTGTCCACGATATAAGTATCATCGCCCTTGCCACCGGTCATGACGTCGTCGCCGCTGCCGCCGTTCAGCTCGTCGCGTCCGGCACCACCGGTCAGCGTGTCGTTGCCGATCTCGCCGACGAGCAGATCGTTGCCATCGCCACCTGTGAGCTGATCGTTGCCGCCCCAGCCACGCAGGGTATCGTTGCCCGCTTTGCCATCGAGATTGTCGTTGCCGGCGTCCCCGTCGATCATGTTGGCAAGGACATTGCCGATTCCGACGGAATCGGTGGTGAGCGTGTAGAAGCTCAGATCCTCAACGTTGGCGCCGAGCACATAACTGGCGAGGGTCGTGATGACGATGTCGTGGTCGCCCCCATGGACGTTCTCGATAACCTTGTCGCCGGCGCTGTCCACATAGTACGCGTCGTTGTCGGCACCGCCGACCATCTTGTCGTTGCCGGTGCCGCCAATCAGTACATCGCTGCCATCGCCACCAGTCAGCACATCGTTGCCGGCAAGGCCCTGGAGATAGTTGTTGCCGGTGTTGCCGACGATGATGTTGGCAAGCTCGTTGCCTTTACCCTCGTAGTTGGCGCCGCCGAGGAGCGTCAGGTTCTCGAAGTTGGCGCCGAGCGTGTAGTTCATTGCCGCAGAGATCTTGTCGATACCGCCATTCACATCCTCGACCAGGGTGTCGGTCGCATCCACTTCGATGTACCAGTCGTTACCGCGGCCGCCGATGAGCGTGTCGGCGCCACCGTTGCCTTGCAGCACGTCGTTGCCGTCGCCGCCATCAAGCTTGTCGTCCTTCTGGCTGGCGAATAGCACGTCATTGCCGGTCTCGCCGATCAGGATGGCCTCGCCGGAGCCGGCCAGCAGGGTGTCGTCGCCGCCGTGGCCGTTCAGAAGGTTCTTTCCATTGTTGCCGAGGATCACGTTGTTCAGGCCATTCCCGAACCCATCGATGTCGCCGCTGCCATCAAGGAAGAGCTTTTCGACGTTGGCGCCGTTCGCGGTTGCCAGGTCATAGGTAAAGCCGACGTCGATCCGGTCAATTCCTTGTCCCTTCAGCTCGGTGACCTTGTCGTCGACGCTGTCGACGCGATAGACGTCATCACCCTGACCACCGCGCATGTCGTCGTTGCCGGTGCCGCCGTCAAGGAGGTCGCTGCCTGTCTCGCCGAGGAGAAGGTCGTCGCCCGCCCCTCCGGTCAGCTCGTCCTGACCGGCGCCTCCCCGGAGAGTGTCATTGTCGGCGCCTCCGTAGAGAATGTCGTCACCCGTGCCGCCAAGCAAAAGGTCGTTACCGGCATCGCCAGTGAGGACGTCGTTTCCGGCTTTGCCATCCAGTTTGTTCTTGCCGATATAGCCGGTAATGACATTGCCCAGCGCATTGCCGATGCCATTCACATCGCCCGCTGAGGTCAAGGTCAGGTGCTCGAGATTGTTGCCAAGGACATAGCTGATCGTGCTGAAGACGTAATCATCGCCTTCCTTGGACTTCTCGACGACAACGTCCTTGAGGCTGTCGATGAAATAAACATCATTCCCTTTGCCGCCGACCATCTTGTCGTTGCCGGTCCCGCCATCCAGGGCGTCATCGCCTAGACCGCCGGACAGCACGTCGTTGCCGTCGCCGCCGAGCAGGGAATTGTCGCCACTGTTCCCAGTGATGACGTTGCCGACAGTGGTGCCATAGCCATTGATGTTGCCGGTGCCGGTCAGCGTCAGGTTCTCGACATTCGCCACGGCGCCGAGGAACCAGCTCACGGAGCTGCGGATCTCGTCGATGCCGCCATCGGCGTCTTCGACCGCGACGTCCGATCCGATGTTCACGACGTAGAGGTCGTTGCCCGAGCCGCCGGTCATAGTGTCGGTGCCGTTGCCGCCGTCGAGCGTATCGTTGCCGTTCTCGCCATATAGGCGATCATTTCCATCGCCGCCATCGAGGAAGTCGTCGCCAGTCCCGCCAACGAGGACGTCATTGCCGCCGGCGCCGGTGAGCCGGTCGTTGCCGCCGCGGCCCGACAGTTCATTGAAGCTGTCATTGCCGTAGATCACGTTGGCGCCGTCATCACCTGCGGCGTCGAGGCTATTGGTTCCGAGCAAAACCAGCGATTCGATATTGGCTATACCGCTGGTTACCAAGTCGATGTCGATCGAAGTGTAGATCGCATCGAATCCCTGCTTGGCGAGCTCCGTGACCTTGTCGTTGAAGCTATCGATGTAATAGCGATCGTCGCCCTTGCCACCGGCCATGGCGTCGTTGCCCAGGCCGCCGTCGAGCGTGTCGTTGCCCTTGCCGCCGGTCAGCGTGTCGTCGCCGAGGTAGCCGTCCAGGAAGTCGTTGCCATCCTTGCCATCCAGCGCGTCATTGCCGATGTCGCCAATGATCTCGTTTGCCAGGGCATTGCCGGTGCCAGTGACGCCACCGGAGAAATCGAACGTGAGCTCTCGACGTTGGCGGCAAGGACATGGTTTGACAGTGTTGTCAGGACGGTGTCGGAACCCTCGTTGGCCTGTTCGTCCACTTTGTCGCCCGCATCGGCAACATAGTAGTAGTCGTCGCCCTGGCCGCCGCTCATCACGTCTGCACCACGTCCACCACGCAGCGAGTCGTAACCGGCGCCGCTGATCAGCGTGTCGTCGCCATCATCGCCCGACAGGATGTTGTTGCCAGAATTGCCTCTGATCACGTTATTGAGGATGTTGCCGGTGACCTTGCTGTCGGATCCGTCAAACAGCATAGCATTCTCGATGTTTGCCAACTCCGGAACCGACAGATCCAAGTCCTCGGGCGAGCGAATCTCGTCGATCCCTTCGTCTGCGAGCTCTACGATGTGATCGGTGCCGCCACCGAGCACAACCTGATAGGCATCGTTGCCGAGGCCACCGACGAGGGTATCGTCACCATTTTCGCCGGCGAGCACGTCGTCGCCGATGCCGCCAGTCAAGAGGTCGTTGCCGGTGGCGCCTTGCAGCGTGTCATTGCCTGCGCCGCCGTCCACCTCGTTGTTGCCGCTATTGCCGCGGATCACGTTGTTGAGCGCGTTGCCCGTCGCAAACGTTGCGGCGCCTGTCAGGTTGAGCTCCTCGAGATTTTCGCCCAACGTGTAGTCGATGCCGGCATTGACAACGTCGTAGCCTTCGTTCGCCACCTCCTTCAGGACGTCATTGCCGCTGTCGACGTAGTACGTGTCGTTGCCCTTGCCGCCGGTCATGACGTCGTTGCCCTCGCCGCCGACTATCGTGTCATTACCCTTGCCGCCGCTCAGAGTGTCGTCGCCGGTGTTGCCGGCAAGATAGTCATTGCCGTCCTCGCCACTGATCGTGTCGTCGTCCTTGCCGCCATAAATCTCGTCATTGCCTGTTCCGCCGAGCAGCGTGTCGTTGCCATCGCCGGCTTCGATCACGTCGTTGCCGGCCTTGCCATCAAGTTTGTCGTTGCCGATCGTTCCGCCGAGATAGTTGTCGAGGGCGTTGCCGATGCCGTTGAGGTCGGTGCCGTCCAGCTGCAGCTGTTCGACGTTGGCAGGCAGGGTGATCGAAACCGTGCTGACGATGACGTCGTAGAGACCCTTGTTCTTCAGCTCGGTGACGACGTCGCCGGCCTGGTCGACGTAGTAGATGTCGTTGCCGTCGCCGCCCTTCATCCTGTCGGCGCCGGTGAGGCCGTTCAGCGTGTCGTCGTTGTTGGTGCCGGTCAGAGTGTCGTTGCCGGGGGTGCCCGTGATCGCAGTCATTTTCGCGCTCTCCACATGTTACAAAGCGGCAGCCCAGGGACATGCACGCGCCGAGGGTCGCCGCCGCCCCCGAGCGCATGTGCTGATCGCCGTCAGCCCCTGCGGGGTGCGGCTTAATTCCTATTTTTGTTGCAACTTGGTCAAATATGGCTTTTCCTGACGAGCAGGTCGGCCACATTTGTGTGGAGGCTTTTATAGAGAGGCTTTCACAGCCGGTTTGAGCGCGGTCTCAAATAACTATCAAAAAACGTGCTGAGAGCACTTGAAGGACCAGAAAGGGACTCCCCGTCACGGCCGGGGACGCTGGCCAGCCGGGAACCGCCGCAGGGGCGGATCTCGGCCACCCGGATTCTTCCTCCGGGTGTGACGGGGAGAAGGCGGCCCGCTTCTGCCGGTAGTGAAGCGGGCCGCCCAAACTTCGCGCGCTGATCTAATTCTCCCCGTCACGGTCGAGCTGGCCTCGACCACTCACGAGAGTCTGCGCGGTAACTCGTGAGTGCCCGGTTGGGCGTGACGGGGAGGGGACGACGCCCACGGGCTGGGCAGGCGGCCGTCCGTCCCGAAATCATTCTCCCCGCCATGGCCGAGACGGGCTCGACGATCCCTGAGCGCGTGCGCGGATAGGCCCATGGATTTCCCTGCGACGGGGCATGACGGGGAGCAGGCGGCAGCTTGGGGGGCGTACCGCCATCGCGGTCCTAGGCCGCTGGCAGCAGTGGCATGAGTGGATCGTTGATCGTCATCCTGTCACTCCTGTCAAAATCAGGACGGCGCCCGGCGCGGTCGATGCCGCCGCATTGGCAAAAACATTGTCCTAAGACATGTGGTAAGTCACTCTATCAATCGGGGTATTCGCGCAGAGAGCGGCAATTATTATGGAACTTCTGTCATTGTCAAATGGTCGGACTGTGACCACAAGGCCGTGAAGCCGCGGCGCGCTGCCGTCGCCATCGGCGCGCAGAATTCGCGTCGAGCACTCTGAGAAGATGAGATGCTTTATCGACCGTGCGCGCTGCGGCCGACGTTCCATTGACGACAGCGCCAGCCGGGCAGGCGGATGGTCGCGGTGGTGCCGAGTCCCTTTTCGCTGTCGAGGCTCAGTGTTCCGCCGTGCATTTCGATGAAGGCCTTGGTGATGGTGAGGCCAAGACCGGTGCCGTCATAGCGACGGGCGAGCGTGCCGTCGATCTGGCCGAACGGCTCCAGCGCGCGCGGGATCTCCTCCGGCGCCATGCCGATGCCGGTGTCGCTGACGCTGATCAGGAGATCGCCGCCGCCCTCACGCTTGGCGGCGATCTGAATCTGGCCGCCAGCAGGCGTGAACTTGACGGCGTTGGAGAGCAGGTTGAGCAGCGCCTGGCTAATCAGCTTGCGGTCGGCATAGATGCGCGCGATGTCGGCGGCGATCTCCGAGCTGATGGCAAGGCCTGCCTTCTGCGCGCGGATGTCCAGCAGGCGCTTGGCCTCGTCCATCGCCTCCACCAGCGCGAAATCCTGCTCGACGATTTCGAATCGTCCGGCCTCGACCTTGCTGAGGTCGAGGATGTCATTGATGAGAGAGAGCAAGTGCTGCCCGCTGCGGTGGATGTCGGCGGCATAGTTGGCATATTGCGCGACGCCGACGGGACCGAAGAATTCGCGCTCGATCACTTCAGCGAAGCCGATGATGGCATTCAATGGAGTGCGCAGCTCGTGGCTCATATTGGCCAGGAACTGCGACTTGGTCCGGCTGGCGACCTCCGCCTGCTCCTTGGCGAGGCGCAAATCGCGCTGGCTGCGCGCCAGCTCATCGCCGCGCTCCACCAGGTCGCTGACGTCGGTATAGACCGTCACCATGCCGCCAAGGCGCGTGCGCCGGTCGCTGATGCGCAGGTGCCCGCCATTCAGCATCCTCATCTCCACATGGCCCTGGCCGTTGCGGTGCTGCTGGCTGCGCTGCGTGGTCCATTCCTCTTCCTTGGCCTCCGAGTATCCGGGAGCGCTGATAACCTGGCCGGCTTCCAGCTCGAGGCGGAGGACATCGTCGAACGTCATATTCTCGATATCGGCGTCCGGCTGAATGCCGAGATAGCTGCGCGCCATCATGTTGCAGAAGCGCAAGCTGCCATCCGGCCCGTAACAGACCAGGCCGTCGGTCATGCCATCGATCGAGTCGAGCAGCTCGCGCCGCATGGAAGCGGCCTGCTGCTCGCTGGCGGTCAGCCGCACCGCCGCGCGCTTCTGATCAGTGATGTCGAGGACGAAGCCGTCCCAATAGACGCGGCCGCGATCGGGGTCGGGTGCGGCCCACGCGCATTCCCGGAACCAGCGCAGCTCGCCGCTCCTCGGATGCACGTAGCGGTATTCGTGGACATAAGGCTGGCCCAGTTCCTTGCGCCGGCGCTCCACCTCGCGATAGGCCGGCATGTCGTCGGCATGGATCCGCCCCACCCAGGTGCTGATGTCGGCAAGGCGTGTGGCGGGATTGATGGCGCCCATCATCTCAACCGCATCGCGGCCCCAGCAGCGCACGGCGCCGTCGATGAAGCCATAAGGGCCATCACCCGGCGCTCCCTGATAGACCATGATGTTGTGCATGTTCTCCAGCAGCGCTTCCACGCGCCGCAGCTCGGTGCGCCGCGCCATCGCCGCGGCCTCGCGGCTGATGCACAGGTGGACGAGCCCTGCCGCACCGGCCAGTGCATCCTCGCAATCCTGCGAGACGGGTTCCGATTTGAGGAAGGCGAAGATCTTGCCGCGGTCGCTGGATTGCGGCCCATGGATCAAGGCAGTGCGCAGCTTGAGGTCGGGCATCGCGAACAGGATCGCCTCGTCCGGCACCGACGCCGAGGCCGCCGCGATCCGCTCCAATGCCTCGGGAGTGCCGCGGCTGACGAACAGGATCGGCTGCTCGCGCAGTCCGGTGATGGTGATGGCGGTGTGTGCGATGCTTTCGACAGCGCAAAGCCGGTCACACACCAGCTGCAACTGAGTGTCGAGTTCTGTGCAGCGCGCCAGCTCGCGCGCCAGCTCGGCGAGGTCTCGCATCCCGTGCATCGGGCTCGGCCTACCGTCCCAAACTCGTTAAATGTGCTGACAAGTCTGCATGCCAATGGGTTAATAAACCCTGGACGGAGACTATCGAACGGGCCGGATTCGCCAGCCGTTATGGCCAAAAAAGAGTTAAAGGCAGGAGATGAATTCTTTCACAGCGGCAGCCAGCCGCCGGTAGCTACATCAGGCCGATATTTCTGAGCAGCAAGCCCGTGCCGAGACCGACTGCAATGGTCACCAGCAGGTTGCGGGTCAGGAGCGAGGCAGCGATCGCAGCGATGGCCGCGAACAGGTCGGGATTGAACCACTCGCTCCCATCGGGCGCCTGGTCGAGATGCAAAGCGAAGGGCGCGATGATCGCGGTCAAGAGAGCGACCGGGCAGTGCGCCAATGCCTTTTCAATGAACCGCCAGCCGAGCGGAAGGTGCCGCACATAGCCGACCAGGGTCGCGGCATAGAGCGTATGGGGCAGATTGAGGATCAAGGTCACGGTCCAGATCACCCAGGCCGGCGCCGACGCCGCCATGAGGGAGATCGCGACGAACTGCGCCGAGCCAGAGAACGCGAACAGCGACATGGTCTCGAATGGCGAGAGATGCGGCGCCTGCGATGTCGCGAGCGCGCCGAAGATCACGCCAAACGGCGCCGCGCCCACCATGAAGGGCAAGATAATCTTGAGCCCGCCGAGAATCTCTGCGCGACGGCCCTGCGCGGCCGCCTATAGATCGGCGGCCGCTAGCACCGTTGTTCCATCAGACAAGCGAGAAATCCACCCGCGGTTTTTCACGCGCCAGGCGCGCTACGACATCGAGCCCGCGTGCAACCGTATCGATTGATCCGGGGGCACTGATGCTGACGCGCACGCCGTTGCGGCCGCTGCGCGACAGCGAGAAGCTGCTGGTCGGGCATACCGCAACGCCGCGGATGCGTGCCTGCAGCGTAAAGGAATCCGCCGGCCAATCCTCCGGCAGATCGAGCCAGCCGTGCATCGCCGTCGGATGGCCATAATAGGGCAGGCCGGCCAGGATCTCGCGCGCCGCCGCTTGCCGGCGGCCATATTCATCGCGCCGCTTGGCGGAGATACGCGTGCCCTCGCCATTATGGATCCAGCGCGCGGCGATCTCCGCCGCCAGCGGCGTCGCCAGCCAGGTGGAGTGCCGCACTGCATCGTTGATCAGGTTGCAATCGTCGGTCATCACGCCGAGATAGCCGACCCGCAGGCCCGGAGCCATCGACTTGGAGACGCTGGTGCAGAACACGCCGAGCTCCGGCGCGAAATTCACCATCGGCTGTGGCGCGTTGGGAACGAGGAAACCGTAGACGTCATCCTCGACGATCTTCACGCCATAGCGCCGCGCCACTTCGGCGAGCTCTCGCCGGCGCAGCTCCGGCACTACGATCGAGGTCGGGTTTTGCAGGTTGGTGACGCAATAGAGCGCCTTGATGTTGCGGCCGCGGCATGCCGCCTCGAACGCGTCGGGCATGATGCCGTCCTTGTCCATCGGCAGGCCCTGCACGCGGAACCGTAGGAAGTCGCCGAGCCGGCGCAGTCCGGGCCATGTCAGGCTTTCGGTCAGTACCGTGTCGCCAGGCTCGGTCAGCGCACCGAGGGCAACCATGATCGCATGTTGCGCGCCGGCGGTGATGAGGACGCGTTCCGGATCGACGCGCACGCCGAATTGCGACAGCAGCTTGGCGCCGGCTTCGCGGTGCGTGCGGTTGCCGCCATTGGCTTGATAATTCAGCAGCGTGCCGGCGCTCGCGGAGTCCGACAGCTCGCGCAGGGTCGCGCGCATCATGCCTTCATACTCGCCGCCGGCATCGAGATCGGTCGGCGTGTTGATGCTGAACTCGATGACGTTCGATTGCATGGAGGCGGCAGCGACTGCGGCCGGGATCGGCGCGTTGGTGCGGATGCTCGCGCGCACCGTGATGTCGCTGCGCACGAACGTGCCGCGGCCCACTTCGCCGCCGATGAGGCCGCGCCGCTCCGCTTCGCCATAGGCGCGCGTCACGGTGCCAACTGTCACACCAAGCTGATAGGCCAGCTCGCGATGGGTGGGGAGCCGGTCGCCGGGTGAAAGCCGGCTGGTACGGATATCGGAGGCCAGCGCATCCGCAATCGCCAGATAGCGCGGGCCGCGGTGACTGCTAAGGTCGGGGATCCAAATTGTCATGAGGACAATGTTTGCGTTGACGGAAAACAATGTCAATAACAATATCGCCTTTCAGGGAGGCAATAGGGACAATCTAACGCTTCTGATGCTGGAGAATGAAAGATGTATCGGTACAATACGAGTGAGAAATCGGGTTCCTACTTCGTGCGTCCCTCGCGCGGCAAGACCGGCACCGGCCTTGTCACGCGCCTCTTCGATCGCGTCTTCACCTGGCTCGACCAAGCGCGCCAGCGCCGTCATCTGGGCGAGCTCGATGACCGCTTGCTGCGCGACATCGGCCTCAGCCGTGCTGAAGTCGACAATGAGATTTCACGGCCGTTCTGGCAGGCGGACCGTAGCTAGCGCAGCGATAATGGTCGGATAAGGACGCGGCGGGCGGAAGAACCGGCAACAAGCCGGCAAACGCCCGACGCAGCCCATCTCCGCCAATCCCCGGTGACGACCATGTATGTGCCCGATCAATTCAAGATGACCGAGCAAGCGGATGTGCTGGCGCTGATGCAGGCCAATCCCTTCGCTGCGTTGGTCAGCCATGATTCGGATGGCATCACCGCAACGCACCTGCCGACCATCGTTCGGCGCGCCGGCGAAATGCTGATCGTCGAGTGCCACGTCGCGCGGCCCAATCCGCATTGGAAGCGGCTCGCCGCTCAGCCCGATGCGGAGTCGTTGATGATCTTTTCCGGCCCTGACGCATACATTCGTCCGGGTTGGTATCCATCGAAGGCGGAGAACGGCAAAGTGGTGCCGACTTGGAACTACGCCATCGTCCACGCATATGGCCGCGCCGAAATCATCGAGGATGGTGAATGGCTGTTGCGCCACGTCACCGAACTTTCCACACAACAGGAGAGTCCGTACGCGCTGCCGTGGAAACCCGGTGATGCGCCGGCCCAATTTATCGCCGGCCTGATCCGCGGCATCGTCGGCATCCGGTTTGCAATCACGCGCATCGACGCGAAAGCCAAGCTCGGCCAGAACCGCGACGACCGGGACGCCCTTGGCGCCGCTGATGGCCTCGTCGCTCGTGGAGAAGGGATGGATGCGGCAGTGTCAGCAATGATGCGTGCGGCACGCGGTTAGGGACATGACCTTCGAATCCGCCATCGCCTTCGCAATCGGCATGTTCCTTCTAGCGCTCTCGCCGGGACCAGGACTCGCCACCATCGTCTCGCGTGCCCTGGGCTCCGGTCCGGTCACAGGATTGGCGGTGACGGCGGGCCTCGTCCTCGCCGATTTCTTTTTCATGGGCGTTGCAATGGTCGGCTTGACGGCAGTCGCGGCCGCGTTGGGTCCGCTATTTCAGGTCATCAAATATGCCGGTGCAGCCTATCTCATCTGGCTGGGCTATCGCGCGTTCCGCAGTTCCGGAAAGCCGATGATGGTGGCGCCCAGGAATGGCAGCGGACTCGTCAAGGATGTCGGCCTCGGCTTCCTGGTCACGCTCGGCAATCCAAAGGCCATCCTGTTCTATAGCGCGTTGCTGCCGACTTTCCTCGACATGACGACGATTCACGTCGCGGACTTCCTGCTGCTCGCAGCGATCGTCGTGGTCATCTCCTCTCTCGTCTATGGCAGCTACATCTTCCTCGCGGAGCGCAGCCGGCGCCTGTTGTCATCGCGCTCGGTATCAAGGATCTTCAATCGCCTGACCGGATCGATCCTGATCGGTGCGGGCATCGCCGTTGCGGCACGATAGGGGAGCAATCACGATGGCTCTGAAATTCTTCCAGGTCGATGCATTCGCGAGCAGGCCGTTCGCCGGCAATCCCGCCGCGGTCATGCCGCTCTCCGAATGGCTGCCCGATGAGACATTGCTGGCCATCGCGGCGGAGCACAATCTGGCGGAGACGGCGTTCTTTGTACCCCAAGGCCGCGACTTCCATCTGCGCTGGTTCACGCCCACTGTCGAAATTGCGCTGTGCGGACATGCGACGTTGGCGAGCGGATACATTGTCCTCAACGAGCTTGACCGGTCGCGGGACAATGTTGTCTTCCACACCCAATCGGGCGCGCTCACCGTCGCGCGCGACGGCGACCGGCTGGTGATGGATTTTCCCGTCCGGCCGAACGAGCAAGCCGCCGTCTCCGAAGTCGATCCGGTCGCCGAGGCGATCGGCGCCCGGGTTATCGATCTGCGCTCCGGCTGGCTCTATGTAGCTGTCGTGGAGTCGGAGGATGTGGTGCGCAATCTCAAGCCCGACATTGCGAAGATCGCCGCCTTGCCACGGGATGTCGTCGTGACCGCGCGCGGCGCCAAAGCGGATTTTGTGTCGCGTGTGTTCGTGCCGAAAGTCGGGATTGCGGAAGATCCAGTGACCGGCGCCGCGCATTGCCAGTTGACGCCCTATTGGTCGGAGGTACTGGAGCGCAAAACCTTCTTCGCGCGCCAGCTCTCCAGCCGCGGCGGGGAACTCTGGCTGCGGCTCGAAGGCGATCGCGTCAAGATGGCCGGCCACGCGGTGCTGACCGTCACCGGGCAAGTCCACATCTGAGGAAATTCCATGCTGGTGCCCTCGACAACGCTGGCCGGCTTCGCGGCGGTTGCGCTTGCGATGGTTCTGACACCGGGACCGAACATGGCCTATCTGGTCTCGCGCACGATCTGTCAGGGCCGGGCAGCAGGTCTCATCTCGCTCGGCGGGGTCGGCATCGGTTTCGTGGTCTATGTACTGCTGGCGGCCTTTGGCATTACGGCTCTCCTGTTCGCGGTGCCCTTGGCCTATGACGCGCTGCGCCTGGCGGGCGCGGCCTATCTCGGCTGGATGGCATGGAACGCTCTGAGACCGGGCGGTGCTTCGCCATTCCAGGTGCGCAACCTGCCGGTTGATTCCCATCGCCGGCTGTTTTCGATGGGACTGCTGACCAGCCTGCTTAATCCAAAAGTCGCTGCGCTTTACCTCTCGCTGCTGCCGCAATTCGTCGATCCCGATGGCGGCCATATCCTTGGCCAGACCGTCATGCTTGGCGCGACGCAGATCGCGATCAGCCTTAGCATCAACGCGCTCATTGTGATGACGTCCGGCGCGGTCTCCGCCTTCCTGCAGGGGCGTCCGTTCTGGACTCTGGTGCAGCGCTGGCTGATGGGCACCGTGCTCGCCGGGCTCGCCGTGCGGATGGCGATCGATACCAGCCGCCGGTAGCCGGGTTTCCGGCGCTTTCTCCCCAAAGCGGAAAGAACCGAAAAGCGATAGGAAACTCCGCCGGGAACGCGCACCCCTGCGCCCGATCGCCGCTTGCGGGGGCGGCGGGAATCCGGCTACTAACTTTTGCCCAAGGCCCCCACCTCAAAAGGGGTCCGGGGCGTCGCAGCAGCCATCGAGATCGCGCCCATACCCATGGCCAAGGACCATCAATATCTGCTGCCCGCGGGCCTGAAAGACGGCCTGCCGCCCGACGCCGCATTCGAGGCGGCGATCGTGGAGCGGCTGATGGCCTGCTTCTCGGCCTGGGGCTATGACCGCGTCAAGCCGCCCTTGATCGAGTTCGAGGATGCGCTGCTGTCCGGCATGGGCGCCGCGATGGCATCCGACACCTTCCGCCTGATGGATCCTGTCTCGCAACGCATGATGGGATTGCGCGCCGACATGACGCCGCAGGTCGGCCGCATCGCCGCCAGCCGCCTCAAAGGCTCGGCTCGGCCGCTGCGCTTGTCCTATGCCGGGCAGGTGCTGCGCGTGAAAGGCGAGCAGATGCGCCCGGAGCGCCAGATCGGCCAGGCCGGCGTTGAGCTGATTGGCGTTGAAAGCGCCGCCGCCGATGCGGAAGCCGTGCTGCTGGCTGCGGAAGCGCTGAAGCAGCTCGGTGTCGCCGCTCTGGTGGTCGATCTCAATGCGCCCAAGCTGGCGCTCTCCTATCTGCGGGAATCCGGTGTCGCGGATCCCGCGCCGACCATCGCCGCGCTCGATCGCAAGGACGCGGCTGCGGTGAAGGAGCTGGGCGGCAAGCTAGCGCCGACCTTGCAGCAGCTGATGAACGCGATCGGTACGCCACCGCAGGCGCTGGACCGTCTCGCCGCGATTGCGCTGACCAAAGGTGCGGCCGCGCAGCGCGATCGCCTGATCGAGGTGGCGACATTGGTGCAGCAGGCGGCGCGCGATCTCGGCCTCAACATCGATCCCACCGATCATCGCGGCTTCGAATATCACACCGGTGTGACGTTCTCGCTGCTTGGGCGCGGTGTCTCAGGCGAATTCGGGCGCGGCGGCCGCTACGTCAATCAGGCGGGCGAGGACGCGACCGGATTCACGCTCTATCTCGACACACTGTCCGCCGCCCTGCCTGCGCCCAAGCAAGCGCGGCGCATCCTGCTGCCGCGTGGCACCTCGCATGACGCGGCACTGCGCTTGCGGCAGGAAGGCTGGATCACCATTCACGCGCTGGACAACGCGGAGGATGAGAAGGAAGCACGCCGCCTCGGCTGCACGCATCTCTGGCGCAACGGCGCCGTTCAAATGCTTTAACGGAGACTTTGTCGTATGGCGAATGTAGCGGTCATCGGCTCGCAATGGGGCGACGAGGGCAAGGGCAAGATTGTCGATTGGCTGTCGGAGCGCGCCGACGTGGTCGTGCGCTTCCAGGGCGGCCACAATGCCGGCCATACTCTCGTGATCGGCAACAAGACGTACAAGCTCAGCCTGCTGCCATCCGGCCTGGTGCGTGGCAAGCTCTCGGTCATCGGCAATGGCGTGGTGATCGATCCCTGGGCCTTGCTCAAGGAGATCGATACGCTGCGCGGGCAGGGCGTCGACGTGACTCCGGATGTCCTTGCAGTTGCCGAGAACGCGGCGCTCATCCTGCCGTTCCACAGCAAGCTCGATCTGCTGCGCGAAGAAGCGCGCGGCGCGGGCAAGATCGGCACCACCGGCCGCGGTATCGGCCCGGCCTATGAGGACAAGGTCGCGCGCCGCGCCCTTCGCGTCTGCGACCTGCTGGACCCCGACGCACTCGATGGTAAGGTGCAGAACCTGCTGCAGCATCACAATGCGTTGCTGCGCGGCCTGGGCGCCGATGAGATCAACGCCGCCGATCTGCTGGCGCAATTACGGGAAGTCGCGCCCAAGGTGGCGCCGTTCGTGAAGACCGTGTGGCGCAAGCTGGACGAAGCGCGGCGGCGCGGCGACCGCATCCTGTTCGAGGGCGCGCAGGGCGCAATGCTCGACGTCGACCACGGCACCTATCCTTACGTCACATCGTCGAACACAGTGGCAGGGCAAGCGGCGACTGGCTCCGGCATCGGCGTCGGTGCAGTCAGCTATGTGCTCGGCATCACCAAGGCCTATACGACCCGCGTCGGCTCCGGCCCGTTCCCAAGCGAGCTCACCGACAAGATCGGCCAGACTCTCGGCGAGCGCGGCCACGAATTCGGCACCGTGACGGGGCGCAAGCGCCGTTGCGGCTGGTTCGATGCCGTCCTGGTGCGCCAGTCAGCCAAGGTCGCCGGCATCAACGGCATCGCCCTGACCAAGCTCGATGTCCTGGATGGATTCGAGGAACTGAAGATCTGCGTCGGCTACGAGATCGATGGCCAACGCTTCGACTATCTGCCGTCCGCCGCGCATCTGCAGGCGGCGGCCAAGCCGGTCTATGAGACCATCGAAGGCTGGTCGGAATCGACCAGAGGCGCGCGCTCCTGGGCCCAGCTGCCGGCGACCGCCATCAAATACATTCGCCGCATCGAGGAGTTGATCGAAGTGCCGGTCGCTCTGCTCTCCACGTCGCCGGAGCGCGACGACACGATCCTGGTGACAGACCCGTTCACGGATTGAGGCCAGCATGAGCGGATCGATCTCCGATCGCGCAAGGACCGCACTGGCCGATGCCGGTCACGTTGTCGATCAACTCGACGCCGCCGCCTTCGAATCCTTCGCTCAAGCGATCGCAGGCGCCAAGACGATCGCGCTCCACGGTCTTGGCCGTGAAGGGCTGCAGATGAAGGGCCTTGCCATGCGGCTCGTTCATCTCGGGCTCGATGCGCATGTGGTGGGGGAGATGACCACGCCGCCGGTCGCCGCCGGCGATCTTCTGATCTGTTCTGCCGGTCCGGGCGAATTCGCCACCATCGCCGCGCTTATGAAGATCGCCAAGGGTGCCGGCGCAAGGACCGCGATCGTCACCGCGCAGCCAGCGAGCAACTTGGCGAAAGCCGCCGATCACATCCTGCACATTCCGGCGCAGACTATGGCGGACGATCAAGGCTCGAAAACCTCGGTGCTGCCGATGGGATCGTTGTTCGAGCTGTCGCAGATGCTGGTATTCGAGCTGCTGGTACTGCGCCTGCGCGATATCAAAGGCGAAACCGCGGCGACCATGCGCGGGCGGCACACGAACCTGGAGTAACTTCTAGGGTCGGCCTTCATTCGCGGCAATCGCGAACGCGGCGAGCTCCCGATTGAAACGGGCCGCATCCTCGATGAAGGGCGTGTGTCCGATGCCTTCGTATATCGAGAGCCTTGCACCGGGGATGAGCGTGGCTGTCAGTTCGCCGAGGCCCTTGAGGACCAGAAGATCCTGGTCTCCTTGCGTCACGAGCACCGGCACGTCGATCTTCCGGAGTACAGCGCCGTCGCTGGGTGGCCGCGATAGATGGGCGGCGCGGATGTGAGCCGGAACGAGCATGTTGTAGGCGACCGCCTGTTCGATCATCTCGTGCGGCTGCTCCTTCGCAAAACAGGCCTGGACGAATAGCCGTGTGGCTTCGAGATCGGCCGATGGGTCGGCTCCCATCATGCCGGCCAGATGATCGTTTCCTCGTCCAACGAAAGCGGCGTCGTTATTGGTTCGGGCGCAAACGTAGTTGATGCCGGCGAGGCGCGTCGTGCCATAGGCTTCAAGATAGTCCCCGACGATCCGACCGGCGTAAGACCATCCGACCAGGATCGGGCGCTCCAATCCCAGTGCATCCATGACCGCCTTGACGTCGTCGGCGAAGAGCCGGTCCTTGGCATAGCGGTCGGCCCCGGCTGGCTTGTCGGATGCGCCGTGGCCCCGGAGGTCGAACGCGGCCAGACGAAAGCGATCCTTCAACAGGGGATCGGTGAACTGACCGGCCCAGCACAGGCTGCATTGAGAAAACCCGTGAATGAAGAGTATCTCCGGACCGCTCGGGTTGCCGGCCTCATAGGCTGCAAGCGCAAGGCCATCGGGCGAAACTACGGTCCGTTGCTGCATCACAGCTCCTCCCCGTTTGGGACATCCATCATAGCCAATCCTTACCCTCCCTTAACCACTTCCGGGCATAACCTAGGATCGGCTCACTTTCTGTGGGTCCGGCCGGGCTAAAGGGCTTGGCCGCGGACCTTTTGCGCAAAGCGCGGTTGGCTGATGGCGGACGATCAGATCCTGCTGGACGAACGGTACGAGATTGCGGCGGACGGGCGTCTGCCCAAGTTCGATTCGTCCGGCGTCGAGGCCTTCGCCGTCAATGACCGCAATGAGCCGGGACGGCCGATGTTCGCCCTGATCGCGCCGGGCCACCTGCCGTGCCGCTATCTCGGCCTCCTCACCAAGAAGCCGCCATCCGACGCGCCTGTGATGTGGCCGCGCGCCGGCGGCGTGGTGGATTGGCCGATGAACCAAAATGGCACGGCCATCTGGGGCCGGCGCCCTGCTTTGATTTTCGATGCGCCGAAGGGCGATCGCGTGTTCGGCGGCGAGACCGCGCCACCGCGGCCGATGACCGAGCCGCAGCTGGTGCGCCAGGTGATCACGCCGCTGGTCACTGCGATCCGCGAGCTGACCTCGCTCGGCATCCCGCATCGCGCCATCCGTCCCGGCAACCTGTTCTATCAGACGGGGCAGCAGGGGCCGATGATGCTGGGCGAATGCTTCAGCATGCCGCCGGGATTTGGCCAGCCTTCACTCTACGAGACCGTCGAGAATGCCATCGCCAATCCCTATGGCCGCGGTCCGGGCCTCAACGCCGACGATCTCTATGCCCTCGGCGTCCTCATCCTCCAGCTGCATGTCGGGCAGGACCCGACGGAAGGCCTGACGGAGGAAGACGTCGTATCGGCCAAGATCACCGCCGGCTCTTTCGCGGCCTTGGCGGGGCGGGAGAAGCTCTCCACCTCGATGGCGGAAATCCTGCGCGGCCTGCTCAACGACAAGGCGGGCGATCGCTGGACCTTGCGGCACCTCGACGCCTGGAGCGTCGGCCAGCATTTCACGCCGACCATGCCCTATCTGCCGCAGCGCGCCTCGCGCCCGATCCGCTTCGGCGACAGCGACCACATGAACAAGCCGGCTTTGGCCCATGCCATGGCGCGGCGCTGGCCGGACACCCTGAAGCTGGTAGACAGCAGCGATTTCGACAATTGGCTGAAGCGCAGCTTCAATGACGACAAGGTCGGCGACTTCATCACACGCTTCGCGATGTGGGCTGCCAATTCGGGGCCGAGCTCCGCGATCAAGGACCGCTATGTCGCGCGGCTCATCATCTGGATGAATTCGCAATCGCCGATCTGCTATCGCGACATCCGGGTCAACGTCACCGGCATGGGGGCCATGCTGGCCCAGGTGCTGGACGACCAGCAGCGGATGAACCAGTTCATCGAGATGGTGCGCGGCCGTCTGCCGCAGGTCTGGATGAACGAACAGACATCTCTCAACTCCGACCAGCTCCAGGTGCGCCGCATCATGGAGGAGGTGGAGAAGCATATTGAAAAGCCGGGTATCGGCCAGGGGGCGGAGCGCGCGCTCTACGAGCTGGACCCGCTGATCCCCTGCCGCTCGCCGATGATCGCGGATTTCTACGTCATCAATGTGCGCGACCTGCTGCCGGCGATCGATGCCGCGCTGCCGGGGCTGGGCGAGGGGACGATCCCGATCGACCGCCACATCGCGGCTTTCATCGGTGCGCATCTCCGGCGCTCCAGCGACCGCGAGCTCAGCGCCATCGCCCAGACGACCGAAGAGGCCGACCGCCGGGTCGCCATCCTGCGCCTGATCGCGATGGTCCAGCAGGCCTTCCCCAATCGCAAGCTGCCGCGCCTCGCGGATGCGGTGGTCGCCATGCTTGCGCCGGCACTGAACTCGTTCCATCACGCGACCGCGCGTGCCGATGCCGAACGGCGCATGCGTAAGCTCGGCAAGGAATGCGACTTTGCCGGCCTCGCTTTGGTGTTCGATCCCAACGGTCCGTACCGGCGGTCGGACAGTCTCGGATTCGCTGCCGCCAAACGCGCCTACGTTGGGTTGAAGCGGGAGGAGCAATGGCTTGAACGCGGCGGGCTGACCAATCCAGCGCGCACGCGGCTGATCGGCCAGCGCGCCGCCGCCATCGCCTCCGCCTTCATCGCCAGTGCGGCGGTCGCGGCCTATAGCGTCTATGCCCTGTTGTGAGGATTGATCGTGGCTAAGGAGAAAGCTCAAACCGCAGCGGCGCCGAAGGCCTTCAAGCCGGTCCTGCTCCTGATCCTGCTGCTGCCGGCTGCTTTCCTGATGGCTCCGATGGCGATCGTGCTGGTCGCGGCGCTGGTGCCCAGCATGGTTGCCCGCATTGTCGATGCAACGCCTGGACGCTATCTCACCTTCACGGTCTTCGGGCTAAACCTGGTCGGAGCACTCTATTTCGTGCACGAATTGCTGACGATGGGGAACGATCTGGCCGCAGTGTCGGTCGTGCTCCAGGATTCGATCGGCTGGCTGGCGGCGTTGAGCGGCGCCGGCTGCGGCTGGCTGCTGTTTATGGCTATGCCCTCGCTGATCGCCAAGACGGCAGAAGCACAATCCGCCCTGCGCATGCGCCGCGTGCTTCGCGATCAGACGCAGTTGACCGAGGAATGGGGCAAGGTGGTCGCAGCGCGCGACCAGTGACAGGGATTAGTTCGCCGCCAGCCTCTCGTCCAGCGCGGCGTTGCGAATGGCGCGCTGGACCTTGTCGAAGGCGCGCACCTCGATCTGGCGCACGCGCTCCCGGCTGATGCCGAACTCCTTGGAGAGATCCTCGAGCGTGGTCGGCTCGTCCTTGAGGCGCCGCTCCGACAGGATGCGCCGCTCGCGCGGATTGAGCAGCTTCAGCGCGCGATCCAGCAGCTTCTGCCGGCGGCCGAATTCCTGGCTTTCCGCCAGCATCGTCTCCTGGCTGTCGCCTTCGTCAACCAGCCATTCCTGCCATTCGCCTTCGCCGTCCATGCGCACCGGCGCGTTCAGCGAATGATCGGGCGCGGCCAGGCGCCGGTTCATGTCGACGACATCGCTTTCCGGTACGTCGAGGCGGGTGGCGATCTCCTTCACCGTCTCCGGTCTGAGGTCGCCTTCCTCCAGTGCCTTCAGCTGGCCTTTGACGCGGCGCAGGTTGAAGAACAGCTTCTTCTGCGCGGCGGTGGTGCCGATCTTCACCAGCGACCACGAGTGCAGGATGTATTCCTGGATCGCAGCGCGGATCCACCACATCGCATAGGTGGCGAGGCGGAAGCCCTTGTCGGGATCGAAGCGCTTCACGGCCTGCATCAGGCCGACATTGCCCTCCGAGATGACTTCGGACATGGGCAAGCCATAGCCGCGATAGCCCATCGCGATCTTCGCGACCAGGCGCAGATGGCTGGTCACCATCTTGTGCGCGGCTTCGGTGTCCTGACGCTCCTGCCAGCGCTTGGCCAGCATGAATTCTTCGCTCTGTTCCAGCATCGGGAACTGGCGAATCTCCGCTAGATAGCGGGCCAGATTGGAGTCGCTAACAAGGCTTGGCAAATTTCGTGAGGCCATGTCATCCCCTTATGGTGTCCGTCGCTGGACATCATAGAACAGCCCAGTCCCTATCCCATTACGAATGCGGCAGGGCTGCAGACCACTCCCTGCATGGCTTTGAGAAACTGAGTGGATGTTAGATAGGCTTACATTGCGCGCATTTCAAGATGCCCGAGCGCCGAGACAGGAAACTCAGATCAACCATTTGAAAGTGCTAAGGATAATTCCACTAGATCCGGCGGCAGCGGCGACTCCCAACGGAGCTTCTTGCCCGTCCGCGGATGGTCAAAGCCCAGCACGGCGGCATGTAGCGCTTGGCGCGGAAAGCCGACCGCTGCGGCGGCTGCGGCAGAAGGAAGCGCCTTGCGCCGCGCCGGCGTGACGCGGCCATAGACTGAATCACCGATCAGCGGATGCCCGATGGCGGCGAGATGCACGCGGATCTGATGCGTGCGTCCGGTCTCCAGCTGGCAGGTGAGTTCCGCCGCACCGAGGCCGAAGACTTTCGTGACCTGGTAGTGCGTGATCGCGTGCTTGCCGCCGGACTTCACGATGGTCATGCGCTTCCGGTCGATGCCATGGCGCCCGATATTGCCCTCGATGGTGCCGGATTTCGGCGAGGGCAGGCCCCAGACGAAGCAGCGATATTCCCGCTCGATCGCGTGCGCCGCGAACGCCTCGCTCAGCGCCTTGTGTGCGGCGTCGTTCTTGGCGGCGACCACAAGTCCGCTAGTGTCCTTATCGATCCGGTGAACGATCCCAGGCCGTTTCACGCCGCCGATGCCGCTCAAGGAATCACCGCAATGGGCGATCAGTGCATTGACCAGGGTGCTGTCCGGATTACCCGGTGCGGGATGCACCACCATGCCGGCGGGCTTGTCGATCACGACCAGGTCGCGGTCTTCGTAGACGATGTCGAGGTCGATCGCCTGGCCTTGCGGCACGGCGTCCTCCGGCGGCGGCACGGTCAGTTCGAGCAGCTGGCCTGGTTTGACCCGGTAGGAGGGGTCGTCTAAGGTCTCGGCCGCGCCGGTCGCCGGTGCGGCGATCCGCAAATTGCCCTGGTCGATCAGCGCCTTGATGCGGCTGCGCGAGAGCTCGGGGAAGGCGGCGGCCAGGCACCGGTCGACCCGCTCGCCGGCTTCGGCCTCGACGACGCGATGGCGGGCGGGGCCCAAATCCTCGGTATCGTCCTCGGTATCGGTTGGGTCGCTGTTGTCAGGCGCGGTCATTGGGATGGGTTGGGACGTGCCAGAAGCTGGGGTGGAGCATCAAGTACAGCAGGGCGGGCGGGCGCTCAAGGGCGCGGTCGTCGCGCTGTGCGCCGTGCTGGCAATCTGCGCCATCGTGATCACCACTGCCATCGTCTATCGCATGATCAGGCCGGCGCCGCCGCCACCCCTGACGCCGTTTGGTGTCTCGGCCCTGCCGGTGCCGGTCGGCTGCAGCATCGATTACGTGACGGCCGAAGGCGACCGGCTGATCGTGCAGATCGGCGGCAGCGACGAATGCCGGCGAATCCTGATCGGCGATATGCGCACCGGCAACCTGATCGGCCAGTTCCAGTTCCCCAATCAATGACAGTACAGGCGAAGCGATGAATTTCATCAGCGACAATGCCGTCGGCGTCGCGCCGGAGATCATGAGCGCGCTGGCCCTTGCCAATCGCGGCCCAAGCATGCCCTATGGCGCCGACGACTGGACCAGGCGTCTCGAACGCAAGTTCGCCGACATCTTCGAGCACGAGGTCCGTGTCTTTCCGGTGGCGACCGGCACGGCCGCGAATGCCTTGTCGCTCGCGAGCCTCGCGCCATCCTATGGGTCGATCTACGCGCACGAGGAAGCGCACGTGATGGTCGATGAGTGCGGCGCGCCGGAAATGTTCAGCGGCGGAGCGAAGCTGCGGCCACTGCCGGGCACACACAGCAAGTTGACAGCCGAAACGCTGGTGTGTGCGCTGGAGCGCGGGCAGAGCAGCGATGTCCATCAGGTGATACCTGCCGCCATCAGCCTTACCCAGGCAACCGAGTCAGGCACGGTCTACCAGCCGGCGGAACTGCAGGCGATTGCCGAGGTGGCGCGGCGCTACAAAGTGCGCCTGCACATGGACGGTGCGCGCTTCGCCAACGCGATGGCGTTTCTGGGCGTGCCCGCGCGGCAGGTGACGTGGGAGGCAGGCATCGACGTGCTGTCCTTCGGCGCCAGCAAGGGCGGCTGCATGGCGGCGGAGGCGGTGGTTTTCTTTGATCCGGCCTTGGCCGAGAATTTCGGGCATCGGCGCATGCGGGCCGGCCATCTCGTTTCCAAGATGCGCTTCATCTCCGCCCAGCTCGAGACATATCTCGATGATGGCCTGTGGCTGAAGCTGGCGCGCCATGCCAACGCGATGGCGCAGCGCCTGGCGCAAGGCCTGCCCACGATCTCAGGTGCTCGAATACTGCACCCGGTCGAGGCCAACGAACTGTTCGTGCAGCTGCCCGTGAGTTCCATCGCTGGGCTGCGCGAGGCCGGTTTCGAGTTCTACGACTGGCCGGGAGAAGAGGGCGCGGTGATCCGCCTGGTCACGGCCTTCAACACGGAAGTGGCCCATGTCGAGCTGTTGCTCAAGACACTGCGCGAGCTGCAACCGAGCGGCAGTAGATGAGGACTCCTGATCTACAGTGAGATGCCTTTCGGACTATAGACTTAAGCTCACCGACATAGATCGCGCAACGCAATATTAACCATGGCCCGGTCATGATCCGAGGGTGTTCGGACCGACTGCCACAAGTTTGCCAAATCCGGGCGACCGCCTCAGGATCGGGCCTTGGTCGCTGCCCTTTTGGGCAGTTCTGGGGCTGAGTGCACTTGGCTATTTTCTCGCTGCCGAGCTCGGGCTGGCCTTCACCAGCGACTACAACATCATCTCACCAATCTGGCCGGCTTCAGGCATCGCGGTTGCGCTGATCCGTCATTACGGTGTTCGCCTGTCGCCCGCCATCGCCGTTGGAGCCTTTGCCGCCAACGCGATGGTCCTCGGACCCGGTGGCGCTCTCATCGTCGCGCTCGGCAATACGCTGGAAGCCGTGGTGGGCGGGACGATCCTGCGCCGCTTGATCGAAAGGCAGAGCGACGCATTCATTCTCGCCCGGACGCTTGCCTACGCCTTGGCCGCCGGCTTCGCAACGATGATCAGTGCGACCATTGGCGTTGGTGTGCTCCGTGTTTCGGGAGACATTTCGCCTCAGGCCGCGCTCGCCGCATGGATGACCTGGTGGACTGGGGATGCGCTTGGTGTCTTGATCGTGACCTCCGCATTGCTGGCCCTGCGTCGCGGCTTCGGGACCGGACCGGGCGTCACGCGCCTGCTTGAGGTCATCGCTGTCATTGGAACGACCCTTGCGCTGCTCGCCTTGATCAGGATCGGCGGCGATACCGCGCCGGCAGTGTTTCTGACGTTTCCAATCGTCTTCATGGCGAGCCGCTGGTTCGGGCCGCGCGGCGGCACCTGGACCGTTCTTGCATTTGCGGCCGGCCTGATTGCGCTGACGATTTCCGGCAGCGGCCCCTTTTCAGGCGGGCCGCTCAATCAGAACCTGGTCGAGATGCAGGGATTCCTGGCGGTGCTTGCGCTGACCGCGCTGGTGTTCGTCGATCTGTACGCGCTGGATCTGCGCCTGGCGGGAGCCGTCTTCATAGTCGGCGCCGCGATCGCGATGTCCGCTTCCCTAGTGGAGCATCGGCGATCGGAGGAGTTTGAAGCACTGCGCTTTCGGCAGCTGACGGAGGTCGCGACAGAGCGTGTCCGCGAACGCATGGCCGCATACGGCAGCCCGGTAAGCAGCGCGGCAGGCTTCTACGCGGTGAGCGGTGAAGTCACCCAGTCCGAATGGCGCGACTTTGTGGCTTCGCTCACATTGAGCGACCGTTATCCCGGTATCCTCGATCTCGCCATGGTAGTGCCGGTCGCGGCTGACCAGGCCGAGCGCTTCGTCACCCAGCAACGCGCGAATGGTGCCCCGGATTTCGCTGTCAGAGACATGTCGGGTTCGGATGATTCACGAGCGCCGGGCGATGAGCGCTTCATCGTCAAATACATCGCGCCCGATGCGTACAACAGCGACATTGCCGGCCTGGATGTCGCGTCCGAGGCGCGCCGGCGCCAGGCTGCGATGGCGGCACGCGATGGCGGTGAGCCCACGACATCCGGCCTGACGGTGCTCATGGCGGACCCTCGCAATCGGGTAGGCTTCCATTACTACGTGCCGGTCTATGACGTGCCGACGCCGCCCCCGACTGTTGCGCTGCGGCGGGCTCATTTCCGCGGCTGGGTCTTGGCGCGCTTCGTGGTCCAAGATTTCTTCGATGCGGCATTGAAGCCGCTGGGCGATGCGATTGCCGCCGACATCTTCGACGGCGACGCGCCCGATGCCGGCACGCTGGCGACAACGACCAGGGCAAGCTGGAATGCCGCGCCATTGCTGGCTGGTCCGCATCTCGCGACCGCCGTGCCGTTGGCCGGACATCTGTTTACGATCCAGTGGCAGGCAGGACGGGGTTTTGCATCCCACAATCACCGCGCGGACATCGCCGTCGGCTCCACTGTCATGATCCTCACGATCCTGCTCGCCGCGCTGATCGCCAACCTGCAGTCGCTGCGCAGGCGCGCCGTGGCGATCGCGGAGCATATGAGCGGCGAGGTCATAGCGAGCAATGAGCGGTTCGAACTGGCAATCGCCGGCAGCACGGACGGGATATGGGACTGGGACCTTGTCGGACGCAAGTTGTGGGCATCGCCGCGCTGCCGGCAGATGCTGGGCTATGACGATGGGGCATTGCCGGAAGAGCCCGCCGCCTGGCGCACGCTGCTGCTGCCGGAGGACCAGGCGGCCACACGCGCCGCGTTCGATCGGGTGAGGAGCGCGGAGGACGCGAACTTCGACGTCATCCAGCGCTACCGGCACAAGGATGGCCGCATCGTCCACCTGCACAACCAAGCCTTCGCGGTGCGAGATGGCGCAGGGCACCTGACGAGGTTGGTCGGCGCGCTGACCGACATTACGCCGCTGGTGCAGGCGCAGGAGCAGCTGCGCGCCGCCATCAGCGTCATGGAGGACGGGTTCGGCCTGTTCGATGCCGATGACCGCGTCGTTCTCTATAACGAACCATTCCTCGACGAAGGGACGCGCAAGGTTCTGGGGAACGACGTCACCGGCCGCAAGTTCGAGGAGATCGTGCGCGCTTTCGCGTACAACGATATGCCGGTCACCGATCCCAATTTCGATCGCGAGGCCTGGATTGCCGAGCGCATGGAGCGGCACCACAATCCACCCGAACTGCCGATCGAGGTGGAGTGGGGCGGCGGACGCTGGATGCGGATCAGTGAGCGGCGCACCGCAGGCGGTGGCTATGTCGGCATCTGGAGCGACGTGACGGAGATCAAGCTGGCCGAACGGCGGCTGTTGACAGCCATCGATGCCATGGACAGCGGCTTCGCGCTGTTCGACGCAGAGGACCGGCTGGTTGCTGCCAACGAGCGCTTCGTCGGGCGCGCGGTGGAACAGCATCTCGGCGGCCTTGCGGGACGCAGCTTCGAGGAGATCATACGTGCCTTCAATGAAATCGGTGCGTCGGTCAAGGGCTCGGTGGTGCAGGGCGAGGAATGGGTCAAGGAGCGTGTCGCCCACCACCGCAATCCGGACGGCGTACCGCTGGAACAGCAGCTTGGCGACGGACGGTGGGAGCGCGTCTCGGAACGGCGCACCGATGACGGCGGCTACGTTGGAATCTGGACGGACATCACGCCGATGAAGCTGGCGGAACAGCGTTTGCTGGCCGCCATCGAGACCATGGTCGACGGCTTCGCGCTGTTCGATGCGGAGGACCGGCTGGTCTATTACAACAAGGGTTTCATGGATGACAGCGCGGCCAAGAACTTCCCCAATCCGCGTGGCCGCACTTTCGAGGAGATCATCCGCGCCTTCGCTTACAACGACGTCACGGCGGTGGCGGCCCTGGTTGGAAGAGAGGGCTGGATCAAGCAGCGAGTGGCCATGCACCGCAACCCCGCCGACGAGCCGTTCGAGCAGCAACAGACGGACGGCAAGTGGTATCGCATCTCCGAGCGCCGCACGGCCGATGGCGGCTGCGTCGGGATCTGGACCGACATATCGGCCTTGAAGCACGCCGAGGCACGCTTGCGCGACGCGATCGAGAGCGTCAACGAAGGCTTCGCGTTGTTCGATCCGGAGATGCGCTACGTCGTCGTCAACAGCAATTTTGTCGAGATGTATCCGGTTTCGGGCAAGCTGGCGAAGCCAGGCGCCAATCTCGAGGATATGTTGCGGTATGGCGCCGAGAATGGCGAATATCCCGGCGTCGAGACGCCGGACCAGGTCGAGGCGTTCGCCAAGCTGTGGATGGACCGGTTCTCCAGCAGCGAGCGCTATCTTGGCGAAGGCGAGATGCCCGATGGCAGGTGGTACCTCGTCAGTCACCATCCGACGGCGAACGGCGGCTATGTCAGCATCCGCGCCGACATCACCGCGCAGAAGCGGCGCGAGGCCGACCTACGGTCGGCAATGACCGAGCTCGAGGTCAAGACGCTGGAACTGGGGGTCCTGGCGGCCGAGCTTGAATCGGCGCGCAGGGACGCCGATGTCGCCAACCTCGGCAAGTCGAACTTCCTCGCCAACATGGCGCATGAACTGCGCACGCCGCTCAACGCCATCAACGGATTCTCCGAGCTCATCCTCAACGAGATATTCGGGGCGGTTCAGCCGCCGCGCTACAAAGGCTACGTCGAGTTCATTCACCAGAGCGGCGCGCACCTGCTCTCGGTCATCAACGACATTCTCGATCTCTCCAAGATCGAGGCCGGCAAGATGGAGCTGCACATCGAGGCGGTGCCGACTGACCAGGTCGCTCATCAGGCGATGGAATCGCTGCGCAAGGCCGCGGAGGAACGCCACATCGCATTGCGCTCCGATATTGCGGTGGATTGCCCGATCCTGCACGCCGATGCCCGCGCGGTGCGGCAGATCATGCTCAACCTGCTGTCGAATGCGGTGAAATTCACCTCGGCCGGCAGTGTGACTCTGACGGTCCGCAGAGTGGTGGAGAGTGGCATTACCATCGCGGTCACGGATACCGGCGTCGGCATGGGACCGCGCGAGATCGCGACCGCTCTCGAGCCCTATGGTCAGGTAGAATCGGACCTCACGAAGAAGCAGCAGGGAACCGGCCTCGGCCTGCCGCTCGTCAAGTCGCTGATCGAACTCCACGGCGGCTGGCTGCGCCTCGACAGCGAGAAGGGCAAGGGCACCGTCGCAACGCTCTTTCTGCCCTGGAGGCCCGGCCTGCCGCGCGGCCTGCAGTAGCAAGACAGGCGGGCCATCCGCATAAATTAAGCTGCGGCGCTGCGTGGGCCAGGCGGCCACACAAGACCCACCAGTCTAGCTATTTCTCAATCCGCTCAGCGGCTTGGCGCTCAAAACGCGAGCTGCAGCACTCCTGACCAGGACCAATATCCCGTTTTGATCAAAGCTCTTAACGGCCTCGGATACCCACCGCACAACCCTATATTAACCATTCCGGCCCAGGATTTCCGCTGATCACAGGCTGGTTTGGCGGATAGGGGATGAACTGGTCATTCCTGCGTGAAAGGGTGCGCTTCGATTCCTGGACTCTGCCGTACTGGATGGCGGTGGTGCTGGGCGCGCTTGGCTATTTCGCGCTCGCCAAGCTTGGTCTGCGGTTCGCCAGTCCGGATCTGGGCGTATCGCCGGTCTGGCCGGCATCGGGCCTCGCCGTCGCACTGGTCCGATTGTTCGGCCGGAGGATGTGGCCGGCGATCTTTCTTGGCGCGCTGCTGCCGAGTGTGTTCGGCGACAACCCGCTGGTTGCGATCATCAGCGCGACCGGAAGTACGGTGGAAGGTCTGGTCGGCGGCTTGATCGTGCATCGGCTGGTCGGCCGGTACAACGAGAATTTCATTCTGGCGCGCGTGCTCGGCATCGTGCTGGCCGCCTTGTGGGCGACGCTGATCGGGACCGCCGTCGGCATCAGCGCCACATTCTTTTTCGGCGGGCTCACGACCGATCACCTCGGCGAGGCGTGGTTCACCTGGTGGGTGGGCGATGCGCTCGGCATCCTCATCGTCACGCCCGCCTTGTTCACACTGCGCAACCGCCATGCGAGCAGGCTCGGCTGGCGCGCGACGGTGGAGCGGGCGGGTGCCCTTGGGCTGGCGACGGCTTCCGTGCTGCTGCTGGCTCGGATGGGGGGCGGGGCATCCGTCGCCATCTTCCTCGCGTTTCCGGTCGCGGTGCTGGCCGGCCATTGGTTCGGATTGCGTGGCGCGACCTGGAGCGTTGTCGTCATTGCCGTAGCACTGACCGCGATGACCGCGACCGGCACTGGTGCCTTCGTCGAGGCAACGCTGAATGAAAGCCTGCTCAACATGCAGGCCTTCCTGGCCGTGGTGGCGCTGGTCTCGCTTTTGTTCGCCGATCTGAAACCGCTGAACCTCCGGCTGCCGGTGGCCGTCCTGATGGTCGGCGTCACCGTCTCTGCCGGCTCGTTCGTGATCGAGCGGCGCGAGATGAGGCATCTCGACGACGTGCGGTTCGGCCAGCTGATCCAGACCGCCTCGGATCGCATCCGCGAGCGCATGGCGGTCTATACCAACGCTCTGCGCGCCGGTGCCAGCACGTATCAGGCCAGCGAGCGCGTCACGCGCAAGGAATGGCACGACTTCGCAGCTTCGATGGCGCTGATCGAGCGCTATCCCGGCATTCATGGCTTTGGACTCATGGTGCCGGTCCAACCCGAACACCTGGAAGAGTTCCTGGTCTGGGAGCGTTTCGACGGCGCGCCGAACCTGGAGCTGAAATCGTATCCCACGGCCGCCAACCCGCGCGCGCCGAACGATGACCACTTCGTCGTGCTTTACATCGAGCCGGAGGAGAGCAACGGCGCTGCGATCGGCGCCGACATGTCGTCCGAGCCTGCGCGCCGGGCCGCCGCGATCGCCGCGCGCGACAATGGGATTCCCGCCATCACCCGGCAGGTATCCTTGTACCACGCTCCGCAAGACAAGCCCGGCTTTCTCTATTTCCTGCCGGTCTATAAGGGCCTGGAGCCGATGTCGACCGTTGCGGAGCGGCGCGCGCGCTTCCGGGGCTGGATCTTCGCGCCCTTCATGACGGAAGATTTTTTCCGCTTGGCCCTCGAAGAGCTCTCCTCGCAGATTCACGCGGAAGTGTTCGAAGGCGATGCCGCTGACCCGGAGCACTTCCTGCTATCCACTTTTTCAGGGCACAACGAAGGTGCGGCGGCATCTGGTTGGCGCGACGTCACAACCCTGTCGTTGGTCGACCGGCATTTCACGGTGCGCTGGCATGCCGGCCCCGGATTCGCGCTGGAGAGCCGCCGCAACGCGGTGCTGGTCAGCTGCACCATCATGCTGCTGGCCATGCTGCTCGCCGCACTTATCGCCAACCTGCAGTCGTTGCGCCAGCGCGCGACCGGCATTGCCGAGGACATGACGAAGGCCCTGGCCGCCAGCAACGAGCGGCTGCACGCCGCCATCAGCGTCATGGAGGACGGCTTCGGGCTGTTCGATGCCGACGACCGGATCGTGCTCTACAACGACGCATTCATGGACGAAGGCAGCCACAAGGTCTTCGGCAACCAGGTGACGGGCCGCAAGTTCGAAGAGATCGTCCGCGCCTTTGCTTACCACGACATGCCGGTCACCGATCCCAATTTCGATCGCGAAGCCTGGATCGCGCACCGCATGGAGCTGCACCGCAATCCGCCGAGCTCTCCGATCGAGGTGCAATGGAGCGGCGGACGCTCGATGCGCATCAGCGAGCGTCGCACCTCCGACGGTGGCTATGTCGGCATCTGGACCGACGTTACCGAGATCAAGCTGGCGGAGCAGCGCCTCATTACCGCGATCGATGCGATGGACAGCGGATTTGCCCTGTTCGATGCCGACGACCGGCTGGTGCTCCACAACAAGGGCTTCGTGGATCACAGCGTCGCCCAGAATTTCGGGAGCGATGCCAGAGGGCGCACGTTCGAGGACATCATGCGTGCCTTTGTCGGCAACGATGTGACTGCCGTCGAGGTTGGCTCGATCGCGCGCGAGGAATGGCTCAGGCAGCGCATCGCGCGCCACCGGGATCCGCCGGCGGAACCGTTCGAGCAGCAACTGTCTGATGGGTCCTGGGTGCGTGTGTCGGAGCGCCGCACTGCCGACGGCGGCTATCTCGGCACCTGGACCGACATCACCGCGCTGAAGCGGGTGGAGACGCAGCTGCGCGACGCGATCGAGAGCATCAACGAGGGTTTCGCACTGTTCGATGCCGATCTGCGCTGCGTCGTCGCCAACAGCCGCCTGACCGAGCTCTATCCAGTCTCGGGTCACCTGGCGAAGCCAGGCGCCAAGCTCGAAGACATGCTGCGTGATGGTGCGGAGAATGGCGAGTATCCGGGCGTGTCGGGGCCGGAGCAGGTCGATGCCTTCGTCAAGGTCTGGATGTCGTGCTTCGCCAGCGGCCAGGCCTTCGTCGGCGAGAGCGAACTTGCCGGCGAGCGCTGGCTGATGGTCAGCCACCACCCGACAGCAAGCGGCGGCTATGTCAGCATCCGCGCCGACATCACGGCCCAGAAACAGCGCGAGAGCGAGCTGCAGGAGGCGAAAGACGATCTCGAGGCGAGGTCAGGCGAGTTGATGCAGCTGGCCCAGCAGCTGGAGGAGGCGCGCCGGGTGGCTGACACCGCCAATCTCAGCAAGTCACAGTTCCTCGCCAACATGGCGCATGAGCTGCGCACGCCGCTCAACGCCATCAACGGCTTCTCGGAGCTTATCCTCAACGAGGCGTTCGGCCCGCTGCAGCCGGCCAAGTACCGCGAGTACGTGGAGTTCATCGGCCAAGGTGGCACGCACCTGCTCTCGCTGATCAACGACATCCTCGATCTGTCCAAGATCGAGGCCGGCAAGATGGAGCTGCACATCGAAGCTGTCCCGACCGAGCAGGTCGTCTACCAGGCGGCGGAATCGGTCCGCAAGATGGCGGACGACCGCGCCGTGGAACTGCGCTCGGACGTGTCCAGCGATTGTCCCATCCTGCATGCCGATCCGCGGGCAGTCCGCCAGATCCTGCTCAACCTGATGTCCAATGCCGTGAAATTCACACCGGCCGAGGGATCCGTCACCATCGAAGTCACGCGCAACGGTGGCGATGGCATCCACATCTCCATCGCCGACACCGGCATCGGCATGACCGAGGCCGAGGCCGCCAAGGCGTTCGAGCTCTATGGTCAGGTCGAGTCCGATCTCACCAAGAAAACCAAGGGAACGGGCCTCGGCCTGCCCCTGGTCAAGTCGCTGACCGAGCTGCACGGCGGCTCGCTCTCCCTCATCAGCGAAAAGGGCAAGGGCACGATCGTCACCGTGTTCCTGCCCTGGCACATCGACCTGCCGCGGGCTTTGAACTAGGGCCCAAAACCAATAAAGTATTGCAGGCGGATTCGGTTGCTGATCAGCAGATGATGGGAAGCAACCTGTTTTGGCTCGGTGACAGGTAGTGGCGGCAGATCAAGCCGCTTCTGCGGTCGGACGTACGCGGCAAGCCTCACGGCCGGTTTTCGCTTAAATTGCCAGCACGGAACGAGGAAGCAGTGCATGCCCAAGATCGACATCGCCGCCGTGCCCGCACGTAAGGGTTCGGGCTATCCGCCGCCGTTCGATGCGCCCTGTGCTGCACGTACGCGGCAGCGCTTGGGCGAGGCGGGCGGACTTCGGGATTTCGGCGTCAATCTGATGACCTTGCCGCCCGGCAGCTGGTCCAGCCAGCGCCACTGGCATAGCGACGAAGACGAGTTCGTCTATGTGCTCGAAGGCGAAGTGACGCTCATCGAAGACGGCGGCGAAGCGGCGTTGCACGCAGGCGATTGTGCGACGTTTCCGAAAGGCACCGGCAATGGCCATCACCTGGTCAACAAATCCTCCGCGGTGGCGGTTTATCTGGAGGTGGGCTCGCGCAACCCGCACGACCTCACCACCTGCTCCGATATCGATATGATGAGTTCTAACGCCGACGGCCGGTTCGTGCACAAGAATGGCACGCCCTATTCCAAGTCATAACGGAGCGCAGCATGCTTTGCGGCGATTCGAGGTTCTCTTAAGCGGCCGCCTTGCCCACACCTCGCTCGACCACCGGCTATTTCCCCAGGAAGAAGTCCGGCAGCGCGAGCGAGAAGCTCGACACGTACGTCACCAGGAACAGCGCCGCGAGCAGCGCGCCGTAGAACGGCAGGATGGTGCGCATCACGTGCCCGACCGAGACGCCGCCGATGGCGCAGCCGACGAACTGCGTGGTTCCGACGGGCGGCGTGTTGAGGCCCAACGCGCAATTGATCAGCATCAGCATGCCGAACTGCACCGGCCCCATGCCGAACTGCATGCAGATCGGCAGGAAGATCGGCGTGCAGATGAGGATGGTGGCCGCCATGTCGAGGAACGTGCCCAGCAGGAACAGGATGAGGTTCACCAGGAAGAAGATGATGATCGGCGAGGTCGAGATCTGCGACAGCGCGTCGGCCGTCAGCTGCGCCACACCGTAGAGGCTGATGAGATAGCCGAAGGTGTTGGAGATGCCGATCAGCAGCAGAACGATGCCGGTCGTCTTCACCGCCTTGGCCGCGGCCTTCATGAGGTGCTGGACGGTCAGGGTCCGATAGAAGAAGAACCCAAGCACGATTGCGTAGACAACCGCGACTGCGGCCGATTCCGTCGCCGTGAAGGCGCCGGAGAGGATGCCGACGATGATGATGACCACCACGAGCAAGCCGGGCAAAGCGGCGGCAAAGGAGCTGAGGACCGCGCCCCATCCGGGAAAGCCGCCGGCCGGATAGCCGCGCTTGATGGCGACCAGGTAGGCCGCCACCAGCATGCAGGCCGTCAGCAATCCCGCCGGCATCAGGCCTGCGAGGATGAGGGCCGCGATGGAGACCTTTCCGCCGGCCGCGAGCGAATAGATGATCATGTTGTGGCTGGTCGGCATCAGCGCGCCGACCAGCGAGGCATGCGTCGTCACGTTGACGGCGTAGTCGGCATCGTAGCCTTCCTTCTTCATCATCGGGATCATCACCGATCCCATCGCCGACACGTCGGCGACCGGCGAGCCGGAGACGCCGCCGAACAGGGTGCAGGCCACCACGTTCGACATGCCGAGGCCGCCGCGGATATGGCCGACGAGATTCCGCGCGAAGGTGACGATGCGCTCGGCGACCCCGCCATGGAGCATCAGCTCGCCCGCGAAGATGAAGAATGGGATGGCGAGAAACGAGAAGATGTTCATGCCCGCCGTCATGCGCTGGAACACGACGGCCAGCGGCAGGCCTTCATAGAGGATGGTGGCGACGGCGGAGAGGCCGATCGCGAAGGCGACCGGGACGCCGATCAGCAGCAACAGCGTGAAGCTGGCGGTAAGAATGATCAGTGCCAAGATGGAACCACGGTTTTGCCGGCCATCAAGGCCAGGATGTGCTCGAGCGAGAAAAGGGCGATGAGGCCGCCGGCGATCACCAGCGGCACGTGATTGATGCCTTCCGGCAGGCCGAGGATCGGGATCTTGTACGCCATCACCGAGCGCGCCAGCACGCCGCCGTGCCACGCCATCAGGATGCCGAACAGCCCGACCAGCACGTGGCCGACATATTCGAACCAGATGCGATGCCGCTCCGGGACGGCGAAGGCGATGACGGAATCGAGGCCGATATGGCCGGCATCGCGCACGCCCACCGCCGCGCCAAGCATGGTGACGTAGAGCACAAGCACCAGCGCAAGGGCCTCGGCCCAGGTCGGCGTGTCATTGAGGACGTAGCGCCCGAACACCTGCCACCCAACGACGGCAACGATCGCAAGCAGACCCACGACCGCCGCATACATGCAGAGCCGCGCGATCCAGGCGTTGAGGGGGCTCAGGAGGCGGAGCACCATGGATTCACTCCTCCTCGGTAATCCCCTTCGCCCCTTGCGGGAGAAGGATACGAAGGCTTAGCGAGGCGAAGCCGAGCTTAGCCGGAGTTGGATGAGGGATGGCGCACCGATAGGTGCGCGCGCTCGCAAGAGCGCCACACCCAAACTCCACGGTTTGTTCACTGATGCACAGCGCTTGCGCGCTGCGCGCCTCGCGGCGCGGCCCCCTCACCCAGCTTCGCCCCCGGGCTCTTCCGACCCGGGGGTCGCTAACGCTCGCTAAGCCTCCGCAGCCCTCTCCCGCGAGGGGAGAGGGGGCGCTTTGTGCAATTTGGCTGGGGTGCATTTGGCGAACAACTACTCCGTCGCCTGCACCTGCTTGATCAGCTCTTGCAGCTTCGGGTCCGCGGCGAACTTGTCGTACACCGGCTTCGCGGCGTCGATGAAGCCCTGGCGGTCGATGTCGCTGATGATGGTGGCGCCGCCGGCTTCGACGGCCTGGCGCGATTTGGCTTCCTGCGCGTCCCACAGCTCGCGCATGTAGGGCACCGATTCCTTGGCGGCCTTGCGAATCACGTCCTGCTCTTCCTTGCTGAGCGTGTCCCAGATCACCTTGGAGAACACCAGCAGCTCCGGCGACATGGAATGCTCGGTGAGGCTGTAGTATTTCGCGACCTCGAAATGATGCGAGGATTCATAGGATGGCCAGTTGTTCTCCGCCCCGTCCACCACGCCGGTCTTGAGCGCGGTATAGACTTCGGCATAAGGCAGCGGCGTGGGGTTGCCGCCCATGGACTGGATCAAGGTCACCCACATGTCCGATTGCTGCACGCGCAGCTTCATGCCCTTCACGTCGGCGACCGACTTGATCGGCTTGGCTGTCGTGTAGAACGAGCGCGAGCCGCTGTCGTAGAAGGCAAGGCCGATGAAGCCCTGCGATTCCAGCGAGGCCAGGATCTCGTCGCCCACCGGGCCGTCCAGCACCTTGCGCATATGCTCCTTCGACTTGAAGAGGAAGGGCAGGGCCGGCACGATTGTCTCCGGCGCGATATTGTTGAAGGCGGCGACGTTGACGCGCACCATGTCGAGCGCGCCCAGCTTCACCTGCTCGACGGTGTCTTTTTCCGAGCCGAGGGCGCTCTGGCCGAACACCTTGATGGAATCGTTGCCGCTGGTCGCTTGGGAGATGATCTCGCTCATCTTCTTGACCGCCATCACGGTTGGATAATCATCCGGATGGACGTCGGCGGAGCGGAATTCCCGCGCGAAAGCCGGCGCGCTCAGCGTCAGCGCGACGGCGGAAGCAGCCAGAATCCGAGTCAGCTTGCTCATTGGGGTCTCCTCCTAAAGCGGCGGCGATTGCGTTGATCGCCGCTCGTCATGTCCCAGAATTGGCGCAGCATGGGCTTTGCGCCCTTGTTGTCGTGTCATCATACAACTTGCCGAGCACCCGATCAATATCGTATCTCGTATCGGAAATACGGGCACTCAGTTGTCATACATCCTGTTTGGTGCTAAAGGAAACCGACAGATTCGAGACAGGGGAGGTGCCTGCGGTGTCAGGCTTGCGTCAACGCGAAACGCTGACCTCGCAATTGGTCAAGGCACTGACCGAGCGTATCCGCGCGGGCGAACTGAAGCCGGGCGACCGTCTGCCGACCGAACTGGACCTGATCGAGGAATTCAAGGTCAGCCGCACCGTGGTGCGCGAGGCGATCTCGAGCCTCAGGGCCGCCGGCCTGGTTTCGACCCAGCAAGGTGTCGGCGCCTTCGTGCTGCAGGCCGAATCCTCGCCACCCTTCCGCATCGACAGCGTCAATCTCAACCTGGTGAAGGATGTGATCGCGGTCCTCGAATTGCGCGCCGGCATCGAATCCGATGCGGCGGCCTTGGCGGCGCAGCGCCGCACCGACGCGCATCTGACTGCGATGCGCGACGCGCTCGACCGCATGAGCGCCGCCATCGACGCATCGGAAGATGCGGTGGCGCCGGATTTCGACTTCCATCGCACCATCGCGGAGGCGACCGGCAACCGCCACTTCACGCATCTGTTCAGCTATCTTGGCGCGCTGCTGATTCCGCGCGCGCGGCTGCAGACCTTTCGCTATTTCGCCGCCGATCGCACGGAATATCTGCGCCGTGTCAATCGCGAGCACGAGGATATCTACCAGGCAATCAAGCGCCAGGATGTCGAGGCCGCGCGATCGGCCATGCGGCTGCATCTCAGCAATTCGCGGGAACGGCTGCGCCTCGCCATGACCGATGGCGAGTAAGCTCAAGGAAGCATGATGGATCCGAATGACCTGAAAGCAGCCCTCGGCACCGGGCTCATGTCCTTTCCCGTCACAGATTTCGACGCGCGCGGCGATTTCAATCCCGCCGGCTATCGCAGGCGCCTGGAATGGCTGATGCCGTACGGCGCGACTGCGTTGTTCGCGGCGGGCGGGACGGGCGAGTTCTTCTCGCTGGCGGCGGACGAATATTCCGCCGTGATCGGCACCGCGGTCGAGACCTGCAAGGGCAGGGTGCCGATCATCGCCGGCACGGGCTGCGGCACGCGCCAGGCTATTGCTTATGCGAAAGAGGCCGAGCGGCTCGGCGCGGCCGGCTTGCTGGTGCTGCCGCACTACCTGGTGGAGGCGGACGCGGAGGGCATCTCGCGCCACGTCGCGGCGATCTGCAAGTCGGTGAAGATCGGCGTCATCGTCTATAACCGCGGCGTCTGCCGTCTCGGCCCCGACGCGCTGGAAAAGCTGGCGGCGCAATGCCCGAACCTGATCGGGTTCAAGGACGGGATCGGCGATCTGGAGCTGATGGTGGCGGTGCGCCGCCGCATGGGGGACCGCTTCGCCTACTTAGGCGGCCTGCCGACCGCGGAATTTTTCGCTGCCCCCTACAAGGCGATGGGCGTTCCAGTCTATTCTTCCGCCGTCTTCAATTTCATTCCGAAGACCGCCATGGATTTCTACCGAGCCATCACGGCGGACGATGCCAAGACCGCCAACCGACTGCTGGATGACTTCTTCATGCCGTACTCCGCGATCCGCAATCGCCGAGCGGGCTATGCCGTCAGCATCGTGAAGGCCGGCGTCGATCTGGTCGGTCATCCCGCCGGGCCGGTGCGCACGCCGCTGCTGGATTGCAGCGCCGAGGAGCGGGCGGCGCTGAAAACGCTGATCGACAAGCTCGGCCCGCAATGAAGCGCGTTCTGCTGACTGGGGCGAGCGGCGGCATCGGCACCCGGCTGCGCAAGCTCCTGCCGGAGCACTATCCGCAGCTGCGCCTCAGTGACCTGCAGGCCCCCACGGATCTGCGGCCCGGCGAGGAATTCCTCGCCGCCGATCTCGCCGACATGGCGCAGGTGGAGCGCGCGGTCGACGGCATGGATGGCATCATCCATATGGGAGGCTATTCGGTTGAGGGGCCGTGGGAGACCATCCTCAGCTCCAACATCGCCGGCACTTACAATCTGTTCGAGGCGGCGCGGCGCAAGGGCGTCAAGCGCGTGGTATTCGCCTCCAGCAACCACGTGGTCGGCTTCTATCCGCGCACGCACCGCCTGACCACCGACGTGACCGCGCTGCCCGACACGCGCTACGGCGTCAGCAAGGCGTGCGGCGAGGCCTTGGGTGCGCTCTATGCCTTCAAGTTCGGGCTTCAGGTCCTGTGCCTGCGGATCGGCAACGTCGATGACGCGCCGCGCGATGTGCGGAAGCTCTCGATCTGGCTGAAACCGGAGGATCTGGTGCAGCTCATCCGCATCGGCCTCGATCATCCCGACCTGCGCTACGAGATTTTCTATGGCGCGTCAGACAATGCGCGCGGCTGGTGGGATAATTCCACCGCCTACCGTTACGGCTACAAGCCGAGCGGAGATTCCGAAGCGATGCTGGACGTGGCGCTGGAAGGGCAGGCGCAATTGCAGCCTGATGCCGTCGGCGACTATTACCAAGGCGGCCACTTCGCATCGCAGGAGTTCGAAGGCGGGTTGGAGCGGGAGAGGAAAGGGAAGTGACGACGCAGCACTCCTCCTCCACCTGTCATCCCGGCCAAGTCGCGAAGCGGCGCGAGCCGGCACCCATGCGATGCTTCAGTGACGCAGAGCGATGGCATGGGTCCCGGCTCTCGCTGCGCTCGGCCGGGATGACAGATATGATGGTGCGGCGAGGGCGCACTCCATGACCACCATCGCCCGCATCGACACCATCCGTCTCGATATCCCGTTCGGCGATCACTATGACGGGCCGCGCGTGAAGCCGCGCGGCTGGACGCAGCGCGACGTGCTGTTGGTGCGGGTCGAGGCAGCGGATGGCGTCGTCGGCTGGGGCGAAGCCTTCGCCTATGCCTGCGCGAGTGTGACTGAGGCCGCCATCCGCGACATGTTCACGCCGCGCCTCGTCGGCCAAGCCTGCCACGACATCGCCGCCTTGAGCCGTGAGATGCAGCGCCAGCTCCACATCCAGGGCCGCTACGGCATCACCATCTTCGCCTGGTCGGGGATCGAGATGGCGCTCTGGGACATTGCCGCGAGGCGCACCGGCGTCTCGCTCGCGACGTTGCTCGGCGGAAGGCGGCGCGGCAGCGTGCCGGCCTATGCCAGCCTGGTGCGCTATGGCGGCGCGCGCGAGGTGCGCGACGTCGCCACCAAGGCGATCGCCGATGGCTATCGCGATGTGAAGTTGCACGAGATCGCCTATGAGCCGATCGCCGCCGGCCGCGACGCCGTCGGGCGCGACGTGCGGCTCACCACCGACGTGAACTGCAACTGGAGCCTCGCCGAAACCGAGGCGATGCTGCCTGAGATGAAGGCGCTCGGCCTCTATTGGGTCGAAGAACCGATCTGGCCGCCCGAGGATTTCGCGACCTTGGCGGCGCTGGAAGAGCGCTTCGGCGTGCCGCTCGCCGCGGGCGAGAATGCCTGCACTGCCTTCCAGTTCCAGGACCTCATCCCTGGCGTGACCTTCATCCAGCCCAGCGTCACCAAGATCGGCGGCATCCTCGAATTCATGAAGGTGGTGGATTCCGCGCGCCTGGTCGGCAAGCAGGTGATGCCGCACTCGCCCTATTTCGGACCGGGCTGGTGGGCGACGTTGCAACTCGCGGCGCATGCGCCGGAGATCGGCATGATCGAATACCTCTACATCGAGTCCGCCGGCGAGATCGGCCGCAATATTCCGCTGCCGAAGAAAGGCGTGATCCATATCCCGGACGCACCGGGTTTGGGTTTCGAGCCGGACTTCGACGCGATTGAAAAGTTCCGGGTGAGGTGAGGCGCGTGATCGCAGTGGTCCACGTTTCTCTCTTCTGTCATCCCGGCCAAGCCCTCGGGTCGGCGCGAAGCGCCGCCCAAGGACAGGCTCCGCGCGAGGCGGGACCCATGGGGCGGCTCCGCGTCGCTGGTCCATCGCATAGGCCCCGGCTCAAGGCTGGCTCAAGGCCGGGGTGACAGAAGGGAAGCGGGGACAGCGCGCGTGATGACTGAGCCTTCACAACTCACCCGCACCCTCACCGGCGCGCCGCCGCGCCTGAAAACACCGGCCGGCACCTGCGACACGCATATGCACTTCTATAGCCGCGCCTATCCCGCGCTGCCGGGCACGCTCAATCCGCCCGACGCGACCATTGAAGACTACGTGCAGGTCAAGCAATGGCTCGGCATCGACCGCACCATCGTGGTGCAGCCGAATGCCTATGGCGACGACAACCGCGCCACCATGGCCGGCGTCAAGGCACTCGGCGCCAATGCGCGCGGTGTCGTCGTCGTGAAGCCGGGCGTCGCGGACAAGGAGCTGGAGCGCCTCACCAACAACGGCGCGCGTGGCATCCGCTTCATGAACTTGCTCGGCGGCACGCTGACCTTCGAGCACATGGACGAGATGGCGGCGCGCGTGCGGCCCTTCGGCTGGAGCGCGATCGTGCAGCTCGACGGAAGCACATTGCCGGAGCATAAGACACAGCTGTGCCGCCTGCCGATGGATTACGTCATCGATCATTGCGGCAAGTTCCTGGAACCGGTCGCACCCGACCACGAAGCGTTCCAAACTTTGCTGCGCCTGGTGGACACTGGCCGCTGCTGGGTCAAGATTTCCGGCGCGTACGAATTCTCGAAATCCGGCGGCCCAAACTACGAAGACGTGGCCCGTCTGATGCGCGCGTTGATCCGGCATGCGCCCGATCGCGTGATCTGGGGCACCAACTGGCCGCACGCCTTGGCGGAAAAGGTCGGCTACCCCAACGACGCCGCCTTGCTCGATTTGCTGCTCGATTGGGCACCCGAGGAGGCTGTGCGCCGGCAAATCCTGGTCGACAATCCGGCCAAGCTCTATGGATTCAACCTCTGAGCCGGCGGCCTTAATAGGCTGAACCTGCGGCAAAATCGCGGAAAAGGGTGGACCGGGCATCGGCTCCCACAAACCGCTTGATCAGCCGCCCGCCATCCCGTATCAGATGCGGCGGCCCGCCCATGGGCGAGCCCGGCCACGTCAGCGACCCCATCGTCTAGTGGCCCAGGACATCAGCCTCTCACGCTGAGAACACGGGTTCAAATCCCGTTGGGGTCGCCACTTTTCTATTGCCTGCGCCTGTGTGTCGCCTTCCGGGTTCTGGAACCTCAGCCCCGTCTCGCCATTGATGCTGCGGTTACCCCGAATTCATCGGCGAGGACGGCATGGACGATAGCGAGCTCAAGGACCTTTCCATCCTGGTTGTCGAGGATGAGCCCGTGATTGCAATCGACACGGCTTGCACCGTCGTGAGGGCGGGCGGGAGCGTCGTTGGACCGGCCTATTCGTTGAATGAAGCCTTTGAAACCATCGCGAATACCAAGCTGGATGGCGCGCTGCTCGACATCAATCTGAGGAGTGAGAAGGTCTTCCGCCTGGCCGACGCACTCGCCGACCGCGGCGTGCCGATCGTATTCATTACCGGAGAGATCTGGCCGGTCATTCCCGAACGCCACACCGGATGTGGGCTGGTCGGCAAGCCAATCAATCAATCGAAAGTCGTCCGCGCTCTGCGCAGTGCCATAGACCGCGGCCGCGTCATCGCCGCATAGGCAGCGGAGCGACCATCCGCCACGTGTTGATCTGCCTACTTCTGCTGCCTCGCCAGATCCTGCGCCATGTCGAGGTGCATCTGCAGCGCCGGCAGGCTCGACTTCGCGAACTGGGCGACCGGGTCGCTGCTGGTCCGCGCCTGCTCCCCGAACTTCGCGATTTCTTTCTTGTGGTCCGCGACCATGTGGTCGACGAACGCCTTGTCGAACGCGGCGCCTCTCAGGTTTTGCAGGCGTGCATATTCGGTCAGCGCATCCGGCGATGGTTGTTCGGGAACCGGGGCACCGATGGATTGCGCGAGGCTGGTGGCCTGGTTCAGCGTGGCGGAATGATCGCTCATCAGTTTGCTGCCCAACGAGCGGACTTCCGTGGTGGCGCCATTCTGCTGGGCGAGCTGGCCCATCTTCACCTCGGCGAGCGACCCTTTGATCGCGTCCTGGATGAAGACCGCATCGTCCACTGCCCAGCTCGCCGAAGCCAAGATCGCGCCGGCGAGGCCGGCCGCTGTGAGCCCAATGATCCTGCTGTGCATGTTCCACCTGAAAGTTGGTGACGGTCCTGCGGTCAACCTTGCGGCGGCCCCGGCGTTGCACGAGAGGGCGGTTTCCCGGATTTCAGCCCGCGCGCCGCCTCAGCATGCCATCGGCTGCCGCGCACTTGCCGCATGAGATTTCATCGTGGCGCGACGGAACGAAGGCAGCGCCGGTTTCGACCTCGCGGTCACACAAGGTCCAGATCAGAAGTTCGTGGCCGAGCGGCGCCGCGCTTTCACAGATATGCGTGACGCCGGCATCGTCGGTCCACCACCTGACGGTGTCATGCGGACTAGGGGCAGCGTTCCTTGCCATGGAGCAACAATGCGCAAGACCGCGCCTGGTTCCGCGCCGCGCGGCTTCAACCTGCGGCCTATCCCCGCCCCACAAACGGCATCTTGGTCGCCATCACTGTCATGAATTGGACATTCACCTCGAGCGGCAGGTCCGCGATCTGCACGATCGCGTTGGCGACGTGAACGGCATCCATGGTCGGCTCAGCCATCATGGTGCCGTTGGCCTGCTTGATGCCTTTGCCGATGCGCTCCGCCATTGCGGTGCGGGCGTTGCCGATATCGATCTGGCTGCAGGCGATGTCGTAGGGCCGCCCGTCGAGCGAGATCGATTTGGTGAGGCCGGTGATGGCGTGCTTGCTGGCGGTGTAGGGCGCCGAATCCGGGCGCGGCGCGTAGGAGGAGACCGAGCCGTTGTTGATGATGCGGCCACCTTGCGGGCGCTGCGCCTTCATCTGGCGGAACGCCGCCTGGGCGCACAGGAACGAGCCGGTCAGGTTGACGTCGATGACACCGCGCCATTGCTCGATGGTGAGATCCTCGAACAAGGCGCCGACGCCGGTCCCGGCATTGTTGAACAGCACATCCACCCGTTCGAACTTGCGGACAGTTGCTTCGAACAAGGCCGCGACGGAGGCGGGGTCGGCGACATTGGTAGCGACTGGCAACGCATCGGCCTGATGCTCGCCCGCTTGCCGCGCGGTCTCCTGCAGTTGCTCCAGGCGCCGGCCGGCCAGCGCAACCTTGTATCCGCGGGACAGCAAAGCGAGCGCGGCTTCCCGCCCGATGCCCGATCCCGCGCCCGTCACGATTGCGACTTTCTCTCCCATCGTTTCCTCCTCGACTTGTCGATCCGACAAACTAACCGCCGCGGTGGGGGTTCGCAATCTGTTCGCACCGTTCCACCCTGGTTGTCGGAACTTCTCTCAAATCGCCCTTGTTCGCTATGAATCACAGGTATCGAGACAAATGACGCAGGACAAATTTATACGGCAGATGTGCATGGCTTTTTGCCGCCGCGATCGCATCGAGCGCTTCGGCCTCCCTACCATCATGCTGGCCGAGCGCATTGCGAGCTGGATGGCGGGCGTTATCCGTGGGCCGTAAGGCTCAGGAGCCGTTTAGTCCAGCAGGGAGCTGAGCTTCGATAGCTGCCTGATCTATGACCGACCATACTTGCCAAATCGTCCCTTTCCGAAATTCATAGAAGACATTCTCGGTAAAGCGAACTCTCTTCCCGTTTACATCGAGTCCAAGGAACTTTCCCTTTGGCGTACAGTCGAATTTCAGCCGGCTCGCTATATAAGGCGGATCGGACATCAGTAGCTCAACGTCGAAATAGAGGTCCGGAATCTCATGGAAGTCTCGCTCCAGCATCTCGCGATAACCTGATAGCCCGATCCGCTGACCGTTGTAGTGCACTTCATCATGAACAAACTGTTCCAGCTTCGGCCAGTCCTGCTCATTCAAACAGGCGATGTAGCCTTGGTAGACGTCGGCTAGTTCGGCTTTGATCATTGCGACCGCCTCCTGTGCTTCTACAATAAAGCAGCACGAGGTGAAATTCTGCACCCCGCAAGCCTTGCAGAAAAAGTGGGCACTCCAATTGATGAAACGCAGCGCCGCGCTCTTGGTCTACAAGACCGCGCCGGATGGCATCCAGGTCTTCCTGGTTCATCCGGGCGGGCCGTTCTGGGCCAGGAAGGATCTCGGCGCCTGGTCGATTCCCAAAGGTGAGTTCGATGACAGTGAGGACGGCCCGACTGCCGCCAGGCGCGAGTTCTTTGAAGAGGTCGGCCAGAGGATCGAGGGAAATTTCATTGCGCTCACGCCGGTCAAGCAGCGCGGCGGCAAGATCGTGCATGCCTGGGCAGTCGAGGGCGACGTCAACGAGACTGCGATCAGGAGCAACACCTTCGAAATGGAATGGCCGCCGCGCTCCGGGCGCAAGACAAGCTTCCCGGAGATCGATCAAGGGCGGTGGTTCACAATGCAGGAAGCCTCGCGTCGCATCCTGCCAAGCCAGCTGCCGATCCTCAAACAGTTGCTGGCGAACCTGACGAAGTAGCTGCCGTTACCATTCGTTACAAAGATCGCGTTGATCGGCAGCATTTCCTGTGTTCCGCTTCACGCCTGTAGAAGAGGAATATCATGACCAAGATCGCGCCTGCCCTTCTGTTGCTCGCCGGGACCATTCTGCTCGCCCCCATCCATGCGGCCCTGGCCATCAGCTCGGAAGACGCACCGGTTGGCTCGAACGGTAGCGTGCAGGCCACCGATCCGGACGAAGCGTTGGATGGCATCGCCAATCCTAATTCCGGCACTGCCGGTAGTGCGACCATCGATGTGCCGCCGGTCCTGATGCCGGGCGATGAGTCTGGAGATTCCGATGATTACATCTCCCCGGATTCCGAAGACGATCCATCACAGAACCCGGCACCGCCGCAGGATGATGCCCCGGCCGGTTCCTCGAACTAGCGAGCCACGATAAGACTCCTCCGCCCACCGGGAGGAGGAGTGTCTTGACCGGAACCGCACTGCGGGATTTGGGTTGTCAATTCACCCACCTGCGGAGCATCCCGGGGCATGACAATCGACCAGGGCCTGGCTTTCGCCATCGTCATCGGGGCGATGGCCTTGTTCGTGTGGGGACGGCCTCGCTACGACATCGTCGCCTGCCTGGCGCTGCTGGCGTCGGTGGCCGCCGGCCTCGTCAAGCCCGATGTGGCGTTCAGCGGCTTCAGCGACGATATCGTCATCATCGTTGCCAGCGCCCTCGTGGTGAGTGCCGCAATTGCGCAGACCGGCCTGCCGGAGCTGGTGCTGCAGCGGACCTCGCGGCATGTCCGCTCCGTCCAGATCCAGGTCCTGGTGCTGGTGGCGACCGTCACCATCCTCTCCGCCTTCGTGAAGAATGTCGGCGCGCTCGCCATCATGATCCCGCTCGCGTTCCAGATGGCGAAGCGGTCCGGCGCATCTGCTTCCTACTTCCTGATGCCGATGTCGTTCGGCGCCCTGCTGGGCGGCCTGATGACGCAGATCGGCACCTCGCCCAACATCATCGTGTCGCGCGTGCGGGGCGAGGTTGTCGGCACCCCATTCTCGATGTTCGATTTCACGCCGGTCGGCGCCGCGCTGGCCGCCGCCGGCGTCCTGTTCCTGATGATCGCCTATCGCGTCCTGCCGGTGCGCACGCGCGCGACCGTTTCACTGGACGAAGCGCTGGCCGTCAAGAAATACGTGACGGAGGCGGAGGTGGTGGCGGAATCGCCGGTGGCGGGCAAGACCATTTCCGAGCTACAGGAACTATCGCATGACGAAGCGAAAGTCGTCGCCATCCTGCAGCGGGACGACCAGCGCATCGTGCCGTTGCCCGATGCCGTCCTCACCGTCGGCGACACACTCATTCTGGAAGGTGACCCGCACGCCCTGGAGCGCATCGTCTCCGCCGGCAAGCTGAGGCTCGAATCCGGCCATCGCGTGCCGGTCGCGGAACCACAGCAGGAGATCGGCAGTATCGAGGCGGTGATCGGCCTCCACTCGCCCCTGATCGGCCTGTCCGCCCAGGCGAGCGCTCTGTTCGAACGTTTCGGCGTCAATCTGCTTGCCGTCAGCCGGACGGGAGAGCGGCTGACCGAGCGTCTCGGCACCATCATGCTCCGGCTCGGCGACGTGATGGTGCTGCAGGGCAATCTCGCCTACCTGCCGGATCGGTTGAAGGCGCTGGATTGCCTGCCGCTCGCGGAACGTGCGCTGCAGCTCGGCAAGGCGCGGCGAGCCTTGCTGCCGGTTCTCATCCTCGTCGTCGCGATGGCGACGACGGCCTTCGGCATCCTGCCGGTGCCGATCGCGTTCTTCGGCGCGGCTGTGCTGATGGTCCTGACCGGCGCGGTCGGCTTCCGCCAAGTCTACCAGACCATCGAATGGCCGATCATCATCATGCTCGGGGCACTGATCCCGGTCAGTGAGGCCTTGCGCACCACAGGCGCCTCGGACCTGATCGCAGGCTGGCTGTCGCACCTGGCCTCCGGCCTGCCGGCCTATGGCGCGCTGGCACTCATCCTGGCGGCCGCCATGATGGTGACGCCGTTCCTTAACAACGCCGCGACGGTACTGGTGATGGCGCCGATCGCGGTCAGCTTCTCGGATTCGCTCGGCTACCGGCCGGATGCGTTCCTGATGGCGGTGGCGATCGGTGCGGGCAGCGATTTCCTCACGCCCATCGGCCATCAATGCAATACTTTGGTGATGGGGCCGGGCGGCTACCGGTTCGGCGATTACGCGCGGCTAGGCGCGCCTTTGTCGCTGCTGGTGATTGTGGTGGCTGTTCCGGCATTGATCCTGGTATGGCCGGTGAGGTAAAGCGCTGGATCGAGGTCGGCGCCCGGCAGGCCGCGGATGGTGCGATCATCATCAGCGTGGCCGATACGGGAATCGGCATGAAGGCGGATGACGTGCCGCGCGCCCTCAGCCCGTTCCACCAGCTCGAAAATTCGCTAGCCCGGAAATACGAGGGCACTGGCCTCGGCCTTCCCCTGGTGAAAGCGCTGCTCGATCTGCACCAGGGCAGCCTGCACATCGAGTCAGAGCCCGGGGCAGGCACGACGGTCAGCGCCCGCTTTCCCGCCCGGCGCACCATCCATCGCTGAGTCCGGCAGCCCATTGCGCTGCCTCGCATTTTCCTGCACATCCTCTTCCGCATCATGGTTGGCGAAGTGCACATAGTCCTGCTCAATGGAGTCGGCAGCGTCGGCAAGTCTTCGATCGCGAAGGCGCTGCAGGGAATCACGCGCGAGCCGTTCCTGCATGTGGAGATGGACGCGTTCTTCAACATGATGCCGGAGCACCTGTGGAATCATCCCGACGGTGTCACCTTCGAGACGGTGCAGCAGGACGGCAAGCCGGCAATCGTCATCACGAGCGGCCCGGTCGCAGAGCGGACCTTTCGCGGCATGCGCCACGCCATCGCAGCCATGGCGCGGCACGGCAACAACCTGATCGTCGATGACGTCATGATCGGAGACGAGCTGGCGGAGTACCAGGCACTGCTCTCCGGCCTTCGGCTCCACCTGGTGGGCGTGTTCGCGCCGTTGGAGGTGCTGGAGCAGTGCGAACGCGAACGGGGTGACCGCCTGATCGGCCTTGCGCGCTGGCAATATGACCGCGTCCATCAGGGCAAGCGCTACGACCTCGAACTCGATGCCGGTAGCGCCAGGCCGATGGAATGCGCCGAACGGATCAGACAGCAGTTCCAGCTGTAGCGCCCGGCAGGTCGATGCCGACCCCCATATTCTCTTCCGGCGTGGCGATCCAATGGCCGTAGCGCGCGGCGGTTTCCAGGAAATGGCGGATGGCGTCGGCGGACGGTTGACTCGCTGGGTGCGTTCCGGGCGGCACGGGCCTGCCGACCTCCACGAAGAACGCGCCCAGCCGCGTCGTGGTGATGGACATCATCACCGTTGGTTCGCGCCAGTGATTGCGGAAGGCATGCTTGGCGCCACCCGGCACGTGGAACACATCGCCTGGCGTCAGGCGTTCCCAGCGAAATCCATCCTCCGTCTGCGTCAGGCCTTCGACCTGGCCGGAGACGACCAGAAACGTTTCCGGGTCCGGATGGCTGTGGAGCGAGGATCGCGATTCCGGATGGGATTATGCCGCGCATGATGCAGGGCGAGCCATGCTCTTCACCCGGAAAGGCCAGGAACTGCAGGATAGGGCCCAGCACATCGATGGCACCGGATCCGTGAAGATCGATGCGCCGCGCGGCGCGGTCACCAGGACCGGTCATGGCGAAGGCTCTCGATGTCGTTTGGCAGTCCGGGCGTACGGGTCCAGGCGCCGACCAAGAGCGGCGGCATGAAGCAGGCATCCGCCGCGAGCGCCTCGCGCCGCAACCGGTCGGCCAGCGTGTCGATTCCGACCTCCCCTGCAGTCGTGACGCCCGCGCGCTCGAGCGCAGGCAACAGGCTGCGGATCGTGCCGGCGGTAGTCGTAGGCGAAGGAATTCGGCCCGCCTTCCGCGCGCCCGGCCAGGATCATTTGCGGCGCGGAGAGCCCGGCGCGCAGGAAGGTGGCGAACAACTTGCCGCCCATATCGATCTCGACACCCATGCGTGCGAAGACATCCAGGATCCAGTCTACGCAGGTGCGGCAGAGCGGCCCTTCGGGAACGCTGCGCGCCAGGGGCATCGCCATCTCCTGGAATGCAATGATGCCGCCGGGCCGCACAAAGCCGCACAGCTTCCGCAGGGCCGCGGCCGGGTCGGGCAGATACATCAGGACCAGCCGCCCGATCACCGCATCGAATCTCTGCGCGGTGGAAAAAGTTTCCAGCTCCGTCGCCGCGAACTGGATCCAGTCCCGTCCCGCGGCATCAGCACGCCGTCGCGCAAGGTCGATCGATTCCACCGACCGGTCTATGCCGAGGACAGCGCCGCCGGGGCCGACCATCTCGGCTGCCAGCAGTGACACGTCGCCGACCCCGCATCCGATGTCCAGCACGCTCATGCCATCGCCGAGTCCGGCGCGGCGCAGGACATCCTCCGTCAGGTCGCGCAGGAACGCCCCCTGCCGCTCCAGCCTCACGAATTCCTCGCTGGAATAGCCGAGTGGATAGGGTCCCCGATGCGCGTCCGGTGCCGCAATGGTACTCATCGATTATTCCTCCTCATCAATCGCGCGCAGGCTAGGCGAGGGTGCGCCATTAAGACTTGGGCGAGAAGGAACAAAGGCTGTGCAACGAGTGAACTAGTTCACTGCTCGCCGCGCATGCACCGGGCAGGATGTGGGGGTATCCCGTCAGCAGGGTGGTGCAGCATGTCTGCCATACACGACGATTTCGGATCCTTCCGCTTCACGACGCGCGACGTCTCGCCGGCGCAGCGCTTTCCGATGTGGTACGAGGTGTTCGGCCGCTCGGTCTCGCGCCGTACGCTCGCACTGACATCCGACAGATTCTGTCACGTCGACATGACGGTGCGGAGCTTGGGATGTGCGGGGTCGGGCGTGCGTATTCAGCGGATGGCGATGAGCGGCGGTGTCATTGCGCGGCGGTGTCATTGCGCGGCGCACGCCGGAATTGCTGGAAGATGGCAACGACGATTTCATCCTGCACGTCCACGAGAGCGGCCGCCGCATTGTCTCACAATGCGGCCGAGAAGCCGCGATCGAGGCCGGTGGAGGGCTCCTCACCTCCAATGCGGACCCCAGCGCCATCATCCTGCCCGATCGCACCCGCTTCGCCAGCATCGGGCTGCCGCGCAGCCTGACGAAGACGTTGGCGCCCGGCATCGAGGATGCGCTGGTGCGTCCCTTGCCGGCGGAGGCCGGTATATTGCGGCTCCTGATGCGCTATCTCGATCTGCTCGACGATCCGGATGCGGTGGCGACGCCGGATCTGCGGCGCGCGGCGGCCGCGCATATCCACGATCTATGCGCGCTGGCGATCGGCGCGTCGCGCGAGGTGAAGGAATTGGCGGCTGGACGCGGTCTGCGCACCGCGCGACTGCTTGCGATCAAGGAAGACATCGCGCGGAACCTGAATGGCGACGACCTCTCCGCAGAATTTCTCGCGAGGCGCCAGCGCGTCACGCCGCGCTATATCCACAAGCTGTTCGAAAGCGAAGGCCTGACCTTGTCACAGTTCGTGCTGAGCCAGCGTCTGGTAAAGGTGCATCGCGCATTGATGGACCCGCGCCATGCGGGCGAGACGATCGGCGCGATCGCGTTTGGTGCCGGCTTCGGGGACCTCTCGACCTTCAACCGCGCATTCCGCCGCCGGTTCGGCGCGACACCGTCGGATGTGCGGGCTGCTGCCCGGTCGTAGCTGCGCTACGTTCACTCATGCGAGTGCGTCACTTCGCCGCTGAGACGGTCGAGATCCGCCATCGCGTCTTCGATCAGCTGCTTGAGCCGCGGATCTCGCGCTTCAGGCGTCGTGGCGAACAGGCGCAGAAGATAGAGCGCCTTCTGGGCGGCGGCGGGCCAGTCCGCTGCCGGCGCAGCGAACAGGAACTTCTCCAGTTCGGCCTGGCTCAGGCGCAGTGCTGCCTGGTCAGCCTCGACTTCGGAAAGATGCCGCCTTGCCTCGGTCTCCTTCTGCGAGACCATGCCGCGGTGTTCGTCGAGAAGAACCGGTGGGGGTGTCTGATTGTCGTTGTCGGGCACGCTGGCGCTGGCCCTGTCAGCGCGCGGCTGGCTTCACGAGCGCATCGGTACACGCGCCGGCACGACCGCGGTTTGGTCCGTCGATGGCGGGCATGTCGAAACCTCCCTCACTTCGGGCAGCGGCGACGCCGTTGCTCCAGTTTCCCAACATGCGCTCCAATCATCAGCAAAGATACGAGATTGGCGGCGTAGTCGCGGAATTGATCTTTGCCGCGCGCAACGCTGCACGCCTCGCTTCTGTGAGGCGATCGGCCCGCCCGGGCGGCGGACGATCGTTATGCCTTCGGCTTGACCTCTGCCTTCACCGCGCGGATCGGCTCGGCGGGTTTCGGTGGGTGTCGGAAGGTCCGAAATAGATCGAAGCGCTCGCCCTCGGGCAGCTTCTTCGCGGCGGGGGCGCCTGCGTGCTTGTTTGCGGTTTTGTCGGTCGACATAAATGCGGCCTTTCTGGCAGGCGGGATATCTCCATAGATGGTCCCATTTGCCCGGAATGACAACGCCTTGTTCGCGCATGCGGCATACTGCCTTCTCCGGGTCGCCCAGCTTTGTCGCTCGGCAGGTGCTAATCGATTGTTGTAGCACGGTTCTTTGGCAGGATCGGCGCGCGCCATTGCAAAAACCGGCGAGAAGGTCCATGTTGCACCCACTCAACTCGTTATGGGTTGGACCCGTCTTTTCCTCTCTTCGCGAGAGCAGACTCGGCTTCATCCGTTCCGCGTTCGGCCCGCCACGCAATCATGCATGGCGGCATTCTTGTTTTGAGAAGGCTAAAAATGGCTACCGGCAAAGTTAAGTGGTTCAACGCCCAGAAGGGCTTTGGTTTCATCCAGCCCGAAGGCGGCAGCAAGGACGTCTTCGTCCATATCTCCGCAGTGGAGCGCGCCGGCATTGGCATGCTGAGCGAAGGCCAGGCTGTCAGCTTCGACGTCGTTCAGGAGCGCGGCAAGGAATCCGCCGGCAATCTGAAACTGATCTGATGAAGCGCCCGGGGCGGCATCGGCCGCCCCGGTTGCTAACCCGGTCAGACGCCCGCCTCGCGCGGCGCAACTCTTAAATCTCAGACGAGACAGATGCCATGAACAAATCGACCACGCTCCGTTCGGAGGAAGCGCGTCGCCAGGCCCATGTAGCGTTGGTCGAGGCGAAGCAACAGCAGGCCGATGCGCTCCAGGAGCGCGCGACCTTTTTCGCTTCCGAGACACAGCGGATCGTGGATTTGCGCGCGCAGCGGCTGGCCAAGACGGCGTCGGACAAACCCGCGGCCAAGCCCGTCAGTGCTGCAAAGCGGAAAGCCTCGTAGAGATATTTCGCGCTCGCCGGCCTTGCGGCGCCATCCAAGCGTGGTGTTACATTAGCCGTCCTGTCCCTATCAGGAGGCATCCGCCATGCCGACGACATCATTCAATATGGCTATGGGCACCATCGCGCCGGCCTTCGATCTGCCGGATCCGAAGGGCCGCCGTCATGCACTCAAGGACTTCGCCGAAGCCAAGGCGCTCCTGGTCATTTTCATGTGCAACCATTGCCCCTATGTGAAGCACCTGAAGAAGGCGCTGGCGAGCTTTGCCGGAAAATATCAGCCGCGCGGCCTTGGCATCGTGGCGATCAACGCCAACGACTGGTCGCGCTATGCCGAGGATTCGCCGCAGAAGATGCAGGCGGACATCGACGCGTTCGGCTATCCGTTCCCGTATGTGGTCGATGAGAGCCAGGCGGTGGCCAAGGCCTATGGCGCAGTCTGCACGCCCGAATTCTATCTGTTCGACAGCGCGCGCAAGCTTTCCTATCACGGCCGCTTCGACGACAGCTCCCCTGGCAATGGCCGCCCTGTGACCGGCGAAGACCTCTCAACCGCTGTCGAGGCCGCCTTTGCCGGCGAGCCATATCCCCGGGAGCAGAACCCCGCCATGGGCTGCTCCATCAAGTGGCGGTAACGCGCTAATCCGCGCGGATCACGACCAATCGGTCGGTCCCCGACTCCGCGCCCCACACTTCGCCGGAGCGGCCATTGAGCTGACGTACGCTGGCGTCGTCGCGGTCGCCGGGGAAACTCTTGAAAGTCTCGGTCTCGGGTTCGAAGCGCACGATGGCATTCGCGCTGAAGTCGGTGAGCCAGACCTTGTCCTTGTCATCGACATAGACGGCGTAGGCCTTGGGCCCATCGCCCGGCAGGCGCCAGCTGCGCCAGCTGTCCGTGGCTGGATCGTAGGCCGCGACCTGTCCCGCGTTCCATTCGCTGACCCAGATGCGGCCCTTGGAATCCGACCAGACCCGGCGCGCGCCCTGGTCCTTGGTCGGCGGCTCGATGATCGTGGCCTTGCCGGTCGCGGCATCGATCCGCGCGATGTGGCTGCCGGCGAGCGAGGCGTAATAGACCGTCCCGTCAGGAGCCGCGGTAATGCCATAGGGCCCGCGCCCCTCGGGATCCTCATGGACGGCGATCTTGCCGGTCGCGGGGTCGAGCGATCCATAGATGCCGTTCTGCCCGGTGAACCACAGGATCCCGCCCTTGCCGAAGGCCGCTGTGTTGAGGTTGGCGTAATCGTCGGCGTTGGGCAGTGGATAGGTCTTGACCTCCAGGGTCGCGGGATCGACCCGGACGATCGCGTTCAGCCCGCCATCGGTCACCCAGGCCGCGCCGTCAGGCCCGACAATGACACCGTGCGGCGCGGAACTGTCGCCGAGCGGGATCTGCTTGATCTCTCCGCTCTTGGGATCGAGCCGGCCCAGCGCACCAGCGCCTTGCGCGGTGTACCAGACCGTGCCGTCCGGCGCAGGTGCGACATCATGCGGCCCAGCGCCATCCGGTACCGCAAAATACTGCACCGTTTCGGCCGCGGCGGGCGAGCCGGCGGCGAGGCAGGCCAGCATGGCGAACAGGGGTACGATTTTCATCGCGGTATCCTCCGGGCTCGGCTCCGACATCACTGACATGTGTCGCCGCCCACCAGTCTGCAATAGAGCCCTGCGCAACGTGCAACACTTGGCCGGTCCTCTGGTTGACGGTAGGCAGGTCGCTCACGGGCAGCGGAACAGGAGGTTTCATCATGCAGATAAAGGAAGTCATGAGCCGCAACGTCGTCCTCGCCAGCCCGCGCGAAACTGTGAGCGAGGTTGCGCAGATGATGGCGGAAAAGGACATCGGGTTTATGCCGGTCGGCGAGGGTGACCGCATTGTCGGGATGGTCACCGACCGCGATATCGTGGTGCGCGGCATTGCCGCCGGGAAGGGTCCGGATACGCCGATCTCCCAAGTGATGACCGAGGACGTCAAGTATTGCTTCGATGACGAGGATATTGACCACGTCATTCTCAACATGGGTGAGAACCAGGTACGCCGGCTGCCGGTCATGAACCGGCAGAAGCGCCTGGTCGGCATCGTGACCCTGGCGGACGCCGCGCTGGAGCATGACCCGGTGGTGGTGGGCGAAGCGTTCCTGCGGGTGGTGGAGCCGGGCGGCGAACACTGCCAATCGGCGGCCTAGCTCTTCCCCAGCCGTCGCTCAACCTTTTTGATCAGGCTGCGCGCGTCGAACGGCGCGCGCACCTTCTTGTCGTTGTCGAAATAGACGAACACATCGCGCGTTGCGCGCTTGGGGCCGGGCTTACCGATGACGCGCTGCGAACCGGCAAGCTCGCTGCCGGTAGCCCAGGCAGCGATCCGGTTTGCCCACCGTTTCAGTGAGGCATCGTCATAGCCGCTGGCGTAGAGTTCTTCCGATCCGTGCAGGCGGCAATAGATGAAGTCGCTCGTCACATCCATCAGCAGCGGCCATTCGACTGTGTCGGCGACGACCAATCCTATGCGGTGTCGTCGCAGCAGCATGATGAAGTCGGGCGTGACGAAGCTATCATGCCGGATCTCCATCGCGTGACGCAGCTTTCGCTTCGGGCTGGGGCTCAAGAACGCGCGGCCCTTGACCCGCGCATCGTGGCCGCGCGCCAGCCGTGCTGCCGCATCGGTGTCGCGTGGCAGCATCTCGAAAAATGCCGCGAGTTTGTCCGGATTGAAGCGGAAGCTCGGCGGGAATTGCCACAGGATCGGACCCAGCTTCTTTCCCAGCGCGAGCACGCCGCTGGCAAAGAAGTTGGCGAGCGGCGTTTCGAGGTTGGTGAGCCGCAGCATGTGCGTGATGTAGCGCGAGCCTTTGACAGCAAAAACGAAATCCGCTGGCGTTTGCGCAGACCATGCCTCGAAGAACTCCGGCCGTTGCAGCGAATAGAAGGTGCCGTTGATCTCTACGGTCGGGAATTCTTTCGCCAGAAAGGAAAGTTCATCTTTTTGCCGCAACCCTTTCGGATAGAACACACCGCGCCACGGCCCATAACGCCAGCCCGAAACGCCGATCCGCACGTGGCCCGTTTTCGCCATGCGGGAACAACGCGGGATTGCCGACAATGATCCATGCAACAAGAACACCGCGCTCCGACGCTCGAAGCGCGGGTGGAGAAGGAGGAGGCGCTACTGGATATTGGCGCCGACGACCATGTCCCACTGCTTGATGATGATCTCCTTGGCCTTGCCCTGCTGTTCCAGCGTCGGGAACAAGGCGGCATCGTAGGACTCCGCCGGCGGCAGCCGGTCGAGCAGTTCCTGGGGAACCTTGCCGCTTTTCACCAGATCGTCGAACCGGATCGGATGGCAATAGCCCTTCAACCAGGCGAGCTGGCTTTCGTCGGAATAAAGATGCTCCATCCACAGTTTCGCCGCGTTGGGATGCGGCGCATAGGCGCTCATCGCCTGCACGTAGACACCGGCGACGACGCCGGTCTTCGGCACGATGATCTTGACGTCCGGATTTCCCTTCAGCGTATCGCGATCGTTCAGCGCCAGGTAGTCCCAGCGGACGGTGATCGGTGTCGTTCCCTGCGCCAGGGCCGCGGCGTTGCCACCGGCGGGCACGAAGTTGCCGCTCTTGTTGAGCTCGGCAAAGAACTTCAGGCCTTCGACGGCCGCCTTGTCGATATTGCCGTTCGCTGATGACAGGCCCGCCGCGAACACGCTCAGCATCGCTTCATTGGCTGTGCGCGGGTCGTCGCTCAGCGCCACCATGTTGGCATATTCGGGTTTCTTGAAGTCGGCCCAGTCGGCCGGTGGATTCTTCACGAGGTCGGCGTTCACTTCGAAGGCGAGCACGCCGTAATAATCGCCGTACCAATAGCCTTCCGCATCCTTCTGATGGTCGGGGATGCTATCCCAGGTCGAGACCTTGTATGGCTGCAACAGGCCCTCCTTCTTGGAGGAGGGGCCGAAGGACAGGCCGACATCGATCACGTCCGGAGTCTGCGGCCCTTTGTTGCCTTTGTTCGCCTTGACCGCCTCGATCTCGTCGCCAGAGCCTGCGTCTGGGTCGAGCTCGTTCAGCTTCAATCCGTATTTCGCCTTGAAGTCGTCGATGATCCCGCCATGGCCGCACCAATCATGCGGCACGGCGACGATGGTGAGCTCGCCCTCTTGTTTCGCGGCGGCGATCAGGTCGCTCATGGCATCTGCCATGGCCGCGTTGCCCGCCGCCAACAGAGTGGCCGCGGATACCGAGCTGATCGCCGTCCTCAGCAACCAAGCACGTTTCATGCTGTCCCCCTTCCGGAAAAGCTCGGGCGGTGCCCGCCGGCCGCGATGTTGGTGTTATGTAGATCCGGCAGCCCGCCATGCCTTGTATGATCGTGCCTGCCACTAGCTGGGACGCTAACGCGTCCTGTTGCGCTTCAACGAATGAATTCGTATCTTCGCACATCTATTCCGCAATATTTGTGTAACCTACCACATGCCCGATTCGAGCATTTTCGGGTATAGAGACGGAATGTCAGATCAGGGACGGGACGTCATGAGTGAAAGACAAAAATTGTCCAAGCGGGACCGCCAGCAGCGCATCCTGGCCGAGCTTCGGGTTTCGGCGACGCTGCGCATTTCGGAGCTGGCGTCCGAGCTGGGGGTTTCCTACGAGACCATCCGCCGCGACCTGGAGGAGATGGGGGAGAGCGGCCTCATCAACCGCACCTATGGCGGCGCTGTCGCGCGGCCCTTCGGTTTCGAGCCGGCCTGGAGCGAGCGCGCCAATGCCATGACGGCGGAGCGCGAGCGGATCGCCGCTTTGGCGATCCGCTTCGTGCGGCCGGGCGAAGTGCTGATGATCGATGCCGGCTCCACGACCCTGCATTTCGCGCGCCGATTGGCGGCGGAACTGAAGGACCTCACCGTCATTACCAACAGCTTTGCCGTGGCCCAGGCGCTGGCGACCAATCCGTCGATGACGGTGATCGCGTGCCCCGGGCGCTACGACGTGCAGGAGGGCGGCGTGGCGGGTCCCGATTGCATCGGCTTCCTCTCGCGCTACAACGCCAACCGCGCCATCATCGGCGCCAGCGGCCTCACCATGGAAGGGCCGAACGAGGCCAATTCCAACTCCGCCGCTATCAAGCGCGCGATGTTCGCGCGCGCGCAGGAGCGCATGCTGCTGATCGACCATCTGAAGTTCGGCCAGCCCAACCTGGAGGTGGTCTGCCCGCTGCAGGACGTCAACCGCATCGTCACCGACAAGGCACCGAGCCGCGAGATCGCCCTCGCGCTGCGCAAGGCGGAGATCGAGCTGAATCTCTAGCATCCACCAAAAAGCGGAGCGGGCTACAAGAGTCCGTCTATGACCTTGAGCCAGGCCGGCAGGCAGACCCGGCGCTGGTCGTAGTGCTCCGCGACCGTCCGGCGCGCGGCGGTGCGCAATGTTGGATAGCGCTCGGGATGAAGGCAGGCATCGATCATCGCCTGCGACAAGGCGCCGATGTCGAAGAAATCATGCAACAGCCCGTTCTTGCAATGCTCGACCGCATCGCGCACCGGCGGCGTGTCGGAGCCGAGGAACAGGCACTCGCAGGCCATGGCCTCCAGCGCCGACCAGGAGAGCACGAAGGGATAGGTGTAATAGACGTGCGCCCACGACAAGGAGAGGGCCGCCAGCATCGTCTCGTGCGGGACCTGGCCGGTGAAAACAACGCGGGCGGTATCGAGCCGTTCGCCGACCTCCTTCATCATATGAGACCGCCAGGTCCCGCCCCCCGGCGCCGCCATGCCGTAGCCGGCACCCGCGTCCTTTCCGATCATGATTACGGTCACGTTCGGCACCGCCTGCAGTAAGGCGGGCAGGGCACGCATCATCACGTGGAACCCGCGCATCGGTTCGAACACGCGGTTGATGAACGTGACGACCGGTGTCGAGCCGTCCAGCTCGGTCGCGCCGTTCAGCCGCAGCCTGGCGCCCGGCCGGCGGTTGATGAAATCGAGATCGATGCCTTCGTGGATGACGAGCGCGCGTTCCCGGAAGGCCGGCGGAAACCCGCTGCCCTGAAAGGGCGTCGGAAAAATGATCCGATCCGCCTCGGCATAGGACATCGCCATCACGGCGTTCTTGGCATGGACCTTGAACGGATCGATCACGCCTCCATCATTGAATTCGGGATCGAAGTCGGCGTCGCCGCCGGTTGATCGATAATAGAGTTCGCCCACCAGGATCTGGCGGGCATGGGGGAAGATGTCCTTCATGAACGCAGCTTCGCCCCAGGCCGGATGACCGATAATGAGGTCCGGCTCGAAGCCGCTCTCCTTCAGTTCGAGCGCGCGATCCGCGGCGGCACGGCCACGGATAAGGTCAGCCTCGGCGCGCACTGCGAGATCCAATATCTCCGGTGTGGAGGCGCGGCCGCTCTTCCATAGCATCAAAGGAATTCCGTCCACCTGGCGCCCGCCTTGCGCAATGGCAGCGCAGCGATGGCCGGCAGATAGCAGCGAGGGCAGAAGGAACGCGAAGCGGCCGGGGAAGTTGTTATGGACGAAAAGGATATTTGCCATTCGTGGGGAGGGGTTTCATTGCCGCGCGCTGAGGCGAGCACATTCTCCACTTCGCAATACCCGGTCAAGCCAGCCGCAGCCTCGCCCCGACGGACATTGACCCATCGCGCCCTTGACAAGCCAAGCCGTCCATCGTCTATTTGCACATATGTTCGGCATCTGAACTAAAGTTCAGGCCCGGATCAAGGCGAAAAAAAAAGACGACAGGAAACGCTTCAAGTGCAGGGAAACGATCGCGGCCTCGCGGCGCGTGCGGCGTGGCTCTCCTTCATCGGCGGCTATACGCAGGAAGAGATCGCGCGGAAGCTCGGTCTCTCCCGCGTGAAGATCAATCGCCTGATCGCGGAAGCGACCGAGGCCGGCCTGGTGCGCGTGTTCGTCGAGGGCAACGACGCCGAATGTGTGGCGCTCGAGGACCGGATCGCCGCGCACTGGAAATTGGATTTTTGCACCGTGTCTCCCACGGTTGGCGAAGGCCCGCTGCCGCTGCGTACCTTGGCGGCAGCGGGCGCTCATTATCTCCACAACGTCCTTGATCGCGGCGAAGCGAAGCTGATCGGCATCGGCCACGGCCGAACCCTGGACGAGGTCGTCAAGTACCTGCCGCGCTCCAATCGGCCGAGCGTGCGCTTCGTTTCGCTGCTGGGCAGCTTGACCCGGCACGCCGCGGCCAATCCGTTCGACGTGATTCACCGCCTCGCGGAGGTGACCGGCGCGGAATGCTATTTCATGCCGGCGCCCTTCTTTGCAGATTCGATCGAGGACAAGAAAGTCCTGTTGGGGCAAAAGGGGCTGAAGGACGTGTTCTCCCTGGCCCGCACCGCCGAGCTTTACGTGGTCGGCATCGGCGAGATCGGCGCACATGCCCACATGCTCGCGACCGGCATGATCACGGACAAGGAACTGCGCGAGGTGAAGCTGGCGGGCGCGGTCGGCGAAATGCTCGGCCGCTTCCTCGACAAGAATGGCCGCGCCGTCCATGCGGAACTAAACGACCGCGCGGTTGCTATCAAGCTGGAGGAAATCAACGGAAAGCCGGTCGTCGCGATCGCCGGCGGCGAGGACAAGCCGCAAGCGATCATGGCGGTACTGGAAAGTCACGTGATTAAAGGCCTGGTCACGGACGAAGCCACTGCAAAGACCATCGTCGAGATGATCGACGCCGGTGCCAAAGCAGGGGGCCTGAAAAGGGCCAAACAATAATGCGATACGGAGAGGAGACAGCACCATGTTTGAGAAAGGGCGTGATCTAGCGGCCGCCTTCGTCAGGAAGCAGGTGAGCCGTCGTGAACTGATCCAGCGCGCCAGCCAGCTCGGTCTCGGCGTCGCCGCGACCAGTTTCTTCGTCAACCAGGCGATGACCCAGGCGCTCGCCGCGGATTTCGACTGGCAGAAGTTCAAGGGCACCAAGCTGAAGTTACTCTTGAACAAGCATCCCTATGCGGATGCGATGATTGCCGATCTCGACAACTTCAAGTCGTTGACCGGCATGGATGTTACCTACGACATCTTTCCGGAAGACGTCTATTTCGACAAGGTGACGGCGGCGCTCTCATCGGGCTCCAGCGAATACGACGCCTTCATGACCGGCGCCTACATGACTTGGACCTATGGTCCGGCCGGCTGGATCGAGGACCTCAACGAGTACATCAAGGACGCCGACAAGACCAATCCGAAATACGATTGGGAAGATGTGCTGCCTGGCCTGCGTGCCTCGACGGCGTGGAACGGTGTGCCGGGCAGTGAGCTCGGTTCGTCCGATGCCAAGCAATGGTGCATCCCCTGGGGCTACGAGCTGAATAACGTCTCCTATAACCAGAAGATGTTCGACAAGGTCGGCGTCAAGCCGCCCAAGAACCTCGAAGACATGGTCGACGTCGCGGCCAAGCTTACCAAGGACCTCGGCGGCCCATACGGCGTCGGCGTGCGCGGCTCGCGCTCCTGGGCGACCATCCATCCGGGCTTCCTGTCGGGCTATTCCAACTATGGCCAACGCGACTTCACCGTTACCGACGGCAAGCTGAAAGCCGCGATGAACACCAAGGAATCCAAGGCCTATCACGAGCTCTGGGTGAAGATGATCCAGGACTCAGGCCCGAAGAACTGGTCGACCTACACCTGGTATCAGGTCGGCACCGATCTCGGCGCTGGCGCCTCGGCCATGATCTTCGATGCCGACATCCTCGGTTACTTCATGAACGGCGGCGACAACAAGGAGAAGGGCAATATCGGCTACGCACCCTTCGCTGCCAATCCCGCAGCAAAGGCGCCGACGCCGAACGTCTGGATCTGGTCGCTGGCTCTCTCCAGCTACTCGAACCAGAAGGACGCCGCCTGGTACTTCATGCAGTGGGCGTCTTCGGTCGAGCATGATCTGTTCGGCGCCCGCAAGATGGACTTCGTCAATCCGGTCCGCGCCTCGGTCTGGAAGGACGAGGAATTCCGCGGCCGCATCGACAAGTCCTATCCGGGCTACCTCAACCAGCACGACACCTCTGCGCCGGGCGCGAAGATCTACTTCACGGCCCAGCCGCTGTTCTTCGACCTCACGACCCAGTGGGCGGAGACACTGCAGAAGATGGTCGCCAAGCAGGTGGCGGTCAGCGAAGGCCTGGACCAGCTGGCAGCCAGCGTGGACAAGCAATTGAAGGACGCCGGGTTGGGCGGGTGAACCTCCCTGAGAAGCGGCAGCCCGGGAAACGGTCCGGGCTGCCGTCCTTTTTATGATGCTGATGCCTTGGAATTTAGGCGCCCGGAATAATTGACCAATGGCCCTTACGGATTCGGTAAGATCACGCATGACCAATGCGACTTCGCAATCGCACGCCGCAACTGCACCGCGGCCAAGTGCCCGACGCTTTTCGATGCGGCGCGCCTTGCCCTATCTGTTGAGCCTGCCGGCTTTGCTGGTCTGCATCGGGATCCTCATCCCGTTCTTCACCGCGGTCTATTACTCGATGATGCGCTTCCGGCTGAACCTGCCGATGCTGAAGGGCTTCATCTGGTTCGACAACTACATCTCGTTCCTGAGCGACGGCGCATTCTGGAACACGATCTCGATCTCGCTCATCTATGCCTTCGTGACGGTAACCGGCGAATTGCTGCTCGGCCTCGGTATTGCGCTGCTGCTGGTGCGGCCGACGAGGCTCAACAACGCCGTCTCGATCATGCTGCTGCTCCCGCTGATGACGGCGCCGGCCCTGGCTGCCCTGATGTGGAAGCTGATGACCAACCCGAATTTCGGCATCCTCAGCTATCTGGTTAGCCTGCTCGGCTTCCACGATTTTAGATGGGCATCGGCCCCGTCGACGGCGTTGCTGACGGTGGTACTGGTAGATGTCTGGGTCTATACGCCCTTCATCATGATCCTGCTGCTGGCCGGCCTGCGCTCACTGCCGAAGCAGCCGTTCGAGGCAGCGGCCCTGGATGGCGTGCCGCGCTCCTTCGTCTTCTTCCGGATCACGTTGCCGATGCTGATGCCCTACATCATCACCGCCAGCCTGTTCCGGCTGCTCGACTCCATCCAGCAGTTCGACATCATCTATTCCATGACCCAGGGCGGGCCGGGCGACACCTTGATGGTGTTCCAGGTGCAGTCGTACCTGGAGTTCTTCCAGTACACCAATGTCGGGCGCTCGGCGGCTTTGCTGATCGTGCTATGGGCGATCACCTATGCCTTGTCCAATCTCTTCATCAAGCATTGGCTGAAACTGCGCGAACGCGCGCACGGGCCAGCGTGAGGTGACGCCATGAACCAGACCTCGACCCTCGAGAGAATCATCCGCGGCGTGCTGATCGCGCTGGTCCTCGTCTTCTTCCTGTTCCCGATCTTCTGGATCCTGTTGATGTCGTTCCAGAACAACGACCAGATCCTGCGCATCCCGCCGAGCCTGTTCTTCGAGCCGACCTTGCAGAACTACCTCGCGCTGCTGACCGGCACCTTGAAGACGACGGCGGGCAATCTCGACATCGCCTTCATGCGCAACCTCGGCAATTCGCTGCTGCTGTCGGCCTGCTCGGTCGCGCTGTCGCTGCTGCTGGGTGTCCCGGCGGCCTATGCCTTCGCGCGCTACAAGTTCCGGCTGGGGGAGAATATCGCATTCACCTTGCTCTCCTTCCGGTTTGCGCCGCCGCTGCTGGTGCTGCTGCCGCTCAGTCTCTATTTCAAGCAGTTGCATCTCACGGATACCTATATCGGGCTGATCTGGGTCTATCAGCTGATCTGCCTGCCGCTGATCCTGTGGATCGTGCGCGGCTATTTCGAAGATATCAGCCCGGACATCGAACATGCCTATCGCATCGCGGGCCATGGCTGGTGGAAGACCTTCCGCAAGATCGCGATTCCCCTGGCCCGGCCCGGCATCGCGGCAGCCGGCCTGCTCGCCTTCATCTTCGCCTGGAACAATTTCGTGTTCGCTTTGATCCTGGCTTCCGCAGCCAAGCAGCCGGTGACGGTCGGCGCGCTCGCGTTCGTCACAGCGTCCGGCATCCAGTACGGCCAGATCGCCGCTGCCATCGTGTTATCGGTGACGCCGACCTTGCTGCTGGCGCTCTATGCGCAGCGCTACCTGGTCGAGGGCTTGTCGCTCGGCGCAGTGAAAGGGTGACGCCATGACCAGTCTCGAACTGCGCAACGTCTCCAAGGGTTTCAAATCCGGCAAGGTGCTGGACGATGTCTCGCTGTCGGTGAAAGCGGGCGAGATCGTAGTGGTGTTCGGCCCATCCGGCACCGGTAAGACTGTCCTGCTGCGCATCGTCGCCGGCGTCCAATATCCCGACGCCGGCAGCGTCGCGATCGACGGCGCGGACGTAACCGACGCCTCGCCGGAGGCGCGCGGCATCGGCATGGCGTTCCAGAACTTCGCCTTGTTCCCGCACTTCAGCACCTTCGACAATATCGCTAGTCCCTTGCAGGCGCGCGGTACGCCAGCCGCGAAGCTGAAGGACCAGGTCGCCGCCATCGCGCGCATGCTGAAGATCGACCATGTTCTGGGCCACGCGCCGCGCGAGCTGTCCAACGGTCAGAAGCAGCGCACCGCCTTGGCGCGCGCACTGGTGGCGCAGCCGAAGGTGCTGCTGCTCGACGATCCCCTGCGCAATGTCGATGCCAAGCTGCGCTATGAAATGCGCCTGGAGCTGCCGCGCCTGCTGCGCACCTTCAATGCGGCCGTCATCTATGTGACCCAGGATTACAAGGAGGCGATGGCCCTCGGTGACCACATTGCCGTCCTCCGCGGTGGCCGCATCGAGCAATGGGCGACCCCGGCGAGCGTCTATCGCGAGCCGGTCTCGATCGAAGTCGCCCGGCTGTTCGGCGACCCGACCATCAACCTGCTGCCCTGCAAGCTGGAGATGAATGGGGCGGGCGGCCACATTGGCCTATTCGGCCGCAATGTTCCGGTCTCCGGCGCGTATGCCCATGCGGCCGGCCGCGACCTGATCGCCGGCCTGCGCCCGGAGCATGTGCTGGTCATGGAGAATGAAGCGTCGGACACCATTCCCTTCGAGCTGGATGCCGTCATGCCGGTCAATGTGCGCAGCGTGCTCTATCTGCGCGGACCCGGCGGCGAGGAAATGTTGGCAACGGTCGGCGAAACGGAAGCCGGCAAGTTCGGCCGCGGCCATCGTAAGGTGTGGGTGCGTTTCGCGCCGGAAAGCCTGCTGCTGTTCGATGCCGCGAGCGGCCAGCGCGTCGCGCCCCAGCTGCATTGAGGAGAGATCATGGCTCAGCTTCTCCTCGACAACATTTCCAAAACTTACCGCCCGCGCGGCAAGGAGCCGGTGCAAGCCGTCAGCCGGGTCAGCCTTGAGGTGAAGGACGGCGAGATCGTTGCGCTGCTCGGCTCTTCCGGCTGCGGCAAGACCAGCATGCTGCGCATGATCGCCGGCTTCGAGGATGTGACCGAAGGCGCCATCCGCATCGGCGGCAAGGAGATTCACAAACTGCCGCCGGCCCAGCGCGACGTGGCGATGGCGTTCGAAGGCTATTCGCTCTATCCGCCTCTGAAGGTGCGGGAGAATATCGGCTTCGCTTTGCTGCGCGAGCGCGGCGCCAGCGCCGACATCGAGAAGCGCGTGCGCCAGATCGCCGAGCTGCTCGAGATGACCGACATCCTCGACCGTTATCCGACCGTGATCTCGGCCGGCCAGCAGCAGCGCACCTCGCTGGCGCGGGCGCTCATCCGCCGCGCCCCCGTTTCCCTGCTGGACGAGCCGATGTCGCAGCTCGAACCGCAATTGCGCGCCATCCTGCGCGCGCGGCTGAAGGATTATCTGATCGAGCACAAGATGACGACGGTGTTCGTCACCCACGACCAGACCGAGGCGATTGCCTTGGCCGACCGGATCGCGGTGATGGAAAAGGGCGAGTTGCAGCAATTCGGGACACCGGCGGAGATCAAGCAGAGCCCCAGCAACCTGTTCGTCGCCAGCTTCATCGGCGAGCCGCCGATGAACATCTTCGACGCTGCCATCGCCGCCATGGGTGACTCGACCGCGATCAGCGGCCTTGGACCCAACGGCCAGCCCGCTTTCCATCTGAAGGCGCCGGTCGCGACTAACAACGGCAAGCGCGTACGCCTCGGCATCCGCCCGCATCTGATCGAGATCGGCACCAACGGCTCCGCTGATGCGACCGGCCGCGTCATCACCAACCACTGGCTGGGCGATCAAAGCCATATCTGCTTCGAGATCGGCGGCTGTTCCGTGGTCGGCGTGACCGACCGGCCGATCGAGGCGCGGCCCGGCGATGCACTGCCGGTGCGCTTTCCGCTCGGCGCCGTGCATCTGTTCGACGCCGAATCCGGGCGCGCCCTGGCGCATGGCCTCGGGCAGCGGGGCCACTAGGTATGGCGCGCGACCTCATTCTCTCGATCGATGCCGGCACCTCGGTGATCAAGGTGCTGGCGTTTGATCTTGACGGCAATGAGGTGGCGTCGGCCTCCCGACCCAACTCGTACCGGACAGGTCCCGGCGGCGCAGTCGACCAGGACATGGCCCGCACTTGGCGCGACACCGTTGCCGTGCTACGCGAGCTGACCGAGAGCAATGCCGGCGTAGCGAGCCGTGCCGCCGCTTTGGCGGTGACGGGGCAGGGGGACGGCACCTGGCTCGTCGACAAAGCCGGCGAGCCGGTTGCGCCCGCCTGGCTGTGGCTGGATTCACGTGCGGCCTCGCTGGTCGAGGAAAAGGCCGCGGGCGGCGTGCGCCAACGCATGTATCAACATACCGGCAGCGGCCTCAATGCCTGCAATCAGAGCAGCCAGCTCGCCTGGATGGAGCGACATACCCCCGAGGTGCTGGACCGTGCGGCCACCGCGCAGCATTGCAAGGATTGGCTCTATCTCAATCTCACTGGCCAGCGCGCGACGGATGTGACAGAAGGAGTCTTCACGTTCGGCGATTTCCGCACCCGGCATTACGTGCCGGAGATATTGGACTGGATGGAAATCCCGCATCGCCGCGGGCTGCTTCCCGATCTGGTCGATGGTACCCGCACGACTCATGCGCTGACATCGGCAGCAGCGAAGGAGACCGGCCTGCCATCCGGCCTGCCCGTATCGCTCGGCAGCGTCGATGTCGCCTGCTCCTCGCTCGGTGCCGGGCTCTATGAGCCAGGGCGCAATGTCGGGTGCTCGATCATCGGCTCGACCGGCATGCATATGCGCTTCGTGCCCAAAGCGACGGAGGTGACGCTGGCGCCCGAGCCGGGCGGCTACACCATGGCATTCCCGGTCGATGGGGCGGTCGCGCAGATGCAATCCACCATGGCCGCGACGATCAATATCGACTGGATCGTTGAGGTCGGCCGCGACGCTGCTCGTGCATTAGGTCATGAGGTCGACCGCAAGGAAGCGCTCAAGGCGCTGGATGCGCGGGTGCTCGATGCCAACCCGAAACTTGAAGTCTATCACCCTTATATCCTCGATGCGGGCGAGCGCGGGCCTTTCACCAACGCCAATGCGCGCGCGCAATTCATCGGCCTCACGCATCAGACCAGCTTTGTCGATCTGGTACGCGCGGTCTATGACGGGCTGGTCCTCGCGGCGCGCGATTGCTACGCAGCGATGGGCAGCTTGCCGGACGAGATCCGCATCGCAGGCGGAGCCGCGCGTTCCAAGGCGCTGAAGGTATTGCTGGCAAGCGCACTCGGCGTGCCGGTGCGCGAAAGCGCGCGGGAGGAATCGGGTGCGGCCGGCGCTGCCATGATGGCGGCGGTGGCTATCGGTGCCATCCCCGACATGGCAACAGCCGCCGGCAAATGGGTGACGCCCAGTTTGCGTGGCATCGTCCAGCCAGATGCCCAGCTGAAGGTCCGCTACGACCAATTGTTCCCGATCTATATGAAAACGCGCCAGGCGATGCCGCCGGTCTGGGCCGATCTCGCCGCTGCGCGCAACAGGATTCATTGATGAACAAGTTCAAGATTGCCGTGATCGGCGACCAGTTCATGAAGGCCAGCGCTTTCACCGACGCGCTCGCCAAGGTGCAAGGCCTCGATGCGGACATCCGCACCATGGAGCTGCCCTGGCCGGACCAGCCGATGCGCCACGGCTACGTCGATGGCGGGATACCGGGACTGCGCGAATATCTCGGCGAGCCGGACGAGATCGTGCGCTTCGTCAACGGTGCCGACGTCCTCATCACGCATCTGGCGCCGATCAATGGCGACGTCCTGGACCGGCTGCCGGCGCTTAAACTCATCGCGGTGTCACGCGGCGGGCCGGTCAATATCGACGTCGCCGCCTGCAAGGCGCGCAAGGTGAAGCTGGTCAATACGCCCGGCCGCAATTCCTCGGCGGTGGCGGAATTCACCATCGCAGCGATCCTGGCTGAGACCCGCCTGATCCGCGCCGGCCACGAAGCTTTGCGGCAGGGCATCTGGCGTGGCGATCTCTATCGCTTCGACAAGATCGATGCCGAGCTGTCGGAGATGACCGTCGGCCTGATCGGTTATGGCCATATCGGCACCAAGGTGGTGCGCCTGCTGAAGCCGTTCGGTTGCCGCATCCTGGTCTGCGATCCCTATGTGCCGCTGTCGGCCGAGGACCGCGACGACGATGTCGAGCAGGTCGATCTCGACACTCTGTTGAAACGGAGCGACGTGGTCAGCCTCCATGCCCGCGTGACCGAGGAGACCAAGGGCTTCCTGGCTGCGCCGCAATTCGCCCGTATGAAGCCTGGCGCCTATTTCATCAATACCGCGCGCGGGCCGATGGTGAATTACGACGACCTCTACCAGGCGCTGAAATCGCGGCATATCCGGGGCGCGATGCTGGAAACCTTCTGGCTGGAGCCGCCGCCGCCCGAATCTCCACTGCTGAAGCTTGACAATGTCACGCTGACGCCGCACATCGCTGGCGCTTCCACCACGACGGTGCGCATCGCCGCCCGCATGATCGCCGAGGAGATCCGGCGTCACGGCGCGGGCGAGCCGCCGCTCAATCCTTGCTGAGGACCTGATGAATAAACACGAGTTGGAACTGCGCAAAGGGATCATCGCCGCGTGCCGGGCGATGAATTCGCTGGGGATCAACCAGGGCACGTCGGGCAATATCAGCGCGCGCCATGGCGATGCCATGCTCATCACCCCATCCGGCGTTCCGTACGAGGATCTGAAGCCTGCCGATATCGCGGTGATGCCGATCAAGGGCGAATATGGCTCCTGGAAAGGCCCGCTCAATCCATCCTCCGAATGGCGCTTCCACCTCGACATCATGCGCTCGCGTCCCGATGTCGGCTCGGTCGTCCACACCCACAGCACCTACGCGACCACGCTCGCGATCTGCGGCAAGGAGATTCCGGCGATCCATTACATGGTCGCGGCCTCCGGTGGCCCCAGTGTCCGCGTCGCGCCCTATGCGACTTATGGCACGAAGGAGCTTTCGGAGCACGCCATCAAGGCCCTGGAGGGCCGCACTTGCTGCCTGTTGCGCAATCACGGCGTGATCGCGACGGGCTCCAATCTGAAGCGCGCGCTCTGGCTGGCGGTGGAGGTCGAGACTCTTGCCAAACAATATTATCTGTCGCTCGCGGTCGGGGACGCGCAGGTCTTGCCGGATGGCGAGATCACGCAGGTGATCGAAAAGTTCAAGAATTACGGCCCGAAAGCGAAGCCGAAGCCCGCGAAGAAGCCGGTCAAGCGGAAGAAGTAAGAGGCGAAGTGGAATCAAATCGCGCCGTTCCCGTCCCCATTCGTCATGGTCGGACTCGGTCCGACCATCCACGAGTTTCCTTCAGCGCAGCTGGATGGCTGCCGGCAAACTCGTGGATGGTCGTGCCAAGCACGACCATGACGTAAGGGGTGGGCGCGCAAGGTCGGATGGGCTCGTCCATGACCCTCTACGACCTCCTCGTCATCGGCGGCGGCGTCAATGGGGCCGGCATCGCGCGCGATGCGGCGGGGCGGGGGCTCTCGGTCCTGCTCTGCGAGAAGGACGACCTTGCGCAAGGCACGTCCTCGCGCAGCGGCAAGCTGGTCCATGGCGGGTTGCGCTATCTGGAATATTACGAGTTTCGCCTGGTGCGCGAGGCGCTGATCGAGCGCGAAGTGCTGTTGGAGGCCGCCCCGCATATCATCTGGCCCATGCGCTTCGTCCTGCCGCACAGCCCGGAGCAGCGCCCGGCCTGGCTGGTACGCCTCGGCCTCTTTCTCTACGATTATCTCGGCGGCCGCAAGAAACTACCGCCGACCCGCGCCATCGACCTTGCCAGCGATCCGGTGGGGGAGCCGATCAAGGACACCTTTACCAAAGCATTCGAGTATTCCGATTGCTGGGTGGATGATTCGAGGCTGGTCGTGCTCAACGCACTCGACGCGGAAGCGCGCGGTGCCGAAATATTGACGCGTACCGCCGTCATCTCCGCGAGGCGCGATGGCGATGCCTGGCATGTCGAGCTCGCCGATCGCCGCCAAGTCCGCGCACGCTGCATCGTCAATGCGGCGGGCCCCTGGGTGGAGGATGTGCTGGCCAGCATCGACGATTCGCCGAGCAACCGCCGCGTCCGCCTCGTCAAAGGCAGCCATATCATCACCCGCAAGTTCTGGGATGGCGACCAGGCCTATCTGCTGCAGAACCACGACAAGCGGGTGATCTTCGTCAACCCGTACGAAGAAGATCTGGCCCTGATCGGCACGACCGACATTCCGGTCGAGGGCAAGCCCGAGGACGCGCGCATCGACGATGCCGAGATCGACTATTTGCTCGCTGTGCTCGCGCGCTATTTCGCCCATCCGCCGACGCGCGCCGACATCGTGCACAGCTTCTCCGGCGTGCGGCCGCTCTATGACGACAATGCGGAGAATCCGTCCGCGGTGACGCGCGACTATATCTTCGACATCGATCCGAAACAGCCGAACTCGACGCCGCCCATTCTGTCGATCTTCGGCGGCAAGATCACGACCTATCGCAAGCTGGCGGAACACGCACTGGACAAGCTCGCGCCGTTCTTTCCCGGCATGGCGAAGGCCTGGACCGCACGCGCACCGCTGCCCGGCGGTGACATGCCGGCGGCGGATTTCGACGCATGGCTCGTTGCCTGGCGCAGGCAATTCCCTTGGTTGCCGCGAGACCTTGCCTATCATTACGGCCGGCTCTACGGCACGCGCGCCGCGTCGCTGCTGGAGAGCGCAGAAAGCATGGCCGATCTCGGCCGGCATTTTGGCGCCCAGCTCTATGAGCGCGAAGCGCGGTTCCTCATCGGCACGGAATGGGCGCGGGCCGCCGAAGACATCCTCGATCGTCGTACCAAGCACGGCCTCCATCTGGGCGCAGCGGAGCGCGCGGCGTTTGAGCAGTGGCTGCAGGGCCTCAACGAAGCCGGCACTCCGGCGCCACTACGCGCAGCGACATGACGCCGCTCTTTCTCGGGATCGATATCGGCACCAGCGGCGTGCGCACCTGCGCCATCGACGGCACGGAACGCGTTATCGGAGCTGCTTCCATCGCGCTGCCGGCCCCGCGCCAGGACGGTGCCGCGATCGACCAGGAGCCGGAATTCTGGTGGCGCGCGACCACCGAGGCGATTCAGGCGCTCGGCCGCTCGGTCGATCTCAGCGGCGTCTGGCGTATGGCCGTCGACGGTACATCTGGGACTTTGCTGCTGGTGGACGAAGCCGGCCGGCCTTGCACGCCCGGCCTCATGTATAACGACGCACGGGCGTCGCGCGAGGCGATGCGCATCAGGGCGGTGGCACCAGCAGAAAGCGGCGCGCATGGGCCGAGCGCTGCTTTGGCAAAGCTGCTCTATCTGCTGACCGACGGCATCCGCGCTCATGCGCGCTACGCCGCGCATCAGGCCGACTGGATCGCCGGCCGCCTCGCCAACCGCTTCGGCCTGAGCGATGAGAACAATGCGCTGAAGCTGGGCTACGATCCCGTCGCGCGCTCCTGGCCGAGCTGGCTGGATGCACTGGATGTCCCGCGCGATCTGCTGCCGCAGGTCCTGGTGCCGGGCAGCGCCATTGGCCCGATCGATCCCAAGATCGCCGCCTCGCTGGGTTTGCCGGAAACGGCGGTGATCTGCGCCGGCACAACCGACGGCGTCGCCTCGTTCATCGCGACCCGCGCCTCGGCGCCGGGCGATGCGGTCACCGCCCTTGGCACCACGCTGGTGCTGAAGCTGCTGTCCGATCAGCCGATCTTTGCGCCGGGGCAGGGAGTTTACTCGCATCGGCTCGGCGATCGCTGGCTGGCCGGCGGTGCATCCAACAGCGGTGGCGCGGCCTTGCTGGCGCATTTCAGCGCGGACCGCATGGCCGAATTGACGCCCTTGCTCGATCCCGCGCGCCCGACGGGTCTCGATTATTACCCGCTGCCCAAACCGGGCGAGCGATTTCCGATCTCCGATCCAGGGCTCGCACCGCGCGTTGCGCCGCGCCCGGCTAACGACGCGCAATTCTTCCAGGGGCTGCTGGAAGGGATTGCAGGCGTCGAGGCGCTGGCCTATCAAGCATTGCGGGATCTTGGAGCACCGACCTTGCAGCGAGTCATCAGCATCGGCGGCGGCGCGCGCAATGCCGCCTGGACCGCGATCCGCCAGCGTACCCTGGGCGTGCCCGTGAGCGTGGCGGAAGAGACCGAGGCCAGCTTCGGCACGGCACTGCTGGCGCTGCATGGCGGTCCACCGTGAGTCCATTTGCGACCACGCCCATTGCGAGCCTGCGCGAGATCGCAGATCGCTTCGATCATGTCCTGCTCGACCAATGGGGCACCTTGCACGAAGGCAAGGCTGTTTTCTCCGAGGCGCGCGACTGCGTCCGCGCCGTGCGCGCGGCGGGCAAGAAAGTGCTCATTCTCTCGAATTCCGGCCGGCGATCCGACGACAATGAAGAGCGGCTGGCTGGTCTCGGCCTCTCGGCGAAGGAGCATGACGGCGTTCTGACCTCCGGCGAAGTGGTCTGGCACGGGCTGCACGATCGCATATCGCCGCCCTATGACACGCTCGGCCGCCATGCGCTTCTGATCGCGCGGGGCAATGCCCTCGCCATGATTGAAGGGCTGGATTTCGTTGCCGTCACCAACCCGCTGCGCGCCGACTTCATCTGGCTCGCCGGCCTCGATGACCTCAGCGCCAATCCGGAAGATTGGCGGGAAGAGCTGGAAGGTTTCGCCGCGCGCGGCCTGCCGATGCTGTGCGCCAATCCCGACCTCACCATGTTCACATCGCGGGGCCTGTTGCCGGCGCCCGGCGCGCTGGCGCGGCTCTATGCCCAGCTTGGCGGGGTCGTTCACTACGTGGGCAAGCCGCATGCGGAGATTTTTGCCGCCGCGCTGCGAAAGTTAGGCAACCCAAAGCCGGAGCGGGTGTTGGTTATCGGCGACTCCCTCGATCACGACATTGAAGGCGGGCGGCGTGCCGGCATGCTGACTGCGCTGATCACGTCCGGTGTGCATGCCAAGGCACTGGCGGGTGCGACGATCGGCGATCTGGCGGGCAACGCGGCGCGCATGCCTCATTGGGCAATCCCGCGCCTCGTCTGGGGCTGATGTGGTGAGGATGACGACGATGCAACCGGCTGAGCTCCAGGCATTGCGAGAAGTTTCGGTGCGGGTCGGCAGCGATATCACTCTGGTGCAGGGCGCCGGCGGCAACACGTCCCTCAAGCTCGGCGACGTGCTTTGGGTCAAGGCGTCCGGCGCTTGGCTGTCGGAGGCGCAGCAGCGCGATATTTTCGTGCCAGTCGATCTGGCGGGCGCTCTGCGCGCGCTCGAGCAGGGCGTCGAAAAGATGCCGATAGCTGATCCTGCCGCGACGCTGCGCCCCTCGATCGAGACCTCGCTGCACGCGCTGCTGCCGCACCGCGTGGTGCTGCATGTCCACGCGGTCAATACCATTGCGTGGTCCGCCTGCATCGACACCGACAACGAGATCGCGTTGCGCCTGCAAGGGCTCAGCTGGGCGCGCGTGCCCTATCAACGCCCAGGACTGCCCTTGAGCCAGGTGGTGGCGCAGGCGACCGCGCAACAGAAGCCCGATGTCCTGATCCTCGGTAACCACGGCCTGCTGGTCGGCGCGGAGGATTGCGCCAAGGCCGAGGCGCTGGTGCATGAGGTGGAACGGCGGCTGCATCTGCCGGCGCGGCCTGCGCCGGCCGGCGATCTCGCGGCGCTTCAGCTCATTTGCCGCGGCACGGATTATCGCCCAGCTTCCGAGGCCGCGTGCCATCGGCTCGCAACCAACGCCCGCACCCTCGCCACCGTGACGGCGGGCTCGCTCTATCCCGACCATGTCGTGTTCCTTGGTCCAGCGATGCGCGCCCTCGGTGTCGGCGAGAACGTGGCGGATGTCATCGCCGCCAACGCAGCCGCGGCCCTGCCTCCGCCTGTCGCCTTGCTGGTTCCCGGCGCCGGCGCCATCGTGCGTGCGGACATCCAGCCCGGAGCCGAGGCGATGCTGGTCTGTTTGGCGCTGGTGGCGGAGCGTCTGCCTGCCGATGCCGAGATCAGCTATCTGCCGGCAGACGAAGAGCAGGCGCTGCTGGATTGGGACGCTGAGAAGTACCGCAAGACGCTGAGTGTCGCGCGCGCGTCGTAAGCTAGCCAGTGGCTAACTTTCGCCGCCCCTGGAGCTCGGCGTAATACTTCGCCAAGGAGGGGGCGATGTTGGCGGCGCGCTCGATCACGGTCTCGTCACCGGCACCGAGCTTCTCGTACAGGGAGCGCAGTTCCTGCAGCGCTTCCGGCTTGTCCGCCAGCTCCGGCGCGATGCCATGGACCGTGATCGCCTCCTGCTTGCCCTTGACGCGGATGGTCTCGAGCGGGACCAGCGGCAGGCGATCGCCGATCTGACGCGCGGTCTCGGGCCCGATCACGATGGAGACGCCGAGCTCTTTGGATGCCGATTCCAGGCGCGAGGCGAGGTTTACGGAATCGCCGAGCGCCGAATAGTCGAACCTCTGGTCCGAGCCCATATTGCCGACCACGCAGCGGCCGGTGTTGAGCCCGATTCCGATGGCGATGCCGGGCAATCCTTCCGCCGCCAGCGCGCGGTTGAGCGCCGCGATCGCCTCGATCATAGCAAGAGCCGCGCGCGCGCCTTTCAGTGCGTGCTCCGGCTCGTCCAGCGGCGCGTTCCAGAAGGCCATGATGCAATCGCCGATATATTTGTCGATGGCGCCTTTCTCCGCCAGCACGCAGGTGGAGAGCGGCGTCAGGATGCGGTTGACCAGGTGCGTCAATCGCTCCGGATCGGCCTGCATCCGCTCGGAAATGGTGGTGAAACCGCGCACGTCGCAGAACAGGATGGTGAGCTCCTTCACCTCACCGCCCAGTTTCAGCAGGTCCGGATTGCTCTGCAGGCGCTCCACCATCTCCGGCGCCAGGTAGTGGCCGAACATGGTCACGATCTGCTGCCTGCGGGCGCGCTCCTCGATATAGCCGAGGCCCGTCCGTCCCACTGACATCAGGACAAGCGCGGTCACGGGAAGGACCGGCGGGAGCCAGACGCGCCCGAACTGCAGCAGCGTGAAGGAGAAAAGAAGAATGACGGCGAGCCCGACTGCGGCACATAGCGCCGACCACCAGGGATGGAACCGCCGTAGCAGATAGCCAATCGTGATTGCGATCAGGAGCCCCAGCAGGACCGTGAGCGGGACAGGTGCTGGCTCGATCCATAGACCGTTACGAAGGTTGTCGAGAATGGTCGCATGGATCTCGGCGCCGAACGTCCAGCCTCTGCCGCGTATGGTGTAGGTGGTGGGAAATGCATCGGCGCTGCCCGCCGCAACGTCGGCTTGTATATCCTGCCCGAAACCCACGAAGACGAGTTTGCCCTTGAACGGGTTGTTGGGGAGATAGATCTTCCAATCGCTGGCCTGATAATAGGAGACCGTCGGGTAAGTCCGGCGCGCTCCGAAATACTGGATCAGCGCGTCGCTGGGCGCCGCCGCTGATTGCTGCATCAACGCCTGCAACGCTACTTTCGCAAGAGCATCAGGCTCAGGGGGGATCCGCCGTGCGCTCCCGTCCACCAAAGGCAACTTGGCGAGGCCGGCGTGCGCGCCGCCCTCAAGCAGCGCCGGAAGCGGGAGGACGCGCTGCGTTCCTTCGACGTTTTGATCTGAGACTTTGGTTACATCCGCTGCCAAGACAACGTCCGGCCCCATGGCGTGTGCCAGTATTGCGTCCGCCGACGGATCCGCCGACGGCTCGGCGAATACGAGATCAAGCACGATGCCGCGCGCACCAGCGGCGCGCAGCTGCTCAACCAAGCGTGCATGTAAGTCGCGCGGCCATGGCCACTGCCGTTGATATTCGGCGAAGCTCGGTTCATCGATCGCTACTACCACCGAACTCAGCTCCGGGTTCGGCGGCGCGATGGTCGATGCGAGATCGAAAGATCGCAGCTCCAGCTGCCGCCATTGCGTTGTCAGCGACAACAGGCTGGCGAGGATTATTGCACCGACGGCGAGGCCCAGCGTCTGCCGCCAGCTCGCGCGGTCGGTGTCGGGTCTCTTGGCTATCAAGTCACCCACGTCAACTCAAAATCGGACATGGCCGCTGAGGATGATGGTGCGGCCGGGAGCGGGGACATCCTCTGCCAAGTCGAAATCTTCGTCGAGCAGGTTGATCGCATCGAGCGAGAAATCGACCCTCTTGTCCCATGGCTGCCATTCGATCGAGAAATTGGTGATGGGAACGGTACCGAGCTCGTCGCCGTCGACCGCGCCCAGCCGTTCGCCGATCACCGTCTCGCTCAAAGTGACGGTGATCTGGGCCGGATGCACCCAGCTGATGCCGGCATTCGCCAGCCAGTCGGGCACCAGCGGCAACCTGCCGTCACCGGGGCCATCGGTAATCTCGGAATCGAAGCCGCTGGCATTGGCGAAGGCGCCGAAGCCGTGGCCGAACCAGATGTTGGTGCCGGCGGTAACGCGCTCGATCCTGCCATCCTCGGCCGACAGGGTGCCGAGCTTGTCGATCACGCTCGCGCCAAACGCCTCGACCTCCTGATGCTCCAGCTCCAGGAACGTGAAGAGATGCTGGTTCCACTCCGCATCCCAGCGCGCGACCACGCTGCGGACTTCGCCGCCTTCATCGGTCGGCGTATCGCCCGGCGTCAGCCCGACGACTGTCACAGGCGCCAGCGAAGTGAGGAATCCCTGGTCCGGGCTCTCCTGATAGGCGAGGCGCAGCCATTGGCCGTCGGCCGGGAGCCAGGCAATTCCGGCATGCGGCTCCCATCGGGTGTCATCGACATCCAGGCCGTTCTCAACATGCGCGACAGTGAGGCCAGCCTGCAGCATCAGGCTGTCTGCGATCGTGGTGGAGACGTCGAAGAAGGCGTTGCCCTGCAGCGGCGTTGAATCGCTTTCTTCCTCCAGCGCCGCGAGCGGGAAGCCGAACAGGATGAGCGATTCCCTCTGGCTGATATCCCGGTCGGTGCTCTGGCCTTCCACGCCGTAGCGCAAGGTGACGCCGCCCAGATCGACATTGTGCGACAGCCCGACAAACACCTTGTCGTCCTCGGTGTCGAGGTCATTGAGGTCGAAGGTGCTCAACCCGAAATCAAGGTCGTGATCGACATCGCCATTGGTATTGCCGTACGCGACCACGGTGTTCAGCAGATTGCGCGCACCGAACGAATGGCTGTATCCGATGCCGGCCTGATAGCTCGTTTGCCGCGCGTCGTCATCCGTGGTGCTCGGCAGCGTCACATCCGGAATGTCGTCTTCCGCGCGCGCGAACTGCCCCCACGCCACCAGCCGGTCCGTCAGCGTCAGCTCCGCGCCGAGAAAGAGATTGGCGCTGTCCACCTCATCCAGCGCGCTGAGCGTGTCGCCATCGGCTTCGTTGCGGATGTAATTGGCGAAGAACGCGACTGGAATCGGGCCATTCATGAAGCCTTGTGCCGTCCCGTCCGCGCTCCAGCTTGCCTCACCGTGATCGTCGAATCCGACGCTGCCGCCGGCTTCGCTGTCGAGGAACGGCCGGCGATAGAGATCGGTGAAACGGTTGCGGCTCGCAACCGCCAGCGGCTCCAGCAGCAACCCCTGGATCAGCGCCGGCTGGCTGGTGGAGAATTCGATCTTGGTCTGATTGATAGCCACCGGTGCGCGCGCGGCAGTCACCTGATAGAACTGGCTGCCGCTGTCGAACGGGCTGAACAGTAGATCGCCATAGAGCCGGCTCCAATCGGTGAGGCCGAGCGTATCGAATGCCGCCGTCATGTAGGATCCGGCCGATTGCGTCGCCGCGAACGGATTATAGATGCCGCCGCGCGCGCGATAGCGCTCGAACGCCTTGCGCGCATTGGTGATGGCATCGTCGATCTGGGCCCGGTCGAGGGCGATCACAGTGCGGACCAGAGGCGCGATCGGGTCGTTGGGGTCCAGTTGCTCCGCCGCCTCGATCGACTGATAGGCCTGCTTCAGATCGCCAGCTTCATATTGCTGGATGGCAAGGCCCAGGGTCGATTGCGCCATCAGCGGATTGGCGGCAACAGCGTTCAGGAAATCGTCGCGTGCCGCTGGCAGGTCGCCGCGCTGGATGTGCACGCGTCCCTTGGCAAGCAGCGCGACATAGAAGGAAGGATCGAGCGACAGGGCCTGATCGGCCATCGCGTCCGCTTCATCGAGCTTGTTGGTATCGGCCAGCAGGATCGAATAATTGGCGCGCGGCAGCGGGTCTTCGGGGTCGAGTGCAATGGCGTGCTTGAACGCGTCGCGCGCGCCGTCCTCGTCCCCATCGTCATAGAGCACGAGGCCAAGCTCATTGTACAGATCGGCATCGCCCGGCGCCGCCGCGATCGCGCGCTCCAGCGCGTCCCGCGCGGCGGGTGCGTTCCAATCATAGTCGGACGCAATATTGGCCACGACGCGCAGCGTCTCCGGACTGTCTGGATCGATCTCGATCGCTTGGCCGGTCCAACGTCGCGCTTCCGCCTCGTGGCCCAGCAGGAGCTCGATCTGGGCTGCGAACAAGGCCAGATCGACATTTTCCGGATAGCGCGGTTGCGTTTCCTTGATGCCGGCCAGGGCTTGTTCCAGATCACCGGACATGGCGCTGAGCCAGGCGCGCGACATGGCGCGGACCGGCCCGTCGGGATAGGCATCGAGCTTCGCGCTCACCTGGCGCGCTTCGTCCGGCCGCTTGCCCAGCAGCAGCGCCATGTAGCGGCCGAACTCCGCCAGATATTGGTCATCGCCGCGCAGGGCGGGGATCGCAGCGGCGAACCTCGCCTCAGAACCGTTCCAGTCACCGCGCTGCCCGGCCAGCAATCCTTCAACCAGTGCCAGCCGCGCGTCTTGCTCAGCACTCAGCGAACCCGCCTTGCGCGCCGCCGCTACCGCTTGATCGGTCGCGGCGCGATCATCGAAAGCGAGGCTGATCTGCGCCAGATCGACCAAATCCGCCTGGCTGCGCGCATCGACGGGCTTGGCGAGAACCTCCGCGCGCCGGGCACGGGCATCGATGCCGGACGGCGCCGTCGGCAATCCGCGTGTCGGAGCGAGTGATGAAAAGATGTCACGCGCCGCGACGTGATAGAGCATCTGCTCTCGTCCCGGCGCCTGGGTCAGGAATATCTTGGATGGTGCCTTGCCGATCGCGGCGATCGCAGCTTCGCCCGGTCCGACGCTGACGCTGCCCAGGGCGTTCTGTAGCTGGACCACGCCCGCCAGCACGATCAGCCGGGTGGACTTGTCCGGCAGCACCTCCAGTGTCCAGTCGGTACCGCGGATCGCGGCAGTCGCCGCGGGCGTTTCGATATCGACGCCGGTGCCGCCGGTGGTGGCGCGCGCCCAGACCCGGCCGGAGTCCAATTGCAGCTCCGCCGTTCCGCCTTCAGGCAGCGCCTTCACCGTCAGTTCGGAATTGCGGTGCACGCGGATCATGGTCTGGTCCGCGAAGCGCAGGGCGAGGGTGCCGGCCGGCCCGGTGCGCAGCGCATCGCCAGCCAGCAGATTCTGGGTTGCTTCGGCGATCCGCCAGTCCGCTTCGTTGACGAAGCGCAGGCCCTCGTCGCCGTTGACCGTGACGATCTCGCCGGCGATCGGGGCGGGGCGGGGCTCTATGGCGAAGGTCGGCAAGGCGCCGGCAATGCAAAACCCCGCAATCAGCGCGCAGCGCGATACCGCCTGCCCGCGACCGAAAATCTGATACCCCCCGCGCCATGGACCCCCGCCCAACTTGTCCCCAAACGACTGATCTCAATAGGCGAAGAGCGGTGGAAAATCAAACCGCAGGGGCGTGCACGTGAGCGATCTCACATGCAAGACCTTTAGCGCCGCCCACCGACCTCATCGATGTGATGCAGCAGATCGGCCGGATCTTCATAGACCCGGTAAGCGCTGCTGCGCTCCAGCTCTTCGCGGCCATAGCCGCCAGAGAGCAGGCCAACGCCGAGCGCGCGGGCGCGCCGCGCTGCCAACATGTCCCAGATGCTGTCGCCCACCACGCAGGCTGTCGTGATATCGACCTTCAATCGTTCGGCAGCTTCCAGGAACAGGTCCGGATCAGGCTTGGCGTATTTCACCTGGTCGCGGGTGACGACGGGAACGCGGTCGAAATCGACCCCCAGATTCTCGATCACCGGCCGCGCGGTCTCCAAGCGCCCGCTGGTGGCGATCGCCCAGGGGATCTTGGCGTCGGTGAGATAGGCGAGCAGTTCCTTCGCGCCGGGCAGCGGCGGAATCTTGCGGGCGCGTTTGAGATAGGCCTCGGCATGCAAGCGGCGCAGCCGGTTGATGCGCTCTTCGGTGATGTCGAGCCCGGTCTCGCGCAGCAGCATGTTGGTAAAGAGGCCGCCGCTCATGCCGATCTTGCGGTGGATGCGCCAGACCGAAAGCTCGATACCTTCTTCCTCCAGTGCATCGTGCCAGGCAAGGACATGCTCGTACACGCTGTCCACAAGCGTGCCGTCGAGATCGAACAGAAACGATGTTTGTAGCCGCGGCATTGGCGCCACTCCCTGATTAGAGTGATTTGAATCAATTGTTTCAGTATCTTGTTGATACAAACCAGTCTGTCTAATCGACAATCCTATACATTCTCACACCACAGGAAACCCACAAACAGCATAGCCAAAACCGTACGCATTGGGATATGCACGTTCTGCTGCGCGACCGGCCAGCAGTGGAGTATCCCTTTGCACGGCAATTCGGAAGCCATCAGGACGATGGGGCGACAGGACGCACGCGAACGGATTCTAGAGGCAGCTTACGCTCTGTTCGCACCTCAAGGCACGCGCTCCGTAGGCGTGGATGCCATTATTGAGCGATCCGGCGTCGCTAAAATGACGCTATACCGTCACTTCAAATCGAAGCAGGACCTCGTGCTCGCGTTCCTCGACCGGCGCGAAGCGTTGTGGACCGAGGACTGGTTGGTCCGGGAAGTCAGCACGCGCGCGACCGAGCCCAGAGACCGCCTGCTGACGATCTTCGATGCGTATCACGACTGGTTCCAGATCGAGGATTTCGAAGGCTGCTCCTTCATCAGCGTGCTGTTGGAATATCAGTCCGATAGTCCGCTGCACGTTGCCGCCGCCGGACATCTTGCAAAGGTGCGCGCCTTTGTTCGCGATCTGGCGAGCCAGGCGGATCTCAAGGACGTGCCGGTGTTCAGCGATATCTGGCACATGCTCATGAAGGGCTGCACCATCGCCGCCGCAGAGGGCAATCGCCAGGCCGCGATGCAGGCCAGGCGCGCGGCGCAGGTCATCCTCGACCATTGGGCCGAGGCGTAAGCCACTCACGCCCCATCACCACTCAACCGTCACCCCGGCCAAGCGCAGCGCGAGCCGGTCCATTCCGACGGCCACCGCGGCGGTGCAATAGACCCCGGATCACGCCACGTCATCGCTTCGCTCGCCGCGGCTGTCCGGGGCGACGTGAGGCGTGGGTGGGCCAGCGCACTGCTCTTGTTACGGCTGCCCGAACTTGAACGCCGTCACCTGCCGATAGGTCTCGCCCGGCCGCAGCACGACCGGCGAGAAATGTGGGCGGTTGATGGCATCGGGGAAGCGCTGCGGCTCCAGGCACAGCCCGCGATAGGGCAGGTGCGGCTCGCCCTCATACGAATCGTCGGATGGCGGGAGGCGGATGCCCTCGTAGAATTGCAATCCGGGCTCGGTGGTCGACAGCTCCATCGCGAGATCGCCGCCAGGTGAGACGAGGCGCGCCGCTACCGGCAGGTCCGCTGCCGACGTGTGCGGTTTCCATCCCTGGTTCAGCACGAAGTTGATATCGTAGCCGCCCGGAAGATCCGCCCGGATCGGACGCAGCTTGCGGAAGTCATAGGCCGTGTTTGCGACGCTCGCGATCTCGCCGGTCGGGATCAGAGACCGATCGAGCGGCGTATAGAAATCCGCCGCCACCATCATTCGGTGATCGCGCACGTCGCTGCCCGGTTGCAGCGTGAAATACGAGTGGTGGCCGAGATTCGCGAGGGTCGGCGCGTCGGTGGTGGCAGTCAGCTCGATGGTCAGAGCGCCGGGACTCTCGATCGCATAGGTGCAGCGTGCATGGAGCGTGCCCGGATACCCTTCATCGCCGTCCGGAGAATTCAGCTCCAAAGTCACAGAATGATCGGTGCTCCCGGCAAGGCGCCAGACACGCTTGGAAAATCCGTTCGGCCCGCCATGCAGATGGACGTGGTCGCCTTCGTTGATCGGCACCTTGTAACATTTGCCGTCGAGCGTGAAGCCGCTGTTGATCCGGTTGATGCAGCGGCCGACGGTCGCGCCGATATAGGCCCGTCCGTCGAGATAGCCCTGCAACGAGCGATAGCCGAGCACGACCCGTCGCCGTTTGTTGCCGACCGGCACAATCAGATCGCGCAGAATCGCGCCGTAGGTCAGGATTGCTGCTTCCGTGCCGTCAGCGCCCTTGAGGCGGATTTCCTGGACTGTCTGGCCGCCGATGCGGCCGAATTCCGAGATCGACATGGTTGATTGGTCCCGCTGTTTTCCGCAGTTTAATCCGGTTTCGAGGCTTGACTCCCGCCCGGTCCCCGGCCACTGATAAAACATATAATACTACAAATACCAACCCCGGATCGCCGGGTCGGGAGACGCCCTCGAGTGCAGCTGAAACGCAAGCCGTCGCGTATGTTTTCGCAACGCAGCATCCATGGCCGCATTGCACACGAGATCGGCCAGCAGATCCTGCGCGGCGACCTCGCGCCTGGCGAGGTCCTGCCCAGCGAGACCGACCTTGGCGTCAATTTCGGCGTCAGCCGGACGGTCCTGCGCGAGGCGATCAAGGTGCTGGCCGCCAAGGGCCTGGTCGAATCCCGCACCAAGATCGGCACCCGCGTCAAGGCGCGCGATCAGTGGAACATGCTCGATCCTGACGTCCTCTCCTGGAGCCTTGCCTCGCACGACGCGGAGGAATATGCCCTCGCGGTGTCTGAGATGCGCCGGGTGCTGGAGCCTGCCGGCGCCGCTTTGGCCGCGCAGCGGGCGACACCCGAGCAGATTGCGCGCATCCGTGCGACCTTCGAGGCAATGGAGTCGGCGGGCGAGAAGACCGAGGACAGCGTCGATCACGATCTGCGCTTCCATCTGTCGATCCTGGAGGCGACCAACAATCCGTTCCTGGTCTCGATGGGGCACGTGATCGAATCGGCGATCGCCTTCAACATCAAGCTTTCCGTGAAATTCCCGAACCTGCGCGTGCAATCGGTACCTCTGCACCGTGTTGTGCTGGAGCGGATCGAGAAGGGCGACCCGCGCGGCGCCCAGGCGGCGATGGTCAAGCTGCTGCAGGAAGCGCAAATGGATATCGAACGAATTCTGGCCCGGCCGCCTGGTGGCCGTGCAGCACGCGCTGCATCCACCCGGCGGCTGCGCCGAGCACACAGATAGGAGTACAGAACATGGCTGATGGGACTGACGCCAAAAAACAATTGCGATCCCGGCACTGGTATGGCGGCGCCAACAAGGACGCCTTCATGCACCGCAGCTGGATCAAGAACCAGGGCCATCCGGACCAGATGTTCGACGGGCGCCCGGTCATCGGCATTTGCAATACCTGGTCCGACCTCAATCCCTGCAATGCGCACTTCAAGGAACTGGCCGAGGTCGTGAAGCGCGGCGTCTATGAGGCCGGCGGCTTCCCGGTGGAATTCCCCGCGATGTCGCTGGGCGAGACCACCCTGCGCCCGACCGCAATGCTGTTCCGCAACCTCGCCAGCATGGAAGTCGAGGAATCGATCCGCGGCAACCCGATCGACGGCGTCGTGCTGCTGGTAGGCTGCGACAAGACCACGCCCGCCTTGCTGATGGGCGCGGCGAGCTGCGATCTGCCGACCATCGCGCTCTCCGGCGGGCCGATGCTGAACGGCAAGTTCCGCGGCTGCGACGTCGGATCCGGCACATCGGTCTGGCAGTTCAGTGAAGCGGTGAAGGCGGGCGAGATGACGCTCGCCGATTTCATGAGCGCCGAATCCGGCATGTCGCGCTCGCCCGGCCACTGCATGACCATGGGCACGGCCTCGACCATGGCAAGCATGGTGGAGAGTCTCGGCATCGGCCTGCCGGAGAATGCCGCCTATCCGGCGGTCGATTCCCGCCGCAAGCGCCTGGCGCATCTGGTCGGCAACCGCGCGGTCGAGATCGTGAAAGAGGATCTGCGCATCTCCAAGGTGCTGACCCGCGAAGCGTTCCAGAATGCGATCCGCACCAACGGCGCGATCGGCGGCTCGACGAACGCGGTGGTGCATCTGCTCGCCATCGCCGGCCGCCTCGGCATCGACCTCTCGCTCGATGACTGGGACCAGTGGGGCAAGGAAGTGCCGACCATCGTCGACCTGATGCCCTCGGGCCGCTTCCTGATGGAGGATTTCTGCTATGCCGGCGGCCTGCCGGTGGTGCTGAAGTCGTTGGGCGAGCATGGGTTGCTGAACAAAAACCAGATGACGATCAACGGCAAGACCATCTGGGACAACGTCAAGGACGCGCAGAACTACAATCAAGAGGTCATCCGTCCCTTCGATAATCCGCTGACCGCCCATGGTGGAATCGCCGTGTTGCGCGGCAATCTGGCGCCCAACGGCGCGATCCTGAAGCCGTCGGCGGCGACACCATCCCTCATGCAGCATCGCGGCCGCGCCGTCGTGTTCGAGGATATCAACGACTATAAGAAGAAGATCGCCGACCCCAATCTCGACATCGACGAGACTTGCGTGATGGTGCTGAAGAATTGCGGGCCCAAGGGTTATCCCGGCATGGCGGAGGTCGGCAACATGGGTCTGCCCGCCAAGGTGCTGAAGAAGGGCATCACCGACATGGTGCGCATTTCCGACGCGCGCATGAGCGGGACAGCCTATGGCACCGTCGTTCTGCACACCTCGCCCGAAGCAGCGGCCGGCGGGCCGCTGGCGCTGGTGAAGGATGGCGACATGATCACGCTCGATGTCGCGGGGCGAAAGCTTCATCTCGAAGTTTCCGACGCCGAGCTGGCCAAGCGCCGCGCGCAATGGAAGGCGCCGAAGCCGCCCATGGAGAGCGGCTATCAGAAGCTCTATATCGATCACGTGCTGCAGGCCGACAAAGGCGCCGACCTCGACTTCCTGATCGGCAGCCGGGGCGCCGGCATCCCGCCGGAATCGCACTGACCAGAATCTTCCTCCCCCAAAATGGGGGAGGGCAGGGCGGGGGAAGCGAGCGAAGACTTTCTCCACCTGAAAACGCGGCTTCGCCCTCCCTAGCCCTCCCCCGTGTCGGGGGAGGGGAAAAAAGATGGGGGTGAAGAAATTGAGTAGACAGAATCACCCTGGGCCAAGCGGCCGCTTCGGCGGCCCAACAAAAAGACCAACCAACAACACGAACCGTTCTGATGAGGAGGAGACGATGCGTATGAGTATGAAAAAGGCCCTCTTGTCCATGGCCGCGATGGCCTTGGTCCTGGGTGCCGGGACGGCGCAAGCCGACACGTCCGGCAAGAAGATCGCGCTCAGCAACAACTACGCCGGCAATTCCTGGCGCCAGTCGATGCTGAAGAGCTGGGACAAGGTGACCAAGAAGGCGGTGGCCGACGGCGTGGTCGCGGAAGCGACGCCCTTCACCACCTCCGAGAACCAGGTGACCGAGCAGGCTGCCCAGATCCAGAACCTGATCCTGCAAGGCTATGACGCCATTGTCATCAATTCGGCGTCACCCGACGCGCTCAATGGCGCGGTCAAGGAAGCCTGCGATGCCGGCATCATCGTCGTCTCGTTCGACGGCATCGTGACCGAGCCCTGCGCCTGGCGCGTCGCCGTCGACTTCAAGGCGATGGGCAAGTCGGAGATGGATTATCTCAAGGACAAGATGCCGAAGGGCGGCAACCTGCTGGAGATCCGCGGCCTGGCCGGCGTGTTCGTTGACGATGCGATTCACTCCGGCATCGAAGAAGGCGCGAAGGAAAACGCGCAGTTCAAGATCGTCGGATCGGTCCATGGCGACTGGACCCAGACGGTGGCGCAGAAGGCCGTCGCGGGTGTCCTGCCCTCGCTGCCGGACGTGGCTGCGGTGGTGACGCAGGGCGGCGACGGCTATGGTGCAGCGCAGGCCTTCAAGGCTGCCGGCCGGCCGACACCGCTCATCATCATGGGCAACCGCCAGGACGAGCTCGCCTGGTGGAAGGAGCAGAAGGATGCCAACGGCTACGAGACCATGTCGGTCTCGATCGCGCCCGGCGTCTCGACGCTCGCCTTCTGGGTGGCGCAACAGATCCTCGACGGCAAGGATGTGCCGAAGGATCTGACCGTTCCGTTCCTGCGCATCGACCAGGACAACCTCGAAGCCAATCTCGCGAACACCGAGAAGGGCGGCGTGGCCAACGTGGAATACACGCTGGAGGACGCCCAGAAGGTGATCGCGGGAGCTAAGTAAGCGTTCGATTGATACTTCGATTGATACTGGCACCATGCTTCAGGCCACCGAAAAGATCGTCAGCCTTCTCGGCATGACGAAGAGCTTCGGCGCGGTTCGCGCGCTCGCCAATGTCGACCTCGCGGTCGGCGTTGGCGAGTGCCTGGGGCTGGTCGGCCATAACGGCGCCGGCAAATCGACTTTGATTAATCTGCTGGCCGGAACGCTGGCGCCGGATGGCGGAGAGATCCGCGTCCGCGGTACCGTGCAGAATGCGGAATACGGCGTGCGGCGCGCCAATGCCGAAGGCATCCGCTGCGTGTTCCAGGAACTGTCGCTCTGCCCGAACCTCAGCGTCGCAGAGAATACCCGTGTCTATCACAAGAGCTTGCGCGGCTGGGGCTGGCGGCGCAACGCGGCGGAGCTGGTGCGCCAGCGGCTGGACGAGATATTTCCTAGCCATGGTATCTCGCCGCACGCCACCGTCGGCGACCTGCCGATCGGCCAGCGCCAGATGGTGGAGATCGCGCGCGCCTTCACAGTGACCGACAGTCCGACGCGACTGGTCGTCCTGGACGAGCCGACCTCGTCGCTCGATGCCGTCGCGGGCAAGCAGCTGCTGACCTATGTGCGCCGCTTCGTGCGGGACGGCGGCTCGTGCCTGCTGACCTCGCATCTGCTCGGCGACATCCTCGATTATTGCGACCGTATCGTGGTCATGAAGGATGGCGGCGTGGTCGCCGACCGTGCGGCTGTCGAGTTCGACCGCGCCAGCCTGGTCGCCGCAATGGGCAACGTGGTGAGCGAGGCGCGCATCAAGGCGCATGAGCGGGCGGCTGCCCAGCGCGGCGAAGCGCCGGTGGTTGTGCGAGCGACGCCGAAACAGCAAACGGACCAAACCGCCTTGGTCGCGCACAAGGGCGAGATCATCGGACTAGCCGGCCTCGCGGGACACGGCCAGACCCGCCTGCTGCTGCAGATCTACGAGGCCGCGGAACACAAACGCGGCGATTTAGTTGTCGATGGACCGGTCGCCCTGATCGCCGGCGATCGGCAGAATGACGGCGTGCTGCATCTGTGGTCGATCGCGCGCAACATCTCCGTGCGCTCCATGCGGACCTTGGTGAAAGTCGGATTGATCGACGGCACCGCCGAAGCCGCCCTGGCGAACCAGTGGCGCGAGCGCATCCGCATCAAGACGCCGAGCGTCGACAACAACATCCTCTCGCTCTCCGGCGGCAACCAGCAGAAGGTGCTGTTCGCCCGCGCGCTCGGCTCGAATGCGCAGATCATCCTGATGGACGATCCGATGCGCGGCGTCGATGTCGGCACCAAACTGGAGGTCTATGAGCTGATCCGTGCTGAGGCGGAAGCCGGCCGCACCTTCATCTGGTACACCACCGAGATCGAAGAGCTGAACAATTGCGGCCACGTCTATGTGATGCGCGACGGCCAGATCGTCGCCGACCTCGCACGCGCCGACTTGACCGAGGAAAAGGTGCTGCAAGCCTCGTTCCGCGAGCAGGGAGATCGCAAATGAGGTGCGAGGGCCACGAGACAGTCTCAGGGAGCCCCTTCCCCCCTTGTGGGGCAAGGCAGGGATGGGGGGTGCCGCCGCACGATCGTGGAGTGCTTAGCCGGATTGAGCTCGTCAGTGGCGTTTTGTGTCGGTATTCCATTTCTAGCGATCGCGCGGCGTCACCCCCCCATCCAGCTTCGCCTAAGCTCACCTCGTTCGCTAAGGATTCGCAACCTTCCCCCACGGAGGCGGGAAGGGGAGAGTTCCTTATGGCTGAATTGCACCAAGTGCGATTGCATTGCCTCCGTGAGAGAGGGCAGGGATGACCGACGCCGCCTTGCCCAGCCCCGTGCGTGATCGCATGGCGATCTACCGCGACCCGCGGATCCTGCGCCGCGCTCTGCCGGCCGTTTCGCTGGCGGCCATCCTGATCGCGATCTTCCTCGTCAACGATCGCGCCATGAGCTATCGCGGCCTCGATCTGATGCTGAAATACGCGATGCCGATCGCCTTCGCGACCATCGCGCAGATGTTCATCCTGACGGTGAACGATCTCGACCTCTCGACCGGCGCCTTCGTTGGGCTGGTCGCCTGCATCGCCGGCACTTGGCTGGTGGATCAGCCGCTGCTCTGCATCCTGCTGCTGGCCGCCTGCATCGCGGCCTATGCTGCGATCGGCGCGCTCATTCACGTGCGGCGCCTGCCCAGCATCGTGGTGACGCTCGGCATGTCCTTCGTGTGGCTGGGGATCGCGGTCATCCTGATGCCGACGCCGGCTGGCACCGTTCCCGAATGGCTGAAGGCTCTGATGAGCTGGAAGTCGCCGCTCATCCCGTTCCCGATCCTCGCCTGCGCCGCGATCGCTTTGGTGGCGCATATCGGCCTCATGGAATCATCCTATGGTGCCGTGCTGCGCGGCGCGGGCGGCAACGCCACCGCGATTGACCGGGCAGGCTGGTCGCTCCTGAAGATTCGCATGCTGATGTATGCGCTGGCCGGCTTGTTCAATGTGCTGGCAGGCCTGGCGCTCATCGGCCTCACCACCTCGCCCGACGCGCACATCGCCGACCGCTACACTCTGCTCTCGATCGCCGGCGTGATCCTGGGCGGCGGCGAATTCGTAGGCGGCCGCGTCTCACCCATGGGCGCGGTCATCGGCGCCGTCACGCTGACCCTGACCGGCTCGTTCCTCATTTTCATGCGCATCTCGCCGGACTGGCAGATCGGTGCGCAAGGCGCGGTCCTCATCGTCGTGCTGGCCCTGCGCGCGCTCATCAAGCTGCGGGAGGGCAAATGAAAGCCGTCGCCGCACGCATCGGCAACCAGCCCTGGCTGCTCTCCTTCCTGGGCGCAATCGCAGTCTGGCTCGCCACCATCCTCTTCACAGAAGGGAAGGGCGGCGGCGAAGTCATCACGGCGGCTTTGTCCTTCTCCACCTTCACGGTGATCGTCGGCATCGGCCAGATGTTCGTCATCACCACCGGTCCAGGCAATGTCGATCTCTCGATCCCATCCACCATCGCGCTCGCCGGCGGCGTCGCGATGAAGATCATGGATGGATCTGACGGCCTGATCTGGCTGGGGCTGCTGGCCTGCCTCGGCGCCGGACTGGCGGTGGGCGCGTTCAACTACGCCCTCATCCGCATCCTCAAGATCCCGCCGATCATCGCGACCTTGTCATCCAGCCTGATCGTCATGTCGGTCGCGATCTCCTATGGCCGCGGGCTGCAGATCAAGCCGCCGCCCAGCTTCGCCGACTTCACCACCGAGCAGATCGCCGGCGTACCGGTCCTCTCGATCTGCGCCATCCTGTTCGCGATCCTGATGGCAGTTATCCTGGAACGCACCATCTACGGCCGTGCGACCCTCGCGATCGGGCAGAACATGCGCGCCGCACATCTCGCCGGCGTCAAGGTTGAGCGCACGCGCTGCATCACGTACCTGATGAGCGCGGCCTTTGCCGGATTGTGCGGTGCGCTGCTGGCGGGCTTCTCCGGCGGTAATGCGCTCAATATGGGCGAGGAATACCTGCTGGCCACCATCGCCGTCGTAGTGATCGGCGGCACGTCGGTGGCCGGCGGCCGCGCCAACGTGCCGGGCATCTGGGGCGCCGCCTTGTTCCTCTATCTGCTGGTCACGATGCTCAATACCTATGGTGCCAGCGCCGGTGTGCGGCTGGTGCTGACCGGCCTCATCATCATCGCCATGATCACGATCGCCGGCGGCGACAAGCCGAGCCGCTGAAGGGAGATGAAACATGCCATTGAATGACGGGCTCTACGAGATGTTCGACAAGCGGTTCCGCTCCCTGAGGATCGGGATCGCGCACCTGGAGAAGCTGGCGGACGGCTGCATCTGGGCCGAAGGGCCGGTGTGGTTCGCCGATGGCGGCTACCTCATCTGGAGCGATATCCCCAACAATCGCATGCTGCGCTGGACGCCGGAAGCTGGCGCCAGCGTCTATCGCGCCGATTCCAACAACAGCAACGGCAACACCCGCGACCGGCAAGGCCGCCTCGTGACATGCGAGCATCTCACACGCCGCGTGACCCGCACCGAGCCCGACGGCTCCATCACCGTGATCGCGGACAAATACCAGGGCAAGCGCCTCAACTCGCCGAACGATGTGGTGGTCAAATCCGACGGCAGCATCTGGTTCACCGACCCCAGCTATGGCATCCTGACCGAGTTCGAAGGCAGCAGGTCGGAGCAGGAGCAGGGCGGCTGCTACGTCTACCGCGTCGATCCTTCGAATGGCGAGATCAACGTGGTGGCCGATGATTTCGTGAAGCCGAACGGCCTCGCTTTCTCGCCCGACGAGAAGAACCTCTATATCGCGGATTCCGCCGCGTCCCACGATCCCAGCGCGCCGCACCACATCCGCGCCTTCGACGTGGTGGACGGCAAGCGCCTGACCAACAGCCGCGTGTTCTGCGACATCGAGGCCGGCATCCCCGATGGCTTCCGTATGGATGTGAACGGCAATCTCTGGACCAGCAGCCACGCCGGCGTCGAATGCTATGCGCCGGACGGCACGCAGCTCGGCCGCATCAACGTGCCGGAAATCGTCGCCAACGTGTGCTTCGGCGGGAAGCGGCGAAATCGCCTCTTTATCACAGCGACCACATCGCTTTATGCCATATATGTGAACACCACCGGCGCTCAGCGACCGTGAGGAGAACGAGATGAACCAGATCATTGCCGGCACGACCATCCGCCTGCACCAGGATGACAATGTCGTGGTGGCGGCGCAGAACATTTCTGCCGGTGCGACCATTCCAGGCGAAGGCGTGGTGACCGCGAGCGCGGTTCCCTCGGGCCACAAGATCGCGACCCGCCAGATCGCATCCGGCGAGTTCGTGCGCAAATACAACCAGATCATCGGTGTCGCGACCGCCGATATCGCGCCTGGCGGGCATGTCCATGTGCAGAATTGCGCGATGAGCGAGTTCGAGCGCGACTATGCTTTCTGCACTGACATGCGGCCCACCGACTATTTCAAGGATCGCGCCACGTTCCAGGGCATCGTGCGCGACGATGGCCGCATCGCCACCCGCAACTTCATCGGCGTGCTGACGACGGTGAATTGCTCGGCCACGGTCGCCAAGCGCGTCGCCGCCGCCTTCGAGAATGGCGGGCTCGAAGACTACCCGAACGTCGATGGCGTGGTGGCATTGGTGCACGGCACCGGCTGCGGCATGGCGACCAAGGGGGAAGGCTTCGACGTCTTGCAGCGCGTGCTGTGGGGCTATCTGCGCCATCCGAACTTCGCCGGCGTCCTCTTGATCGGCCTCGGCTGCGAGGCCGCGCAGATCCGCTTCCTGCTCGAAGCCTACGGCATCAAGGCGACCGACACCTTCCAATACATGACCATCCAGAGCACCGGCGGTACCCGTGCCACCATCGAGGAGGGCGTCAAGCGCGTCAAAGCGATGCTGCCGAAGGCCAACCAGGCAAAGCGTGAGACCGTCTCCGCCGAGCATCTGTCGCTCGCCTTGCAGTGTGGCGGCTCGGACGGCTATTCCGGCATCACGGCCAATCCGGCGCTGGGAGCGGCGGCGGACCTACTGGTGCGCCATGGCGGGACAGCCATCCTCTCCGAGACGCCGGAGGTCTATGGCGCGGAGCATCTGCTGACGCGCCGCGCAGTCAGCCAGAAGGTCGGGGAGAAGCTCCTCGACCGCATCAAATGGTGGGAGGATTACACCAGCCGCAATGGCGGCGAGATGAACAACAATCCCTCGCCCGGCAACAAGGATGGCGGCCTCACCACCATCCTCGAGAAGTCGCTGGGCGCCGCGGCCAAGGGTGGCACGACCAACCTCGTCGATGTCTATAAGTATGCCGAGCCCATTTCTGCGAAGGGCTTCGTGTTCATGGATTCGCCGGGCTATGACCCGGTCTCCGCGACCGGGCAGGTCGCGAGCGGCGGCAACATCATCTGCTTCACCACCGGCCGCGGCTCGGTGTTCGGCTTCAAGCCGGTGCCGAGCATCAAGCTCGCCACCAACACCGTCATGTATCAGAAGTTGTCGGAAGACATGGACATCGATTGCGGCGAGGTGTTGAGCAAAGGAGTTCCGGTCCCGGAGATGGGTCAGCGCATTTTCGACCTCATCCTGCGGGTGGCGTCCGGCGAGAAATCCAAGAGCGAAGAGCTCGGCTTCGGCGACAATGAATTCACGCCCTGGCAAATCGGCGCGACGATGTGATCATGGACTTCACGCTCAATCTCAAAGACACGCTGCCCAGCGACGGCACCGCCGGAACCCTGGTCGGACGCGCCTGGGTGCCCGGCAGTCCCGGCGGACCCAGCGTCGTGCTGGTCCGGATGGACGGGCTCTATGATTTGACCCCGCGCTATCCGACCCTCTCGGCGCTGCTGAACGAGAGCAACCCGACAGAGGCCGCACACCAGGCCGGCAAGAACGCCCGGCGCGTCTGCGGCCTGGAGGAATGCCTCGCCAACTCACCCTCTGATCGCCGCGCCGCCAACACCCCCTATCTGCTCGCGCCGGCCGACCTGCAGGCGCTGAAGGCCTGTGGCGTCACCTTCGTGCTCTCCATGCTCGAGCGCGTGATCGAGGAGCGCGCCAAGGGCGACCCGAAGGCGGCGGAGGGCATCCGCGCCGCCATCAATGCCGAGATCGGTGGCGACCTCGCGCGCGTGAAGCCCGGCTCCGCCGAAGCGGAGAAGCTGAAGCAGGCGCTGATCCAACGCGGGATCTGGTCGCAATATCTCGAAGTCGGGATCGGCCCCTATGCCGAGGTCTTCACCAAGTCGCAGCCCATGTCGGGCGTCGGCACCGGCGCCGACATCGGCATTCATCCGGAATCCAGCTGGAACAATCCGGAGCCGGAGGTGGTGCTGGCGGTCAATGCCAGCGGAACCATCGTCGGAGCGACGCTCGGTAACGATGTGAATTTGCGGGATTTTGAGGGGCGCAGCGCCTTGCTGCTCGGCCGCGCCAAGGACAACAACGCGTCCTGCGCGCTCGGCCCGTTCGTCCGGCTGTTCGACAACACCTTCGCGCTGGATGATCTGCGCCAGCTGGTCATCACCGTGCGGGTCGATGGACCGGACCAGTTCGTGCTGGAGGATTCCTCCTCCATGGCGAAGATCAGCCGCGACGTGACGGACCTCGCCGCCCAGACTCTCAGCAAGAACCATCAATATCCGGACGGCTTCATGCTGTTCTGCGGGACCATGTTCGCACCGGTGAAGGATCGCGACGCGAAAGGCCAGGGCTTCACCCACAAGGTCGGCGACATCGTGGCCATCGCGACGCCGAAGCTGGGCTCTCTCACCAACCGGGTGAAACATTGCGGTGACGTGGCGCCCTGGACCTTCGGGACCGGTGCCCTGATGGCGAATCTCGCCAAGCGTGGATTGTTGGCATAGGGATCGAGGAACAATGAGCAGGCGTCTGGACGGCAAGAAAATCCTGGTCACGGCGGCGGCGCAAGGCATCGGCCGCGCGACGGCGGAGACTTTCGCCGCCGAAGGGGCGAATGTGATCGCGACCGATATTAACATGGAAGCGCTTGGCACGCTGAAGGCCGCGAGCCTCACCACCCGCAAGCTGGACGTGCTGGACCTCGCCGCCATCACTGCGGCGGCCAAGGAGATCGGCGACATCGACGTGCTGGTGAATTGCGCCGGCTTCGTCCATCACGGCTCGATCCTGGATTGCGAGGAGAAGGATTTCGACTTCTCCACCAATCTCAATGTCCGCGCGGCCTATCGCATAATCCGCGCCTTCCTGCCCGGCATGCTGGCGCGGCAGAAGGGGACGATCGTCAATATCGCGTCCATCGCTGGCTCGATCGTCGGCGTTCCCAACCGTTTCATCTATGGCGTCACCAAGGCGGCCCTGCTCGGCCTCACCAAGTCGGTGGCGGTCGAGTACGTGAAGCAAGGCATCCGCTGCAACGCGATCTGCCCCGGTACAGTGGAGACGCCCTCGCTCGGCGAACGCATCAAGGCTCTGGGCAATGAGGAGGAGGCGCGCAAAGCCTTCATCGCGCGCCAGCCCATGGGGCGCCTGGGGACCGCGGGCGAGATCGCCGCGATGGCGCTCTATCTGGCGTCGGACGAATCCGCCTTCGTGACGGGCCAGGAATTCATCATCGATGGCGGCTGGACCGCCGCGTAATTCATACCAAGAGGTAGCGATATGGCGACACCACAGCGGGTCGGGTTGATCGGCGTCGGCCTGATGGGCCACGGCATCGGCAAGAACATCCTCGCCAAGGGTCACGCGCTCAATGTGCTGGCGCACCGCAACCGCGGCCCAGTCGATGATCTCGTCTCGAAGGGGGGCAAGGAGCTGAAGAGCCCGCGCGATGTCGCCGCCGCCAGCGACCTCGTCATCACCGTCGTCGGCAATTCCACGCAGCTCGAGGACATCGTGTTCCGCGAAGACGGCATCCTGGCTGGCGTGCACAAAGGCACGGTCATGGCGGATTGCACGACGGCGATGCCGGATTCCACCTTGAAGATTGCGGCCGCGATCAAAGGCAAAGGTGCCCGCTTCGTCGACATCCCGATGAGCCGCACGCCGAAAGAGGCGGAGGCCGGCAAGCTCTGCCTGATGACTGGCGGCGATCCGGCGACCTTGGCCGAAATCCGCCCCGTCCTCGACTGCTTTGCCGATCTCATCGTCCATTGCGGCGATATTAGCGCGGGCCATAGGGTGAAGCTGGTGAATAACATGCTGAGCCTCGGCTACGGCATGGTGACGGCCGAAGCTTTGCTCGCCGCCAAGAAGGGCGGCATCGACTTGAAGGCCCTGCGCGATGTGGTGAGCGGCGGCGGCGCCAACAGCGTGATGTTCCAGCGCCTCGCCGCCTACGCGATCGAGAACGACAACACTCAGCTCCGCTTCGCCATTGCCAATGCCGCCAAGGACGTGCGCTATTTCACCCACATGTGCGAGAGCCTCCCGGTCGCCACGCCGGTTGCGCAGGCCATCCATCAGGCCTACGCGATGGCGGCCAACATGGGCTACGCGGAGCAGTACGTGCCGACGATGGTGGATATTCTCGGTGAGTGGAACGAGAAGAACAAATAGGGTCGCCGGCACCGCTTCTCTACTGTCACCCCGGCCGACGAGCCGGGGCCTATGCGGCATCACCGCAGCGCAGATGGATCGTATAGGTCCCTGTACCTGTACCTGTTTCGCGCTCGCGTGCTGGTATGGTGCGAGTGGGCCAGCTTGCCGAGAGCAACCGATAGGTCCAGCGCCTTGGAGCGCCTGAGCCGGAGCAGTGCCTCGGTGAGTTGCCGCGATGGACGC
>DASRRI010000035.1:0-21725 GCA_035695765.1 Dongiaceae bacterium
GGAGGTCGGCATTGCCGCCGGCGCGTTCAACGCCAAGGTCGCCTATGACATCCCGTTCAACCAGGATTGGGATGAAGGAATCATCGCGGCGACAGTGGGGTATGGGATCCGGTTCTGACGCGGGAGATGGGTGCGCATAGCAGGTCGATTTCGGTTAAGGGCTGGCCCAGCTTGGTGGCGATCGACTTCCGCAGCCGCTTCATCGTGGCGATGCAGTGGTTCTGGTCGTACCTTCTATCGCCGCGGCGCGCGGTTGATCACGGGGAGATGTAGGGCGAAAAGAAAGGGCGCCCGTAGGCGCCCCAGTGCTCTTGGGTGGTGGATTGCTATGCGATATGGGCTTCGTCGTAGGTGACGACGAAACCGACTCCTTGCTGATAGCTGCCCGTAAATCCTGCGGCCTGGTAGTTGCCGTCGAGATTGACGCTGCTGGCATAGGAGCCGTTAGAGACTGTGAGCGTCCCGCCCGAGCCGTCCGCATCGGCCGTGAACAAGACGGTGGCATCGGCGCCGAGATCGGCGAAATCGAGGATGTCGCCGATTCCGAAGCCCGTCACGGTTCCAGTGAATTGATCCAGCGCGTCAAGCTGCAAGGTCTGCGCACCGCTGTCGGCGAACAACACATCGAGATCCGATGCGCCATCGAGGTCGAGCAGCGCGGTGCCGCTGATGGTGGCATCGCCCGACCCCGTCACATTGCCGTGGATGGCGACGTCTCCGCCGTTGGCCCAGATGTTGCCGGTATTCGCCACATCGCTGTTGATGATGAGCCCGCCCGTGCCGGTCGATTCGAGCAGGCCTGAGTTGGTCACAGTTGCAGCACCGGTGTCGATCACCAGCGCGTGCGCGCCATCGGCGAGGATGGTTCCGGCGTTCACCAGCGTCAATTGACCGCCGCCGAGCTGGCCGGCGCCGGAAATCAGGTTGTCGTGGTTCGTGAGCACCGCATCGGCCGCACTGCCGATGATGAGGTTGTTGTCATCATCGGACAGAGTGAGATGCCCGCCGCCGTTCAGCGTCAGCCCGTTGCCGACCACTTCGAGCTCGGTCAGCGCGCCCGCGCCGTTGAGCGCGATGGTGCCGGTGTTCTCGACCGTGCCGCCGAGCGGCATGAGGGCGCCATTGCTGATCGTCATCGTGCCGGCATTCTGCATGACCGGATCGACGTTGAAGACGAAATTGTCGGCGCCGAGCGCGGACGCCGAGACGCCGAGCACGGTGATGCTCTGGCCTTCTCCGAGGGACACTATTGCGTTGCCCTGACCGTCGTCGGCGATGACGAGATCGCCGTAGCCGCCGATAGTGTCGAACCCGATGAGATCAATCTTGTCCGCGACAGCATCGAAATTGTGCAGCGTGTCGGCCGAGATCGGCTGACCGAACACGAAGAGGTCCGCGCCGCTCGAGCCCGTCAGATGATCCTCCGCCGAGACCGCAAAGATCGGCGCCCCCTGGGCGAAGACTTCGACGTTGTCGTAAATGAATGCGCTGCCGCTGGTGCCGTCGGCGTTGGTCCAGCTCGCGGCGACGTTGAGCACGACGGCGCCGGTATAGTCGGACGGCGCCTTGACCGTCAGCGCGCTTGGGTCGGCGGTGATGACGGACCAGGAGCCGTCGGCATTGAGCGTGCCGGCGTTGAGCGTCCAGCCCGCGGGAACGCCGGTGACCTTGAAGGTGATCCGGTCGGACGCATCGGCGGTCGGATCGGTCAGGGCGAGGTTGATCTCCTCGCCGGCGACGCCGGCCGGTTTCGCAACAGATATTGATACCGTAACTGGGATGCTGTCGTTTGCTCCATCATTTACAACAACTGTAACGATTCTTGTACTTGCATCACTATGCGCGCCAGTTTTGGTATCTGCATACTGAATTCCATCGAGGATGGTTTGGTATATGGCGGTGGTGGCGGTTCCCGTAATCGACAGCACCCCGCTTGTAACCGTTGATGTAAAGCTTACCGTTAAGCCCGCCCCGGCCGCCGCGGCCGCCGCGGCCGCACTGAGCGATAGTATTTCCTTGATGAAACCTGTCGCATTGTCGCCTTGCCCGGTCAAAGTGGCCGTCAAGGAAACCAAAGTTGCTGAGTCAGTGTCAGCGACAGTAGCTGACGAAGCGATAACAAGAGGGGCTATCGTCGATGGATAGCCGAATGTTGCGTTGTTGCCTGCTGCCGAACCATTCAAATCCACGACAGGCGCGATACTCGTCGGGTTGATGGTGATATTGGCCGTGTCAGTTGCAGCAGAGAACGCCGTCGTACCGCCATTTGTAGTAGTGTCGACTTTGGTGCCCGCGATGCCGCTACCGGTCTGGTCCCAGGCCCGGAAGGTAATGGCATTTGTGTCCGTCCCGCTGAAGCCAGAGTTCGGCTGGAAATAGAGACGGGTGTTGGCATCGGCAGCTAGTAGCAGCGCAGATGCATTCGTGACTGTGCCCACAGCTATCCATGTGGTGCCGCCGTTGAGCGAATAGAACCAAGTACCATTGGTTGTATCGACATTCGTCAGGGCAATGCCGGTGACGGCGCCGTTGTCCTGATCAGTGACATTGTCCAATCCGCCCGCGGGCGGATTGAGATCGATAAGGTTTGAAACCAACGTGCCTACGGTACCGGATGGTGCGCCAGAACCTTGATTCTCGGAATCAAGCACCGGCGTCTTACTTCCGTCCAGAACCGGCGCATCGTTGGTGCCGGTGATGGTGAAGGTCACGTCCTGGGTCGCGGAATCGGTCGTGCCGTCATTCACCTTGACCTGGTAGATGATGGTCAGGCTCTGGCCTGCACGCAGGAAGTCCAGGTTCGCCGCCGCCGGGTCATAGGTGTAGCCGATCGCCGTGCCGGCGCCGCCGGTCGAAGTCTGCGCCAGTGGCGCGATGCTGAAGGCGCCAGCCGCCGTCAGCGCCGCAGCGCCCGCCGGCAGCGCGAAGACCACGCCGTCGAGCTTGACCACCGGGCTGCCAACGATCGAGGCCGTCAGCGTGTCGCCGACATCGAGATCGCTCACCGCAAAGCTGCCGACGATCGGATCCAGGTTCTGCGCCGAGGCATTGCCCAGCTCCAGCACCGCCACCGGGTCCGTGGTGTCGCTCAGAACCGGCGCATCGTTGGTGCCGGTGATGGTGAAGGTCACGTCCTGGGTCGCGGAATCGGTCGTGCCGTCATTCACCTTGACCTGGTAGATGATGGTCAGGCTCTGGCCTGCACGCAGGAAGTCCAGGTTCGCCGCGCCTGGATTATAGCCATAACCGATATTGACCGCTCCACCGTTGGACGTTGCGCCCGTGAGCGTGAACGCGGTTGCCGCTGTGAGCGCGCTCGCGCCGGCGGGCAGAATGAATGGCAATCCGTCCAGCTTCACCACCGGACCGCCGACCACGCTCGGTGTCAGCGTGTCCCCCACATCGAGATCGGTTACCGAAAAGGTGCCATTGATCGCGATCAAGTCTTGAGCCGAAGCATTCAACGCTTCTGCAACCGCCGCCGGGTCGGAGGTGTCGCTCAGCACCGGCCCGTCGTTGGTGCCAGTGATGGTGATGGTGACGGTATCCCAGCTGAGTGCGCCATTGGCGAGGCGGATGGCGTATTGGAAGGTATCGGTGGCGGTTTCGCCGGCAGCGAGATAGTCGAAGGCGCCGTTTGGCTCGTACTTGACCTTGACCTTCCCATCATCGGTGCCAATCGATATCTTCGCACCAAGCGCACTGAGTTCCGCGACCCCCACCACGTCCTTCTGCAGTAGATCGTTTACATCCGTGTCGATGGAGTAAAGCGTCTTCGCTTTGCCGCCGAGATCGTTCGACATCACGTCCAGCCAGATGAAGCTGGAGGAGTCCTCGGTGTAGTAATACTCGTCGGTGTTTGCCTGCGGTGTGTTGCCGAATGACGTAATGAGTCCAGCGGTCGTGATCGTCTCAGCCATATTCCCCTCCAGCCCGGCCCGACAAATATCGGGGCGCGTGTGCCGCGCGTTGATGCGTTGGCCGACTTGCGTTGGCCAATGTCTGGAGCCACAGTTTGCCGGCCGCTCATTCAGCGGTGCGGATGTAGCTCCCCCGAGCTGGTGGTCTGTCGGAGATGCCTCAGACTGACCGGTCAGGCTTGCTGGCCGGCGCGGAATGAGAGGAAATCCCCAAGCCTTGTTCGATCGACTTTTCTTCTAAATTTAAGCAAATCCTAAGGCCCGCCTAGGCAGGCGGCAACATCCAAGGATGGTTAATAGATAGGCATCTCGCTTATTCAGGTGTGCGATTCCAAAGAAAGCGCGCAGCGGCGGGCCACCAACGAGGTGTGGTCCTTCAACCCCGCTGCGCCCACGCGATCAGCTTGCGTAGGAACTCTTCCCCCGCTTCCAGCTGCGCGCGCTCGATGAATTCGTCGGGCTGGTGGGCCTGCGCGATGTTGCCGGGGCCGCAGACGATGGCGGAGAGGCCGGCATGCTGGAATTGGCCAGCCTCGGTCGCGAACGCCAAGCCGATCGTCTGGTTGGCGCCGGTCAGGAATTTCACCAGCGTCTCCGCCGCGCCGCCCGGCTCGTCGGCCAGCGGCGGGACATGCGCGCGCGGCCGGGTGACGACCGATGCCTCCGGCGCGACGCGGCGCAGGCGCGGCAGGACGATGTCGTCGATGAAGACCTCGAGCTTCGGCAGCACCAGATTGGGATTGGCGCCGGGTGTCGCGCGGAAATCCCAGTGCACCGTGCAATGGCGCGCGATGATGTTGACCGCCGTCCCGCCGTCGATGCGGCCGACATTGATGGTGGGATAAGGCGGCTCGAAATTCGCATCGTTGAAGCTGGAGCTTTTCAGCTCCTCCGCGATGCGCGCCAGCTCGGCCACGATCTCCGCTGCCGCGACGATCGCGTTGGCGCCCTTGTGGGTCTGGCTGGAATGGCCGTCACGCCCCGTGACTTCGGTCTCGAACGAATAGCAGCCCTTGTGCCTGGTGCCGAGCTTCAGCTCCGTCGGCTCGCCGATGATGGCGAGCGCGGGCTTCTGGAATCGCCGGCCGAGCTCCGCGATCAGATGCGGCGCGCCGAGACAGCCCAACTCCTCGTCATAGGAGAAGGCGAAATGGACCGGCACTTTCAGCGGCCGTGCCAGCATCTCCGGCACCAGCGCGAGGCACAGCGCGATGAAGCCCTTCATGTCCGAGGTGCCGCGGCCATAGAGCCTGCCGCCGCGCTGAACCAACGTGAAAGGATCGCTGGTCCAGGGCTGGCCTTCGACCGGCACCACGTCGGTATGGCCCGAGAGGACGAGACCGCCCGGCGCATCGGGGCCGATGCTGGCCCACAGATTGGCCTTGGGCTGGCCATCGGGCGCGGGCACGAGATCGCTGCGGATTCCGTGCTCGCCCAGGTAGTCGCGGATCCACTGGATGAGGTCGAGGTTGCTGCGCGCCGAGACCGACGCGAAGGAGATGAGCCGCTCCAGGATGTCGATGGCGTCTTGCATCTCAACCTCGCCAGAAAGTCGGCGTGAACAGGATCAGGACAGTCATCAGCTCCAGGCGCCCGATCATCATCGCGGCGGCCAGCAGCCATTTGACCCCGTCGGGCAGGCTGGAATAGTTGCCATCGGGGCCGATGATGACGCCAAGGCCAGGCCCGATATTGCCCAAAGCCTGCGCGACGCCGGAGAACGCGGTCAAGATATCGATATTGAAGGCCGCGACCGCAAGGCCCAGCAGCACGAAGGCCAGCAGGTAGAGAGCGACGAAGCTGATCACCGACCGCACCACGTCGTCGGTCACCGGGACGCCGTTATAGGTCGGCAGCAGCACGCGGTGCTGATGCACCAGCGAGCGCATCTGCCATTTCGCGAACGACCCGAGAATGCAATAGCGGAACACCTTGATGGCGCCGGCGGTCGAGCCCGTGCATCCTCCCATGAACAGCAGCAGCATGAAGAGCGTTACCGGGAAGGTGCCCCAGAACGTGTAGTTCTCCGTCACGAAACCGGTGGTCGTCGCGATCGAGATCACGCTGAAGGTGGAGGACCGCACCGCACTGCCGAGGTCGCGATCATTGACTGTCACCTGCCAGAGCACCAGCGCCGTGGCCGCCAGCGCCACCACGATGACATACCAGCGGGTCTGCGCATCGCGGGCGAGCGACCGCCAGTCGCCATGCCAAACCGCACGCGCCATCAGGGTGAAGGTCATGCCGCCGACGAACATGAAAAAGGCAGCCACCCATTCGATCGCCGGGCTGTGGAAATAGCCGACTGACGTGTCCTTGGTGCTGAAGCCGCCGGTGGCGAGCGCCGCCATCGCATGGCACACCGCATCGAACAACGGCATGCCGGCGATCGTGAGGCTGATGGCGCAGAGCAGAGTGAGCACGGCATAGACGCTGAAGATCTCCCAGGTCACTTCGCTGGCGCGGGCGCGGATCTTGTCCGACTTGTCGGAGGATTCGGTGCGGAACAACTGCATGCCGCCGACGCGCAGATAGGGCAGCATCATCACCGCGAGGACGATGATGCCGATGCCGCCGATCCAGTTCAGCAATGCGCGCCAGAGCAGGATGCCGTGGGACGTCGTGTCAAGGCCCACGATGACGGTCGAGCCGGTGGTGGTGAGGCCCGACATCGCCTCGAAGAACGCGTCGGTGAAGCTGAGCCGCGCGCTGGAGAGGACGAAGGGCAACGCAGAGAAGGCGCACACCACGACCCAGGTGAGGGCCGTCAGCAGGAAGCCTTCGCGCCGGCCGATCACCGGCTTGCGGCTGGTGCGGAAGGCGAGGATCATCGCGCCGCCGGCGGCGCCGGTGACCGCCATCCCCGCGACAAAAGCCGCCCAGTTGGGATCGTCGCCGACATAGTCGGCCAGCGCCGGCAGCAGCATCAGGACGGCAATGCCGCTCAAGAAGGTGCCAAGCGTGTAAAGAACCGAACGATGATCCGGCCAGGACATCGGCCAGGCTTCCCCCTTTAGACTCCCCTCTCCCCCAAGCCGACGAATGTCGGCATTCGCCGACGGGCCGAGAGAGGGTTGCGGAGGCTTGGCGAACGAAGTGAACTTAGCCGGAGCTGGGTGAGGGAGCACGCCGCAGGCGCACAGCGCGCACGCGCTGCAACTGCAGAGCAGGGCATTGCGCTCTGACGAGCGCGCGCACCTCTCGGTGCGCGACCCCTCATCCAACTCCGGCTAGGCTCGGCTTTGCCTCGCCAAGCCTGCGTATCCTTCCCCCGCAAGGGGGGAAGGGATGTTCTTTTATGGCTCATGTCATTGCACGCAATCAGCCCTATGAGCTCGACGCAACGGTCGAGGGTGGGAGGCCGATGATGGCGAGGAACTCGCGCCGGGTCGATGGGTCGGTGCGGAAGGCGCCCAGCATCCGGCTGGTGACCATGGAGGAGCCCGGCTTGTGCACACCGCGCGTGGTCATGCATTGGTGGCTGGCGTCGATCACGACCGCCACGCCGCGCGGCTGCAGCACCTCCTGCAGCGTGTTGGCGATCTGCGCCGTCATCTTCTCCTGGATCTGCATGCGCTTGGCATAGCAATCGAGCAGCCGCGCCAGCTTGCTGATCCCGACCACGCGGTGATGCGGCAGATAGGCGATGTGCGCGCGCCCGATGATCGGCGCCAGATGATGCTCGCAATGGCTTTCGAAGCGCATGTCCTTGAGCACGATCATCTCATCGTAGCCGTCGGTCTCCTCGAAGGTGCGCCGCAAGACGGCGTGCGGGTCCTGGTCATAGCCGCGGAAGAATTCGCGATAGGCGCGCACCACGCGTTCGGGCGTGCCGAGCAACCCTTCGCGCGCCGGGTCATCGCCGGCCCAGCGGATGAGGGTGCGGACCGCCTGCTCCGCTTCATCCTGGCTGGGGCGCTGGATCTTCGGCGCGGATTTCGAAGCGCGCGATGGCCCGCGGAGTTTGCTCGATTTCGCCACTGTCGTCTTCCTTGTCCGGATCAGTTCAGCTTGACCGGCTGATAGGGGCTGTCGAGCGAGAAAGCGGGCACCCGCACGTCGAACTTCTCGCCCTGCGGGGTTTCCATCTGGTAGGTGCCGACCATGATGCCGGAGGGAGTCGGCAGCGGCGTGCCGCTGGTATATTCGTAGGAATCGCCGGGCTTCAGCACCGGCTGCTCGCCCACCACGCCGGGGCCACGCACTTCCTGGACCCGTCCCATCGAATCGGTGATGCGCCAATAGCGGTTGCGCAGCTGCACCGTGGCCTGGCCATGATTCTCGATCCGGATGTGGTACTTCCAGACGTAATGCGATTCCTCGGGCGAGGACTGGTCGTCGAGGTAGGTCGGCATCACCGTGATGGTGATCGATCGCGTGGTCTCTTTATACATCGTCGAACTTTGGATGCCTTTGCTGGCCGGACGTTCCGGTGACGTCGCGGGTATCGGCCTGCGATTTCGAGAGGTGCCTGCAGCCGGTTTCAGCTGATTCTATCGGTTGTGCCGCGGGGCGCAACCCGCAAAGAAACGGGGGCGGGCCGCAAAGAGAAGCGGCGCCGGATTGCTCCGGCGCCGCCAATTTCAACCAACTCGGCCGATTACTGGATGATGATTTCGGCGCGGCGGTTGGCCTGCTCTTTCACGCCATCCTCGGTCGGGACTGCGTTCTCCGACTCGCCCTTCCAGGCGGTCGTGATCGCTTCGGCCGGGATGCCGCCCGCGATCAGCGCTTCGCGGACCGCATCGGCGCGGCGCTCAGACAGCTTCTCGTTGTAGGCGTCCGAACCGGCGCGGTCGGTGTGACCGGTGACCGAGACGGCGGTCGACTTGTTCGCGTTGTAGTCCGCGATCACCTGGTTGATGACGGCCTGGGCCGCATCGTTGATGTTCGACTTGTCGAAGTCGAACAGCACCAGGTAAACCGCCGGCGGAGTCGGCGCCGGAGCCATCGGTTGCGCTTCAAGCTCGGCCAACGCGGCCAGCAGCTCGTCGCGGCAAGCGGAGATGTGGTCTTCCTGGAAATTCTCTTCCTGTTGCTCGAGCCAGCAATCGAAACGGCTCTGTGCGCGTGCGGCAATCTCCGGCTTGTTGTCGCGGGCGCCACCGTCCAGCGCCGCCAGCAGGCGGGTGCGGACGTCATTGATCTCGGACAGCGAGTCTTCCGGCAGGTCGCGGTTCACCGGATCTTCCGGCAGCACCACTTCGCCGGCAGCGGACTGCAGGCCACGGCGAGCGTAGTAACCGGCGTCGCGCCAGTCGAACATCTCGTCAGCTTCGAAGACCGCGAGGTCACGATATTCCTTGGTCAGCGCTTGAGTGAACGGCGTGCCGCCACTCGGCTCGGTCGTGCGAATTCGTTGAAGGTCGGAAGTGCAGGCGGCGAGAACGCCCAGCGCGCCGACAACCCCCAGGATCTTAAGTAGTTTCATTTTCGCTCCTCGCTTTTGTCCCTTGTTGCCCAGCGACTGACGGAGAACCCGCCGCGGTCGTCTGGTTTGACGATCAACGGAATGCCAAAAGATGACAGTGATCGGTGTTGCTCAGATGCCATCCCCAGTGACGCCGGCTTTGCGCCGACACGGTATAAACTATAGAAAAGCGTTTGGTTCCTGTCAAAAACAGAAGAATTCAGATTAACGAATTCTTCCTTGCCTGTGATTAACCGGTAATTCCAGTACCTCGCCTCCAGCTGCGATCGAATCTTGTGGATCGTGGCTGACCAGCAACACAGGCAAATGCGTCGCGGATTGGAAGACGAGCGACCGAAAACGGTCCCGGAGCGTCAGGTCCAGCTTCGAAAACGGCTCGTCCAGCAGCAGGGCTTGCGGCTCCGACAACAGGACTCGGAGCAGCGCAACCCTGGCGCGTTCTCCGCCCGAGAGGGTCATCGGGTCGCGATTGGCGAAACCGACGAGTTCAACGTCCGCGAGTGCCCGTTCGATCCGGTTGTGGCGCGCGGCCCGGTCGGGCCCTGGCGGCAAGCCGAACCCCAGATTTTCTCCGACGCTCATATGGGGGAACAGCAGATCATCCTGGAACAGGATGCCGAGCCGGCGCCGGTGGGCCGGCAAGGCAAGCAGCGATATGCCGTCCAGCAGTGCGTCGCCTTCGGCGGTAAGACCGGAAGGCAACACACCGGTCAGCCACGCCAGAAGACTCGATTTGCCAGCGCCCGACGGGCCCATGATGGTCAGCGGGCGTCCCGCTTCCACCCGGCAGCTCAAGGGCGCGAACAGCCTCACCCCCTGGTGGCTGATGGCGACGTCGCGCAGCTCCAACATGGCGGCGCTAGGCGAGGGCCGGCCGGGCCGCGCGGCGCGCGACCCAGTAAGCCGCGAAGAACCCGGCCCAGATCACCAAGGCCTGGCTGGCGCCATAGACTCCCACGATTCGCCGGTCGCCACCGGAGGAAAGGGCGATCGCCTCCGTCGCCAAGGTGGCGATGCGCCCGCCACTCATCATCACGGTCGGCAGATAGAGCGACAGGCTGACCGCGAATCCAAGCGCTGCCGCGAAGGCCAAAGCAGGCTTCAGCAACGGCAGGCGCACGCGCAGCAGCACCCGTAAGGGCGCGGCGCCGAGGCACAGCGCCGACCGCTCATAGCGCGGATCGAGCCGGGCCCATGGATCGGCCAGCGCCAGCAGCACATAGGGAAAGACGAACAATAGATGGCTGAGCACGACTGGCAGCCAGCCGCCGCCGAGCCCTGCCTCCAGCAGCAGGATCTGCACGCCCATCAGGAACGCGACATCGGAGATGACGAGCGGCAGCGCCGCGATGGTGCGGCCGTTGATCCTGGCGTGCGCTGGAAGACCGGGTTCCAGCTGCAGCCAGGCGATGGCGGCGATCAGCGCCAGCACAGCAACAACGGCGGCGATTGTGAGGCTATCGCGCAGCGGCAGCAGCAAAGCCGGCAGGGCACGCTGCCACGCCGCCAGCGCGCAGCAATCCGGCAGCGCATCGGGGAAGCGCCATGTCGCGGCCAGCGACCAGAGCGGCAGGGAGAGGATGGCAAGCGCGCCCAGCACGATGCTGGCCAGCGCCAGCGTGCGGCCAAGCAGCATGCTCCAGCGGAGAGGCGGTGCGGGTGAGCGCACGCCATCGGACAGCATCGGACGCAGCGCGTACGCGATGAGCTTTTCCAGAAGATGCCAAATACCAAGCGCAGCCAAGGTCAGCATGAGATGCAACAAAGCCAGCGCTGCAGCCGGAAAGCGCCGGGCAAGATCGGGATCGTGGGTCAGGTCGACCGCCAGCACCGCCAGGGTCGGCGGCGTCGTGGGTCCGAGCACGAGCGCCATGTCCACCGCCGACAGCGCGTAAGCGAGCGCGGCATAGATCGGCAGGCGGATCAGCCGGTAGAGCCGCGGCGCGATCAGCTTGAACCAGGTGATGCCCGGCTGATAGCCGAGGCCCGCGCCGATGCTGAGCATGCGCGGCGCATCGAGCTGCTGCAACGCGGTCAACCCCGCGAAGAACAGGAACGGCGTTTCCTTGAGCACCAGTCCGGCGGCGATGCTCACGCCCCATTGGTCGCGCGGCATCAGCAGGTCCGGTGGCGTATCGATCGGCAAGGCCAAGGCCGCGATCCGCACCAGCCAGCCGGATGGCGCGATGAGGAAGGAAAGGCCAAGCGCAAAAGACGCGTGCGGCGTTGCCAGCAGCCAGGACAGGAACTTGGCAGCGACAAAAGGCAGGCCGGGCCGCACGGTTCCAGCAGGCGCCACCCACGCCAGCGCGAGCATCGCCAAAGCGAGCGCAACCGGCATCGCCATGAAAGCGGAGATCAGGGTCGCGCGCGCCGCTGATGCCAGACCCGGATAAGCCAATAGCTCGCGCCAGGGCTGCAGCGACAAACTTGTGCCGCCGAGCGCGGGGAAATAACCGAAGGCCGGCAACAGCACGAAGATGAGCCCAGCGGCAACGGCCACCCCTGGTACCGCGACCAGCGCGTACCATGCGGCGCGCGATGGTCCAGCTGAGCGCGCGGGCCTGCGATGCACCGTCAGGCGCTGTAGCGCTTCTGCCATGCCTGTTCCAGTGCCGCGACCCAGCTGGCATGCGGTTCGGGCAAGGGGCGGCCGAGCTCCTCCGGCGTTGGCGTCGCGACGCCGCGCGGCAGGTCGTCGAACAATTTGCGCTCCTCTGCGCTGAGCCGCGCGATCGACAGGACAGTGGGATCGCCCCACAGCACCGCATTCTCCTTGCGCGCCTGGGCCTCGGGCGAGAGCAGGAAATCGGCGAACACCATTGCGCCTTCCGATGCGCCGGCGTTGAAGGGAACGGCAACAAAATGGGTGTTGCCGATGCTGCCGGCGTTCGGCACGAACGGCCGCATCGTATCCGGCAACAGTTTTTGCGCGATGGCGGAGGAGGCATCGCCGGGATTGAAGGCGAAGTAGATGTCGGTCTCGCCATCGCCCACCAGCTGGCGCGCTTCGGCGCTGGATTTCGGGAAGGCCTTGCCCTTGCGCCACAGCAGCGGATGCAGGCCGTCGAGGTAGGCCCAGAGCGGCTCCGTCACCATCCCCGCATCATCGCCGGCGGGCCGCAGCAGCCGCGTCGGATCGGAGGTGGTTTCGTAGAGCGCCTGCTTGAGGAACGTGGTGCCGAGGAAATCGGGTGGCGCCGGATAGGCAAAGCGCCCGGGATTGGCTGCCGCCCAGTTCTTGAGCGCAGCCATGGAAAGCGGCGGTTCCTTGACGCGCGCGCTGTCATAGAAGAAGACCAGCTGCGCCATTCCCCACGGCAATTCGTAGCCGTCGGTCGGAACGGTGAAATCGAGGACGGTGGTCGGCTTCTCGGTGGGATCGACCTTCTGGAAGTTCGGCAGCAAATGGACGAAGGGACCGAACAGCAGGCTCTCGGATTTCAGCGCCGCAAAATTCTCGCCATTGATCCAGATGAGGTCGACACTGCCGCCGGTCTCCTTGCCCGCCGCCTTCTCTGCGATGATGCGCGAGACCGCCTCGGCGGTATCGGCGAGCTTCACGTGCCGCACCTCGACACCGGCGCGCGCGTTGATCTCGCCCGCTGCCCAGGCGATGTAGTCGTTGATGCGCTGATCGCCGGCCCAGGCATTGAAATGGACCACCTGTCCCTTGGCCTTCGCCTGGATGCCGGCCCAGTTCAGTTGGGTGGCGTGCGCAGGCGACAGGCGGGCAATGGCCGGCAGGCTCGCGATCGCAGCCCCTGCCGCCAGCAAATGGCGGCGCGACCAGGTGAATGTGCCCGTCATGGTTCCGTCCCTGTGGTTCACGAGGGTAGCAGCGGCGCGAGCCTATGCTGCACCGTATGGATTGCCAAGGCGCGCTGGCGACCGGCGCGTTGGCGCCGCGCTTGCTTCGGCCCTGCCCGCTCGCCTATATTTTCGGCGGAGCGCGGGTGTAGCTCAGCGGTAGAGCATCGGCTTCCCAAGCCGAGGGTCGCGGGTTCGAACCCCGTCGCCCGCTCCAACTATCCCCTTCCAACTATCCAAGCCGATCCGGACAGAATTATCCCCGTTATCCACATCACCCACAGGCGCGCGGTGAAGATCGCGCCGCGCCACAACTGCATTAACTACACAAGGCGTTGTAATGCTGGGGATTTAAATCCGCGATGTGTCCAAGTGCTGAATTTCGAGCGGGATTTACTGCCGTTTTATTGGATGAATTCGATCGCGCCGCGACTCTTTTCGGTTGTCAGTGTCAGCACGGATGAGTCATCATCCGCCAAATTCAAAAAAACAAAATTCCAAACTGGCACAGGGGACGGCGCGTGCGGGAAGTTGCAAGCGTCGAGGAGCTTTCTTCCTCGATCGGCACAGAGCTTTACGCATACTGGCAGCGCAAGCGGGGCGCGCGGCGGATGCCGTCGCGCGCGGATATCGATCCTGCGGACCTGAAGCGCATCCTGCCCAACATCATCCTCGCCAAGATTGACCGTGATACACGCCGCGTGCGCTATACCTTGGTGGGCACGCGCTGCGTCGCCCATGCGGCGTTGGACTACACCAACCATTATCTGGACGAGCTGGATTTCAGCTGCGACTTCGATACCGACTGGCACGAGATCTATCGCGTGCTGTGCCGCGAGCGGCGGCCGATCCTGGGTGTGGTGAAGACATCGCTCAAGGATAACCGCAGCTGCGAGCTGGCCGAAGTGCTGCTGCCGCTGTCCGACGACGGCGAGACGGTCACGCACTGCATCGCGATCGAAGATGCACGGCTCGGCCTGCGCGATGTTGAGGATTTGATGCCGGCGCGGCCGGCTCTGCGGCAGATCGCCTGATCACCTTCCATGGAGAAGCCCCCTCTCCCCGTGCGGGAGAAGGTTGCGAAGGCTTAGCGAACATAGTGAACCCCCGGGTCGAAGAGCCCGGGGGCGAAGCTGGATGAGGGGTCGCGCACCGTCAGGCGCGCGCGCTCGAAAGAGCGCCAGATAGAAGAGACCGACGCGTCCAAGTGTAGCGCTCGCGCGCTGCGCGCCTGCGGCGCTGCCCCCTTGTATATGGAGCGAATCGTCCCTGTGTGCTCAAAGGGACGGAGTGAGAGGGCCGACGGCCGTCGGCCCTCTCGCGTGGCGGGAGAGGGGACTCTTTGTTGGGATGTGGTGACTCACTGTTTGCTGAGATCAAGGCCGGGCGAATATTGCGCGCCGTCGACCTCTTTGATGATGGCCTGGCCGCAGATCACGCGCTTGGTTTCCGGGTCATAGGTCAGGGTCGGCGAGCCGTAGAGCTGCCAGCCCCGGTTCAGCACCTCGGTGATGCGATGACAGAAAGAATCGTCGTCGGGTCCGGTGAGATAGCGATAGAGATTCATGGCAGTGTCGTCCACGTCTGGATGATATCCGCCCACGAGAGACTCGCGGGCGCGCAATATAGCAGCGTCAGATTGCAGAGAGTGCCACGATGTCGCGCAAGGCTGGGTTGCGTACGAGGCGCTTGGCAGCGGCAATATCCGGCGCCATCAGGCGGTCCTGGTCCCAGAACGCGGCGCCCTCACGAAGCAGCTTCAGCACCTGCTGCAGCTTTGCGCTGGTGGTGACGGGGCGGCGCAGTTCGATGCCCTGCGCCGCGGCCAGCAATTCGATGCCGACGATGGCGGCGGTGTTGTCCGCCATTTCGTGCAGGCGGCGGGCGCCATGAGTCGCCATGGAGACGTGATCCTCCTGGTTGGCGGAGGTCGGCAGCGAGTCGACGCTGGCGGGATGGGCGAGCAGCTTGTTCTCGCTGGCGAGGGCGGCCGCCGTCACATGGGCGATCATGAAGCCGGAATTGAGGCCGGGATCGGGTGCCAGGAATGCCGGCAGGTTGCTCATGCGCGCATCGGTCAGCAAGGCCACGCGCCGTTCGGAGATGGCGCCGATCTCCGCGATCGCCAGCGCGATGCCGTCGGCGGCCAGCGCGACCGGCTCGGCATGGAAGTTGCCGCCGGAGACGATGTCGCCCTGATCGGCGAAGACCAGGGGATTGTCGCTGACCGCGTTGCATTCGCGCTGGATGATATCGGCGGCATGGCGCAGCTGGTCGAGGGCGGCGCCCATCACCTGCGGCTGGCAGCGCAGCGAATAGGGATCCTGCACGCGGTCGCAGTCGATATGGCTGGCGCGGAGCGCGCTGCCTTCCATCAGCGCTTTCAACGCGCGCGCGGCATCGATCTGCCCGAGCTGGCCGCGGACGGCGTGGATGCGCGGATCGAACGGCGCGTCGCTGCCGAGCGCCGCATCGGTCGACATGGCACCGGCGATCAGGCCGGCGCGCAGCAGGTCGTCGGCCGCGAACAGGCCAGTGGCGGCGAGTGCGGTCGAGACCTGGGTGCCGTTGAGCAGGGCCAGCCCCTCTTTGGCGGCGAGGTCGATCGGCTTCAGGCCGGCGATCTCCAGGCCCTGGACGGCGGAAAGGATATTGCCGCGATGGCTGACCTCGCCGATGCCGAGCAGGGTCGCCGACATATGCGCGAGCGGCGCGAGATCACCGGATGCGCCGACCGAGCCCTTGGCCGGAATGCGCGGATAGACCTCCGCATTCACGAGCGCGATCAGCGCCTCGACGACCCTGCGCCGGATGCCGGAGAAGCCGCGCGCGAGGCCGTTGATCTTGAGGATCAGGATCGCGCGCACGATGGAATCGGGCAGCGGATCGCCGGTGCCGGCGGCGTGGCTCAAGACCAGGCGGCGCTGCAACTCGGTCAGCTGGTGGTCCTTGATATGCGTGCGGGCCAAGGCGCCGAAGCCGGTATTGATGCCATATGCCGTCTCGCCCCGGTCGATCACCGCCTGGACGATTGCCGCCGAGCGGTCGATGGCGCCGTGGCTGGCGGGATCGAGGGCGATGGGACACGGCGCATCAATGAGCGCACGCAGGTCCTTGAGCGTCAGGGTTCCGGGATTGAGAACGAAAGTACCGGGCATGCACGGGCTCCTTGGCTTGTATTAACTTGTATATACAAGCTGCCTGACTGACCCGCAACCCACGGTCCTGTCGCAAATACGACACGCCCCGAAGCGCCGACCGAGCGGAAAAGTCATGCAAAACTCGAGATTTATCAATTAACGCAGCGTCGCTGCTAACTTATAACACGTCGCAACAAAGGCGGCTTTGGCGGCCTGTCTTGCGTACAAGAGCGGCGATATCAAACCCAAGGGCTAGCAAGATGGCGAATGACGGCGAATTGGACCTCAACAGCCTGAATGACGACGATCTCGTGCAGCAGATGCATGACGATCTCTATGACGGCATGAAGGAAGAGATCGAGGAATCAGTCCACATCCTGCTGAACCGCGGCTGGGCGCCCTATGACGTGCTGACGAAGGCGCTGGTCGAGGGCATGCGCATCGTCGGCATCGATTTCCGCGACGGCATCCTGTTCGTGCCCGAGGTGCTGCTGGCCGCCAATTCGATGAAGGCGGGCATGTTCATCCTGCGCCCGCTGCTGGCCGAGACCGGCGCGCCCAAGGTCGGCAAGATGGTGATCGGGACAGTCAAGGGCGACATCCACGATATCGGCAAGAACCTGGTCTCCATGATGATGGAAGGCGCGGGCTTCGAAGTCGTCGACCTCGGCATCAACAACGCGGTCGAGAAATACATGGCGGCGATCGACGAGCACAATCCCGACATCCTCGGCATGTCGGCGCTGCTCACCACCACCATGCCCTACATGAAGGTGGTGATCGACACGCTGGTCGAGAAGGGCGTGCGCCAGGATTACGTGGTGCTGGTCGGCGGCGCGCCGCTCAACGAAGCCTTCGCCAAGTCGATCGGCGCGGATTCATACTGCCGCGACGCGGCGGTCGCGGTGGAGACGGCCAAGCAATATATGGCGAAGCGCCAGGGCTCGGCGATGGCGGCGCGGGCGTAAACCTGAGAACAGGTTGAAAGGACAAACGCCCCGATTGGGGCGTTTGTCTTTGTACCGGGGGCCACGCCGACCTCATTCTGGACCGACAATGCAATTCAGTTAGCCCGCATTTGAATTCGGGGGACCACAGTGACGGCTGTTGATACCGAGGTCCGTCCCGATCGCATTGCGCGCGGGATTGCATTGATCCTGCTGTCAACTTTCTTCACGGCCCTGCAAGACGCAATATTCAAGCAAGCCAGCGGGCATGTGACGCTGTGGCAGGTCTATGTCTTGCGCTCGTTGTTCCTGGTCCCGGCAATCCTCGCGATCGCGTTCGTTTGGGGCGAAGGAGCCGCGACGTGGCGCCAGTCATTGCGCTTGTGGCCGATGCTGCGCGCTGCGCTTTTCGTGCTGATGTACTTCTCGATGTATTCGGCAATTCCAGTTCTCCCGCTCTCAGCCGTGGCAGCGGGAATCTACACGGCTCCGCTATTCGTTGCCGCCCTCTCGCCGCTCCTTCTGGGCGAGCCGGTGCGCCGGCGCGGCTTGCTCGGCATTGCAATCGGTTTTGCAGGGGTATTAATGATCTTGAGGCCAGGAACCGAGGCGTTCGCCTGGCTGATGCTCCTGCCGGTTTTGGCCGGTTTTTTCTACGCGCTTTCGGCGATCGTAACCCGCAGCAAGTGCCGCTCCACTGCGCCATCCACTCTTGCTCTGTCCCTGAGCATCGCTCTCCTGCTTACCGGTGTGCTGGCCAGCACGGCGCTGTACCTCTGGGAACTTACGCCGGCACAGGTTGCAGTTTCACCTTTCTTGCTGGGTTCCTGGAGCTGGCTCGACCTGTCGGAATGGGGCTTTATCGCGATGCTGGCGGCGCTTATGGTCGGCAACGGCCTGGTGCTGCCCGCCGCATATCAGTCTGCGCCTTCCGTCATCATTGCAACATTCGACTACACCTATCTGATCTTCGCGACTGTGCTTGGCATTGTGCTCTTTTCGGAAGTTCCGGATATCCAGACGGTCACGGGCATCATCATGATCGCCGGAGCCGGCTTGATCGTTGCGCGATAGCTCGGACTAACTTCCAGCTAACGGACAGACCGGCGGAGAGCGATTGCCTTACGCTCCGATGACGGACGCGCAGCCTACTTCTCCAGCGAGATTTTAAGCTTTCCCGTCTTGGTCCAAATGAACCGGTAGGTGCCATTCTTGCGCACATTCATCACCACCGCTGGGCGGAAACAGGCGAGGCAGGTGCCCTCGGAGCGGCGGACGCTGGGATAGACGATGCCGAGCGCGTTCTGCTCCAGCAATTGCTGGGCGAGGCCTTGGGAGGCGATGTAGCTCTCCGGATCCAGACAGGCGTCGAGGCTTTTGTCGCGGCGGATGTCGTGCAGCTCGGCGCTGAAATCGGCGAGGTAGCCGTCGTAGGTCACGCTCTCTTCGATCCAGCCGACCTCGCTCAATTCGATGCTCTTGTGGAACGCGACTTCGGCCTGGGCGGTCGGCAGCTCGAACGCCGCGTACCAGGCGCCGCGATCGGGGCCGTTGAAGCGGCTGCCGAGCGGCTGGGCGTGGCAGAAGGCGGCGTTCACGATGCGGTAGTACGGGACGCCGAACACCAGCTCGTCCACGCCGATGCCGGGCAGCAAATTGTTCTCCGCGCGCAGACGCTCGTTGGTGGCGTTATCGAGATCGAAGATGTCCTGCAGGTGCGCATCGTCGTCGGCGATGCGGACCAGCACGCTCTCGCCGCCGGCGCTGTATTTCGATGGGATGAGGCGATGGGTATCGAACTGGCGCACGAGGCTCGTGCGCGGCAGCTTCATGTGCCGCCGCGGCGCGCGTCGAGCAATCGCCGCACGATCTCCATCGCGGAGATGCCGCCGCGCATCATGTAGCTGAGAGGGGTCTGGCCGCCGAAGATGCGATTGGTGTTCGGCAGCTGCACCCAGGCATCCGCCAGCTTCTCCGAATGGAGAATGTTGAGCGCCTTGAAGATCCCGACGAGGTAGGAGACGCGCGTCAGCTTGTCGGCATCCAGCACCCTGTCCGGATCCTTCTTCATCTCATAGAATGGGCCGTTGGAGATCCCGCCCAGCAGCGCGCGGGCGTCCTCGTCGCGCACCTGCCACTTGTCCATGATGTTGAAGAACGCCTTCAGCGCCGAACGGCTGAGCCGCGCGCGCTCCTCCTTCGCGGCCAAATCGACCAGGGGCGACGCGGCGTAGCGGGTAGCGGGATAGTGGGGGGGAACGGCCATTTTGATGTCTCCGATACAGGAGAATGTAGACTCCTGATCGGGAGAAGTCAAGATCGGTCTAACGTCCTGATTCCTAAGCTCGACGCAAACCGGCGTTTATTTTGATGGTTTGGCGGCAGAAGCGCCCCACTGCCGCCAGTATGTCGGCGCGGATTAACTGCGGATCGTAGTGACACGTCGCTCCTCACAGAACGGCGCAAGGACGGCTATCGCACGCCCTGTTGACGGCTATATATGGCCGGCATCGCCGCGAAGGCTGCGCAATGGCCGCACGGCTCAACGCGCCGCGGGTGGGCGGATCGTCTCGAAGATGATGTTGTCGGCGAGCTCCTGCGCCCGGGTCGCGGCGTCGGGCGCGTTGACGGTCCAGGCCACGATCGGCAGCCCCAACCAGCGCCCGACGGTGGTGGCGATGCGCGGCAGATCGTTCAAATCGTAGGACACGAAACTCGGTCTCGAGGTCCCAAATCGCAGCAGGTTGGACAAGGCCCATTTATGCAGCCCCGACAGCATCACTTCGCCGCGCGAAGTGTATTCGAGCGAGGTGCCGGCATGGGCGTAATTCATCGCGATCTGTCCGCGCGGCACGCTCGGCAAATGTTCGGCGAACCACCCCAGTGAGTCCGGGCTGAAGGAATGAATCGCCACCGGTTGGCCATAGGCGGCGATCAGCCGGGCCACCCGTTCTTCGAGCGGGCCGACCGGATAATCCAGCTGCTTGGTCTCGATCAGGATTGGCACGCGCCCCGCCACTGCCTGGAACGTCTGCTCCAGGGTCGGCAGTGGATCGGCTGTTCCTTCCAGATGCAGCCGCCCCAGCTCAGCGGCGGTGAAATCGCAGATGCGGCCCTTGGTCCCCGTCACCCGGTCGAGGAACGGATCATGGAACACCATCGCCTCGCCATCCCTCGAGAGCTGCACATCGAGCTCGATCGGATAGCCGGCCTCAGCGGCGGCGCGGAAAGCCGAGAGGGAATTCTCGACGATGCCCCTGCTCTCGTCATGCAATCCCCGATGCGCAATGGGCTGGGAGCGGAACCAGAGGGTCGGCATCTCTCGCGGCAGTGGCCCCGAGGCGCCGCCTAGCGCTTCGGCGGCCGCCCAGTCGAGATCGGGGCAGGGCAGATAATTGGGGTCCAGCACGGGGACGTCGGTGGCCCAGCGATAGGAGCCATAGCCGCCGATCAAGATCGCCAGCGTTAGGATGCTCGCAGCGACGTGCCTGGCACGCATGATATGAGGACCCCGCAGAGGATGGAGATCAAAGTTCAGACTTTAGCGCGGCGCCGCGCCATCGTCTTGATCGATCGAGGCCAGCCGCGCCACGATGCAGTCCCGCGCCGCCGCGCCAGCAACGCCAGCTCTCGCCGCTCTTCCAATGGCAACTTAATGCGGAATGACTTTGCCATTCTGACCTCCGCGCTGTTAGGCGCAGAATGCGCCGAATTTGCCGATCAGAACACTAGTCCGGCGGCTCCTCCGGATATTGCTGCGCGCCGGGCGGGATCACGGTCCCCGGCAGCGTGCGCGAAGTCCAGATGTGGATCGCTTTCGAGATATCCACCGGCTCATCTAAAGAGCCGGCCTTGATGGTGAGGTAGGCGCCGCCGACCGGCTCGTGCCACAGCCGCGAGCCGCAGTCGGGGCAGAAGGCGCAGCGCACCTGGCGGCCGCTGTCGGCGCGGCGGGTCCAGAATTTCGGCGTGCCCCTGGTCACGGTGAGGGTGCCGGCCGGCATCTCGAGCGATATGCCGAACGCGGAAGCGGACTGGTGCCGGCATTCCAGGCAGTGGCAGACAAAGAGCGCGGTGGGCTCGCCGCTGCAGGTGTAGCGCACGGCACCACATTGGCAGCCGCCGGTGCGCATCAGACGAACTCCAAGCGGACGCTGCAATCCCCTCCCCCGAAACGGGGGAGGGTCAGGGAGGGGGAAGCCGGAGCACAGTTGGAAGAAGTCTTCGCTCGCTTCCCCCGCCCTGCCCTCCCCCATGCTGGGGGAGGGAGAGTCCCGTCGTGAATCTTCGGCGCGCGCATCATGCCCTCAACTCCTCCGGCTTCAGGCGGAAGATGCGGCCGAAGCCGGCGACGAACAGTCCCTCCGCAATGCGGAAGCGGTAGAACCTGAAATCGCCGAAGCCGGCATACATCTCGGCCTCTGGATGAACTTCGAGATAGCGCGCCTTGTCTCCTTGCTGGTCGGTCGAGACGTGG
>DASRRI010000036.1:0-6970 GCA_035695765.1 Dongiaceae bacterium
GGATGATCCCGAATGTAAGCGATCGCCTGGCAACAATCGTCGAGCGCCGCCGAAACAGCGGCGGCCGCGTTGCTGAGCACCTCCGGCACGCTGGCAAGGATCGCCTCGACCCGCTGCGCAAATGCCTCGAAGCCGCCTTGCTCCGCCCTCACCATCCGCAGGAGCTCCAGCGCCTGAATGTTCGGCGGCCCTTCCCAGACTGTCAGCACCTGCGCGTCACGCAGCAGCCGCGCCGTGATGAACTCCTCAGTATAGCCATTGCCGCCGAGGATCTCGATGGCGCGGCTCGCCGACCGCACAGCCTGTTCGGCGGTACGATATTTCGCCAACGCCGTGACGGTTCGCAGCCAGGCTCGTGCCGCGGTATCGCGCGCCGCCATGTCGAACGCCCGCGCCGCGTCGAACGCCAAGGCAACAGAGGCTTCGAGCTCCATTTGCATGTCGAGAAGAAGCTCACGGATCATCGGAAACGAGCTCAGCGCCGCGCCGAAAGCGTGGCGATCTTCCGCATGACCGAGCGCCTCGATGAATGCGCGGCGCTGCGCCCCGGCCCCGGCCATCGCGTTGTGAACGCGGCTGAACTCGAGCGCTTCCATCATCAGTTTGAACCCTTCCGGCGGTGGCGCGACTTCCAGCGCGTAAGCGCCATTGAACTCGATTTCACCGGTCGGCAGGCCGCGCGTGCCGAGCTTTTCCTTCAGCCGGCGAATCCGATAACGGTTGGACCTGCCGTCGGGACAAAGACGCGGCACGAGATAGAGGCCTAGCCCCTTGCTCCCCGGCGGCGCGCCTTCGGGGCGCGCGGTGACGAGCGCGATATCGGCTGGCGCGTTGCTGCAGAACCATTTGAGGCCGCTGAGCTCGATGCCGTCTTTGGCCACTCGTGCCGTCGTGGTGGCTGTGCCCATGTCGCTGCCGCCTTGCCGCTCCGTCACCCAGGTGGCACCGGTGCTGGCACGGCCATCCTGGCGGATCAGGTCCGGCAGGTAGCGATCCCTCAGGTGTTGTGGCGCAAAACAATCGAGGACATAGGCGACGGCGCCGGTGAGCGTGGCTGGACAGTGAAGTGAAATGTCGGCCTGGGCAAGCAGGTAGCCCATGGCGAAAGTCAGCAGGAAAGGCTCGGCCGACGGGCCATGATTGAGGGCGACGATGCCGTGCGTATAGACCTGTCGATGCATCTCCTCGTAGCGCGGATTGCACATCACAGAACTTAGCAGCTCACCCTCGCGGTCCGTGATGTCGAGCACCGGCCGCGCGAAGCGGTCGGTATAGGCCGCAGCCGCATCGACCTCCGTTCCCGCCCATGCGCCGAAGGCGGCGAGGTGATCCGCGTAACGATCCGCCAGTCCAGGAGCAATGCGCGCCAGAAGACATCGCAGATTCGCGTCGCTGAGGTAGACGTTCCGCCCGCCGCCTATCTCGGATTCTTGGATTGGTGATTCCGGCATCGGTACAGTCCTTTCTACCCCTGGACGATCCTTCCGCAGCACAGACCGGGGATGATGGACGAACTCATTCTCCGAGCTCCACTCGCCTGGGTTCGAGCTCGCGCGATCGCCGCTTCGCAAGCTCCTCGGCGACGAGCTCTTTGCGCGAGACCTTACCGATCAGCGTGCGCGGCAAGGTATCGCGATAGGCGATCGACCGCGGTATCTCGAAAGGTGCCAGCTTGTCCTTCAGGAAAACGCGCAGCTCGCCCAAGGTGACCCTCCGTCCACCCTTCGGAACGATGAAGGCCTTGACGGTCTCGCCACGGTAGTCGTCGGGGATGCCGCAGACAGCGACATCGGCCACTGCGGCGTGTTGAAGGATGGCTTCCTCCACCATACGCGGATATACGTTGTAGCCACCGACTAGGATCAGGTCCTTGGCGCGGTCGGTGATGAAAGTGTATCCCTGTTCGTCCATGTAGCCGACATCGCCGGTGTGCAGGCGACCGCCGATCATCGTCTTGGCGGTTTCCTCCGGCTGGCGCCAGTAGCCCAGCATCACTTGCGGGCCCCTAACACAGATCTCGCCGGTCGTGCACGGCGGCAGCAGGCGGGTGGGATCGTCCAGGGCAGTGATCTCGACGATAGTGCCGGGCAGCGGCAGCCCGACCGACCGCTCCTTGTAGTTGCCGAACAGGGGGTTCACCGCGACGACAGGTGCGCACTCGGTGAGGCCGTAGCCTTCGACCAGCTTGCATCCGGTGAGAGCTTCGAAGTCGTGCTTCAGGCGCATCGGTAGCGGTGCGCCGCCCGACAGGCAGAATTTCAGCGACGACAGGTCATACTTTTCGAGATGCTTGCAGGCGATGATCGCGGCATACAGTGTCGGTACGCCGGGCAGCAGCGTCGGCCGCCTCTTGTGGATCGCCTTAAGTACCGATTCAAGGCGGAAGTGCGGCTGGAGAACCAGCTCGGCGCCCTGAGAGATGCCGGCGTTCATGATCACCGTCATCGCAAAGACGTGACAAAGCGGAAGAACGCCTAGGATCCGCTCGCGACCTGCCTCCATCTTCGGGAACCACATGGCGGTCTGCATGGTGTTGGCATGGAGACTGGCATGGGTCAGCATCGCACCCTTCGGTGTGCCTGTCGTGCCGCCCGTGTATTGAAGCAGCGCAATATCGCGCCCCGGATCGATCGTCACTGGGCGAAAGTCGCCGGCATTGGCGACCAGCGTGCGGAAGGCGACATGTCGACCATCGGCGGGAATCCTGACGATTTCCTTGCGCTTGAGCAGTTGGAAGATTGACTTCTGCGGAAACGGCAGGGCATCGGCCATGCGGCAGACGATCACCTTGCCGAGCGCCGCTCGCTGCATGACGGCCGCCAGTTTCGAATGCAGGCTGCGCATGTCGAGGGTGATGACGATACGGGTTTCCGAGTCCGTCAGCTGGCGGAGGATCTCCTCCTCGGCATAGAGGGGATTGATGTTGATGACGGTCCCGCCAGCCTTCAGCGCCGCGTAGTAGCAAATGACATAATAGGGGCAGTTCGGCAGAAGCAGCCCCACCTGCACCCCCTTGCCGACGCCCATGACCTGGAGGCCTTTGGCGGCACAATCGACGAGGTGGCCCATCTCACGATAGCTGTACTTCTTGCCAAGGAAATCGACGCAGGGATTGTCCGGAAACCGTGCAACGGCGTCGTCGAAAACCGTGTAGAGCGGCTTGATGGGAATCTCGGCGCGCCAGTCGATATCGGCAGGATAGGCATCTTCCCATGGATGTCGCTCGGGCGCCGGCGCCAGATCGGCCAATTCAGTCGGTTGCCGTACTTTAAAGAAAGCAACGACGTAGGCGAAGCCCTTACTCAGGAAGCCGTTCCAACGCGCTCTCACAGTCTTCCCTCCGCATGGCGAGAAGCCAATCTGAATGATACTCCTCATCCTATATGGATAGGAAAGAGGCCGGCGTCAGTACCAGCTTGTGGTCAGGAACAACGCATTGCATTTGTCCGGCAGGTCGGTCGCGGACAAGCTTACGCGCTGTGGCGGCGTGCTACCAGGTCGCCAACGAGCGGAGCAGTTGCATTCCGCCCTGCGCCAATGAGGCGTGATTGAGATTGTTCTCGGTAGGTCCAGCCAATCCACCGGCTCATGCATTCGTACCAGAGCTGCGCTGGATCCGAGGCGTCTGGCAGCTGCACGGATCTGACGCTCGATCTCCTTAAAGCTGTGCAGTCAGCGAAGCTACCGTTCTCGGGATCCTCGCCAGCGATTGCTTTGCTCTCCCAACCGAAGGACAGCGCCGGGCAGATACGCCCGGCGCTCCTTGGTCTCGCTACTTGCCGTTGATGGCGATGCGCTTGGCCTTGGTCTGCGCCCGCTCGGTCTTGGGCATGTTGATCGTCAGCACGCCGTTCTTGAAGCGCGCCTCGACCTTGTCCTCCTCAACTTCCGTATCGAGCGGAATGCGCCGCTCGAACTGCCCATAGAAGCGTTCACTGAAGTGGCGGCCTTGATCCTCGGTCTCGGAGCGCTTTTCTCCGCGCAACGTCAGCACGTCGCCATTCAGCAGCACCTCCACGTCTCTCTCCTCAAGGCCCGGCAGCTCGGCTGTCACGCGGATCTCCTTGTCGGTCTCGGAGACTTCCACGTTCGGCCAGCCGATCGACCGCCCTGAGACAAGGCTTGGGAAGCGACCCATGCCGAAGGTGTCGAACCCGCGAAACACGTCGTCGAACAGCCGATTGACCTCGCGGTGCAAGGCCATGAAGGGGTCGGCGTCGCGATAGAGCGCCGGAGTCTTGTTCTCCGCCCGGCTCCAGGGAATGAGATCTTTCATGCTCATGTTGTCCTCCTTTTCGATACCTCCTTTCCGGCGCAGGCCAGTCCGGCCGGCACTAGGCGGCCGGATATCCCAGGCACATTGGGGCCCGGCTTAAGCGGCCTGCTTGCCGTCTTCGATCTTCTTTGATTCGCCCGCGGGGTCGCTGCCTTTGATAGCGATCTTGCGTGGCTTCATCTCTTCCGGCACCTCCCGCACCAGCTCGATGGTCAGGAGGCCATTCTGCAGGTTGGCGTTGGCGACCTTCACATGATCGGCCAACTCGAAGCGCCGCTCAAACGAGGTGCCGGGAATGCCGCGATGGAGATAGTCGCCCTCCTGCTCGGGCTTGTCGCCCATCACTACCAGCAGATTGGGCTCATGGGTGATCGTGAGTTGGGACTCGGCGAAGCCTGCCACCGCCATCGTGATGCGGTAGGAATCCTCCGAGGTGCGCATGATGTCGTAGGGCGGCCAGCTCTCGAAGCTCTGCGTCCGGCTGGCATTTTCGAGTAGGTCGAACACTCGGTCAAAGCCGATGGTCGACCTGAACAAAGGCGAGAAATTGAGGTTCGTCCTCATAGCCACATCCTCCTATTGAGCAACATGGATACGTGGGCAACCAGGGAAACTCACGTCCCTGGGACTACCAGTTCCCGAATGGGCAACCGGCGATTTCCGATTTAGGACGCCCTCCGGGCCTGTCAAGAGCGGGACGAGCCAGCAACCAGCTGGGCGCAAAATTTTTTTGCTGTCACCTCTTGAACCGGATTTGACCGCTTCCTACGTGGTTTGCCGCCTCCGGCCGGTTTTTCCGAGGGCTGGGGGGAACCTCAGCCTTTAGTTTTGACCATGGAGGATTGCATGTCATTCCGCCCACTGCACGACCGCGTTCTCGTGCGCCGCATCGACGCCGACAAAAAAACGGCCGGCGGCATCATCATTCCCGACACCGCCAAGGAAAAGCCCCAGCGCGGCGAGATCATCGCCGTCGGCGCCGGCACGCGCACCGAGACGGGCGAGCGCGTGCCGCTGGATCTGAAAATCGGGGACGAAGTCCTATTCGGAAAATGGTCCGGAACCGAGGTCAAGATCGACGGCGAGGACCTGCTGATCATGAAGGAAACCGATATCCTGGGTGTGGTCGAGGCCGCCCGGGCCGCAAAGAAAGCGGCCTGAGGCGCGCCCGCCAAGCATAGGGAGATCAGAAATGGCTGCCAAAGAGGTGAAGTTCTCGACCGAGGCGCGGGACAAGATGCTGCGCGGTGTCGACATATTGGCCAACGCGGTGAAGGTGACCCTCGGTCCCAAAGGCCGCAACGTCGTGCTGGACAAGAGCTTTGGTGCACCGCGCGTCACCAAGGACGGCGTGACCGTGGCCAAGGAGATCGAGCTTGCCGACAAGTTCGAGAACATGGGCGCGCAGATGGTGCGGGAGGTCGCGTCCAAGACCTCCGACACCGCCGGCGACGGCACCACGACCGCGACCGTGCTTGCCCACGCGATCGTCAAGGAGGGTACCAAGGCGGTGGCCGCCGGCATGAATCCGATGGACCTGAAGCGCGGCGTCGATCTTGCGGTGGATGCTGTGGTGAGGGATCTCGAGAAGCACGCGAAGAAGGTGACGAGCAACGACGAGATCGCGCAGATCGGCACCATCTCCGCCAACGGCGACAAGGAGATCGGCCGCTTCCTGGCTGAGGCCATGCAGAAGGTCGGCAACGAGGGCGTGATCACGGTCGAGGAAGCGAAGTCCCTGGAGACCGAGCTCGAGGTGGTCGAAGGCATGCAGTTCGACCGCGGCTACGTCTCACCCTACTTCATCACCGATGCCGAGAAGATGCGCGTGGAACTGGAGGACCCCTATATCCTCATTCATGAGAAGAAGCTCACCGGCCTGCAGGCCATGGTGCCGCTGCTCGAATCCGTGATCCAGACCAGCAAGCCGCTGCTGATCATCGCCGAGGATGTCGAGGGCGAGGCGCTGGCAACTCTCGTGGTGAACAAACTGCGCGGCGGTCTGAAGGTCGCGGCCGTCAAGGCACCTGGCTTCGGCGATCGCCGCAAGGCGATGCTGGAGGACATCGCCGTGCTCACCGCCGGGACGGTCATCAGCGAGAATCTCGGCATCAAGTTGGAGAATGTGACGCTCGACATGCTGGGCAAGGCCAAGAAGGCGACGGTGGAGAAGGAGAACACCACCATCGTCGACGGCGCCGGCAAGAAACAAGACATCCAGGGTCGCATCAAGCAGATCAAGGCGCAGATCGAGGAGACCACCTCGGACTATGACCGCGAGAAGCTGCAGGAGCGGCTGGCGAAGCTGGCCGGCGGTGTCGCCGTCATCCGCGTCGGCGGCGCGACCGAGGTCGAGGTGAAGGAGCGCAAGGATCGCGTCGACGACGCGCTGCACGCGACGCGCGCTGCCGTCGAGGAAGGCATTCTGCCCGGTGGCGGCGTCCCGCTTCTGCGCGCGCTGAAGGTGCTCGACGGATTGAACCCAGAGAATGACGACCAGAAGGCCGGCATCGATATCGTGCGCCGCGCGCTGCAGATGCCGGCGCGACAGATCGCGATCAATGCCGGCGAGGACGGCTCCATCGTGGTCGGCAAGCTCTCGGAGAAGAGCGACTACAATTGGGGCTATAACGCCCAGACCGGCGAATACCAGGACCTGGTCAGGAACGGCGTGATTGATCCCGCGAAAGTCGT
>DASRRI010000037.1:0-68518 GCA_035695765.1 Dongiaceae bacterium
TGCCAAGGCCGCCGCAGCCTGACCAATGCGGGGTACAAAACCCCGCAAATCCCACTTGCAAACTCGTGGGGAGTCCGGCTCGCGCGGAGCCTGTCCTTGGGCCGCGCAAAGCGCGGACCCGAGGGCTTGGCCGGGATGACAGTTGGGACCGCTATTTCGCCTTCACGATCCACTCATGCGCCGGATCGTTCTTGAACACCCATTTGCGGCTCGGCCCCGCCATCACGTTGAGGTAGTACAGATCATACCCATGCGGTGCGCCGACTGGATGGTAGCCGCGCGGGACCATCACACAATCGCCGTCCTCCACCGCCATGGTTTGGTCGATCGAGCGGTCGTCGGTATAGACGCGCTGGAACGCGAAGCCCTGCGGCGGGTTGAGGCGGTGGTAGTAGGTCTCCTCCAGGAAGCTCTCTTCCGGCAGCGCGTCGCGGTCATGCTTGTGCGGCGGGTAGGAGGACCAGTTGCCGCCCGGCGTCACCACTTCCACCACCAGCAGGCTTTCCGCCGCGGCGGTATCCGGCAGGATGTTGTAGACTAGGCGCCGGTTCGTGCCTTTGCCACGTTCCTCGAAGCCCACGTCATCCGGCGAAATGATGCGCGCCGGAAACTTCCTGCCGCCGGGCGCCGTGCACACGCCAACCTCGATATCGGTGGTCGCCTTCAGCACGCAGCGTGCGTCGGATGGCAGATAGATTGACCAGCCCGGACCTTCGAACACGTTCTTGCGCCCGCCGATCTCGACCGGCGCCTTGCCGTCGATGCTGGCTGTCGCTTTGCCCGACAGCAGCACCAGGCAGCTTTCCTTGCCGGCGATCTTCCAATCCAGCTCCTGGCTCGCCGCGCGGCGATAGACCTGGAAGCCGACATATTTCCAGCCGGCGCTCTCCGGCGTCACCGACAGGGCGAGGCCATCGGGGCCGGGCTTTTTCGCTTTCACCAGCAGGTTCGCCATGTGCGTTCTCCTTACGCCAATCTGGCGTCCTTCGCGTAGCGCTTCAAGTTGGCACAACCCATCTTCGCATATTTGAGCGGGTTGGCCTTCTCTGGATCCTGCTCCGCTTCGACCACCAGCCAGCCGGAGTAGCCGGGCAGCTCGTTCAACACTGCGGGAAAGTTGACCATGCCGTCGCCCGGCACCGTGAAGCAGCCTTCCACCACCGCGTCGAGGAAGCTCCAATCCTTCGCGCGTGCCGTCGCCAGCACGTCCTTGCGCACGTCCTTGCAATGCACATGGGCGATACGCGTGCGGTATGTCCTGGCGAGGGCGACCGGATCGGCGCCGCCGAACGTCGCGTGCCCGGTATCCAGCAGCAGCTTCACCGCCGGTCCAGTCGATTCCATGAAGACATCGATATCCTCGCCACTCTGCACCACCGTACCCATATGGTGATGATAGGCGAGGGCGACGCCTTCCTTGGCAACGGCTTCAGCGACTTCCGTCACGCGCTGGCCGAACTCGCGCCAGTCGGCAGCCTTCAGCTTCGGCCGCTGGCTGAGCGGCTTGCTGCGGTCGCCGTGGGTGGCCTTCGAAGTCTCGGCGAAAATGAGGATGTTGGAGCCGAGCGCCTTCAGCAGATCGAGATGCTCGCGCAGATGCGTCATCTCTTCCTTGGCATCGCGCACCAGCAGCTCGCAGGAATACCAGCCGGAGACGAGATCGAGCCCAGCCTTGCCGAGCACCGCCTTCAGCGCCTTGGCTTCGCGCGGGAATTTGTGGCCGAGCTCGATGCCCTCATAGCCGGCCTCCTTGGCCTCGGCCAGGCAGGTCTCAAGCGGCGTCTTGCCGCCCAGCTCGCGCAGATCGTCATTGGACCAGGCGATGGGATTGGTGCCGAAACGAACAGCCATGTTGTCTCACTCTCCGATACGCTGATGGGTGATGGAATCCTGGTATTTCTTGCGCGCCGCGCGCACCTTCGGTCGCTCCGACACTTCCGGGACCGGCACGTCCCACCAGAAGCCGCCGGCCTCCGTGGTCTTCAAGGGATCGGTATCGATCACGATGAGCGCGCTCTTCTTCGACTTGCGCGCGCGGCCGAGCGCCGCTTCCAGCTCGGACGTGGTCGCGACCTTTTCGGCATTCGCGCCCAGGCTGCGCGCATGAGCGGCGAAGTCGATGTCGGGCAGCACCTCGTGCTTCGTGTGCTGCAGCAGATTGTTGAAGCTCTCGCCGCCGGTCGCGCGCTGCAGCCGGTTGATGCAGCCATAGCCGCGATTGTCGAGCAGCACGACGATCAGCTTCTGCCCCAGCATGACCGAGGTCGCGAGCTCCGAATTCATCATGAGATAGGAGCCGTCGCCGACCATCACGATCACGTCGGCATCGGGCCGTGCCAGCTTGACGCCGAGCCCGCCCGCGATCTCGTATCCCATGCAGGAATAGCCGTATTCCATATGATAGCCGCCGGCTGAGCCCGACTGCCACAATTTGTGCAGCTCGCCGGGAAGACCGCCGGCTGCGCATACCACGATGTCGCTCGGCTTGCCCGCGCGCTGCACCGCGCCGATCACCTGCCCGTCGGATGGCAGGTCGCGATTGGGCGCCGCCACAGCTGCCACATGCTCCGCGCTCCAGGTCTTGCGCGCCGATGCCGCCTGCTTCTGCCACGCCCCCGGCGCCGACCAATCGCCGATCGCCTTGCTCAAGGCGGCGATGCCGGTGCGCGCGTCGGCGATCAGTGGAATGGCGCCATGCTTGCCGGCGTCGAAGGCTTGCGTGTTGAGGCCGATGATCTTGCGTTCCGGGTTCTGGAACAGGGCCCGGGACCCCGTCGTAAAGTCTTGCAGACGGGTTCCGATCGCGAGGACAAGGTCCGCATCCTTGGCGAGGCTGTTCGCCGCGCTGGTGCCGGTCACGCCGACCGCGCCCATCGCCTGCTTGTGGTCGACATCCATCGCGGACTTGCCGGCCTGGGTTTCGCAGACTGGAATGCCGTGCTTGTCCGCGAAATCCGCGAGCGCCCGCTCGGCTTCGGAATAGAGCACGCCGCCGCCCGAAACGATCATCGGCTTCTTGGCGCGCTTGAGATGCGAGGCGGCGTGGGCCAGCTCGTCGCGATCCGGCTCGGGCCGGCGCGTCGCCCACACATGCGGCTCGAAGAAGGCTTCGGGGTAGTCATAGGCCTCCGTCTGCACATCCTGGCACATGGCCAGCGTCACGGGGCCGCAGTCGGCGGGATCCGTCAGCACGCCGAGCGCGCGGGGCAGGGCGGTCAGGATCTGCTCCGGCCGCGTGATGCGGTCGAAATAGCGCGACACGGGCCGGAAGCAATCGTTGGCGGAGACGGTGCCGTCGCCGAAATCCTCGATCTGCTGCAGCACCGGATCAGGCCGCCGGTTCGCGAACACGTCGCCGGGCAGGAACAGCACAGGCAGCCGGTTGACATGCGCCACCGCCGCCGCTGTCAGCATGTTGGTTGCACCGGGCCCGATCGAGGTGGTGCAGGCCATCATCTGCCGCCGCCGCGCCGCCTTGGCAAAGGCGATGGCGGCATGCGCCATGCCCTGCTCATTATGCGCGCGATAGGTCGGCAGCGTCTCCTGCGCGTGATACAGCGCCTCGCCGAGCCCGGCGACATTGCCATGCCCGAAGATCGCCCAAACGCCGGCGAACAGCGGCACGTCCTTGCCGCCGCGGACGCCACGCTGATTGGCCAGATACCGCACCACAGCCTGCGCCATGGTCAGGCGGATGTTTTTCATGAGGTGGCTCCCAGTCTATCTGACTTCTTATTATTCCCCTTCCACCCAACACAAAATCCCCCTTCCCCAAATTGGGGAGGGCTGGGGTGGGGGAAGCGAGCGATAACTCTTTCGGGCGGGGGCGCGGCTTCCCCCTCCCTAACCCTCCCCAGTGTCGGGGGAGGGGATTACCGCGCGTGTGACGGCGATCATGTGAAGATGAGCGAAGTTGCATGGTCTGTTATGAAGCCGCCGAATTGGCGCGCTTGGCCTTCTTCCAGGCGTCGGTGAGGCGCGAGAAGCGCCGCGCCATTTCCGCGATTGCGCCGGCGTCGTCCATCGCGCCGCGCAGCCAGGCATCGGCGGGCTCGGCGAAGATGGTACGACCCACTGCGAAACCCTTCACGATCGGGTCGCTCGCTGCCGCCTGGAACGCTTCCTCGAGCTTGTCCTCGCTTGCTTCCAGGCCGAGCAGCACGACGCCGCGGCAGAACTGGTCGCGGGTGCGGATCTCGTCGCCGATATTCTGCCAGGCGGTGCGCGTCGCCTGTGGCTCCAGCTTCCACCAATCGGGCCTTATCCCGAGATCGTAGAGCCGGCGCAGCACTGTCGCGATCGTCGCATCGGTCAAGGGTCCGTGCCTGCCGGCGATGATCTCCACCAGCAATTCGCGCCCCGCCGTCCGCGCGGCATCGTACAACGTCAGCAGCCGCTCTTCTTGCTCGAGCCGCAGCGCTTCCGGATCGTCCGGATGATAGAAGCACAGGCACTTGATGACGTGATCGACCGGCCATTCCGCGAGATGCGAGCCGAGATCCTCGGTCTCGAACCGGAGTGGCCGCGAGCTCGGCCGCTCCACCGGCCGCGCGATCCAGAGGTCATGATCCGCAGCGCGGAATAACGCTTCGCGTCCATAGGTGCCATCCAGCAGCATGCCGAATCCCGGCTGCCCATCGGCCACCTTGGTCGCCGCCGCCACGGCCAGCGCCTTGAAATCCAGGATGCGCGCGCGCGAGACGCCGGCCTTGTCCGCCAGCTCTTCCAACTGCGCGCGGTGATCGATGGCCAGTGCCATCAAGGTCGGCCAATGGCCGCGCCGCGTGGTCGACCAGTGGATGTGGTTGAGGTCGGCATCATGACGCAGCGCGTGATGCTTGCTGCCATGCTTCAGGAAATATTGCAGTTCGGTCCAGGTCGGGATTTCCGGCGAGCAGAGCAGGCGCGATACCGCAAACGCGCCGCAGGCATTGGCCCAGGTCGCGCAGGTCTCCAGCGGTTCGCCTTTCAGCCAGCCGCGCAGGAAGCCCGACATGAAGGCATCGCCCGCGCCCAGCACATTATACACCTCGATCGGAAAGCCGCTGCCGACAATGCCTTTGTCCACATTGTCCGGTATGGCGTCGGGAAACACGGTGCAGCCCTTGGGCCCGCGCTTCAGCACGATGGTCGCTTTGCTTTTGCCTCGGATGTTGCGCAGAGCGGTCAGCACATCCTCCGCGCCGCCGGCGATCTTCACCTCTTCCTCGGTCCCGACGATGAGATCGCAGTCGGAGAGGATCGGCTGCAGGTGTTGCGACACGCGGTCGGAGGCGATGTAGCGCGATTCCCCCGCGCCGTGCCCGGCAAGCCCCCACAGGTTCGGTCGATAATCGATATCGAAGATGATCTTCGTGCCGTTCTCGCGCGCGATCGTCATCGCCTTGCGCTGCGCCGCCGCGGTGCTCGCTGTCGAGAAATGCGTGCCCGTCACCACAATTGCGCGGGTGCGCTTGAAGAGTGCCGGATCGACGTCGCTTTCCTCCAGCGCCATGTCCGCGCAATCGCTGCGATAAAAGATCAAAGGGAAGCTTTCCGAATCCCGAACGCCGAGGATGACAAGCGCCGTCAACCGCTTGGGATCCGTCTTGATGCCGTCAATGGCGACGCCTTCGCGCGCCATCTGTTCGCGGATGAAACGTCCCATATGTTCATCGCCGACGCGCGTAAGCACTGCCGATTTCAAACCAAGCCGCGCCGCGCCGATCGCGATATTGGAGGGGCAGCCGCCGACTGACTTGGCAAAGGTGCCCATATCTTCGAGCCGGCCGCCGATCTGCTGGCCGTAGAGGTCGACCGAGGAGCGCCCGATGGTGATGACGTCAAGGTCTTGGGCCATATGGCTTTCCCGCCCAGTGACGGAGCGCGTTCATTCGCCTCCCGCTTTCAGCGCACCGGAATAAGGCGCACCTTTTTGACGCGCTGCTTGACGTTCGCGCTTGCCCTAATGAAACAAACATTCTATTTTCTGTCAATAACGGAATGAACGTATTTTTGCAGGAGGTACATCATGCGGATCGGTCTCTTGGGCGCAGGTCGCATCGGCCAGATTCATGCGCGTTCTGCCGCCGCGCACAAGGCCGCAAAGCTGGTTGCCGTGACGGATGTCGATGCCAAGGCGGCTGGCGCGATCGCGGCGGAAACCGGCGCGAGCGTCGCCAAGGACATCGCCGACATCATCGCCGACAAGAACATCGACGCAGTCTTGATCTGCACGCCCACGGATACGCATGCCGACCTGATCGAACAGGCAGCGAAGGCGGGCAAGGCGATCTTCTGCGAAAAGCCCGTCGATCTCTCCGCCGAACGCGTGCGCGCATGCCTCAAGGTGGTGGCGGATACCAAAGCCAAGCTGATGATCGGCTTCAACCGCCGCTTCGATCCCAGCTTCGCGACCTTGCAGAAGCGCTTGGCTGCGGGCGAAGTGGGCAAGCCGGAGATCGTCACCATCCTGTCGCGCGATCCGGCGCCGCCGCCGGTCTCCTACATCACGCGCTCGGGCGGCCTGTTCCGCGACATGATGATTCACGATCTCGACATGGCGCGCTTCCTGCTGGGCGAAGAGCCCATTGAAGTTTCCGCGATGGCCGCCTGCCTGGTCGACCCCGCGATCGGCCAGGCCGGCGACATCGACACCGCCGTCGTCACGCTCAAGACCAAGAGCGGCCGCCTGGCACAGATCTCCAATTCCCGCCGCGCCACTTACGGCTACGACCAGCGCCTCGAAGTGCATGGCAGCGGCGGCCTGCTGCGCGCCCACAACGTCCACCCGACCACCGTCGAGAAGGCGAATGCCGACGGCTTCAACTCCGATCCTGTGCTGCCGTTCTTCCTGGAACGCTATGCGGCGGCCTATCGCACCGAGATGGACACGTTCGTCACCGGCGTGACCGAAGGCATGCCGCTCGCACCGACCGGCGAGGATGGATTGAAGGCACTGCTTCTGGCAGACGCAGCTGAGACGTCAGCGAGGACCGGGCAGAGCGTGCGCATCGCATAGCCCAAGTGCGTCGCTGCGCGCTGGATATTTCCCTCGACCAATGCCCTAAGGTGTAAGTCGAGGAAGATGTCAGTTTGACGCTTGCCACCTTTCGAGCAGCTATGGCACGGTGATCGTGGGGTTGTTCCTCTCGACATAAATGCGTGGCTTACAGCGATCTCCGGGCACGGTGATGGGGCTTGTTGCGCAAATCTTCTCTGGCATCGGCCTTGGTGGATTGGTCGGGCTGCTGGTTGCGCTTTCGACGGCTCATGTCGTCGGCAGCGTAATCGCTGCGCTGACCGCGTTGCTTGCCGGCTTCTTCGGCCTTTCCAATGTTCAGATCGATAAGTCCGGATGGAGGATCGGCAGCTTTGGCTTTGCCTGTATCGTCGGCCTTATCGCTGGGTTGATGATCCGCAACGGCGGCGCGTTACTGCCCACGGTTGCCAGCCAGGCTGCGGAATGGACCTCCGCCGGCTATTCGGCGGCTCAAGCGCGCGACCTCGTCGCTCTGCAACGCCTTGGCGTCAAGCCTACCGGCGCGGAACTGGTTCAACAGCCGAGCATCAATTCGCTATTTTCCGCTGGCGACAAGGCTTTGTGCGGACGGCTGGAAGGCTCGCCGGACCTGCAGGCGCGGCTGCGTATCCTCCGGGGCGGCGGCGGTGCCTTGCCGGCGATCGCAGACCAGGCGGAATCCAGCTCTGATCCCGCGGCTACGGTCGCGGCGGGCGTCAAGCTGCTGTGCGGCTGACAACGCACCTGCTGGGTCTTATGGCTGCCGCCGCAATTGGCGGAGCTGCCTGGGCGGATGATGGGCCTTCGGCCGCGGTGTTGGCGGCGACCGCGCCGGCCGTGCTGCGGGTGACGGCCGGCGAGTGTAGCGGTGCGGCGCCGGACCGCGCGGCCAGTGGCTTCGCCTATCGCGCGGCCGGCCTGGTTGTGACCGTTCTCCACGTCGTGCAAGGCTGCCGGACCATCAGCGTCGGCTATCAAGGCATCACGGAACTGCCGGCGCATGTGATCCACGTATTGCAGGACGCCGACCTCGCCCTTCTCGAAGTCGAAGGCGCGACCGATGTCACGCCGCTGGTCGAGACGGACCGGGCCGGAGACGTGAACGAAGTGGTGGACGTCTATGGTTTCGCACTCGGCCAGGCGACGCGCGAAAATCGCCGGCTGATCGTCACGGCGGCCAATGAAGGTGGAGCGCGACTGCGCGATGCCGTCAACGACGACGTGCGGCGGGAACTGCAGCAGAACGGCTTCCCCAGCCTCGACACTCTGATCCTGCGCGTGGATGGCAACTTGCTGCCGGGCCATTCCGGCGCGCCGATCATCGATTCATCCGGCCGGGTGATCGCCATCGGATCAGGCGGGCTCGAACGCGGCGCGGTCGGCGTGGGATGGGCGGTCCGGGCCACCTACCTTGCACAATTGCTCGACGCGCCCGCGACTGCGGCTATCGAATCTCCCACCACGACGGAAAGCAGCTTCGCCTATGTCGAGCCGGCAGAAGTCTCCGGCGCCCGGCCGGTCACCTGCGGTTCCCTCGATTTCACGCTGACGCGCCAACGCACGTTGGAACAACTGGTTGCTTCGTCGGATGACCCCCGCGGCTTCCAGTGGATCGCCGCCAGCAGCGGACAGCCGCTCGAAAATTTTGCGGACCTCACCTTCGACATCTGGACCGAGGAGAGCGGCGTCGGCGTCGCTGTGCCGGCCGGGGCGACGCTTCAGCCGGCGGGCAACAATTGCATGGTCGACCTGATCAATGGTCAGTTCGTGATGTGGGTCGGCGGTGCCGCCTTGCCGCCGCTGCCGCTGGACTATACTGACGAAACCAGCGCGGTGGCCTGGCTGCTGGCGACCCAGAGCGCGAGCCAGCAGTTCGAGTACGACGTCGCGGGCGAGTTCCTGCCGTATCTGCAGCTCAACCCCAATTTCAGCTACGTCACGCCGGTGGCGTTGCCCAACATGCTCGTGAACCGGGAATTGTTCGAGGGGCAAGACCCGGGGCGGCAGATGCCGCACGCGGTCTTCGAGACTTCGCTGGCGACGCCGCGCAGCTTCGTTGGCGTCGCCGCGATCAGCCGGAAATACGTGCCGCCCTATATGCTGACCGAGGAAGAATTCAGGACCTGGGTGGCGGCCGTGTTCAGCACCTTTCTCTCGACGGTACCGATCGGATTGCAATAGCGCGCTGGCGCTACCCCGCCGCCCCCAGGCGCGGTGAGGGGGCTAAGCGATGCCGATAACCGGCTCTAGCGTTCTCCGGCAAAGGCAACGGTCTTTACCACCGCGTGGCGGCGGCCCGCCCGCGCCTAAGCCGCGCTCTTCCGCGCCGGCGCGCATTGCGGCACCTTCGCCAGCCTTGCACCGACCTCGCCGAGCAGATCGATGAGTTCGCGCAGGCGCTTGCCTTCATCGGTCAGATCGTATTCGACGCGCGGTGGCACTTCCGGGTAGATCGTGCGCTGCACCAGCCCAGCCTTTTCGAGCGCGCGCAGATCAAGGGTCAGCATGCGCTGAGAGATGGCCGGCATGGCTCGGCGCAATTCGCTGAACCGCCGCTTGCCCTCCAGCAAATGATAGATCAGCACGATGCGCCAGCGACCGCCGAGCAGGCGGATGGCGTCTTCGACCGGACAACCCGACACGCTCTCTTTCATCACTCGGCCCCCATGGTTCGACCTCAGTATAGAGTTTGTTCCCGCCTCACAAAATAGTGCCGTCTTCACAAGTAGCACGGTGGGCGCCACGTTCAATCCCGCTGAGTGCAAGCAAGTGATTTCGGGAGTTGAAACATGGAACCGGTATTGTTCTACGGCGTGCCGCACGGCTGTTCATTTGGATCGATCGTGGCGTTGGAATGGCTAGGTCGGCCTTACCGCTTGTGCCGGATCGATATGCTGGCGCCCAAGGACGAGCGCTATGCGCGGATCAATCCCAAGCATCAGACGCCGACGCTGTTGCTGGAGGACGGTGAGGCGCTGGCGGAGAGCTTCGCCATCCTGCAGCACGTCGCCGCGCGCGATCTCGGCCAGCGGCTCGGTTTCCTGCAAGGCACGCGTGAATTCGATCGGCTGAACTCCGTGCTCGCCTTCCTCCACACGGAAGTACATGGCGCCTTCTCGCCGGCCTGGACCGCGTTCAAGCTGCCGGAGGATGCCGTGCAGGAGAGGGAGATGCTGAGGGCATTGGCGCGCAAGAGGGCGGCGGAGAGCTATGCGCGTCTCGAATCCATGCTATCCCAACGCGCGTGGCTGGCCGGCGATGTGCGAACCGTTGCCGATGCCTACCTCACCGGCATCGCCCGCTGGGGCGAAGATCTGCAGCTGTTCGACCTCAAGCGTGAACACCCGCGCCTCCATCGGCACCTGCAGAAACTGGAAGCCGACCAAGCCGTCATCTTCGCCCACGCGATCGAAGACGGAAGGCCCGCAACCAGCAGCGGCGGCTTCTTTGACCACGTGACGCTCGAGGAATTGCAGCCGCGGCTGGCGGCATAGACGCCGCCGCCTAGCCCGCCGCCCCGAGCGCCACCACCAGCGCCTGCGCCAGGCACATCGAGGCGCCGAGCGAGCGGAAATCGTGCACCGCCGCGTCTTCGACGTAGAACACCACGTCGCATTGCGCGGTAAGGGGACTCAAGGGCTGGTCTGTGATGCCAATGACCGGCACCTTGCGCTGCGCGGCGAAGGCGACTGTCTCCACCACGCGCGGCGTGTAGTCGGCGTAGGTGATGGCGACCAGTGCGTCGCGCGGCTCCATCAGCAATCGCTGCTCCTGGTCCATGCCGCCGATTGCGTCGATCAGGTTGGCGCGCCGGCCGATCTTGCTGAGCGCGTAATAGAGATAGGCGGCGAGGGGGAAGGATCGCCGCTGCGCCACTAGATGGATGGTCTCGGCCCGGCGCAAAATCTGCACGGCGCGGTCGAGGTCGCCCGACTTGGTCTCCTCGCACAGATGCTGGAGCGCCGCGATATTGGCCTCCGCAAAGCGGGTCAGGATTGCCTGCGGGCCATGATCACGCTGGGTGTTCAGCTCCTCGCGCATCGCCGCGATGCGCTCAGAATAGCTCGGCCGGCTTTCGCGCAGCCGCTGCTGGAAGATGCGCTGCAGGTCGGAGAAGCCCTCGAAGCCGAACGCCTTGGCAAAGCGGATCAGGGCCGAAGGCTGTACGCCGGCATGCTGCGCGATCACTGCGATCGATTCGATCGCGATCTCGTTGGGATTCTTGAGCGCGAACTCGGCGATCTGGCGGAGGCGCTTGCTGAGGGTCGGATAACGCGTTGAAATCTCGCGGTTGAGGCTGACCACATCCGCGGGGCCTGCCGCCGCGGCGCGGCGGTTGCGTGTGACGGAAGATGTCAGGTTTTTGCGCTTGGGCATCCCGCTCGCACCCGTTTGATGGAAAGACCGCAAAATAGAATAAAAATTCCTCTTGCTTGATACAAACGAAAAATTCCAGAATCCGCCGACCGCCGCGACATGATGCGGCTTCGGAGCTTTCAGCAATGCCGCAATCCATCGGAATCGGTGTCGTCGGCACCGGCATCATGGGCGCTGCCCATGCCATGGCCTTCAGGTCCGCGCCCACGATTTTCGAGACCGCGCTCGGCGCCCATCTCGAGGCGGTGGCGGACGTCAATCTGTCGGCCGCGCGGAAAGCGGCGCAGCGCTTCGGCTTCAAGCGCGCATATGGCTCATGGCAGGAGCTGGTCGCCGATCCCGCTGTTGACGTCGTTTCGATCACGACGCCTAACGCCTTGCACCACGATATCGCCATCGCGGCGCTGAAGTCGGGCAAGCATGTCTATTGCGAGAAGCCACTGGCCGCGGACCTCGCCGCCGCCGAGGACATGGCCGCCGCCGCACGCAGCGCGAAGGGTAAGACCCTCGTCGGCTATAATTACCTGCGCTCGCCCGCGATCGCGTTTGCAAAGCAGCTGATCGCCGATGGCACGATCGGCAAGGTCAACTATTTCCGCGGCGTGTGCGACGAGGACTACATGGCGGATGCCGAGACGCCGTATTCCTGGCGCTGCCGCCACGACATGGCCGGCCTCGGCGCGCTCGGCGATCTCGCCTCGCATCTCGTCAGCATCGCGCATGACCTCGTCGGACCGGTCCGGCGCCTGGTCGCCGACACGCGCATCGTGATCCCGAAGCGGCCGGTGCCGGCGGCCGGTGATGGGACGGAACGGCGCGATGTGAAGGTCGCGCTCAGCGGCGAGTATCGCGCGGTGGAGAACGAGGATACCGCCCATGCTCTGGTTCAGTTCGATGACGGCGTGATGGGTACGCTGGTCACCAGCCGCGCCCATTGGGGCCGCAAGTCGCACCTGGGATTCGAAGTGTTCGGCTCGAAGGGTTCGATACTGTTCGACCATGAGCGGATGAACGAGCTGCAGCTCTACACCAAGGACGCGACCGCCGCGCCGACCAATGGTTACCGCCTCATCCCGATAGGGCCGGAGCATCCATCCTACGGCCGCTTCTCCCCCGCCAAGGGCCATGGCATCGGCTTCAACGACTTGAAGATTATCGAGGCCGCGCACCTGCTCGAAGGCATCGCGGGCAAGGAGACGCTCTTACCCACCATCAGCGATGCGCTCGCGATCGAGAAGGTGCTGCACGGCATCATCGCCTCGACCAAGAGCGGGACGTGGGTGGAGCTGTAGGGTTCACCCCGATCGCCACTGCGTATAGGCTCATCACCCAAACCCGTCCTGGTCGTGCTTGGCGCGACCATCCACGAGTTTGCCGGCGCCCGCGCGACATTGCCTATCGAAACTCGTGGACGGTTGGACCAGGTCCGACCATGACGAAAAGGAGAGGGCAGTCGCGTCATCCCTCAATGCTTCCGATTCGACGCGTGCTTCTGCGCAGGTTCCTGCGGCTGAATCGGCTGCTGTGGCTGGGCCGGCTGCTGCAGCTTGGCCTGCGCTTGCGGTGATGCAACGAAGGCCGGCGCGCCGGGCACGGCCTGCACGATGCCGCGCCGCTCGAGGTTGTGCTTGAGGCGGCGGTTGAATTCGCGCCCCACGTCCCATTGCTTGATCGGCCGCGTCCTGATCCGCGCGCGTACGATGAAGCTGGTATCGGCAAAGCTCTCGAGGCCCAGGATCTCGATCGGCTGCAGGATGTAATGCTTGAAATCCGGCTCGGCCCGCAGCTCCTCGTCGGTCTGGCGCAGCACTGCCATCACGTCGTCGGGGTCGTATTGATAGGAAACCTTGGTATCGATCACGTAGTAGGAGAACTCGCGCGTCATGTTGGTGACGATCGCGACCGATCCGAAATTGACGGTGTGCAAGCTGCCGTTCAGGTCACGCAGCCGAAGAGACCGGATGGTCATGCCTTCGACCAGCCCGCTCTTGCCGCCGATATCAACGATGTCGCCGAGATTGATGGTGCCTTCGAACATGAAGAAGGCACCCGCAATCACGTCCTTGACCAGCGACTGGGCGCCGAAGCCGATCGCGAGGCCGACCACGCCGGCGCCGGCCAGCAGCGGTGCGATGTCGACGCCGATCTCCGACAGGATGATGAGGCCCGCCATCACGCTGATGACGATAAGCAGCGCATTGCGGATGAGCGGCAATAACGTGCGTATCCGAGCCGACCGGATGATGGAATTGCCGGTTTCGTCGCGCCGGTTGAGATGGGCCGTGATCAGGCCGCCCGCGATCTCCCAGCTTGCGAGCGCGATGACCACCACGATAGCGATATCGGCGGTCCGGCCCAGGACATCCCGGCCGGTGTTGCTGAACAGCGCGCCGCCGACATTGACGCGCCAGGCGGCAAGGATCAACAGGATCGCAGCGATCCGGATGATGTAGACCAGCGCGCGCCGCAGGATCGGCACATAGCGGTTCGCGCGCGCCGCAACCAGCGGATAGCGCGCCACCAATGCGGCATCCAGCCCCGAGAAGCGATTGAACAGGCGCGGCAGCCAGACTTCGCCCGCCGCGACCGCTGCGATCACAAGCAAGGTAATGCCGGTGGCGCGCGCCAGATACAGGAAGCCGCCGGCGACCTCCAAGGCCCACACGAGATAGAAACCCGCCAGGTACGCGATCGCGACGACATGCCAGATCTCCGCGAGCCGGCCCCGCACCAGCCCCGGCACGATGCGGCGTCCACCCTCCGGCGCCGGTGTCCCGCGGATCCAGTGCGCCATGCCTTCGCGGTTCTGCAGAATGAGGATGATGATGAGCGCGGTGAGGGCGAATCCCAGGATCTTGCTGGCCGCAATGTAGGCGGGATTGGGCATGCCGAGCAGCAGCCCCGTCTGCAGGAACACGTAGCCCCAGACCGCGACGATGATCAGGCGCCGCGACCAGATGTAGAGATAAACCGCCGCCGAATCCCGGAGCGGAACGAGGCGCAGCGGCGGCTCCATCGGGCTCAGGAGGAAGCTCACCAGCACCATGCTCGCCATCGTAGCCAAGGTCGCGTTGATCATCGCCAGCAGGGCCAGGCGCGCGATCTCCGGCGGCGCCAGCCAGCCGAGGGCGCCGAACGCAACCAGCCCGAACGCGACGATGGGGAGTATTTCCAGGACCAGCCGCGCAGCCGCAAAGCGGATGCGTCGGAGCAATCGGTCACCCGCGCGGAGCGCGAGACGGCGCCGGCCGGCCTTGACAGCGAGGCTGACAAGATAGGCGACGATGAGGCCAGCGCCGAGACTGAGCCCAAGGTCCGTGCCGATATTCATCCACATGCCGCGCAAGGTCGGGTCGCTGCCCTGGACCTCGAGCCAGGACAGAAGATGACCGGAGCCGCCGAAGCCGTGCCCCATCTGCTCCGTGAATTGCGTGAATTGCTGGAAGCCGGACGACAGGGTAGAGAGGACACGTGCGCCGACGCCGCGCTCCTCGGCTGGCGGCGCACCGGCCTGCTGAACCTGCAGCAGCGTTTCGACCTGCTTGGCGAGCGCATCGCGCTTCGCCGGGTCGCGCAGCGTCTGCAGCATGTTCTGCAGATCCTCGCGCGTCGCTGCCGGGGGATTGGATTGCTGCTCGCTCGGCGTGGATTTCGGCTGCGGTACAGGGGCGGGCGTCTGCGCGATCGCCTGCGGTACGGCGATGCTGAGCGCGAGGGCAGCGACCATCGGCGCGAGCCACCCTCTCAGCCGCCACTCCATCGTCATCGCAACTCCCACAGACGGAAGGCGGGCGGGGCGATCTCTCGCACCCGGCCCGCGCCTCAGCGTTGCTGGCATGCTCGGACAAAACACGCCTACATCCGCCAAGTCATCAAACAATCCTGGGATAAATCCGTTGCAGGCCGGAAAACTGGTATATTAGTGTATGGCCCTCCAGGGAGGCCTCATTGCGAAATCTCGGAAAAACCGCACTGCGCGTTACTGAGCTCGGCTTCGGCGGCGCGCCGCTCGGCAACCTGTTTGCCGTCGTCACGGAGCCGAACGCCCAGGCGGGCCTGAAGGCCGCCTGGGACAATGGCTGCCGGTTCTTCGACACCGCGCCCTACTACGGCTATGGCCTCAGCGAGCGGCGGGTGGGCGATGCACTGCGCGAGAAGAAACGCGATCAATACGTGCTGTCGACCAAGATCGGGCGGCTCATTACGCCCGGTCTGCACACGCGGGGAGAGGGCACCGCTTTCGAGACACCGATGCCCTTCGGTGCGAAATATGACTACGGCTATGACGCGACCAAGCGCTCGCTCGAGGATTCGCTGCAGCGCCTGGGGCTCGACCGCATCGATGTCGCCCTGATCCACGATATCGGGCGCGAGCAGCATGGCGATGATCATCCGCGCCACATGTGCGATGCCATGGAAGGCGGTTATCGCGCGCTGGCGGAGCTGAAGAAATCCGGCCAGATCGGCGCGATCGGTCTCGGCGTCAACGAGGTCGCGGTGTGCGAAGAGGCGATGGGCCACGGCGATTTCGACTGCTTCCTGCTGGCCGGCCGCTATACTTTGCTGGAGCAGGCGCCGCTCGATCGATTCTTCCCCGCCTGCCAGAAGAGGAACATCTCCATCATCGTCGGCGGACCGTTCAATTCCGGCCTGCTGGCGCGGGTCGGCCAGCCCGACGCGACGTACAATTACGGCGCTGTCCCGGACGAGGTTGCAAGGCGTGCCGCGGCTTTGCACGAGGTGTGCGCGCGCCACAATGTCCCGCTGCCGGCTGCCGCCATCCAGTTTCCGCTCGCCCATCCTGTGGTCGCAGCCGTCATTCCCGGCGCCCGCAATGCGGCGGAGGTGGCAAGTCACTGGCAATGGGTGAAGCAAAAGATTCCGGCCGCTCTGTGGGACGATCTGCGCGCATCTGCGCTGTTGCATCGCGAGGCGCCGGTCCCGAAAGGCTCAGTCCTCTGACCATGCGGATCGATGCCCATCAGCATTTCTGGCAATTGAGCCGCGGCGACTACGGCTGGCTGACGCCGGAGCTCGGCGTGATCTATCGCGATTTCACCGCCGACGATCTGCGGCCGATTCTGCAGCGTCACAAGATCGACGCCACCATAATCGTGCAGGCCGCGCCGACCATCACTGAGACCGAGTTCATGCTCAACATCGCGCGCCGCACCGATTTCGTGAAAGGCGTGGTCGGCTGGGCGGATTTCGAGGCCAAGGATGCGCCCGCCGTGATCGGCCGGCTGGCGGCACGCGAGTATCTGGTCGGGCTCCGGCCGATGATTCAGGACATCCCCGACCCGGAATGGATGTTGCGTCCGGAGATCGCGCCGGCGATGGTGGAGATGGAACGCACTCACCTGCGCTTCGATGCGCTGCTGAAGCCGCCGCACCTTGAGCCTTTCAAGAAATTTCTGCGTAAGTATCCTCACCTGCCGATCGTCATCGATCACGGCTCCAAGCCGGAGATCCGCAGCGGAGGCTTTGGCGCCTGGGCGCCGGCGATGCGCGAGATCGCGCAGGACGAGCGCGTGTTCTGCAAATTGTCCGGCCTCATTACCGAGGCAAAATCGGACTGGCAGACCGAGGATCTCCGGAGCTATATCGATCACCTGGTGGCGAGCTTCGGCCCCAGCCGGTTGATGTGGGGCAGCGACTGGCCCGTCGCCAATCTGGCCGGCGGCTATGACCGCTGGATGGAGGCAAGCCAGGCGTGCCTGTTGTCACTCAGCGGCGAGGAGCGCGCGGCGATCTTTGGCGGAACGGCGGCGCGTTTCTATGGCGTGGCCGCTTGAAATCAATGTCTTAGGAGAATGATGTGAAATTACTGCGCTATGGCCCGAAGGGGCGCGAGAAGCCGGGTCTGCTGGACAGGGATGGAAAGATCAGGGATCTGAGCGCGCATGTCTCTGACATCGCCGGCCAAGTGCTGCTGGCGGACTCCCTCAAGAAACTCGCCGCCCTCGATGCTACGGAATTGCCTCTGGCTTCGGGTGATCTGCGCATCGGGCCCTGCGTCGGCAAGATCGGCAAGTTCATCTGCATCGGCCTCAATTACGCCGATCACGCGGCGGAATCGAATGCACCGATCCCCAAGGAGCCGATCGTCTTCATGAAGGCGACCAGCGCCGTGGTCGGACCCAACGACGATGTCGAGATTCCGCGCAGCTCGGAAAAGACCGACTGGGAAGTGGAGCTCGGCGTCGTGATCGGCAAGCCGGCGAAATACGTGCCGGAGAACCACGCGATGGATTATGTCGCCGGCTATTGCGTCATCAACGACGTGTCGGAGCGGGAATACCAGCTGGAGCGCGGCGGCGGCCAATGGGACAAGGGCAAGGGCTGCGACACCTTCGGCCCGACCGGCCCGTGGCTGGTGACCAAGGACGAAGTGCCCGACCCGCACAATCTCGCCATGTGGCTGGAGGTGGACGGCCACCGCTACCAGAACGGCAGCACAAAGACCATGATCTTCAATGTGCCGAAGCTGGTTTCCTACTTGAGCCACTTCATGAGCCTGCAGCCGGGTGACGTCATCTCCACCGGAACACCGCCGGGCGTCGGCCTGGGGCAGAAACCGAAGCCGATCTACCTGAGAGCGGGCCAGGTGATGCGCCTCGGCATCGCCGGCTTGGGTGAGCAGCAGCAAAGGTTGGTGCAGGCGTGAGGGCCCAGCGCAGTTCGAGGTGAACGCATGACCAAAATCACCGCCGTCACCGTCCGTGACATCCGCTTTCCGACCTCACGCAATCTCGACGGGTCGGATGCGATGAATCCCGATCCGGATTATTCCGCCGCCTATGTCGTGCTGAAGACCGACAAGGCCGGGCTGGAAGGGCACGGCCTCACCTTCACGCTTGGCCTCGGCACGGAATTGTGCGTGGCGGCGGCGGAGGCGCTGGCGCCGGCGGTGATCGGTCGCGACCTCGCCGACATCACCAAGGAAATGGGCAAGTTCTGGCGCAGCCTCACCGAGTTCCGGCAATTGCGCTGGGTCGGGCCGGAGAAGGGCGTGCTGCACCTCGCGACCGCGGCGGTCGTGAATGCCGTCTGGGACCTGTGGGGCAAGGCGGCCAAGAAGCCGGTCTGGCGCCTGGTCGCCGATCTCTCGCCCGAGGAATTCGTGCGGCTGATTGATTTTCGCTATATCACCGATGCGCTGACGCCGGATGAAGCGCTCGCCATCCTGCGCGCGAACGCGGCTACCAAGGACGTGCGCATCGATGAGATGGAGAAGAACGGCTATCCCGCCTACACGACGTCGGCTGGGTGGCTCGGTTATCCCGATGACAAGGTACGGCGCCTGACGCGCGAGGCGGTGGCGCAGGGCCTCAACTACATCAAGATCAAGGTCGGCCGCGACCTGGCCGACGACAAGAAGCGCTGCAAGGCGGTGCGGGACGAGATCGGCCCCAACCGCAATCTCATGATCGACGCCAACCAGGTCTGGGATGTCGGCCAGGCGATCGAGTGGGTGAAGGAGCTCGCGCCCTTCAAGCCGCTGTGGATCGAGGAGCCGACCTCGCCCGACGACGTGCTGGGCCACGCCGCGATCCGCAAGGCGGTGAAGCCGCTCGGCATCGGCGTCGCGACCGGTGAGATGTGCCAGAACCGCGTCATCTTCAAGCAGCTGATGCAGGCGAACGCGATCGATTTCTGCCAGATCGATTCCTGCCGCCTTGGCGGCGTCAACGAGGTTCTGGCTGTTCTCCTGATGGCGAAGAAGTTCGGCGTGCCGGTCTGCCCGCATGCCGGCGGTGTCGGCCTCTGCGAATATGTCCAGCACCTGTCGCTGATCGACTACATCTGCGTCTCAGGGAGCCTCGAGCATCGCGTCATCGAATATGTCGACCACCTGCACGAGCATTTCGAATATCCGGTGGTCATCAAGAACGGCCGCTACATGCCACCACAAGCGCCCGGCTATTCCATTACCATGAAGCCTGTCAGCCTCGACCGCTACGAGTTCCCGAAGGGCGTGGAGTGGAAGAGCTGAGGCTGCCGCCATCGTGAAGCTCCCTTCTCCCGCGAGGGGGGAAGGGGGTTTAAGCAATCAGCTCCCGATGCTGCTCGATCACCTTGGTGAGCTGCGCATAGGCGTCGTCGAGGTGGTGCTCCAGGGCGCGCACGCAGCGTTCCTCGTTGCGCTTCTGCAGGGCGTCGGCGATGGCCTGGTGCTGGCCGATGACGCGGCGCTCCTGGCCGGGGATGGGGGCGGCCATCAGGCGCATGCGGTCGAGCTGGGCCTTGACGCCGGCGATCACTTTCCACAGCCGCAGGTGTCCGCTCATTTCGCTGATGTGGCGGTGGAAGCGGTCGTCGAGGTCGATGAAGGTGATGTGGTCGCCACGGCCGCCCGCGCGCTCCTGCGCGGCGATGATGTCCTGCAGCGCTTCGATCCGCTCCTGTGTCACGTTCTGGACAGCGAGCTTGATCCCCTCGATCTCCAGCGCGCGGCGGATGAGGCGTCCTTCCTCCAGCTGCTCGCGGTTGATGAGCGCGACGAAGGTGCCGGATTGCGGCTTGATGTTGACCAGCCCTTCCTCCGCCAGCAATCGCACCGCGTCGCGCACCGGCGTGCGCGAGATGCCGAGCTGCTGGGTGATGTCTTTTTCCACGATCGCTGCGCCCGGCGGCAGCCGCAGGGTCACGATGGTACGGCGCAGCAGGGCATAGACCTGGTCGGGGATCGGCCGGCCGCGGTCGATGCGCGCGTCGAGCGGCAGGCTCGACGGCGCCGCGCTAACCTGCGGTGCGCGTTTCTGCGTTGTCTTCCTGTTCAATGCCGGCCTTGGCATAGGGCTCCCCAGCTGCCGAAAGCGGAGCATAACTTGCCGATTGATGCCTCGCCAGTAATATACTAGTATACAGGGACCAAGAACAAGACATGTGCCGCGCCAAGCGGCGCGCCGGGAGACAAAAGGGGAGGTCCGCATGAACGCTTTCAAGCGAATGATATGGGCTGGCTCGTTGCTGGCTGGCGGTGTGCTCGCGGCCGGCGGTGCCTCCGCCGGCGAGTTCGACGGCGTCACGATCAACATCATGACTTTCACCGGCCCGCAGATTGCTGAGCCGATGCAGCGCCGCGCACCCGACTTCGAAAAGCTGACCGGCGCGAAGGTCAACATCATCACGGTCCCGTTCTCCGATCTCTATCAGAAGCTGCTGACCGATTGGGCGGGCGGCACCAACTCCATCGATGCCGGCGTGTTCGCGCCGCAATGGATGGTCGATTACGTGACGCCCGGCCTGCTGGAGGATATCAGCGACCGGCTCGCGAACGACAAGCAGGCGGCGCAGGATGATGTCGCGCCGTTCTTCCGCGAGTTCTCGCAGAAGTTCAATGGCAAGACCTACATGATCACCTTGGATGGCGACTTCCAGATGGTCTATTACCGGACCGACGTCGCCGAGAAGCTGGGCAAGAAGCCGCCCAAGACTCTCGATGACTATCTCGACTTCGCCAAGGCTGCGAACGGCCAGGACTGGAACGGCGACGGCAAGCCGGACTACGGCTCTTGCATCTCCAAGAAGCGCAACGCCCAGGCCTATTGGGCGATCATTTCCATCGCCGGCGGCCTGATCCAGACCCAGGGCACCAGCCAGGGCGTGTTCTTCGATACCAAGGACATGAAGCCGCTGGTGAACAACGAAGCGTTTGCCACCGCGCTCAAGTTCTACAAGGACAGCACGCAATACGCGCCGCCGGATGAGATCAACCTCGATGTCGGCGACACGCGCAAGCTGTTCACCTCCGGACAGTGCGCGCTGACTTTGGACTGGGGCGATATCGGCACGCTCGCGATCGATCCCAAGGAATCGACGGTGCAGGACAAGGTCGGCGCCGTCGTCCTGCCGGGATCGAGCAAGGTGCTGGACCGCGCGACCGGCAAGCTGGTGGCGTGCGATGCCAAGACTTGCCCTTATGCGGTCGACGGCGTCAATCACGCGCCGTTCGCGGCGTTCGGCGGCTGGTCGGGCGGCATCAACGCCAAGGCTGATCCGAAGGTGAAGGACGCGGCCTATGCCTTCTTCTCCTTCATGACGGGGCCTAAGCAATCGAACGAAGACGTCACTATCGGTCGGACCGGCTTCAATCCCTATCGCCTGTCGCAGTTCCAGGACATGACTCTGTGGAAGAAGGCGGGGATGAGCGAGAAGGCGGCGAAGTCCTATCTCGGCGCCATCCAGGACAGCCTCAATAGCCCGAACATGGTGCTGGACCTGCGCATCCCGCAGAACCAGAAATACGAACAGGTGATCCTCGACACTGCGGTCGCGCGCTTCCTGGCGGGCGAACTCTCGGCCGAGGACACGATGAAGTCGATCGAAGACGGCTGGAACGAGACCACCGACGAGATCGGCCGTGACGAGCAATTGGCCGCTTACAAGTCGACGCTCGGCGCGCAATAATCTCGAGTGCCCAGGGTTGGTCCCGCCGTCCTAGTGGCGGCGGGACTTCTTCATAAGGGGAGAGCCTGGATTGCGCGCGTCCTTCTCGGCCTGGAGCGAACGGCAAGCCGACCGGTTGTTCGTCCTGCCGGCCGTCGTCGTCATCCTCGCCTTCTCGATTTTTCCGCTGCTGCTGTCGGCGTACCTCTCGGTCAGCCGGTTCAAGCTCGCGGCCGGCGGTTACGAGTTCAAGTTCATCGGCTGGCTCAATTACAAGAAGCTGCTGTTCGGTAGCGAGCAGTTCCACTTCGTCGGCCGCTTCGCCAGTGTTCCGCTCTGGTGCTGGGCGGCGCTGGCTTTGCTGCTCTATTGGGTGGGAAGGGCGCTATTGCTCTATCTCCGCTCCGGCCACACTTCCGTTCTCGGCCTTGTCGGACGCCTCATTTCAGCGGTCACCATCCTTGGCATCGCCTTCCTGTTCGCCACCACGCTCGGCCAGGGCGGGCAACTGGGCTCTGCCGGCGTCACGATCCTCTATGTCGTGGTCGGCGTCGCGATCCAGTTCGCCATCGGGCTCGGCCTCGCACTGCTGTGCGCCCAGCGCATCCATGGCCGCGCCTTCTTCCGCCTGGTGTTCTTCCTGCCTTTGATGGTGACGCCGGTCGGGATCGCCTACGCATTCCGCATGCTGGCCGACATGACGCAGGGGCCACTCTCGCCGATCTGGCACGGCCTCGGCCTCGGCGCCTTCTCCTGGGCATCCGGTGCCTGGTCGGCGCGCATCGTGGTGATGGTGGGCGACGCCTGGCAATGGATCCCCTTCATCTTCATCGTCATGCTGGCCGCGATCGAAAGCCAGTCGAAGGAGCAGCTCGAAGCCGCCTCGATCGACGGCGCCAGCTTCTGGCAGCGCTTCCGCGACATCACCTGGCCGGAGATCGCGCCGGTTGCCGCGACCGTCATCCTCATCCGCATGATCGAGGCCTTCAAAATCATCGACCTGCCGAATATCCTCACCAATGGCGGGCCGGGCATCGCGACCGAATCCATGACGCTGCATTCCTTCATCGCCTGGCGCACGCTCGATCTCGGTGGTTCCTCGGCCGTCGCCTATATGCTGCTGTTCCTCTCGACCGTGTTCAGCGTGTCGTTCTTCAATCTCATCATCCTGCCCATGCGCGCGAGGCGGCAATGACGATCGCGATTCCAGCAACGCAAGCTGTCGCGCGCCGCAAGCTGGGCGCCATGTCGCCGGGCACGGCCATCGTTGTCTACACGCTGCTGGCGCTGTGGACGTTGATCGTCTTGTTCCCGCTCTATTGGGTCGCGATCACGTCGCTGAAGGAGCCGATCGACGTTTCGACCGGGCCGTATTACCTACCGTTCGTGGATTTCCAGCCGTCCTTGCACGCGTGGCGCTACATCTTCGTCGACCTCGCCAACGATACCTTCCGGCCCTACATGAATTCGGTCATCGTCGCCTTCATCTCGACGACGCTGGCGATGCTGGCCGGCTCGATGGCGGCTTATGCCTTGGCGCGCTTTACCTACAAGCCGAAGATCGGGATCATCCTGCTTTTCATTCTGCTGGTGGCGCTGGTTGTAGCGGCCGTCATGCACTGGTCAGTCGATTGGCGCATCGCGAGCGCCAGCGGCCTTGCCCTGTTCTTCCTGATCGGCCGGGCGGTGGCAGGCCGCTTGCGCCGCTCGGTTGGCAACAGCGACATCCTGTTCTGGATGATCTCGCAGCGCATCCTGCCGCCGGTAGTCGCCGCGATCCCGATATATGTCATGTTCCAGCGCCTCGGCATGCTGGATACGCATCCGGCGCTGATCCTCACCTACATGACGGTCAACCTGCCGATCGTGGTCTGGCTGATGTACGATTTCTTCGTCGGCATCCCGAAGGATCTGGAGGAAAGCGCGCAGCTCGATGGGGCGGGACGGTTCCGCATTTTCTTCGGCATTGTGTTGCCGCTCTCCAAGGCCGGGCTCGCCGCGACCTCGCTGCTGGTCCTCATCATGGCGTGGAACGAATATCTGCTGGCGCTCTTCCTCTCGACCGCCCACGCCCAGACCATTCCGCTGCTGGTGGCCGCGCAGAACGCGACCCGCGGCCCGCAATGGTGGTACATGTCTGTCCTCATCATCATCATGATCCTGCCGGTCATGGCGCTCGCGCTCGCCTTGCAGCGCTTCATCGCCAGCGGCCTGCTGCTGGGCGCCGTTAAAGGATAGAGCCAAGGAAAATCGGATGACCATCCGCCTCGACCGTATCTCGAAATCTTTCGGCGCGCTCACGGTCTTGCAGGAACTGAGCCTGACCGTCGAACCGGGCGAGTTCCTGGTGCTGCTGGGTGAATCCGGCTGCGGCAAGACCACGGCTTTGCGCATGATCGCGGGGCTGGAGAGCGTGACCAGCGGGCGGATCGAGATCAACGGCCGCGAAGTCACTGACGTCGCGCCCAAGGACCGCGACGTCGCGATGGTCTTCCAGAGCTATGCGCTCTACCCGCACATGACGGTTGCCGAGAACATCGGCTACCCGCTGAAAATCCGCCAGGCGCCGAATTCGGAGATCCAAGCGCGCGTGCGCGAAGTGGCGGCGCAGGTGCAGCTCGATCCTTTGCTCGGCCGCTATCCGCGTCAATTATCAGGTGGCCAGCGGCAGCGTGTGGCTTTGGCGCGCGCCATCATCCGCCGGCCGGCCGTCTTCCTGATGGACGAGCCGCTCTCGAACCTCGATGCCAAGCTGCGTGGGCACATGCGCGCGGAACTCAAGCACATGCAGCACGATCTCGGCGTTACCACCATCTATGTGACCCACGACCAGATCGAGGCCATGACCCTCGCGCACCGGGTCGCTTTGCTGGATCACGGCCGGTTGCAGCAGCTGGGTCCGCCAGCTGAGATCTACAACGATCCCGACAACCTGTTCGTCGCTGGCTTCATCGGCTCACCGCCGATGAATTTCCTCAAAGGCGCGCTGAAGGCCGGCCGCTTCGAAGCCCCCGGCATCGTCATCGGCACGCCGATCCGCGGCGAGGCGGCGAACGCCGTCGCCGGCATCCGCCCCGAAGATTGCGCCCTGGCCGCGGCGGGAGCAGGCGACCTCGACGCCGAAATCTATTCCACCGAGCTGATCGGCGACCACGTCCTGGTTACCTGCCAGCGCGAAGCGCAGACCATCGCCATCAAGGCGCCCAAAGACTACTCGGCCGATATCGGCGCCCAGGTCGGCATCCGCCTCAATCCGCAGAGCCTCTATTTCTTCGATGGGACGGACGGGAGAAGGGTGAGATAGAGGCCGCCAGCACTACTCGGCAGCGGCACTTCTCACGGGAGCTTGCTCCACCAGCGGCAGATGCACATCGAACCTCGCCCCCGCGCCGGGTTCGTTGCTGACCAGCACGAACCCGTCATGATCGCGCACGATGCCCTGCACGACGGAGAGGCCAAGGCCGGTGCCTTCGCCTACCGGCTTGGTGGTGAAGAAGGGGTCGAACAGGCGCGAGCTGATCTCCGGCGGGATGCCGGGGCCGGTGTCGATGAAGGTGAGCCGGCAGAACGATCGTGCCGAGATCTTTTCGCCCGTGATCGCGGCCGGATCCACCACGTCGAGGCGATCGAGCGCGATGCGGATGGCGCCACGCTTCGCGCCGATCGCGCCGACCGCGTTGCTGACCAGGTTCATGATGACCTGGTGAAGCTGCGTCGTGTTCACCTTGCACGCCGCGCCGCTGAGGCGCGACTGGAATTCGAGCGAGATCGTCGCCGGCACCATCGCGCGCAGCATGCGCAGCGCATTTCTGACCTCGGTTCCGGGATCGACGTCCTCGCGGTCGGCAGTTTCATGGCGACTGAAGGCGAGAATCTGGCGCACCAGTTCCTTGATCTTGACGGCGGCGGCCATGACATCCTGCAAGTTCTCGCCCAGATCGCCGTCCTCCGGCGTGTCCTGCAGCATCATGTCCACGATGCCGATGATGGGGATGAGCGTGTTGTTGATATCGTGGGCAATACCGCCGGCGAGCGTGCCGAGCGCCTCGGTCTTTTGCGAGACTTGCAGCTGGGATTCCAGCATGCGCCGGTGCTCTTCGGCCAGCTTGCGGGCCGAAATATCGGTGACCGAGCCTGCCAGCCGGTACGCTTGCCGAACTGCGTCGCGGCTGATGGCGCCGCGATCCGAAATCCAGCAATAGGTGCCGTTGATGCGCCGGATTCGATACTCGATCTCGAAGGAGGGTGCGCCGCTCTTGAGGGCATCCTCGACCGCTTCCAGCACGCGGAGGGCGTCTTCGGGATGGATCCGGTTCGCCCACCAGTCGTAGTCGACCATGCGACCGGTGGGATGTTCGGTCCTCTGAAGGCCGACGATCTCGAAACAGCGGGCCGAGAAGAATGCTTTCCCTGTGCGCAGGTCTCGATCCCACAGCCCGTCATAGGCGCCTTCGAAGGCGAGGGCATAGCGCTCTTCGCTTTGCTTCAGCGCGGCTTCGCTTTCGGCGAGGCGCCGCTGCGCGCTGATCAGCTCCGAGACGTCGCGCACGACCGTGATGCCGGCGACGACAATGCCCTGGTCGTCGCGCAGCGGCCGGCCATTCACGCTGACGACAAAGCCATCCGGCCGATGCGGGCTGCGAACGACGATGTTGAGGTCGTTGGTCTCGAGACCCTTCAAGGCGCGCGGCAGGGCCAGCTCTTCGGCCGCCACCGGCGTCTTGCCGTCGAGGTGAAAGCGATTGTAGTTGGTGAGCCAGGAATCGAGCTTGTCGCCACGCCAGTCTCCGAGCATCTGCTGCGCCGGCCGGTTGAAGACCACGAACTTGCCGCTGGTGTCGACGGCAAGCAGTCCGTCGCTCATGGATTCGAGCACGGCATCCAGCATCTTGCTTTCCCGGGCGTGCGCGCGTTCCTGCGCGAGGATCCGGTCTTCACGGCTGAGCAGGCTGCCGAGGACGAGGGTGCCGCCGATGCCGCCGCCGAGGACAAAGATCGCAAAGCGAATTGGCGTGGCTGCGGCCAAGTCGGGATGAACGAACCATGAGGCCGCGCCGGTGGCGAGCGCCACGGCCGTGCCGAAGAGGAGGAGGGCGCTGATCGTGACCGGTTCGCGCCGTCGCATCCGGATCTGGTAGAAGCCGATGCTGACGGCGGCCGCGATGATCGCCTCGGCCAGCGGACCGAGGCCATAGTGGTGACTGGCAATACGGAACGCGCCCGCGACGAAGGCAGCGATGATTGCGGCTACGGGACCGCCGAACACGCCGGACAGGCCGATCGGCAGCAACCCGGCATCGAAGGCTTCATTGCCCGTGACCGTGACGGGCAACATCATGCCGACAGCAGCGCCGGCGCCGAACAGCAGGCCAAGCACCAATGTGCGCTGCCGCTCGTTGCGGGCGGCACGGATGATCTCGCGATAGCAGAGGACGATCGCAGCGAACAGGCAGACGTTCTGCAAGAACTGCAATATCCAGCTGGTGTTCAGCTCCATCCAAAAGCCTGCGGATTCTTAGGCTAAGCCATTCTTTCGGATGAACGTGAAGCAGGAATTAAGGAGCCGGCGACCAAGCCTTTTGGGCTATCGATTGCTAGACCGTCGGTATTAGGCTATGCGGAATAGCTGCCATTCAGTTGCGGCTTATCGGGCGATTGGAGCGCAGTGTTTTCATCGAGCGCGGCAAGCCGCCGCAGCTGGAATTTCCGGAGGCGTGCCGAGCCATGACCGACATCGTGTTGCCCGCTGGTGCCGTTCCGACTCTCGAGACCGAGCGCCTCCGGCTGCGTGGGCATCGCATGAACGATTTGGAACCGTGCGCCGCGATGTGGGCCGATCCCTTGGTCACGCGCCATATCGGCGGCAGGCCGTTCTCGCGCGAGGAAGTGTGGTCGAAGATCCTGCGCTATGCCGGCCTCTGGTCGCTGCTGGGATTCGGTTATTGGGTGGCCGAGGACAAGGCGACGGGCGAATTCCTGGGCGAAGGCGGTTTCGCCGATTTCAAGCGCGACGTCCGGCCTTCGATCGAAGGCATGCCGGAGATCGGCTGGGCGCTTGTTCCCTCGGCTCATGGCAAGGGCCTGGCGACGGAAGCGGTGCGCACCGTGTGCGCCTGGGGCGATTCGCATTTCGGCGGGAAACCCACCGTCTGCATGATCGATCCGGAAAATATCGCGTCGGTCTGGGTCGCCAAGAAATGCGGCTACCAGGAATTCCAGCGCGCGAGCTATAAGGACCACCAGACCGTGCTGTATCGGCGCTAGGCGGGACGGCGGCCTTGCCCTCGATCCTGCAGCTGGGCAGCCGGTTCGTCACCGATGTGCTGCGCCGGCTTGGGTTCGTGTATTTCGGTCCGTTGCTGATCGATCGCGGCCACGGCCTCTTCTACGATGTCGAGCGCGACATCACCTGGCTGCAGGATGCCAATTATGCCAAGACCGTCGGACGGACGCCGGACGGGCAGCTGACCTGGAACGATGCGATGGCGTGGGTGCACGCTTTGCGTTACCGTGGGATCGGCGGATGGCGACTACCCAGCGCGTTCAATGCCGATGGCAGCGGCCCCTGCCTGGGCGACAATTGCCAGGACAGCGAGATCGGCCACCTGTTCTTCGTCGCCAACAAGCGGATGTCGCCGCCCCATCTCGCCGCCACGAACTTCGAGCCTTTCAGCATCTACTGGTTCTCGACCGAGGCCTCGGCGACGGAGGCCTATGGCTTCAGGCTGACCGGCCTGAAGCAGGGCAAGCTCGCGAAGAATCCCTGGGTCGTGGATGGTCTCGGCTCCGTACCGCTTACCGACAAGGTGCTCGCCTGGCCGGTGCATGACGGCGACGTCGGGGCAAGCTTCATCACGCGCCTTGTCCGCGCAATGCTGGAACTATTCCGCTTCTCGCGCAGGGGTCAGCACTCTTCCGCCCCGGCTCGCCGGATTGCGAGCCAAGGGTGTGGCGCGTCGCGATGCTCGTCGGTCGCTGGTTAGACCGACATTTCTGGGTCGCTGGAAGGTCCGATATCGATAGTGTCGGTGACCTCGGCATCCTGCGGCACCAGGCTGGTCTTCCGGTCGTCCGCCCAGTGTGCGACCTTCACGATATAGGTCGCCTCCTCGCCAATGGCGTCGCCGCCACCGCGTTCCACAACATGCAGGCCTTCCGTTCCAATAAAGAAAGTATGCGGCCCGAACACCTGTTCCAGCTGCGGCACGGTCGGGTGATCGTCGGGGATCACCTCCGCTGGCAGTTGATCCAGCACTTGATCGACCTGCGTTTCCTTAAGCTTCATGTCTCGGGTTCCTTGGCTTGTGTTAACGATTCCGCCAACAACGGCCCAGCCAAGCAGTTCCATGAAATCTCATAAGGCCTTGCGGACCGGAGAGATAAGATATCAGGATGGTTGGCTGGCTGTCGGTGCGAGGGGACAAGATGATTGCGAACCTGAGCGAAGGCGACCTTCGCTTGCTGCGCGTCTTTGCCAAGGTGGTGGAGGCTGGCGGGTTTTCCGCTGCGCAGATCGAACTGAATGTCAGCCAATCGACCATCAGCACGCATATGACAGCACTAGAGCATCGGCTTGGCCTGCGGCTGTGCCAGCGCGGTCGCGCCGGTTTCAGCCTGACGGAGAAGGGACAGCTCATCTATCGAGCCAGCCAGCGTTTGTTCTCTGCGATCGAGGAATTCCGATCCGAGGCCGGTGCCGCGCGCGGCTGCCTGGTTGGCAACTTGACCGTGGGAATTGTCGACAATCTTGTCAACAATCCCGCCTGCCGGCTCCATGATGCCATCACGCGCTTCAACCTGCGAGCGCCGGAAGTGCAGATCGGCGTGCAGGTGGCATCACCGACGGAGATCGAGCGCGCTGTGCTTGAAGGCCGCTTCGATCTGGGGTTCGGCGCCTGCGGTCGCCATTCACCCTATCTCAACTACGACGATCTTTTTGAGGAACGCCAGGTACTCTATTGCGGGCGCGGTCATCCGCTGTTCGAATGCAGTGGCGAAATTGCGGTTTCAGACCTAAAGGGCCATCAATTCGCACGGCGGGCCTACACGGCGCCGAACAAGCTGCCGAGCGGCGTTCGGCTGTCCTCGACCGCTATTGCCGATCTGATGGAAAGCGTAGCTGTGTTCATCCTCTCAGGGCGCTACATCGGCTTTCTGCCGACACACTTTGCGCAGCAGTGGGTCGCGCAGGACATGATGCGACCCTTGCTGGAGCGCACCCTCGGCTACCAGAACCCGATCTATCTCGTGCTGCGCAAGACCGAGCAGAAGAAGCCGATCCTGGCCGCATTCCTGGACGAACTGCAGAATGCCCACCACGAATCCGTCACGCCTCGTCCTTCGGCAAGGGCCCGAAAGGCTGCGGAATGATCGTTCTTTAGTGTCCGAGAATCTGGCCAAGAAAGATCTTGGTGCGTTCGTTCCTGGGGTCTGAAAAGAACGTCCTGGGGGGCGCCACCTCGACCACTTCGCCGTGATCCATGAAGACGACCGTATCGGCGACCGTGCGCGCGAAGCCCATTTCGTGGGTGACGCAGATCATGGTCATGTGCTCTTCGGCCAGTTCGATCATCACGTCGAGCACTTCCTTGATCATCTCCGGATCGAGGGCGGAGGTCGGCTCGTCGAACAGCATCACCTTCGGCTCCATGCAGAGCGAGCGCGCGATCGCCACCCGCTGCTGCTGGCCACCGGACAATTGGCTGGGATATTTATGTGCCTGCTCCGCGATGCGCACACGCTTGAGGTACCGCATTGCGGTTTCCTCAGCCTCACCGCGGCTGATCCCGCGGACCTTGCGCGGCGCCAGTGTCAGATTCTGCAGGACGGTGAGATGGGGGAACAGATTGAACTGCTGGAACACCATCCCGACTTCGCGGCGGATGAGGTCGATATTCTTGAGCCCCGGCGTCAGTTCGACGCCCTCGATCAGGATCTGCCCCTCCTGATGATGCTCCAGCCAATTGATGCACCGGATCGCCGTTGACTTGCCGGAGCCCGAGGGACCGCAGATCACCATGCGCTCGCCCTTGCTGACCGTCAGCGATACGTTCTTGAGCGCCTGGAATGTGCCGTACCATTTGTTGACGTTGCGCATCTCGACCATCGGCGCAGCTGGGTCGGGCTGGAGTGTGGCGGCCTGAGCGTTCATCGGCGAATTCCTCTGACTACCGCGCGCGCATGAGCTTGCGCTCCAGCAACCGGGCGCAAAAGGTGAGCGGGAAGCACATGGCGAAATAGATCAGCGCCACCAGCCCATAGACCAGGAACGGCTGGAAGGTGGCGTTGGTGACGATCTGGCCGGCCTTGGTCAGCTCGGCGAAACCAACGATCGAGGCAAGGGCGGTGCTCTTCAGCAACTGCACCAGGAAGCCGACGGTCGGCGGGATGGCGATGCGAAAGGATTGCGGCAGGATGATGTAGCGCATCTGCAGCAGGAAATTCATGCCGAGGCTGGCGCTGGCGTCCCATTGGCCGCGCGGGACAGCATCGACGCAGCCGCGCCAGATCTCCGCGAGGAAGGCGCTGGCATAAAGCGTCAGCGCCACGCCCGCTGCCAGGATCGGCGACACGTCGACACCCAGGAGCGGCAGGCCGAAGAACACCAGAAAAAGCTGCAGCAACAAGGGAGTGCCTTGCAGCAGCTCGACATAAAGATGAACCAGCCGGACGCCGTAGCGCGGCTGGCCATAGCGCAACAACAGCAGGACGAGGGCGCCAATCCCGCCGCCGACGAAAGCGATGGCGGAGAGCAACAGGGTCCAGCGCGCGGCGAGCAGCAGGAACTGGAGTATGTCCCAGAGCGGAACGTTGATCATCGGAGGCGCCCCGCGAACAGCCGCCGTCCGGCGCGGGTCATCAGCCAGCGCAGTCCCACCGCCATCCCCAGATAGGCGAGGGTGATCACGAAATAGGTCTCGAACGCGCGATAGGTGCGCGATTGGATGAAGTCCGCGACATGCGTCAGGTCGGTGACCGCGATCTGCGACACCACTGCCGATTCCAGCATGGTGATGATGATCTGGCTGACCAGCGCCGGATAAACATTGGCGATGGCCTGCGGCAGGATCACGTAGACGAACACCGAGACCGGCTTCAGCCCGAGCGCGAACCCCGCCTCGCGCTGGCCGGGCGGGACGGCCTCGATCCCGGCGCGCACGATTTCGATCGCATAGGCGGTCAAGTTGATCGTCATCGCCAGGATCGCGGCCTGCAACGCCGTCATTTTCAGCCCGAGGGCCGGCAGGCCGAAGAAGATGAAGAACAGCTGGACAATGAAGGGCGTGTTGCGGATGAGCTCAACGTAAGCCGCGACCAGCGCGCGGGCCCATTTGAGGCCCCAGCGCGCCGTCGCGGCTCCGCCGATGCTGAGCGCAATTCCGATCGTTGCGGCGATGGCGGTCAGGGCGAGCGTCACGCCCGCGCCCTTCAAGAACAGGGTCAGGTAGCTCGCCAGCGCTCCGAAATCGAACTGATAGCCCATCCGCAGCCGGAGATCAGATGTGACGGCTCAGAAGTCGGCCGGCAGCGGCTGCTTCAGCCATTTCACCGCCAGCTCGTTCAGGCTGCCGTCCTTCTTCATGCCGGCCAGGATTTCGTTCAGCCTCTGCTGCAGTCGGGTCTCGCCCTTTTTCACGGCCATGTTGGAGGGCGAGGTCAGGAGCTGGAACTTCTCCACCGGCTTGATCGCGGGGTTCTTGGCCAGGATCGTGGCGCCGACATCATTGCCGACCACCATCAACTGCGCCTGCCCGGACAGGAACGCGGAGATGACGCCGTTATAGTCGTTGTAGCGCTGAATATCGGCGCCCTGCGGTGCGACCTTCGTCACCTCGGTATCCTCGAGCGTGCCGCGGTTGACGGCGATGGTCTTGCCGGCGAGGTCGGCAGCGCCTTTCACCGCGACGTCTTCGGGTCCCATGACGGCGATGTAATAGGGGGCGTAGGGATCGGTGAAATCGACGACCTGGGCGCGCTCGTCGCTGTAGCCGATGCTGAGCAGCAGATCGACCTTGCCTTCGGACAGATAGGGGATGCGGTTCTGGCCTGTGATGCCGACGATCTCCGGCTTCGCGCCGAGCGCGGCCGCCAGTTTGTCCGCCATCTCGACATCATAGCCCTGGATCTTCATGTCCGAGCCGAGCGAGGCGAAAGGAGGGAAATCCTCGAACAGCCCGATGCGGACGGTCCCGGCCTTGGTGATGTCGTCCAGGACATCGGCACTGGCCGCGCCGGCGCCGAAGGTCAGCAGGCCCAGCGTCAAGGCAACGCCCTGGACCAGCACGGTCCGGCGCGATTGTGAGAGAGTCATGGTTGCCCCCTGTGGATGTCGATCGAATGAGATTCTATGCGGTACGCTTCCGATCAGGGCCGGAAGGGCCTCAGCGGGCGCACAATGGGCCGGAGGGTGACCGCTTGCAATAGCGCCCTGCCGAAACTCACTTCGGGGGGCACCGATGTAACGATGAGCAGACCCCCGGCGCTTCACGTCCAGGAACAGTTCCAGGACACGGGGTCAAAAATGGTAGTTGACGAGGGCCGCCGCTCGGAAGTTGTCTCTGCTGCCGCGATTATCGACGATCGGGCTGTCGGCGGCGTCTTCGAGCATGCGCTGATAGCTGCCCGACATGCTGAATGACCAGTTCTTGGTGATGAGGTAGGTGACACCGAGACCGAGTTCGGCATCCTTGAAGCCGGCATCGGTGTCGAACGGTCGCAATCCCGACCGTGCTGCGTCGGCATCGGAGATCCCGAAACGATTGGACATGTAGTCGCTGCTGGCCCAGCTCACAGCGATGGAACTGTTGAAGAGCACCTCCTGCGTGATCGGCAGCCGGATCCTTGCGCGCGGCGTGACGAGGGCGCCATTGCCGTGCAAGACGTCATAGGTCGCCTCGACCTCCAGGCCATATTGGATGTGCTGATCGTCGGTGATCTCGTAGCCAGCGACCACGCCCGCCTGGATTGCATTCGACGGCCGCTCCAGTTCGCTCACGGCGTCGTCGTCGACGTCATCGTAATCCGATTGATAGTGTGCCGTGATGCCGAGCCTGAAATTCTCGCTCGGCAACAGGTTCGATTCCAAGCGCAAGCCACGAATGCTGACATAAGTGTTGGGGCCATAGAGATTGCCCACGCGCAGGTTCCATGCGGGGACCGGATGGTATTCGTCGGAGCCCTCATACTCCGGGACAAAGGCGGCGCCGGCCCCGAGCGTCAGATCGACGCCGCCGGATGACGGTTTGGCGCCGTCAGCCGAAGCCGCCGTCGCAGGAGCGGCGAGGAGAGCAGCGGAAAGAATTGCGATCGGTCCACGGCCGAACATGCACTCTCCGATCGGCAACCGAATTTGCCCGAAACGGAATGGCCTAGCGCAAGCATCGCGCGGTGCAATGACATTGTAGCGAATTCAAGCCGCGGGGCATAGCCGCGCGGATCGAGGGCTCAGCCCCGCGACCCTGCTCAAGGCGCGCTAATGCACCCGTTCTTCCGCCGGCGCTTCGAGCGCGCCGGTCATCAGGGCGACCGCTTCGGACATGGTGTATTTCTTGGGGTCGATGACCGTCAGGCGCTTGCCGAGGCGGTGGATGTGGATGCGGTCGGCGACCTCGAACACGTGCGGCATGTTGTGGCTGATCAGCACGATGGGCAGGCCGCGGCGCTTCACGTCCTGGATCAGCTCCAGCACACGGCGCGATTCCTTGACGCCGAGGGCGGCCGTCGGTTCGTCCATGATCACCACCTTGCTGCCGAAGGCGGCGGCGCGCGCGACGGCAACACCTTGACGCTGGCCGCCGCTCAGGGTCTCGACCGGCTGGTTGATGTTCTGGATGGTGAGGAGCCCGAGCTCGGATAGCTTTTCGCGCGCGATCTTCTGCATGGTCGCCTTGTCGAGCTTACGGAACAAGGATCCCGCCGGCCCTTTGGCCCTGATCTCGCGCCCCAGGAACAGGTTGTCGACGATGGACAGCGCAGGAGAGAGGGCAAGGTTCTGATAGACCGTCTCGATCCCTGCGCGCCGCGCATCCATTGGCGAGCGGAAATGGATCGGCTTGCCGTCCATCAGGATCTCGCCATGGTCGGGCGCGATGGCGCCGGTCAGCGCCTTGATCAGGGTCGACTTGCCCGCGCCGTTGTCGCCGATGACAGCCAGGATCTCGCCGGGATAGAGGTCGAAATCCGCATGGTCGAGGGCGGTGACGCGGCCATAGCGTTTGCTGAGGGCGCGCGCTTGCAGGATCGGTTGTGCGCTGGTCATGCCGAGACCCTCCGCAGCCATTGGTCGATCGAGACCGCGACAATGATGAGGAACCCGACCGCGAATTCCTGCCACAGCACATCGACGCCGGAGAGGGCAAGGCCGTTGCGGAACACGCCGACGATGAGGGCCCCGATCAACGTGCCGATGATCGAGCCGCGTCCGCCGAACAGGCTGGTGCCGCCGATGACGACGGCGGTGATGCTATCGAGGTTGGAAGTGTAGCCCGCCTGCGGGCTGACCGATCCGATGCGGCCGATAAGCGCCCAGCCCGCGACGGCACAGATGAAGCCGGCGATGGCGTAGACCGAAAGCAGCAGCTGGTTGGTGCGGATTCCGGCGAGCTGCGCGGCCTCCGGGTCATCGCCGATGGCGTAGACGTGCCGGCCGAACGAGGTCCAATTGAGGATGTACCAGAACAGGCCCACCAGCCCCAGCATCATCAGCGATCCGTAGGTGATGCGCGCCTGGCCAAGGATGATCGGTGTGCCGGTCAGCTGCAGGAACGACGCCCCCTCGGCGATGTCCTGCGAGCGGATGCTTTCGCTGCCCGAATACCAGAGATTGAGCGCGAAGAAGATGCTCCAGGTGCCGAGGGTCACGATGAAAGGCGGCAGGCGCAGCTTGGTCACCAGCAAGCCGTTTATCATCCCGCACAGCGTCCCGACGATGAGGCCGCTGGCGAAGGCGACCGGGACGGGCAGGCCGACAGTGATCGCGAACTTGCCCATGACGACGGAGCTCAGCACCATCATCGCGCCGACCGAAAGGTCGATGCCGGCGGTCAGCACGATCAGGGTCTGCGCCACGCCGACGATGCCGATGATCGTGACCTGCTGCAGCACCAGCGAGAAATTGAAGGGATGTAGGAACTTCGATCCGGCGATGATCGAGAACAGGATGATCGCGAGCACCAGCACGATTGCGGGGATCGCGGTCGGGTGCGCATGCAGGAAATGCTGCAGCCGCCGCAGCGGCGTGTCCACATCCTCCTCGAAGGAGGCGACACTCTGGTCAGCCTTCTTCAGGACCTGCTCGTAGGTGGCTGTGCCGGCCGCGCCTGGACCGGATGGTGATTCCGCTGGGCTCATGTCCAACCCCTGATCTGAGGCGTCACTGCATCAGCCGCTTGCGGCGACCCTTCCGCTTGGAAAGGGCCGCCGTTGCAGCATTATTTTGGATTGCGCGGCGAGGGTGAACTCAACCCCAGCACTTCGCAAGGCCTTCCTTCACGCTGAGCGAAGGCACGCCCTCGGCCGGCTTGTCGGTGATGAGCTCGACGCCGGTGTTGAAGAAATCGAGGCCGGGCGAGTTCTCCGGCTTCTTCTGGGTCTTGACGTAATCCACCACCGCCTGGACGCCCATCGAGGCCATGAGCAGCGGATATTGCTGTGAGGTGGCGCCGATGACGCCGGCTTGCACGTTCTTGACGCCGGGGCAGCCGCCGTCGACCGAGACGATGGTCACATCTTTCTCACGGCCCACCGCCTTCAACGCCTCATAGGCACCGGCGGCGGCCGGCTCGTTGATGGTGTAGACGAGGTTGATGGTCGGATCCTTCTGCAACAGGTTCTCCATCGCCTTGCGGCCGCCTTCCTCGTTGCCGGAGGTGACGTCGTGGCCGGAGATGCGCGGATCGTCTTCATCGCCGATCTTGGTCGGTTTCTTGATGTCGATGCCGAAGCCCTTCATGAAGCCCTGGTCACGCAGGTAGTCGACGGTCGGCTGCATCGGCGTCAGATCGAGGAAGCCGATATGCGCGTCCTTCGCGCCGTCGCCCAAAGTCTTCGCTGCCCACTGGCCGATCAGCTCACCGGCCTTGAAATTGTCGGTCGCGAGCGTTGCATCGGCGGCTGTGATCGGCTCCAGCGGCGTGTCGAGCGCGATCACCATGATGCCGGCCTGGCGCGCCTTCTCGACCGAGGGCACGATCGCCTTGGTGTCGCTCGGCGTGATGAGAATCCCCTTGGCGCCGGCTGCGATCAGGCTCTCGATCGCGGCGACCTGGGATTCGTTGTCGCCATCGACCTTGCCGGCATAGGAGCGCAATTCGACGCCGAGTTCCTTGGCCTTGGCCTGCGCGCCTTCCTTCATCTTGACGAAGAATGGGTTGATGTCGGTTTTGGTGATGAGCCCGACAATGATGTCTTCGGCAAGGGCAGGGGCGCTGCCGAGCAAGGCAAGGCAGGTCGTGCCGAGAACGATGTTTCTAAGACGGCGTAATGAAGTCGTCACTTTTGTCCTCCCATGATTCCCCGGTTCGGGGGCGAGCATTCGTTGGTGCCGATGCGCGGCTAAAGCATCTTGGCGGGATCGCGCAACCCCGCAAGCAAAGACGCTGGCCACCGCGGCCATTCCAGACAATGTTTCACGCGGAGTCAATAATTAAATCACGCGGATTTAGTTATTGACCGAGAGGCCGAAAATGGCAATCTTTCAAAGCGTAAGGCCGTCCGGGCCCGGGGTGGAAATTACAGTATTGTCATGGCAAAGGCCGATCCGGGATCGTCGCTCCATCAGGCGCCAAGCAGCCAGCCCTTGCATCATCTGGCGCGCGGTGGCAGCCAGTCCGGCCTGCGGCTCTATAATGAGCGCCTGGTGCTGTCCCTGATCCGGCGCTATGGCAGCCTGCCAAAGGCGGAGATCGCGCGCGTCACCGGCCTTTCGGCGCAGACCGCCTCCGTGATTGTGAAGCAGCTCGAAGCCGATGGCTTGCTGCTGCGCCAGCGGCCGCAGCGCGGACGCATCGGCCAGCCGCCGGTTCCGCTCAGCCTCAATCCAGACGGCGCCTATTCGATCGGCTTGAAAGTGGGCCGGCGCAGCGCCGACCTGGTGCTGATCGATCTCATGGGCAAGGTGCGCGCGAGCCTGCATCACACCTATCGTTTTCCGGAGCCGCGCGCGACGCTCGATTTCGTGCGCGACGGCGTCGAGGACTTGCAGCGCGATCTGAAGCCGGCGCAGCGCATGCGCATCTCCGGTCTCGGCATCGCGACGCCGTTCGAGCTGTGGAACTGGGAGAAGGAGATCGGCGCACCACGCGATGTCCTGCAGATCTGGCGCGCCTTCGACCTGGTGGGCGAGGTGGCGAAGCTGTCGAGCTGGCCGGTGCAGCTGTGCAACGACGCGACCGCGGCCTGCGCGGCGGAACTCTCCTTCGGCATCGGCAACCGCTATCGCGACTTCGTCTATTTCTTCATCGGTTCGTTCGTCGGCGGCGGCATCGTCCTCAACGGCATGCTCTATCAGGGCCGCACAGGCAATGCCGGCGCGCTCGGCTCCATGCCGGTGTCGGGCGAGGGACCGCTCGGTGTCCTGCAGCTCATCCGCTCGGCCTCGCTCTATCGGCTGGAGCAGATGATCGGCAATCGAGGTCGCGATCCATCCGTGCTGTGGAGGAATCCGCAGGATTGGGGCGAGATCGGCCAGCCGCTCGATGCCTGGATCAAGGAATCTTCGATCCACCTCGCCCAGGCGATCGTCGCCAGCGTCGCGGTGGTGGATTTCGAAGCCGCGATTATCGACGCCGCCTGTCCACCCGATGTGCGCAAACGCCTGCTGGACCTGACCAAGGTGCAAATCGCGCAGCTCGACCAGCAGGGCCTGTCGCCATTCTCCGTCGTCGAAGGCACCATCGGCAGCGACGCCCGCGCCATCGGCGCTGCGAGCCTGCCACTGCTGACGAACTTCGCGGTGGACCGGGAGATTTTTCTGCGGAATGCGGGGTAGGAGGCAGTTTTCACTACTCTCTTCTCATCGATGCAGTACTCTTTCTGTCACCCCCGCCAAGCCGCGCAGCGGCGCAGATCCGGGGCCCATGGGAACGCGCTGCAACGCTGATGGATCATATGGGTCCCGGGTCGTGCCGCTGCGCGGCCCGCCCGGGATGATGGCGACGGGCTTCCCGAACCAACAGCCCGAGAAACGCCGGATACATGTACGCTTCCGCTACCCCATGAGTTTCCTCTTGCGGCAGCGGGAAGGTCCATACATGACAGTGAAGGTATTCAGCGTAGCGCCAACAACAACTCCACCACCAGGTTCGGCGCGGCCCAATGCGGCATGTGGCCCGCGCTTTTCATGAAATGCACTGCGGCGCGCGCAGGCAGTTGCGCGGCGTGCTGCCAGGGGATGATGCGATCCTTGAGGCCGAAGATTGCGGTGACCGGCGCCTTCACGCGCTCGAGGTCGGTGGCGATGGAATGGCGCTGGCCGCCCGCGTCGTTGATCGAGGCGGCGAGGTCGCGCAGCATCGGGCGACGAGACTGGATGCGGGTGAGCAACTCGGCGAGATACGTGGCGGACAGAGCGCCGCCATCAAGCCTCGTGATCTCGCGCTCCAGGTCGGCGACGGTGTCGGCAGCGATCATGCCGTCGATGAAGCCGCGATCGATCTCCTTGCCGAGCCCGGCGGGCGCCAGCAGCAGCAGACGATCGAGCGCGACCTCGCCCTGCGCCGCCAACTTCGCGGCAACCATGGCGCCAAGGGAATGGCCGACCAGGCGCACCGGCCCGACCGCAAGGGCGCGCAACGTCGTCGCAGTCGTGTCCACCAACTGGTCGAGAGTCGTTGCCTTCGCGTCGCTGCCGCCATGACCGGGCAGATCGATGGCGAGCACGCGCAATCCGCCTTTGGCGAGACGCCGCGCGACCAGTGTATAGGAGTCCGCATCGGCGAACAGGCCGTGGATCAGGAACGCATCGCCGCGGCGCTGGCCGATGGCAGGCCATTCGCGCACCTGGATGGTGCCGGCGATGGTCGCGACCTGGATGACGATCTGCGGCGCGCTTTCCTTGGCCGATCCTGCGGCGAGCACATCATCGCCGCTGATCCGTCCGTTGCGGCCGGTGCCGGTGAGCACGGTCAGATCGACGCCCTGATCGCGCGCAAGGCGGCGCGCACGCGGGCTGGCGCGCAGTTCGCCGTTGCTCGGTCGCGCGGAGAATTGCGGTGCTGCCTTCGCCACCGTGGGTGCCGATGACGCGATCGGCTTCTGTGCGGTCGGCGCTTCAACCGCGCCCGCCACCTCGATGCGCGCGATCGGTGCATCGACGGGAATCGTGTCGGCTTCGGCGGCGAGATGTTCGACCATCGTGCCATCCTGCAGCGCCGGCACTTCAACGACGGTCTTGTCGGTCTCGACCTCGAGCAGGATCTCGCCGCGCTTGAAGCGGTCGCCGGGCCGCTTGAGCCAGGTGACGATGCGGCCTTCCTCCATCGTCTCGCCGAGACGCGGCAAAGGCAGGTTTACGATGCCCACGCCGGCGCCCTTCTCTGCGTGAGCCACAGGCCGGTTTCCGCGATCAGCTGCGCATTGGGCACCGCGTTGCGCTCCAAGGGTGGAGAAACAGGAATTGGGATATCTTCGCCCGCGACGCGCGTGACCGGCTCCTCCAGGTGATCGAAGCAGGATTCGTGGATGCGCGCCGACAGCTCCGCCGAGAAGCCGCCCGTCAGGTGCGCCTCGGTCACCACCATCGCGCGGTGGGTGCGGCGCACCGAGTTTGCGATGGTCTCGTCATCCAGCGGGTTGAGCGTGCGCAAATCGATCACTTCCGCCGAGACGCCTTCAGCCGCCAGCAGCTCGGCAGCAGCCAGCGATTCCAGCACCATCTTGGAATAGGCGACGATGGTGAGGTCCGTGCCGCTGCGCCGCACGACGGCCTTGCCCCAGGGTGCGTCGGGCTTGGCCGTGTCCATCGTGCCCTTCTGCACATAGAGGCCCTTATGCTCCAGGAACACGACGGGATCCGGCAACGTCAGCGCGTGGCGCAGAAGGTGATAGGCGTCGTTGACGGTCGCCGGCATGGCGACGCGCAGGCCGGGAACATGCGTCATCCACGCCTCGAGCGATTGCGAATGCTGGGCGGCCGCCGAGCGGCCTGTCCCGCCCTGGCTGCGCAGCACCATCGGGACGCCGATCTGGCCGCCGAACATGTAGCGGATCTTGGCGGCCTGATTGGCGAGCTGGTCCATCACCATGCCGACGAAATCGACATACATGAGCTCCGCCACGGGGCGCAGGCCGCTCATCGCAGCGCCGACCGCAGCGCCGACGATGGCGGCTTCGGAGATCGGCGTATCCAGCATGCGCTCCGGCCCGAACTGGTCGATCATGCCCTTGGTTACGCCATAGGCGCCGCCATAGAGTCCAACTTCCTCGCCCAGCACGACGATGTCCGGGTCTTCGTTCATTGCGTCGATCAAGGCCTGACGCAGAGCCTCGCGATAGGTGGTGTCGATCGCACTCATCGCGACGCCTCAGACAGCATGGCATTGAGGCGCGTGCGCAGAGGCGTAGGCTTCGGCTGGTCCGGCGCGAACACGTCCTCGAACATGGTATCGACAGGCGGCAGCGAGGACTTGATGGCGGTCTCGAGTGCTGCATCCATCTCCGCCGCGATCTCGACATCCAATGCATCCAGCTCCGCGCTCGTCGTACCACGCTCGATCAGCTTGCTGCGCGCCTTGCCGAGAGGATCGCGCGCGCGGCCCGCCGCTTCCTCCTCGGCATCGCGATAGGGGCTCTTATCCATGCGCGCATGGCCATAGAAGCGATAGCAGGTGAGGCACATGAATCCCGGCTTGCCCTGCCGTGCCGCACCGATCATTTTCTCCGCGGCTTCGTGGACAGTTTCGACGTCCGTGCCGTCGACCATCACGCCGTTGAGGCCAAAGGCGCGAGCGCGCTCATCGAACGCGAGATTGACAGTCGCGCGGTCCACCCGCGTGCCCATGCCGTACTGGTTGTTGATGCAGACGAAGACGACGGGCAGCGACCAGAGGGCTGCGAGATTCATGCTTTCATAGAGGATGCCCTGCTGCATTGCGCCGTCGCCGAAGAATGCAACGGAGACCCGCGGCTGTTTCTTGCGCTTGTAAGCGAGGGCGGCGCCCACCGCGTGGGAGATGCCGCCGCCGACAATGGCATTCGCGCCGAGATGGCCGAGGCCCATATCGGCGATGTGCATCGATCCGCCTTTGCCGCGGCAATAGCCGTTCTCTTTGCCCGCGATCTCCGCCAACATGCGCGAAGGCTCGGCACCGCGCGCGACAAAGATGCCGTGGCCGCGATGATGGGTGGTAAAGCTGTCCTTGGTTTCCATGGCGCGCACCACGCCCGCCACGCCTTCCTCGCCGATCGAGAGATGCAGCATCGAGCCGGCGCTTTCCGAGCGCACGAATAATTCGCTGACCCGTTCCTCCAGCGAGCGGATGCGGCGCATGTCGCGATACAGCGCTTGCAGCAATCTGTTGTCGGTACTCATCGTGTTTCCCGGACCTTTTTCAAAGCGGCATAAAGCTCGCGATATTGCGGATAGAACGCATCATAGCGTTTGGTGCTGGCGTGACTGGGCTCGATGGTGCGGGCGGTGCGCACCATCGCCTTGGCACCTTCCTCGATGCTGCCGAAGCGCTCGGCGCCGCGCGCGGCCAGGATTGCGCAGCCGAGCGCCGGCGCGTCCGGCACCTCGGTCAGTTCCAGCGGCGCGCCGATCGTGTCGGCATGAATCTGCAGCCACAGCGGCGAATGGGTGGCGCCGCCGGCGACGACGATGCGCCTGGGCGTGAAGGCAGCGCCGAAATTCTCCACGATCAATTTGGTGCCGAGGCAGATGCCCTCGATGATCGCGCGATAGACATGGGCCGGCGTATGCTTAAGCGTCAGGCCGGTGATCGCGCCGCGCGACAGCGCATCGGTGTAGGGCGTGCGGTTGCCCTGGAAGTGATCCAGCACCAGCAAGCCTTCGCAGCCGGGCTCGATCTTTGCCGCTTCCTCGTTCAGCGCGTCGAACGTCGTGTTGGGTGCGAAGTGACGCTTGAACCAGGCGATCACGGACCCGGTCGAGGTCTGGCCGCCTTCGATGACCGGCTTGTCGGGATAGACAGCATCCATGTAGGTGCCCCAGATGCCGGGGCCATGAACCGGCTGCGCGGCGATGCCGAGATGCAGATGCGAGGAACCGGTGATCAGCGCCATCTCGCCCGGCTCCGTGACGCCAAGGCCGATCACCCCGATGAAGGCATCGGCGCCGCCTTGTACCACCGGGATGCCCGGCGCGAGGCCGAGATGTTCCGCCGCGGAGCGCGTGAGGGAGTCGATGACATCGCCCGGCCGCACGATCACCGGCGGCCATTTCTGTTCGAGATCTTCAAGGCCGAGCTTCGCGAGCAGCGACAGAGGCAGCCCACCTTCGCGGCTCTGATAGTGCCAGCGGACCGCCATGTTGTTGAGCGAAGCGACCCAGCGCCCGGTCAAGCGCCAGTTGATATAGTCCTGGTATTCGCAGATGCGCGCCGCGTGCTGGAACAGCTCCGGCTGGTTGCGCTTCATCCAGAGCGATTTCGGGATCATCCATTCGGCGGAGACCGGACCTCTGCCGTCACTGTTGATGCGCAGCGCAGGATCGCCGCTCGCCGCAACGTCCGCGGCTTCGGCGGCCGAGCGCACATCCATCCAGATCATGGCGGGGCGCAGCGGCGTGCCGTCGGCATCGACCGCGACGACCGAGCAGCAGGTGGTATCGACGCACAGCGCGAGCACCTGATCGGAAGAAATGCCGGATGCCTTGACCGCGCCGCGGACCGCTTCGCCGAGGCACCGCCACCAATCTTCCGGGTTCTGCTCGGCCCAGCTCGGCTTAGGGAATTGCGTCTGGTAGGTGCTGGCGTGCGAGCCTTTCGGCCGCCCCTCCAGGTCGAACACGATCGCCCGGATGCTTTCCGTCCCGCCATCCACGCCGATCAGATAGGCCATGCTCTCCCCTCGGTTTTCTCGGACGCGAATGTGGCCGGTTTTATCCCGTCATGGCAAGACTCGGCACGCGGCGTTAAACGCGTTTAAGCGCGCGCGGCTTCGAGCACCTTGTCCGCGCCGGAAAGGACACGCCAGCGCTCGCGATACGCGCTCAGCTCGAGTGCCGGCCGCACCGCCGGCTCTGGCAATGGCGCGGGCCAGTCGGGATCGGCGAGCAAGGCAGCGCCAAGGCTGGTGCCCTGCGTTTCCGCGCTTGGCAGGACGGGACTCTCCGGGCGCAGGCTCGCAAGCGCGGAGATGTAGATATCGTTGGTGGCGAAAGGCCCATCGAGGATGATGGGCCCGCGCGCGCTCAGGACATCCAGCATGAGGTCGGTCATCAGCGCGCAATAGAGCCCGCCCAATGTTGCCGGATCGGCGGCCGTCACATCATGGCCGCCATCATCGACGATGCGGCCTTTCCGGCCGGCGAAGGGGCCTCCTTGATCGGAGAAGGCGGGCAGGACGTAGCTGGGCGCCATCAGCAGGCGCGCGAGCCTTTGCTCCACGGAATCGTTGCCCTCGCGGTGATCGCCGGCGATGCGCTCCAGCTCGCGGCCGCCCATGAAGCGCGCGCTCGCCACCAGATTGCCCAAGGCATCGACGTTGCCCAGGCAATCGAGATGCTCGCCGGCGGCCGGCAGATTGCCGCCGGCCACCAGCAGGATGATCCACGTGCCGGTGGAAGCGACCGTGAAGGGCTCCTGCAGGGCCGAGCGCCAGCGGAGGAAGGTGGCGTTGCTGTCATGGATGCCGCACCGCACGCGGCAGCTTGCCGAGAGGCCGGTGCGCGCCGCGATCTCCGGCCGGATCAGGCCGAGCACGTCGCTCGCTTTGCGCAATGGCGGCATCACCTTGCGCCAGCCGCACCGATCGACCAGTGCTGAGAAATCGCCGATGCGTGGCTGCCACAAATCCGTGTGGCAGCCGAGCGCGGTCAGCTCGCTCGCTGCCACGCCGCTCAACAGGAAGGACCAGTACTGCGCATAGCCGACGATGGCCGTGGTGCGCGCGAAGGCGTCCGGGAACTTGCGCTGCAGCCAGAACAACTGCCGCCCGGTATTGTGGCCGCAGGGCAGGCGCGGGCAAGCGGTCGCCGCGAAATCGCGCGCCAGCGTTTCGTACTCGTTGTCGAAATCCGAGATATCCTGCTCGTAATCCAGCATGGGCAGGACGAGGCCGGCTTCATCGATCACCGCGACACTGGCGCCGTGCGCCACGGGGACGATGTCCGTGATGTTGACCTGGCGCGACAGCGCGGCGAGCTGCCCCAGAGTCCAGTCCCAGATCCGGTCGTTGGCGAGGTGCAGATAGGGCGGGGCAGGGTGCGGCTCGTTGTGTTGCCGCCGCTGCTCGATGACGCGTCCGCCGGCAACCAGGGTCACCTTGGCGTTGGTCTTGCCGACGTCCAGAATCGCGATCGTATCCATGGTGCTATCCTTGCCCGGATTCCGCCGGGAATGGGACTTCCTAATTATCTCGAATTCTGATATCTTGATATCGAGATAACTAAGCAGCTGATTTTATGCAGGATTTCATCGACCGGTTCGAAATCGAGGGGTCAAGGACCCGGTCCGGAATCCATCTCGGCGACACCGCCGGCCTGCTGCGCATCATGCGGCTGGCGGCCTATCTGGAGCGGGACCTGGCCGCCAGCTGCGCGGTCAAGCCGGGCCAGTTCCAGGTGCTGGCCGCCCTGCGGCGGCGCGACCCCCTCCCCATGAAGGCGAGCGAGCTGGCGCGGGCTGCGATCCTCACCTCCGGCGCCATGACCGCAGTGCTGGACCGGCTGGAGGAAGAGGGGCTGATCCGGCGTGAGATCGATCTCGAGGACCGGCGCGCCCGGCGCATCACGATTACTGAAAAGGGCCGCAATGTTGTCAACCGCGCGCTCGACCAGCGCATGGCGCAGCACCGCGCCCTGAACGCCGTTCTGACCCTGGAGGAGCGGGAGGCCCTCTCCACCATCTTGCGCAAGCTGCTGATTGCGGTCGAAGGCGAGGCGGCGTAAGCAGGAAGCATGCTCCGCTTCGCCGCCAACATCTCCTTCCTGTTCAAGGAACTGCCGTTCCTCGACCGCTTCGCCGCGGCGGCGGAGGCTGGATTCAAGCTGGTCGAGTGCCATTGGCCCTACGACAATCCGATCGAGGCGCTGCGCGAGCGGCTGGCGCGGATGGGGCAGTCGCTGATCATGGTCAATACCGCGCCGGGGAATCTGGAGGCGGGCGATTTCGGGCTCGGTGCTGTGCCGGGGCGTGAAGCGGATTTCCAAGCGGCGCTGGATCAGGCTCTCTCCTACGTGAGTGCCCTGGGCGCGACGCGCATCCATTGCATGGCGGGCAAAGTGCCGGTGACGGCAACGGCCCATCGCACCTTCGTCGATAACCTGCGCATCGCCGCCGATAAGACGCAGGGCAAGGGTGTGACGCTGGTGATCGAGCCGATCAACACGCGCTCTGCGCCGGGTTACTTTCTCACCAGGTCACAGCAGGCGGTCGACATCATCCAGGAGACCGGGCGGCCGAACGTGAAGCTGCTGTTCGACGTCTTCCATTTGCAGATCATGGAAGGCGACATCATTATGCGGCTGGAGAAATTGCTGCCCTTCATCGGCCACATCCAGATCGCCGCTGTCCCCTCTCGCGCCGAGCCGGACGAGGGCGAGATCAACTACCGTGCCATCTTCGACGCGCTGGAGCGCATCGGCTATGACGGCGTGGTCGGCTGCGAGTACCTGCCGCGCGCCGGCACCAGGGACGGGCTGGCGTGGATGAAAAAGCTGGGCGTGTCGCCAAGCTGAGGAGAGCCATATGATCCGCAATCTGCAGCATTTTGCGCTGGCTGTTCCCGATCCAGAGGCGGGCCGCAGGTTCTATGAGACCTTCGGCCTTGTCGGAGCGGCACGCAAGAATGCGGTAGCGATGCGTTGCGACGGTCGCAACCAGGATCAGGTCATACTCGTCGAGGGCGCCAAGCGACGCCTTCACTATCTCAGCTTCGGCGTCGCGCCCGGTGACCTGGCTGCCATGAAGAAAAGGATAGAGGCAGCAGGTGTTGCGCTGCTCGACCCGCCTTCGCCAGACGCGCCAGACGGGTTGTGGTTGAGAGACCCAGACGGCACGCTGGTCAACCTGCAGGTTGCGACAGCGCAGCCGATCAACGCGATCACCACGTCGCCCTTGAACAGCCCGGGCGACTATCGCCGCATCGGGCTGCGCGGCGCGCCATCGCGGGACATGCAGACGCGCCCGCGGCGCCTCGGCCACGTGTTGCTGTTCACGCCGGACGTGCTGCGCATGGTCCCTTTCTATACCGAGCTGCTGGGCATGCGCCTCAGTGATACTGTCGCTGGGGACATGATCGCATTCAATCGCATTCATGCGCGGTGCCGGAGACAGCGATCATCACGTGCTGGCGCTCGCCCGTTCCGAGCGGCCCGGTTTCCACCATGCGAGCTTCGAGGTCGGCAGCATCGACGAGATCGTGAGCGGCGCCGAGCGGCTGGTCGGTGCGGGATATCGCGCGGCCTGGGGCCTCGGCCGCCACGTCGTCGGCTCGAACTTCTTCTATTACATTCGAGATCCCTGGAATGGGCTGGCGGAATACTTCCTCGACATCGATTTCGTGCCGGGCGATGCGGAGTGGCAGGTGCGTGATTGGGACCCGCAGGACGGTTTCTTCCTGTGGTCGACCGGCGGTCCGCCTCCGCCCGATTTCGTGCAGAATTTCGAGCTGGCGTGACGGCGCTACAGGCCGCCGATAAACGCCTCGATCCTCTCCACCACGGCATTCGGCGTATCCAGCATTGCGAAGTGACCGGCGTCGGGCAGATACGCAAGGCGCGCGTCGGGAATGAGCGCTTGCAGACGCGTCGCCGTCTCTGGCGCAATCCAGCGGTCTTCGGCGCCCCACAGGATCTGCGTCGGCACCTTGATGCGCGGATAGCGCGTCTCCAGGAAGCCGGTGAAATCGTGGTCATATTGCGCGACTTGCCGGTAATAGGCCGCCTGGCCGACGTCACCGGTCCAGGGCGCGAGCAGCGCCTGCAAGGTCGCATCATCCAGCACGCGGCTGACGGCGGAACGCAGATGCGCAGCCAGCATCGCCTCATGCACATAATCGGGCAGGGCCTGAAACACGCCGACATTGGCGCGCACCAGCAATGAATAGGGCGTGCCCCAGGGGTTGAGCGTGACGCCGTCGACGATGGTGAGGCTTTCCACCGCCACCTCTTCCGCGAGGTGCGCACCGAGCACGGTGGCTGCGCCGAAATCATGGCCGACCAGATGCGGGCGCTCGAGGCCGAGATGCGCGATCAGCTCGGCCAGCACATGTGCCTGCGCGCGCAGGCGCACATCCTGCTCCGGATATTTGTCGGATTCGCCATAGCCGGCGAGGTCATAGGTGATCACCTGCCAGCGGCCGCTGAGGCGCGGCCAAACGTTCTGCCAGACAAAAGACGAGCTCGGCGTGCCGTGGACGAGGATGAGCGGCGCGCCCTCGCCGTGGATGTCGTAGCGGATGCGGCCCTGGCTGGAACTGAAGGTCTTCATCATCGGAGCACCATGAATTGGGTTTCAGTGACAGGTCCAATTTGGTCGCAATAGACTGCGTAAATAAGCGAATTTGCTTGCAGCGATACTTGAAGAAAGTTCAAATGACGCATGCTGAAGTTCCCGCCCTTCGCGCCCTTGAAATCATTCTTCGCTGCGGCGGAATGCGGGCGCCTGCGCGCGGCGGCGGAACAGCTGGGCCTCACCGAATCCGCAGTCTCCCACCAGGTCAAGAAGCTGGAGGAATTTCTGGGCGTCGCCTTGTTCGAGCGGCACGGGCGCGAATTGCGCCTGACGGCGGCGGGTGCGCGTTTCCATCAGGCGATCCGGCCGGCCCTCGCCACGATCCAGGCGGCGACCGAGGACATGATGGCCGCGCCGCGCCGGCAGCGTGTCACGCTGACGTCACCAACCTCGATCGCGGCATTCTGGCTGATCCCGCGCATGGCAAAGCTGCAGCAGGCTCATCCCGCGATCGATCTGCAATTGGTGGCGACCAACCGGATCTGCGACCTGGGGCGCGAACAGATCGATCTCGCGATTCGCTACGGCGCTGGAGGCTGGCGCGACGTCGAGGCGCGCCAGCTGATGGCGGAGCTGTATTTTCCTGTGGCGAGCGCCCATTTTCTGCGCAAGCACCCGCCCCGCGATCCGGCAGAGCTGCTGAAGACCAGCCGCATAATTTCCAATGCGCTACATCCTGATGAGTGGAGAGAGTGGTGCGGCGCGCACGGCTTGCAGCCGCCGCGAACATCAAACATGATCACGCTCAGCTCGGCTGAATTGGTCGTGCCCGCTGTGCTGGATGGGGTGGGAATCGGCATGGGGCGGCGGCCGATCATCGACCCGTTGCTGAAGGATGGGCGATTGGTGCCGTTGTTCCGCGACCGGGCAATCGGGAGGGCGGCCTATTATCTGGTGCGCGCGCATGGCAGGGCGCAAAGCACGGCGGCACGGAAGGTTGCCGATTGGCTGATCGAGGAGGCGCGGGCGAGCAATGAGGGCGAGGTGAAGGTGGCGGCTGCTATGGGGAGGGGCAGCCGGAAAACCAAGAAGACGAGAGGACAAAGAGCATGACCCGCAGCGCATTCGAATTCGAGCCGTCCGGTGGATTGCATCGATGATGCAGTTCCTGCGCTATCTCCTGGTTACGATCATCGGCATCGTCATTGCCGCCGCCGCCCTGGTGTGGGAAGGCAGCACGCTGGAGACCGTGGTCTTCCCGGTCGGCGATGTTCCGACCGTCGATTTCGCTGCCTTGCAGCGTGGGCCGGCACCCAACCAATATCTGCTCTGTCCGCCCGGCCTGTGCACTGCCGAGACCGATGGCGCGGCGCCGGTCTTCGATGTTCCGGTGGACCAGCTGCAAGTGGCGTGGGACGAGATGCTCGCGGCGGAACCGCGCGTGCAGGTGCTTCGGCGCGAACTGACCAACATGCAGGTGGATTACGTGCAGCGCTCGCGCCTGCTGCATTTTCCCGACATCATCACGGTGCGCTTCATTCCGGTTGATGATGCGCATGCGACGCTTGCCATCTACAGCCGCTCGCTCTACGGCAAGGGCGATTTCGGCGTAAACCGCGCCCGCATCGAAGACTGGCTGGCAAAGCTGAAGGCGCGGGTGGGGTAGGGTCAACGAGCCTTCGCCAATACCTCTTCCAGACAATCGCCGAACAGAGCGGCCCAGCGTTGCTGGCCGGCTTGGTCGGCGATTTCGTCCTGGCGAAACTCGATCTGAAGATGCTTGAGGCCGCGGCGCAGGGCGTGGATCGGGACAGAGTAATCCTCCTCGAGGTCGAGCATATAAGGTTCGTTGTCGCCGATCACGATTCCGGAGCGTGCGCGCAAGGCCGCGAGCGTCGGCGCGCTGAGGCGCTGGTCCTCGGCCCAGCACACGGCGATCTGCCACGGCCGCGCGATGCCGCGCAGCGACGGCGTCATGGAATGGATGGAGAGCACGATCGGCTGCTGACTGTCCGCCAGCTTGCGCTCGATCACATCTGCGATCGCTTGGTGATAGGGCTGATGAAAGTCATGCCAGCGCTTGTCGCGCTCCGCTGGCGAGAGGTTCTGGTTGGCCGGCACGTCGGTACCGTCGCTGACGCTGGGCGTGAGGTCTGGGTCCTCGAAACCACGATTGCAATCGATTAAAAGTCGCGACACTTGGGAAAGGATGGCCGGCGCATTGAAGCGGCGCGCCAGGATCTCGCTGATCGCGGCGGCACCGATGTCCCAGGCGATGTGCTGCTGAAAAGCAGTCCGCGGCAGGCCGAGATTGCCATAAGGCGGTGGCACGCGATTGCTGGCATGGTCGCAGATGATGACGATAGGCGAAGAACCCGCCTCATTGACGAGGCGAAATGGCAGGTCGGTCATCGCGGCCGGTCGGTTGATAATTCCATGCCCTCCATCTAACGTGCCTCGGCAAGGTCGTTCAATCGAGAATCATAGGTCGCGGGGCAGGCTTCATGGCGGAAGGCGACATCATCTATCTGGCGTGGAACGACCTGGTGGGCCTGACACGCGTACGCGGCGTGCCGGCGGCCGACATCGGGCGGCGCATGGAATATGGCCTTGGCTGGGCGGTCGCGGGCCAGGCGTTGACGCCGTTCGAGCATATCGCGCCCAATCCCTGGGGTCCCATGCTGGAGGTGCGTCAGACGCCGGTGGCGGAGACCGAGACGCGGGTCGATATCTGGCCCGATGCCGCGGCGCTCCATTTCTTCCTGTGCGATTCCAAGATGCCGGACGGCAGCAACTGGGAATGCTGCACGCGCAGCTTCATGACCAAGGCGCTCGCAGCGCTCAAGGCGGAGACCGGCCTGCAATTCGTCGGCGCCTTCGAGCATGAGTTCCTGCTGAGCGGCGGGGAGAAGAATTGGTGCGTGCCGTTCTCGCTGGAGCAGGTGCGCATCAACGCCGAATTCCTGCGCGATACGACGAGGGCGCTACTCGCAGCAAAGGTCGGCGTGGAAACCGTCGAGCCGGAATATGGCGTGCTGCAATACGAGGTTTCCTGTGCGCCTGCCTTGGGGGCCATGGCAGGCGACCGCGCCATCGTCGCGCGCGAGGTGATCCGCGAAGCGGCGCGGCGGCTCGGCTTGCGCGCCAGTTTCACGCCCAAGCCGCAACCGGACCAGGTCGGCAACGGAGCGCACCTCCATTTCAGCTTCCGCGATGAAGGGACCAGGAACGCGGCCTTTGATCCCGATGTGCCGACCAACATCTCGGCCGTCGCGCAACATTTCATCGGCGGCGTGGTCCGGCACATGCCAGCCTTGTGCGCGCTGATGGCGCCGAGCCCGGTTTCGTATCTACGCCTAGGCCCGAGCCATTGGAGCTGCGGCTATAACGCCTTCGGCATTCAGAATCGCGAAGCCTCGATCCGGGTCTGCCCCTCGCCGGAGCGCGATCCGGCCAAGCGCGCCAGGGCATTCAACCTGGAGATCCGCATCCCCGATGCGACCGCCAGCCCCTACATGGTGATCGGCGCCCTGGTGAATGCAGGCCTTGCCGGCATCCGCGAAAAGCTGCCGCTCCCGCCCGTGGTGGATCGCGACCCTGGAGAGCTGACCGAGGAGGAGCGCAAGCGCCTTGACATCGTCGCACTGCCGTCGACCCTCGCGGAGGCTTTGGACGTGCTGGAGGCCGACGAGCTAGTCAAGTCCTGGATGTCGCCGAACATGTATTTGACGTATACGGCTGTGAAGCGGATCGAGGCCGCGATGTTCGCGGACCAGGATCCGCGCTACATGTGCCAGCGCTATCACGATGCCTACTGAGCAGCCGCTGGATCTGGCGCTCGATCTGCCGCTGATCGATCATCATTGCCATGGCGTCTCGCCGGCGGAGCTGGACTATGCAGCCTTCCAGGCGATGTTCAGCGAGAGCTACCTGCCGCCGCCGCCCGGCACCAGCGAATTCCAGAAGCCGCTCGGCCTGGTGATCCGCCGCTTCTGCGCGCCGGTGCTGGATCTGGAGCCGCTCAGCAGCGGCGAAGCCTATGTCGCGCGCCGGCTGGAGTTAGGCGCGGCGGAGGTCAACCGGCGGTTCCTCATGAGCGCCGGTCTCGAGCGATTGCTGGTGGATACCGGCCACCGCTCCGAAGCCATCCTCAGCTGGAAGGAGATGGGCAAAGCCGCCGGCAAGCCGGCGCATGAAGTGGTTCGCATCGAGGCGGTAGCAGAGGAAGTGGCGAAGAGCGGAATCTCCGCGAGCGACTTCTCGGATACCTTCGCCGCTGCATTGGAGGCGCGCGCCAAGAACGCCGTCGGGCTCAAGACCATCGTCGCCTATCGCACGACCTTCAACATCGACCAGAGCGCGCCCACCAAGGCGGAGGTGATCGGCGCGGCCAGCGACTGGTTCCGGAGGGCGGTGGAGATGGGAAAATGGCGGCTGAATGACCGCACAATCATCCGCCATGGCCTGTGGATCGGCGCGGAACTGTGCCGCGCCCGCAAGTTCCCGCTGCAAGTCCATGTCGGATTCGGCGATCCCGACATTTACATGCACGCCTGCGATCCGACGCACTTCACCGACTTCATCGCGGCGATGGAGACGTGGCAGGTGCCGGTCACGCTCCTGCATTGCTATCCGTTCCAGCGCGAGGCGGGCTGGCTGTCGGAGATCTTCCAGAACGTCTATTACGATGTCGGCTGCGTGCAGAACTACACCGGCCCCAGCTCCGCCGATATCTTCGGCGAGGCGCTGGAAATGGGGAAGTTTACCAAGCAGCTTTATTCCTCCGACGCGTTCGGTCTGTCGGAGCTGTATTATCTCGGACAATTGCTGTTCCGCCGCGGCGTAAAGCAGCGCCTCGACCGCTGGATCGCGGAGGATTTCTGCACGGTACGCGAAGCCGACGAGATCGTGCACCTGATCGCCAGCGAAAATGCTCGGCGGATTTGTGCGATATGAGGCCTGCATGACCCAACCCTTGAGCCGCGAAATCCCCCTCGTTGCCGCGCAATCGGCGTTGCTGTTCATTGATGTGCAGAACTTCTCCGCCAAGCGGGACGGGGCGGAGTTTCGCGACATTCCGGAGGCGGAGTTCCAGGCGAGATACGGCTGGTATTTCCGCGAGCTTGCGGCGCGCGTCATTCCCAACATGCAGCGGCTGCAAGCAGCTTTCCGCAGGGCGAAGGTGGAGGTGCTCTACACCACGATCGAAAGCCTGACCAAAGACGGGCGCGACCGCAGCCTCGATTACAAGATCACCGGCTTCAATGTGCCGAAAGGTTCCTGGGACGGCAAGGTGATCGACGAGTTGGCGCCAAGCGATGACGAGATCTGCCTGCCGAAATCATCTTCCAGCGTGTTCGTCTCTACCCACATCGATTACCTGCTGCGCAATCTCGGGGTGAAGCAGCTGGTCATCAGCGGACTCATCACCGATCAGTGCGTCGAGTCGGCGATCCGGGACGCCTGCGATCTCGGCTATCTGGTGACGGAAGTGATGGATGCCTGCCTCACCTACAGCAAGGAGCGGCACGACAATTCCCTGCGCGCCATCAAGGGCTATTGCCGCCAGCGCACCACCGATGAGGTAATCGCGGAGCTGGCATAGTGGGGCGAGCAGCGACGTGTGCGCGTCGCCGCGCGCCTATTCCTTCTTGTGCTTCTTCCCCTTGTTCTTTTTCTTCTCCGGCTTGATCAGCTCGCCGTCCAGCTTGCGGTGTTCGCTGCGATGACCCTTGCGGTTCTCCTTGGAGAATCGTTTCTTCTTCTTGTCATTGGCGAATTCCTCGACGGCCTTGCCCTTTATTTTCCGGACGACGTATCCGCCCTTGGTCATCGAGAAGGGCTTCTTGAGCAATCCCAGATGGTCGAACTTCGTGCCCTTCGGATGCTTGAAGGGTTCGAACCAGGCCGGGTGGACGAAATTCGACATCTGGAGTCCGTCGACCAGGAACCTGTCCTCTTCCACCGGGTCGCACATCTCGTAGGCGTATTCCGTGCCGTCATCGGCTTCCGCCCACAGATTGGCGATCGGGTCGATCACCATCTCGAACAATTCGTGGGAGGCAGTGAGACTGATGGGATCGCCGGCGTCGAAGGTTGGCTGGAGGAAGATCTTCGCGACCGGCTGGCCGTTCTTGGTGAGTTCGTGATAGCCGAGGAAGCCTGCGTCTTCCGGCGTGTCGAAGTAGATGAACTGCCAATCCGTCGGCTTTGCCTTGTCAGTGTTGTAGAGCTCCACGGGATAGCCCCAGACCGGCAGAAAGTGTTGGTCGTAGCATTTCTGCAGAGCGGCCGTGAGCTTGTCGAACGGAACGCCGAGCTCCAGTTTCGCCTTGTTGATGCAGGCGATGCGCACGGCGCCGCCTTGCCCAGCTTGGGCAGCGTGAATCGTGACCATGATTATCCCCCTCGATGGATGCCGAACCTACCGCAACACCTCAATGTGGTCTCGGGAAGAAGCCATCATCCCGTTATTGCCCATTCCACGGCGTCAGGACACCGCGCTTGGCTGCGCGCTGCTCTTCGGGCGGCAGCTTGAAATTGCCGCCATAGGGCGCGGATTCGAACGAGCCGTAGCTGGGATTGGGCAGCATGAGCCAGTCATGGCCCCAGTGTGCCGCGCTCTCCTCGAACACCTTCAGCCGCTCATCCTCGCTGCCTTTATAGGCATCGGTGAAGTCGCCGAAATTGTCGCCGACCAGCAGCAGGATGCGGTAATGCTTGGCGATCGCCGCGCGCCGCGTGCCCTTGGCGGAGCCCCAGTCGGGCTGCTCCTTCGCGCTCAAGATGGTGTCGAGATTGCCGCCCATCGGGAAGCCGAGCTTTTTCATGTTCTCGCGCGTCGGGTCTTCTTCCTGCTTGGTGCGGTTGGTGACGTAGAACACCCTCACGCCCTTCTCGTCCGCATATTTGGCGAACTCGACCGCGCCCGGGATGGCCGTGGAGGTCTCCGACTTCACGAACTGGGTCCAGGTCTTCGGATTGAAGCTCGTGCCGTTCGTCACCATCCAGGCCTGGAAGCCGGAATTGTCCAGTACCGTCTCATCGACATCGAGCACGATTGCGGGCTCGAGATCCTCGAAATCGCCGGTCTGTTCGGCCGGGGCCGCCGTCCAGTCCTTGTCCTTCAGTGCCTGATCGAGCCGCATCTCTGCCAGCGCGAACACCGCCAGCGTATTCGCCTTGTATTCAACCGAGCGCTGCATCCACAGGACGGCGTTCAAATTGTCGTTGGCCGGCGCGTCCTCTGCGAACGCGGCGCTGGCCGGCGACAAAGCAAGGCAGAGAGCCAGAGCGGCAAGCGGGCGAACAATCATGGCAGCCATCTCCCATCGGCGTTCAGCGACTGGCCCAATCATAGGAAGGATATCATGGAGGTGGCAAGGTGGCGGCGTGTCGGCGCGCCGGTCGACGACACCTCCGATCAAGTCGATCGAAGCGAGCGAACGCTGCTCGCGTTCAAAAAGTACTCGGCCCGCCGCCGGGGGTGCCGGCGGCGGGCCGAAGCATCATTCAATCGCGCGCGTCAGTCGGCGCGGAAGAAATAGGGGTCAAGCACGCGCACTTCGGTGACCTTGTCGACCGGGATCTTGGTGCGCTGCGCGGCCTTGCGGATCGAGTCCGGATTCGGGCCGTCATAGATGCAGTAGCTCTTCTTGCGGTCCGGCGTGAAATAGGAGTGAACCCATGTCACGCCTTCCTGGGCGTTCTCCGCCACGACGTCGAGGCAGACCTGAGCGCCTTCCTTGTTCTGAGTGAGCCCGAGCCCGTCGGGGAAAGTGCGTTCTACGAGATAGCGTGGCATGTAGCTCTCCTTGCTGAGTTATCGGTGGATGTAGCGCTCCAACGTCGGCTGTGCGTAGCCCGGACGATTCAGTCCGAGGTCGGCGAGCAGGTGGTCCGACATAGTTTCGAGCGATCGCTTGCGCGGGCGTAACCTCAGCTGCAAGCGCCTCCAGAAGCCGAGCGCGAGTCCCGCCAGAGTGGGCGCTGGCGCACCGGCTTGGGTTTGCATCGCAGGTCCCGTCGTATTCACGTCGTGTCTCCTGACAGTCTTTGGTCGTCCGCGCAGTGATCCAGAGATGCGCCGGAAGCCCCGATGCCGAAAGCGATGAAAATGTCATTGATGGATGGCGATCGTGCCAAAGCGAGATTGCATGCCACGGTCACGACAAAGCCGCCGCGTTTCACACGGAGGCTCCTCAGATCGGAGCGCTCGCCGGTTGATCGCGCCGAGGGATGGATAATTGAACACAATTAATATGTGAAAAACGACGCGATGGCTGCAGCGGGCTGGATTGGCCTGAAGTGCGGTACGGCGGGCACAGCGAAAGTGACATTGAGAGGGGGTGATCGTGCCAACAAGCTGATGTCCCTGGAGTGGCACAGAATCTTGGTGATAGATGTGGAACATCGAATGAAAATTGTGGGGGTTCCAAATGTTGGACGTGACTATCGTCTTGGTCAATGACGGCTACGCCTCGACCTCCATCGGGCCAATGGAGGTCTTCTACGCCGCCGGACGGATGTGGAACGTCCTGGATGGACATGGGGCAGAGCCGAAGTTCCGCATCTCGGTCGCCTCGATCGATGGCGCACCGGTGACCAGCGCCTACGGACTCAGCATCTCGCCGCAATCGTCAATCGATGCGATCGAGCGTGCCGACCTCATCCTGGTCTCGGCGTCCAGCCTGGATCCGGCCACGTGGCGGCAACAGCCGGCGGAGCTCGCGCCGTGGCTGCGCCGGTGGCACAACAAGGGCGCCATGATCGGTGGCCTGTGCACGGGGGTCGCCTTCCTGGCCGAAGCCGGTCTGCTCGACGGGCGCCGCGCCACCACGCATTGGGGCGTGGCGCGATACTTCGAACGGCTCTATCCGAAAGTGGATTGGCGTCCGGAAGTGCTGATCACGGAGGATGGCGGGCTGTTCTGCAGCGGCGGCGTCTATGCCTCCGTCGATCTCAGCCTCTATCTGGTGGAGAAATTGTGCGGCCATCAAGTCGCGGTGGAGTGCTCCAAGGCCTTGCTCATCAACATGCCGCGATTCTACCAGGCGGGGTACTCGATCCTGCCGGTGTCGCGGCCGCATGCCGACCAGAAAATCCGCCAGGTCGAGGAATACCTGCAGGCCAATTTCGCCAAACCGCTGTCGATCGACGAGCTGGCGCAGCATGCGGGGATGAGCCGCCGCAACTTCCTCCGGCGTTTCAAGGCGGCGACGGGCGCAATGCCCGGTGCGTATCTGCAGATGTTCCGCGTCGCTGCGGCGCGGCAGATGCTGGAAGACAGTGCGACATCCGTGCAGCGGGTAGGCTCGGCCGTCGGCTACGACAACGTCACGTTCTTCCGCCAAATCTTCCGGCGCTATACCGGCGTCACGCCCGCCGAATACCGCAGCAACTTCAAGCCGGTGCCGTCGCTCACCGCGGATAATGACGTGCTGGAACCGGAGCTCAGCATCGCAGTCTAGGGTCAGGACTCATTGACCGAGCCAAAAGATAACGGTTGCCGCGATGCAGATAGCGCTGAAGAATGTGTGGGCGCAGCGGTCGTAGCGCATTGAGATGCGCCGCCAGTCTTTTAGCCTTGCGAACATGTTCTCGACCTTTGGCGCTGTCGATACAAAGTCCCGCAGTATGTTGCGGGCAACCGGCGCTTGGCTCGCGGTGGAATGCAAGGCGTGATGCCTCGTCCGGCGAGAGCCTCTCGGAATGCATCACTATCATAGCCCTTGTCGGCAATAAGCGTCTCGGCGTCTGGCAGCATTGGATAGATCAGAGCCGCGCCCTTATGGTCACTCATTTGTCCTTCTGTAAGAAGAAAGATAACTGGCCGACCGGCGCCATCGCAAACCGCGTGCAGCTTGGAGTTCAGCCCGCCTTTCGTGCGGCCGATGAGACGGGGTGAATCCCCCTTTTGAGCAGACTGGCGACCGTCCGATGCGCCTTAAAATGCGTGCTGTCGATCATCACGCGGTCGGGCGGGCCGCTCTGGGTCGTCCACGCGCGGAATGCCACGCGTCCGGGGGAAAAGGATTCGATGCGCTTAAGCTGAGCTTTAGTCAGCCAGAATTGATCAGACATCGGCAGTTCCTCCTGCCGTGCTTGAATCACGATGTCACATCAGATGAATTAGAGTTTGCAAAGGTCTGCTGTGCGGACAAACCGGACACGGAACGGGGTCCTCTTCAATCTCGGTGAGCTTGCCTTGACAGCTTGCCCGCACCGCAGCCGATGATTTTGGCCAAGGAGGAGCCTCACGATGACCATCACCATTACCGCCTTTGAACGGTCACCCGATGGCGGCAGGGGACTGGCGCGTGATACGCGCGTTCGCTGGGCGCTTGAGGAAGTGGGCCAACCCTACGAGGTTCGCCTTGTTTCGTTTCGTGCGATTAAGGAACCGGCGCATCTGGCCCTTCATCCTTTCGGCCAGATTCCGACTTATGAGGAAGGCGATCTCGCCCTGTTCGAGACAGGGGCGATCGTCTTCCATATCGCCCAACGCCATGCGGGACTTCTGCCGGATGACGCCAATGCCCGGGCGCGCGCGATCACTTGGATGTTTGCCGCGGTCAACACGGTGGAGCCGCCAATCCTTGAACTTGGAACCGCTAGGCTCCTGGAGGGTGACAAGCCCTGGCATGACGAGCGCTTGCCTCTGGTCGAGGATCGCGTTCGCAACCGGCTGAAACAACTTTCCGCCCGCCTGGGCGATGCCGACTGGCTCGATGGTGCGTTCAGTGCGGGCGATCTGATGATGGTGTCGGTGCTGCTCAGGCTGAAATCATCGGGCATTCTGGACGAATACCCAAACCTAGCAGCCTATCTCGCCCGCGGTGAAACGCGGCCTGCCTACAAACGGGCTTTCGCCGCTCAATTGGCGGTTAACACGGGCAAGCCGCCGACCGGCTGATGAGGTCCATCCTGGGCTCGAAGTCGTCATCCGAGTTTTCTGTTCAGTTTATGGGTCCTGACCCTAGACAGAGACGCGGATTATTTGCGGTCCGACGAAACGGGAATCGGTGCCAGCCGGGCGCCGACCGATGCGAGCAGCAGATCGTAGGCGCGGTCGACGATCTCGTCCAACGAGATGGTTCGCGCGAACATCGCCTTTGCCTGCGCCAGGAACTCGTCGCGGCTCGGCATCTGCGGCAAATGCACGGTCATCAACAACTCGCTCGTGCGCTCGCGCGCGCGGCCGAGGCTGTCCTGCAAGGAAGACAACGCAGGTCCGTGCAGCGCCGACGTGATCGCGACCGCGATCCGTTCGGAGTTGAAATGCGCCGCAAGCTGTTCGGCCGCTCGGTTGACGATGCGCGCGCCAAGCCGTTGCTCATTGCGCACCACATGCTCGGGCGGAGTCTTGAGGTCCCAGACCAGGCCGACCACAGCCATCGCCCGGAGCACATAGTAGGCCGGGTCGACCTCCCACCATCTGAATCCTTGCCGGACGCTGCTCTGGTAGGCGTGATGGTTGTTGTGCCAGCCCTCGCCGAGCGTGAGGATCGCGAGGAACCAGTTGTTGCGGGAATCATCGCCCGTCACATAGCGCTTGTTGCCATGCACGTGCGCCAGAGAATTGATGCAGAAGGTGGCGTGATAGACCAGCGCCGTACTCCACAGGAAGCCGACCACCAGTCCTGACCAACCAGCGATCAGGAAGCACAAGATGGCGGTCACGATCGCCGGCAGCAGCTCCAGCTTCTTCAGCCACATCAGTTCGGGATAGCGCGTCAGATCTGCGACCTTGGTCAGGTCCGCTTGGTCATGCTTGCGATCGAAGATCCATCCCAGATGGCTGTAGGTGAAGCCCTTGCGCCGAGGCGAATGCACGTCCTCCTCAGTGTCGGAATGCACATGATGGTGCCGGTGCTTTGCCGCCCACCAGAGGACGCTCTTTTGTGCGGTGGTCTGGGCCAGGACTGCGAGCACGAATTGGAAGGCACGGCTGGTCGAGTAGGCGCGGTGCGAGAAGTAGCGGTGATATCCAGCCACCACCGCGAACATGCGCAGGCCATACAATGTCGCGCAGATAGCAACCGCGGGCCATGTGATGCCGGACCAGATAGCCGCGAAGCAGCCGAGGTGAACAAGCACGAATGGGATGGCGGACGGATACATGATGTCGTCATGTCCGCCGCCGGTCGAAAGATGCATCTATCAGACCTTCTTAACCGGTTTCTTCGTCGTCGCAGGTGTTCCGCCGCCGGCCTCGCGCGCCAGGCGCAGTGCCCGAAGCCGTTCGGTATTGGCGAGGACGGCGCGCTTCTCGGCCTCGTATTCTTGCGTCGCAAGTGCTGCGTCGCGCGCGCGGTCTGCCTTCATGGCATTCCGGGCCGCCTGATCCGGGCGGGCTTTCGGACCCGACGAGGCTTGTTCCCCGGCGGGGCGGCCTTGGAATGTGGATAGGCGGCGTCTCATGATCATGAGTTCTATTCCTTGAGAAATCTTCAACAAGAACCCCGCGCCTGGAGACCAGACGCGGGGCTCAAAACCATCTGCCTTGCCAGTACATCCGTGGCTAAAGCGGTGTGGCTATTCTTGCGGCCGCTTAGGCGGCGCGCAGATTCTCAGCGGAGGACTTACCGGTCTTGCGATCGGCAACGATCTCGTAGGAGACCTTCTGGCCCTCACTCAGGTTGCTCATCCCAGCGCGTTCGACCGCGCTGATATGAACGAAAACGTCCTTGCTGCCGTCTTCCGGCTGAATGAAACCGAAGCCCTTTTGGCTATTGAACCACTTTACAGTACCTGTGCTCATAGAATTATCCTTTAGTCGTGTGTAGTTAAGCCGCATTATTGACGCGGCAAGTCAAGTCGAGGATCTGGGAAGAAAGTCGTCAGTCAGGCGCGCTGTAAGCGGCGAGGCCAAGGCGATCGGCCGAAACTCGATGGCATATACATAGCGATTACCCCCTCCTTCCGCAAGGGCAGGCCGCGATTTAGGCCGATATATGTAGCCGAGCGCGCGGCAGAGGGCGAAGGTGCCTCGTCAGGCCGAGCCCTTGAGAGCGGCGGCCGTCAGGGCGCCGAGGCTCTGCTGCTGATTGCCGTGGACATCGAAATTGCCGGGATCGAGCCAAGTCTCATAGGCCGCTTTCAGCGCCGGCCATTCGTGGTCGATGATGGCGAACCAGGCAGTGTCGCGATTGCGCCCCTTGTAGATGACGGCTTGGCGGAACACGCCTTCGAAGCTGAACCCGAGGCGCGCGGCGGCCCGGCGCGATGGCTCGTTCAGTGCGTCGCATTTCCACTCGTAGCGGCGATAGCCCAGTTCCTCGAACACCCGGTGCATCATCAGGTACATCGCCTCGGTCGCGGCGCGCGTGCGCTGCAAGCGCGGCGAATAGTGGATGTGGCCGGTCTCGATCACGCCAAACTTCGGATCGATGCGCAGATAGGAGGCGACTCCGACTGCCTTGTTGGTTGCGCCATCGATAACGGCGTGGAACAGAGGATCATCGCCGAGGCACGTCGCTTTCATCCAGGCGCGATATTCCGGCAGGGTGCCGAACGGGCCATAGGCCATGTAGGTCCAGCTTCGTCCATCGGCATCGTCGGAGATTGCCTCGAACAGGTCGGCGGCGTGGCGATCCGGGTCGATCGGCTCGATCCGACAGTAGCGTCCGGCGATCGGCGAGCGCGGCGGCAGGCTAACCGGCTTCCAATGCGGCACCTGATAGCCGACCGGCTGGCCCAGAGAATTGACCCGGTTATTCATTCGTCCCCCGCACGACGATTCGAAAACAGAGGCATCATATCATAGAGCCTTTGCCGGCGCTCGCCACCGGTTTGAAAAAGAGCAGCAAAATGAATCACCAGGCGCCATTTTCGAAGGTTGCGTGGGAAGCATCGCCCCGGCAGACTTCGGGCATGTTGCCAGTTGCCGACAGCTATTCCGCTTTGGCCCGCGATTTCCGCTGGCAGGTGCCCCAACGCTACAATATCGGCGTCGATGTGTGCGACCGCTGGGCAGCGCAGGAGCCGGAGCGCATTGCGCTCACCTTCGTCGGCTCCGACAACGCAGCGCGCGACCACAGCTACGGCGCGCTGCGCGCCTCGTCCAACCGCCTCGCCAACCTGCTGCGCGCGCTGGGTATCGGACGCGGCGACCGGGTCGCTGTCCTGCTGCCGCAGGCGCCGGAAACGGCGATTGGCCACATCGCGATCTATAAGCTGGGCGCGATTGCGGTCCCCTTGTTCGCGTTGTTCGGGCCGGAGGCACTGCAGTATCGGCTGGCCAATTCCGGCACCAGGGCCGTCATCGCCAATCGCGACGGCGCGGCGAAGCTGGCGGAGATCCGAAGCAGCCTGCCCGACCTGGCGCACATCCTTTGCATCGACGGTGCCGTCGGGGATTGCCGTGATCTGGCGGCGGAGTCGGCGGAGCACGCGCCGGAGTTCGAACCGGTCGACACCGCGGCGGACGATCCCGCGCTCATCATCTACACCTCGGGCACGACCGGCCAGCCAAAGGGCGCGCTGCATGCCCATCGCGTGCTGCTGGGCCATCTGCCGGGCGTCGAGATGAGTCACGACCTGCTGCCCCAGCCCGGCGACAGGATCTGGACCCCGGCGGATTGGGCGTGGATCGGCGGGCTGCTGGATGTGCTGATGCCCGCCTTGCACCACGGCGTGCCGGTGATTGCGCGCCGGTTCGAGAAATTCACCGGCGAGGCCGCGTTCCAGCTGATCCAGGATTTCGGCATCCGCAACGCGTTCCTGCCGCCGACCGCGCTCAAGATCATGCGCACCGTGCCGGAGCCGGAAAAGCGCTGGCGCCTCGCCATGCGCTCGATCGCCAGCGGCGGCGAGACCCTGGGCGCGGAGCTGATCGAGTGGGGCAGGCGGGTCTTCGGCCTCACCATCAACGAGTTCTACGGCCAGACCGAATGCAACATGATCGTCTCATCCAGCGCGAAGCTGATGCCCGCGCGTCCCGGCATCATGGGGCGTGCTGTTCCTGGCCACCGGCTCGCGATCGTCGATGAGGCGGGGGGCAGCGTGCCGGAGGGCGCGCTCGGCAACATCGCGGTCAAGCGGCCCGATCCGGTGATGTTCCTGGAATACTGGCGCAACCCCGAAGCCACAGAAGCCAAGTTCGTTGGCGATTGGCTGCTGACCGGCGATACCGGGATCATGGATCAGGAAGGCTGGATCAGGTTCGTCGGCCGCGATGACGACGTCATCACCTCCGCCGGCTATCGCATCGGGCCGGGCGAGATCGAGGATTGCCTGCTGGGTCATCCGGCCGTCCGCCTCGCCGGCGTCGTCGGCAAGCCGGATCCCGAGCGCACCGAGATCGTGAAGGCCTATATCGTGCTCAAGGACGGCCACCTGCCAAGCGACGCGCTTGCGCGCGACATCCAGGCGCACGTGAAGACGCGTCTTGCCGCCCACGAATATCCACGCGAGATCGCCTTCGTCGGCGAATTGCCGATGACAACGACAGGCAAGATCATCCGCAGAGAGCTGCGCGCGACGGCGGCCGCCGAATTGCGGCGCCCGGCCGAGCCTTAGTTCAGTATCTCCAGCGCCGCCACCTCGAGCACATCGAGGATGAGATTGCTGGCAGCCTGGACCAGCAGCACCCTGTTGTCCACGATCGTGTAGCGATAGCCGGCCTGCACCGGCGGCAGCTGCACGATCAGGTCGTGCGGCAGCGGATGATAGTCGAGGCCCGGCGGCAACTGCCCGTTGCGGGCGAGCTGCTTGGCGATGCCCGGCGGCAAGGTGCCCTTCTTGGCGAGGCCGGGCGGCAGGCCCTTGTGCTTGTTCTTCTTGTTCTTGTGCTTGCCGTATTCGACCCCGTCCGGGCTCTGCTGATACGCCACCAGATGGCGGCTGTAATAGTCGCTGATGATGCGCTTCTCGAGCTCGCCGATGAAGATGTCGCCGACGTCCGGCGACTGCGCGGTCTGCAACTGCGTTGCTTGCGGCTGCGCGCCTGGCGCGCCGTTCTGGCCCGGCTGATCGGCCAAGACCCCGGTTGACAGGAAGGCCAGCGAAAGGGCGACGCTCATGGTGCGCAGGACGGATCGACGATGGACAAGGTGTTGCATCAAGTGGTTCCCGGTGATTGACGGAGGAATGACAGATAAGCCTCTAGCACCGCTGTCAAACGCAAGAAAGCGTGACCGGCTTGTTCAGCTCGGGTTCAGCTTCCACAATAAAGCGAGAACGCGACCCGACGGAAACGGATCGCACTCTCATGATCTTGCTCAAGCGATGCTAGTAGGACGGGTTGCTGCCGCCACCGCCGCCGCCGCCGCCGCCAGGCGTGCCTGGGGGAATCTGGTCCACAGTGGGTTCGGTCGGAATCGAGCCATCGCCGCCACCAGTTGCACCGGCACCGCCGCCGCCGCCGGTGACCGGATTCGAACTCACCAAGGTGCAGCGATTGGAGGCGCACGCATATTCCGTTTCGGTGATCGGACCACCCTGGGACGCGAACACAGAAACCTGCGCACTGGCGTTCATTGCGCTGACCACGACCTGGGCATCCAGTGAGACTGTGCCATCGCTCATCACGATGAGGCGCGTGACGCCCGGCATGCGGCCGATGACGACCAGCTGATTGGGCGTCTGCACCGTGACGTCGGCGACATTGGGATTGCCGATCACGACGTCGCTGGCAGGGGCGTCCAGCTTCAAGAGGCGGGCACCGTTCACCTCGACGCTGACGGGATCTGCCGCGGAGACGCTGCCTGCCGCTGACAAGGTAATGGTCGCGGCCGCCAATAGCGGCCAAGTCGATCGGAACATACTCATCGATCCCCTCTTTCTAAACCATTTGTTCATCATGTGCGGCCATGCTGTTGATAGTTCGATACTCCATCAGAACATCCTCAACGATCAGTTAACGCGGCCGAGAACCGCAGAGGTAAGGGGAAAAATGATCCGTTCCACGACGCGATTGCTGGGCTCGGTGGCGCTGTGCATCGCCGCGTCCGGATGCGCGATGTATTCCGATCCGCCGGTCCCCAAGGAAGAGAAGACGGCGGACGTGGAGCCGACCCTGCGGCAGGCAGCCATGATGGCCGAACGGAACGCCAGCTATGGCGAGGCTGCCCAGCACTACGCGGCGCTCCATAGCAAGCACCCGACGGACAAGGCCTTCACCATGGCCCTGGCCCGCAACCTGCGCTTCGCCGGCAACCCGCAGCAGGCCATTGCTGTCATCAACAGCACCAGCGCGGGGCAGACCCCCGACGCCCTGACCTTGCTGGAACTGGGCAAGGACTATCTCGCCGCCGACCAGCTTAACCTCGCCAAGCCGACGCTGGAGCGCGCGAAGGCCGCCGCCCCGCTGAACTGGGAGATCCTGTCGTCGCTGGGCGTGGTCTATGACTATGACGGACAATACAAGCAGGCGCAGGACCAGTACGACGCCGCCTTGTTCATCGATCCGGAAAATCCGACCGTCCTCAACAACAAGGCGCTGTCCATGGCCCAGGAAGGCCGGTTGGAGGACGCCGTGAAGACCATGCAGGCGGCCATCAACCAGCCCTCCGCGAGCGCCCAGACCCGCCAGAACCTGGCGCTGCTGATGGCCCTCAAGGGCGACGCGGCCGCGGCCGAGCGCCTGGCGCGCAAGGATCTGCCGCCGGCGGTCGCAGAGGCCAATATCGAATATTACCGCTCGCTGGCGAAGCCCACGGTCAAGCCAGCCGCGGACGCACCGGCAACCCCGGCTGCCGGCGACGACCTGCCGCCGCCACCTCCGCCGCCACTCGACTACTGATCCCCGACGCGCGTTTCTCACGGGAACGGCGGCCCTTCCGAAAGGAGCGGCCGCCGTTTTCGCATGAGGGGCATTCGCGCGACTGTTCAACACGAATTTCCTCATCGAGCTCTCACGGCATTTCGGCCGGAACGCGCCATTCGGCCTGATCTGGTATCTCCTGACGCCCGCCTTTGACCGTCCGAGCCCTGAAGCGCGAGCCCATTGCGATCTCGGACCTCGTCTGCGCCGCACGCAGGAAGCGATGGCCAGCAGGGCGCCGGCCGACCGCCGTTCGGATGTAAGCTCGGCCTAATGCCATGGCCGCAATCTCGGTCAGAGCTACCGCGCAGATCTCGCGGCGGAGGCCGGCGAAGCGGCTCCTATTTGTCCGATAGCATCGCGACGATCTGGATGGCGGCCGGCGCGGCGATGATGATGAACAGAACCGGCAGGAAGAAGATGATCATCGGGACAGTGAGCTGGGCGGGCAGGGCGGCGGCCTTCTTCTCGGCCAGCGACATGCGGGCGTCGCGGTTCTCCTGCGCCAGTACGCGCAGGCCGTTGGCGATCGGCGTGCCGTAGCGCTCGGATTGCAGCAGCGTGGTGGCCAGCGCCTTAAACGAGGGCAGGCCGGTGCGGTCGCTCAAATTCTCGAAGGCCTGGCGCCGGTCACTGAGGAAGGCGAGTTCGGCCGAGGTGAGGCCCATCTCCTCCGACATTTCCGGCGAGGACTCGGCCATCTGGTCGGTCACCTTGTTGAAGGCAGCCTCGATCGACATGCCGGATTCAACGCAGATCACGATCAGGTCGAGCGCGTCGGGGAAGCCGCGCTGCAGCAGCTTCTGGCGCTTGGTGATGGCGCTGCTGAGCAGCAGCTGCGGCAACAGGTAACCGAGACCGCCGGCCACCAGGACGCCCGCAAGGCGCATCGCCAGCGGCTTCTCCGGGAACATCAGCCAGGCATAGAGCAGCGCCACGATCACGAAGATGATCGGCAATGCGATGCGCTTGAACAGATAGTTCGCGACCGCGCTCGGGCCGCGCTTACCCGCGCGCGCCAGCTTGATCCGTAGTTCTTTGGCGTCCAGAAGGTCCGCCATGCTGACGCCACGCAGGGCGAGGCCCTTGATGCCCTTGTTGGGCACCGCCTGCAGTCGTGCCCGCGCCTGGAACGATTGAGTCTGATTCTGAGATAATTGCCGGCGCCGCTCGCGCACCGCCCGGAGACGGCTCTCGAAACGTTCGCCGCGCATGAAAGGCAGCGCCAGCGCCAGGATCGTGATCATGGTGGCCCCAAACACGAACAGCACGATCATGCTGCCCATGTTGAAACCGCCGGAAAAATCGATCCCCAGTTGTTCCATGGCGGCGCCTTCCTAGATTTCGAAGTTGATCATCTTGCGCATCACCAGGATGCCGGTCGTCATAGTTCCCGCTCCGACTACCAGGCACCAGTTGCCGGCGTTGGTGGTCACAAGCAGGCTGACATAGTCGGGGGCAGTGAAGGTGAGGACGCCGGCCACCGCGAACGGCATGCAGCCGATGATGGCGGCGGAGGACTTGGCCTCGCTCGACAACGCCTTGATCTTGTCGCGCATCTTCTTGCGGTCGCGCAGGATGTGCGCCAGCTTCGCCAACGTCTCGGCCAGGTTGCCGCCGGTCGTCTGCTGCGTGATCAGCACGATGGAAAAGAACCGCGTCTCGTTGGTCGGCACGCGCGCAATCAGGCGGTTGAGGCATTCCTCCATCGTGACGCCCATCTGGATGCTCTCGGTGATATGCCGGAACTCCATGCCGATCGGATCAGGCATTTCCTTGCCCACAATGGACAGGCATTCCGCGACGGTCATGCCGGTCTTGACACCGCGCACGATGAGGTCGATGGCGTTGGCGAAATTGGCGGTGAATTGCTTGAGGCGGCGGTTGACCATGCTGCGCAAGATGAAGCGCGGGATGCCGAACATGCCGACCAGCAACGCTGCCGGAATGGTATAGACGATGCGGCTGGCCGCGTACACCAAGACTGCGAAGAAGAGGCCGGACAGGACGCTGTAGAGCCAGAAGCGCTTGGGCGAGGTCTTCACGCCGGCCTGGATCAGCTTCTCCTGCAGCTTGTAGCCGCGCTGCTGGCGCTTCATCTGCTCGGCGACCTTCAGCTTCGCTTCGATGTCCTTGCGCCGCATGCCGGTCTGGGTCTTGGCGCTACCCTTTTCGCCACGCACGCCGACCGGTCCGCCGCCCACGTTGCCGAGGCGACGCTCAAGCCGCGCGCGGGCACCATAGACGCTGTTCAGCAAGCCCACCGATACGATCACGAGTGCCAGGACGAGGACGCCGACGGCGCCCATGATCATGGGATCGAGATTCGTCAGGTTTTCAATCAACGTCCTCTCCCATGATGTCGGCCAGCTCGCGCTCCTTGCCGAAATACTTGGCCTGGTCCCAGAA
>DASRRI010000038.1:0-85909 GCA_035695765.1 Dongiaceae bacterium
CGCTGAAGTGGGTGGTGCGCGAGATGGAGAACCGCTACCGCGCCATGTCCAAGCTCGGCGTGCGCAACATCGAAGGCTACAACCAGCGTCTCGAGCAGGCGCGCAACGCCGGCGAACAGCTGACGCGCCGGGTCCAGACCGGCTTCGATCCCGACACCGGCAAGCCGATCTACGAGGAAGAGCCGTTCGACCTCTCGCCGCTGCCCTTCATCGTGGTGGTGGTCGACGAGATGGCCGACCTCATGCTGGTCGCGGGCAAGGATATCGAGGCTGCGATCCAGCGCCTGGCGCAGATGGCGCGCGCGGCCGGCATCCACATCATCATGGCGACCCAGCGCCCGTCGGTCGACGTCATCACCGGCACCATCAAGGCCAACTTCCCGACCCGCGTCTCCTTCCACGTCACGACCAAGATCGACAGCCGCACGATCCTCGGCGAGACCGGTGCGGAGCAGCTGCTGGGCCAGGGCGACATGCTCTATATGGCCAATGGCGGGCGCATCACGCGCATCCACGGCCCCTTCATCTCCGACAAGGAGGTCGAAACCATCGTCAAGTTCCTGAAGAGCCAGGGCGAGCCCGCCTACCTGCAGGAAGTGACCGAGAGCGACGAGGACGGCGCGCTTGGCGAAGACGGCGCACTCGGTGGCGGCAACGCTTCATCGGGCGACGATCTCTACGACCAGGCGGTCGCGCTGGTGGCGCGCGAGCGCAAATGCTCGACCAGTTTCATCCAGCGCTATCTCCAGATCGGCTACAACCGCGCCGCCCGCATCGTCGAGCGCATGGAAAAAGAAGGCGTGGTGAGCCAGGCCAACCACGTCGGCAAGCGCGAAGTGCTGGCGCCGGAGGGCGGCGGGCGGGATTAGAGTCTGCCCCTCCTGTCATCCCGGGCAAGCTGCGCAGCGGCGCGATCCGGGACCCATGGGCCATAGTGGCCGCACTTACGGATTGCGTGGGTCCGGCGCGTCAGCCTGGGTTGAAGGGAGTCAGTTTGCTTGTGGCAACCCGTACGGCCACAGAAAGCCGCGCACCCGCGGCCTGTCGAGCAGCCAGCCAACACAGCGCCAGATCGCCCAGGCGCCGAGAATTGCGATATAGCCGTCCACCGCGTAATGCCAGCCGAGATGGATCGAGCCCAGCAGGATCACGGCGAAGAAGCCCCACCCCGCGATCGCCGCGCGCCGCCCGTAAGTCTGCAGCATGCGCGCGACCAGCCAGGTGGAGCCGACATGCATGCTGGGGGCGGCCGATATGCCGCGGCCGAAACCGAATTCGCCCTGCTGATGAAAGCCCCAGAGCAAGTCTTGGACCCTGACCGCAATCAGCTCCGGCGTGAAGCCGAAGCCGAACAGCGAGATGCGCGTATGCTCGACAGTGTCGCGCAGATAGCTCACGAGTGGCGCATAGGGATCGGGCGATCCCACGACCTTGCCGAAATAGCAAGGACCAGCGGAGCTCAGCAGGATGGCACCGAGCCCGCCGATCAAGGTCCAGGCCACCATGCTGCTGAACAGGAATTGCATGCGCAGCCGCCGGTCGCGCGTCGAGGTGATCTGCAGCAGCAGCGCGAAATACATCACGAAGAACCAGAGCGCGTAGAGAGAATCGATGATCACCGTCACGATTGGATAGCCGAACAAGGGCTGCAGCAGCGTCCAGGGATCTTGCCCGAAGTGGAGCGCGCGGTCGGCGGCATGCAGGAACGGGTCGAGATAATAGGGATTGATGGACGGGATCAGCGTCTTCACGAACGAGAAGGAGACAGCCATGATCGGCCAGACCGCCAGGATCGGCAAAGACAGCAGGACGCGGTCGCGACTGAGGAACTCGCTGAAGGTGTGGCGCCAGGCATCGCCCGTCCTCACCTTGACCTTGCGCACCAAAGTCAGACGCAGGAACCAGATGACGAACGCCATCGTGAAGGCGGCGATGCAGATCGCGATGTAGCCGTCATAATTGGAACCGGCGCGATCGAGCGGGCGATCGGCCCGGCCGACCCAAGCGCCGAGGATGTTCGCCGCGCTCAGATAGAGTGCGACCATGAACAACGGCGGGCTGTTCTCGCGCAGGCTCGCGATGATGCCGGCAAGCCAGCCGGATTGCGTGGGGCGACCGGCGGAGGAGACGTCAAGAGACGATGGCATCGACTAGCTCGCCGGTGAGACATTGCCAGTCCTGCGGGGCCATAGGAAGGCTTGCACGGCAGGAAAATCGAGCAGCCATCCGGTGAAGCGCCACAGCACCCAGGCGCCGGCGATCGCGAGATAGCCGTCGACGGCGTAGTGCCAGCCGAGATGGATGGAGCCGATGAAGATCATCAGCAGGAACAGGCATCCGAACTGGCGCGCGCGCTTTCCCATGCTCCAGGCGAGACGCGCGATGATCCAGCTGGAGGCGATGTGCATGCTGGGCGCGGCGGAGATGCCGTTGGCGACCTTGAAATTGTTGGTGACGTAGCTGTTCCACAGCATGTCCTGCAGTCCCGTCGCCGTGAACGGGAGATGCAGGTCAGCCGCGACCGTAGCGGCAACATTGTGCAGGTAATCCATCAGCGCGCCGTAGGGCGCGGAATCGCCGGTGACCAAGGCGTAATAGCAGGGCCCGGCGGAGCTGATGAGGGTCGCCGCGAGATTGCCGATCAGCGCCCAGGCCAGCGTCATGGTCAGCAGGAACTGCATGCGCCGCTTGCGATTGCCCGTCGCTCCAGCCTGGAGCGAAAGCGAGGCCCCCATCACGAGGAACCATATCGTGTAGCCGATATTCACCGTGTAGGTGATCCAGGTGTAGCCGAGCAGCGGCTGCAGCAGCCGCCACGGATCGATGCCGAAATGGATCGCGCGGTCCCAATCATGCAGCGTCGCATCAAAATAGTACGGCTGCACCAGCGGGATCGAGGATTTGATGAAGGTAAAGGCGCTGGCAAAGATCGGCCAGAGCAGCAGGACCGGCAGCGCCAACAGGATCCGTTCGCGGGTCAGGAAATCGTAGCGAATGCGCCGCGCTGCTTCGGCCTGGAAGTGCGGCACCTTCAGCAGGCGCGTGTGATAGAGATACCAAAGCGCAAAGGCGGCAAAGATCGCGATGGCGGACATGCCCGCGAAGCCGACATAGGCGATGACGATGTCGTAGTAGGGCGCGGCGGGCAGCGTCACCCGGCTGGCAAGGATCCACGGCACCAGGCTATACGCCAACATGAACAGGATGAGCAGGCTGTTCTCACGCAGCGAGCACTGCAGGTCGCGCCAGATGGGGGCGCGCACGCCCCGCGCGGATTGAGACACAGCCGACAACGACATGGATGGCAGGCTTTCCTGGTGCAGCTCCCTATGGCCGGCAGTATCGGCGGTCGCGGTTAAGCATTCCTGAAGAATGGCCGCCTAGTGGCCTCGCTCCGGCTGGAATAGTTTCATAACTTCAAGATGTTACGCGCCCGATGGCCAGTGGCGGGAACGTGATCCCGGCCCCGTGGCAATGCGTCCGGCAACCAACTATATCTCTTGCCGTTACTGAAAAACGGGCCAGCCCCGTTCCTGACACGATCGGATGTGAAGATTTTACCCGCATGAGCGATTTCAAGAACCACTCGACCCTGATCGCGCGCCGAAGCCTGTTGCGTGCCGGCGCCGCCGTTTTTGGCGCGGCGAGCTTGAGCGCCGCCGTGCCGCGCTTCGCCTTCGCAGAAACCGCGCAGGCCGCCCAGCTGACCGACAGCGACAAGGCCGATATCGCGCGTGTGGAGGGCTATCTCAACTCCCTGAGCACGGTGAAAGCCAGCTTCCAGCAATATACCGAGAACGAGGGCCTCTCTTTCGGGCGCATCTATCTGCGCCGGCCAGGGCGCTTGCGCGTCGAATATGACCCGCCGTCGGAAATCCTGCTGGTCGCAGACGGCACGCTGCTCTCCTATTACGATGCCGAGCTCAATCACATCGAGCAGGTGCCGCTCAACCTCTCGCCCATGTGGTTCCTGCTGCGGGAGGACGTGGAGCTGGGCGGCGATGTCACCGTTACCTCGTTCAAGCGCGCGGCCAACACCGTGCTAATCGGCCTGGTCCAGTCGGACGAGCCCGACGCCGGCTCCGTCCTGCTGGAACTCGGCGACAAGCCGATGGAGCTGCGGCAATGGACCATCAGGGATTCAGCCGGCGGCCAGGTGCGCGTCGGCCTCTATGATGCCGAGTTCGGCGTCGCGCTGGAGCCCGGCCTGTTCGCGACCCCGCGCAAGAAAGATCGGGGACATAAGTAGTCAGGCATCTCTGATTCCTGATCCGTGCCCCGTCGGCAATCCGATCAGCGCAATGATCGGCGCCTCGTCCTTCCCCTCGACGCCCAGCGGCATCAGCATCGAGCGTTTGGTCGGCGTGGTGGTGCCGAGCCAGGGGTCCCAGAAGCTGAAGATCGTGCCATAGGTGGAATCGGTATCGCCGCGGACATTGTGGTGGTGCACCCAATGGCGCGACGGCGTGATGACGAGGCGCGCCAGCCTGCTTTCGATCGCCGGCGGAATGCGCCAATTGGCGTGGTGAAAGACCGTTGCCACCATCACCACGATCTCGAACGCGATGACCGAGGTGAGCGGGATGGCGAGAGCCACGATCACGACCGCCCGGGCTCCGGCCGACAAGGCGACCTCGCCGAAATGGAATCGCAGGGCCGTCGTGGCGTCGAGGTGCCGGTCGCGGTGATGCACCTCGTGGAAGTGCCACAGCAGGGGCCATTCGTGGTTGGCCCGGTGCCACCAATAGATCCAGAAATCGAGCAGCACGATATCGAGCGGCAGCCAGGCCCAGACCGGCACCGCAGACCCAACCAGATCGGCACGGCTCCAGGGCGCGCTGAGCGCCGCCCAGACGGTGACGGGAACGACGAACAGGGCCGACAATGCGCTATTGAGGGCGAACAGCCCAAGATTGCGTCCCCAGCGCGCAAACCAGGCTGCGCCATAGCCCGCGAGGCCGATGGGCGCCGGCGCCGCTGGACGCCATTGCTCGATAATGAGGGCCAGCAATACCCAGCACCCCACCACCGCCCCCTTGGCGGCCAGCAATGTCTGCAACAGGGAATCCCCGAATTCTCCCATGGGCTCAATATGAAGCGGGACGCCGGAAGTCGGAAGGCGGTAATCAGGGACCCGGCATCAGGTATCAGAAGTCCTGACGACTGATCCCTGATACCTGATATGCGCCAGCTGCGTTTGTCGACAGTCGGAGCCAGCCCTAGATTCACCCCGACTTCCTTAATGACCCTGGTTCGACGAGGGCCGGAGCCGATATGAAGCTTGGCAAAGACGCCCCGATCATCGCTGTCCCGATGTGCGTGAAGCAGATCGACGGCCAGCCCTTCCATACGGTTGGCGAGAAATACCTGACCGGCGTGATCCTGGGGGCGGAGGCCTATCCGCTCTCCTTCCCCGCTCTAGGTCCGGTGCTGGACCCTGCGGCCCTGCTGGATCAGGTCGACGGTGTCCTCTTTACCGGCAGTCCCTCGAATGTCGCGGTACACCATTACGAAGGCGAGCCTGACAGGCCGGATTCTCCGCAGGATCCCGGGCGCGATGCCATCACGCTGCCGCTGATCCGCGCCGCGATCGAGCGCCAGGTGCCGGTCCTCTGCATCTGCCGCGGCTTCCAGGAGCTGAACGTCGCGCTCGGCGGCACGCTGGATACGCAGGTTCATGCGACAGAAGGGCGCATCGATCATCGCGCGCCACGCGACGTGCCGTATGAAGACATGTATGGCTCGCGGCACAAGGTCAGCTTCCTCGCCGGCGGCCAGTTCGCGCGCATCCTCGGCAAGACCGAGACGCAGGTGAATTCGCTGCACTGGCAAGGCATCGCGAAACCAGCCGCGCGCATCGAGGTCGAAGGCCGCGCTGAGGATGGGGTTATCGAGGCGGTAAGCCTGAAGGATTATGCGGGCTTTTGCCTGGGCGCCCAGTGGCATCCGGAATTCCGCATCATCGAGAACGCCGATTCCATGGCGCTTTTCAAGGCGTTCGGCGCAGCGGCGCGTGTGCGGCGCCAGCAGCGGCTGGGCGGCAGCGCCAGGGCAGCGGCGCGCAAGGCCGGCGCTGCGGCGTAAGCGGCAGTGCCCCGAGGCACGCACGCGGAAAAGGATGTACGACTAAAGAAGTAGAGGTGCGGCCGGCTTTTCCCTGAGTTTTCAACGCATCGCGATTTTGTGAGCGGAATCGGCCACAGCGGTGTTGAAACTTTGGAAAGCATTGCCACATAGAATACCAGAGCAGATAGCCGTGGCCGCAATGGCTGCGGTTTTCCCGGGAAGCGGTCTCCCCCACCGCCCCCGGGCTCCGACAACGGAGAAAAGAACGCCCGGTCCTCCCCTGGCCGGGCGTTCGCTTTTCCAGCGGGAAATTACCTACCCGCTTTCGAACGGCCCCTAGCCGCGTTCGTCGCAGGCTGTGATATAGGTGCGCGAGATTCCGAGCGTATCGAAGCAATCGCACATTCTATAAACGCCAAGCTGGATCGAATCGTCAGACATGCCCGCCAAGCGGGGAAATGGGAGGAGTAGGGTGTGAGCACAGAAATCTCGCGTCTCGTGCGCTCAGGGCCAATCGCCGAGATTGCGGACGGCGGTAGCCTTCTTAGGCCCGCGATCGTCGTGGTCGGCATGCATCGGAGCGGTACATCGCTGTTGGCCAACGTGCTCCACCTGCTCGGCGCAGAGATGGTGGATGGCGCTCCGCTTAAGAGTCCGCGGAACCCCACCGGCTTCTGGGAACGGCCAGAGATTGTGGCCTTGCACGATGAGATCTTGGCGCACTTGAAGCGGCCTGTGGGGGCGCTTTCCCACGTTCTGCCATTCCCGGCGGGTTGGTGGCGCGATCCCGAGCTTCTGCCCTTCAAGCGCCGACTCGAAGACTTGGTAAAAGAACAGCTCGCCGCGACAACGCGCACGTGGGGTTTTAAGGATCCTCGTACCTGTCGACTGCTTCCAATGTGGTCGGAAATCTTCGACTCGCTGGATATCGAGCCGCGCTTCGTCTGGGCTCTACGCCACCCTGCCGAGTCCGGTACCTCAATGAAGCTCAAGAACCCGGATGCGCGGCCAATGACCCACGCTCAGGCCGAGCTAATGTGGCTAAGCTACAATTACGACGTCCTGCGCTACGCAGGCCGACACCGTCCGATTGTCGTGGATTACGACAGCTGGTTCGTTGATCCTGTGGCGGTGGCTGGGGACTTGGCCCTGAGGTTGGATTTGAGGTGGGAGGGTAGTGACGAGGAACTCAGAGAGTGCTTGCACCGCTTGATTGACCCGGAGCACCGCCATCACTGGGCCGGAGCAGGCCCCGCGCAACCAGCGCTTCCAATCGCCGGGGAATTCCATCGCTTCCTGAAGAACGCGCTGTCAAGCGACCCGCAAGCTCAGATCAGCGGTATCAAGGCGATCGACCTTCTCTTGCAGTCCATGGCGCCTTTCGCGGACTCAATCGATGAGGCTTCCAAGATCAGGCCAGAGCACGAACGGCTCAAGGCCGAAGTCGTCGAGCTCAACAAAAACGCGGAAGCGCTGCACAGGCAATTGGCGGCTGCGCAGGAGGCGGACCGCACTAGAACCGAGGGCCTTCAGGCGCAAGTAGCTGTCTTGAACAGGAAAGTCGCGGCCTTGAGCAAGGAAGCGGCCGGACTCCGCGCTTCCTTAGCCGAACCGGAGAAGGTTCAGCAGCGCGCGGAAACCGCCCGGGCGCAGGACTCCGGGCGCGCGTCCGCGGCCCGACATAAAAAGGGGTGGTGGCTCTCGAAATTCCGCTAGGCCATGCGTAAGAAAAGAAATCAAGCGGCCGCCTGTTCGAGCGCCGGAAAGCGTAGCCGGCTAGAGCGCGAGCAGGACTTTAGGATCCCAATGCAGCGGATCGCGAGGCGGAACGGAGCTCTCTGCCGCCGCACGATAAATATCGGCGTATTGGCCACGAACCTCTTCCAGACTATCGAATGTAGTGTAAAGGTGCTTACTGTTTTTCCCAAATGCCGCGCGCAGTTCGTCGCGTCGTACTATCTGCGCAATCGCATCTACTAATTCGCTCAAGTCACCTTGCCGAAAGGTTATCCCATTGATTTTGGTTCTTACATACTCTGCAAACCCGAAAGTAGAACTCGCGAGGACAGGCAATTCCTTTGCCATCGCCTGTAAAGCTATTCTCGAGTAGTATTTGAAACGAGATGTGCAAAATAGAACGTCTGCGGCGTTCCAAAGAACACCCATTCCATCTTCTTCATTCATCAGTACGACGCGGTTCCGGCGCGACGCCGGTAGCTCTCGCGTCAGCTCGGTAAAGACCCTCTCGTAATTTGCCTCGCCCGAGCCAACAATCAAAAAGAATGCTCTCCGCGCTACGTCTTCAGGCAGTTGCTGAATTGCCGAGATAAGATCACGCCGGCTCCGTCTATCAAGCAGGGCGCTCCATGTCAGCAAACATACATCGTGATCACATAGACCAATGGTTGCGCGCGCTTCATGCCGTGCTGGATGCGCAATAGCTCGTTCGAACTGAGCGACGTCCAATCCGTTGTCGATCACCTCGAAATTGTTCATCCTATCTGCTGGGGTCCAGTCGCGGCGGACGCGCTTCGCTGTAAAGACGACACGATAGGCATAGCTGCAACACTCGAGGGCTCGCGCCGCCACAGATTCTGCAAGGCCGGCAAAACTGCTTTTCCACGATTCGCTGTCCCGGATGCTCCACACGGAGGGCACTCGACATCTCTGAGCGGCATCGATCGCCCAAAACGACTTGATGCCATTGGAATGAATGAGATCAAAAGATCGTACATCAATCTCGTTAAGAACCGCCGTGACGACCTTCTCGTAGTCTTGAAGTTCTACAATCGATTCCAGAGCCGCTAAATGCGGAGAGGTGATGATGGTCACACCACTGACCGTGTACTCCTCTGCGAGTGGACCAACCTGGGAGGTCAGCACCACAGGGTCGATGATGCCTTGCTGCTTCAGACCAGTAATCAGCTGGAGAGTGCTATACGATGTATCTTCGCGACCAAGATTGTCGACGACGGCGAGAATGCGCAGCTTTCTTGTGGAAAGCGGGGCAACGGTCGGTCTTATATCGTACCGATTTGTATCGAGGCTAAGGTGCGGACTGTAGAATGGATCCGTACGGGATCCATACCGACTTCGAAGAGCGGCCGCTTCGGAAGGTTCGATCGTTTTGTCGCGCGTGTAGCTGGCGTAGTGGTAGAGTTCGGCTTCAGCACAATAGACAGATCGCCAACCGGCGTCGTGCAGCCGCATGCAATAATCGACGTCATTGTACGATATGGCGAAAGCCTGCTCGTCAAAACCTCCCATCCGAAGAAAAAGGGTTCGGGGCGTCAGCATAGCGGCTGCGGTGACAGCGGAACAGTTGCGGCTCACTCGCGCTAAATAGAGATAACCCGGCTCATCGCCAGGCAGGCCTCGCAGAGCAGTTAGGCCGCACCGAAGCCCGATTACGACACCGCCGTGTTGTACTCTTCCGTCCGGAAACAGCAATCGCGCCCCTACCGCCCCAACCCCTGGCAAGCGCGCCCATCCCATCATTTGGCTCAACCAACGCGCACTGATGATCTCCGTGTCATTGTTGAGGAACAACACATAGTCTTCAGTCACTCTCTCTACAGCACGATTGTTGATGTAAGCGAAGCTGAATGAAGGGCCTGGATTTGGAATTCTGAATATTCTACACGGGAGCGATTTCAGGTAGTTTACCGTCGCCTGTTCCTCGCTCATGTTGTCTATTATGTATATCTTGTAATTTCGATATGTAGTCCGCCTTAGCGATTGAACCAGCTTGTCTACCAGCTGCCAGTTATTCTTGGTCGGAATTATTATGGCCACTGACGGACCATCGTCTGGCATGGTTGGGGCACCTACTTCGACACCGGCGTCTAGAGCCCAGTCCGGCTGCTCAACAGCGCATTCGATGCCGCGACGCGCAAAAGCTTCCCTCACTGCGTGGCGGTTACACTCGAACAGTTGCGGGCGACCAACGTGGGATGCTGGAGTTGACGAGACCCTGCGGTGGCAAAGTATTCTCGCGACATGGCCGATGTGATTGGCGCGCTCGCTTGCGCGCAAGAGCATATCGTGAATGTGACCACGCCCCTCTTCAAGACCACCACCAATCTGCTTATAGAGCGAGTTGCGCACAGCCGTTACATGCGAAATGTAGCAATGCGATAGCAATAGCTCCGGCGACCAGTCAGGCTTAAACCGTGGTTGCTCCAGCCCGTTGCCATCCGCTCGGATAGCAGCATCGTCGCAATAGATCATGTCCGTGTCCGGGCGTTCCCTGACGTAATGAGCAAAGTGTGCCAGTGCATCCCGATGCAATAAGTCTCCATGTTCGAGAAAAATTATGAACTCTCCTCGAGGGATTGAGGCGCTGGAATTGTCAAAGGCCGTGACAGGCCCACCTTCCAACCGGCAAGTAAGTTTGATTCGCGCGTCTAGATCCGGCAGGGATTTTAGCACAAGCAGCCGCTGTGGGTCGGTGCCGCTGTCATAACTAACGATAACTTCGAACTGCGCGTATGACTGTTGCAATACGCTGCTGATAATCTCGCGCAACGAATCCATCAGCCAGTCCTCGACAACTACGATGATCGAGAAGCTTGAACCCTCTTTAATCTCGTGAAGCACCTCTCTTAGAGCTGTGCCATATCCCGGATTAGGGCAGTTAAACATTTGCCAACCGTCGAACGCCGCGATCGCTTCACGAAGCTCGAAGCGCTTGAATCCCTTTGTGTACGGCTTCGATGGTCGTCCTTCCTTGTTCAAGCGACTTAAATAGTGTCGCAATGGATTGACATTACCCGCCAGCAGGCCTGGATTTTTCTTGAGATAACTCCGAGTACTGAATTCTGGGCTGGGATCGCGGCCCTCAGCGGCACCAAAGCGGATGTAGTGAATGAGGGGATTGATCTTCGCCGCGGCTACATCTGGATTTTGTGTAAGGTACCAGACTGTATTGAACTCGGGATTCGGATTTTGCCCTTGTGCAGCGCCACGCTCCAGATAGTGCGCAATGGCGGCGGATTTCCACTTAGGGGCTGCGGGATGGACCTTTCGATACCATGAATGATCGAACAGGCCAGAGTTCGCGATTTGCTTGATCTTGCGACGATTGCGCAGTACCGCGGCTAAATTGGTGATAAGCGCCACGACGCCCATGCCTAATCCGACTGAATAAATGAGTCTCCAGAGGGCCCGAACATCATTGTTAAAACGTCGAAGATATCTATGGCCGTTCATTTCAGTTTGAGATCGGAGCTTCGTCCGCCCCAACGCACGTCTCGGCAACGTTGTCCGATTGGTAAATACTCATCTGACCTTGCTAGCCTCGCGAGGTGGCTGACGGAACAACGTTTGCGGCCGGGGCATGGGCGGCCAGATTGCTTGATTGAACAAGGTGGGCACCAACCTTGCCATCGCAGGCCGCGCAAAACACCGCAAGGAATCGCGGCGAAGCGTCACCAGGCAGCGATACCCGACTGCGAAAAGCCAAATATTCTGAAGAGCTGATGGCCCCTACGTCAACGCAACGGATAAACTTAATCCAGTCGAGTTCCGAAGAGAGCCGAGGTAGAGGGTCATAAATCGATACATCTGTGTCATAGGCGGCCACCGCCACCGGCCTTTCGTATCTTGCCGCATCAAAAGCGGTGGTCGAAGGCGTCGTGACAATGCCGCGTGCGAACGCAAGAAAGGCATCTGCGCCGAAGGGCGCCCAAATGGGAGAATTTGGATCAGCGACGACAACGTTTCCGGGAAACATTCCGACAGCTTGAGCTTGTGTTGTCGACCATTTGCCTGCCGGATGCGGTTTCAGCACAAACGTCGTGTCCGGAAATGCCCGTGCCGCCGCCGCAAGATCGGCCAAGAAGCACGACCGGAATTCATCCGAATAGCGGGACCAGTGGAGATTCTCAAAAATCCCAATGAAGCTTTGGTCTGCAAGCGGAAATCCCCGCCAGGCTCGCTTCTCCACAACGGGCTTGGGGCATCCGACTGGAACGACCTTCGACCTTGTCTCCTCAGATACCCACTCCGCCAGCTGTTCAGGCCCTCCCCAAGTCAAGATGAAATCTGACGCGAAAGATATATTTTGGTCGTAACGGTCGTCTCGGTAGGTTAGCCCGACATTTTCAACTCCATGTTGCAGCGTCGCTGTAGCGGTCCCATTGGCCTTGACCACCTCAACTAGTCTTCTGGCAAATATGTGTGGTCCTGCGCTGCTTTCCGACGCGGTTACGAGCAGGTCGCAGCCGATCCGCGGGTCTCGAGGATCAAGAGTCGAGATCTCTGTTTCATGCAGAAAGAACGTTCGGACGCCTTGCTTGCCTAGGGCCTTTAGACGTTCGGGCGCGTTGAGAGCTAAGCGCGAAAGAATACCGATCGATACGTCAAATTGATCTTTCGCTGAATGAACCAGCGGGACCAGTAAGTCGAAATCTTGGACTAGTTGAAAGAAGAAAAGGATTCGCCGCTTCCGTTGCCGCGCTTCTCGATTTCGATCTGTGAGCTTGATCACTTCCTGCCACTTCATGGAAATCTTCGTTCCATCGAAGTGCTCGCTTATGACTTTTGCAGCAGAGGCAAGATGGTCGCGGACAGTCTCCGGACTATCGAAGTAGGTCTTGATGGAGTTATACCAGTTTTCAATCAGAAGGCAGTCCTCTAGCGGCTTCAGGCTTGGAAGATAAGACGATACCACCGGAACGCCGCTGGCGAGCGACAGCAATATACGGTTCGGTGATTTTGCAAGGCTGAAGGAATCATGCCCAAACGGGACGACGCAAACGTCGGCGCGCTTCAAGTAGGCATGAACGACGCTTGGGGTCCAATTGACATAGTGGGTGGCAAACGGCAGCGGCTGAATTATCTGCCTGAACTTGGCAATGCTATTGCTTATTACAACGAGACGGAACTGATAGGTCCTCGACAACTCGGTAAGATCACCGGCCAACCACAATAGCTGTGCCATTCCCGTGTCGCTGTGAGATGAGCCATGATGTCCAAACCACAAGACAATTCTTCCAGACTCGTCATCGCCGAGCTCAGGAGGAGGAGCTGGAGCACTTTCTACCGAAGGTATGAGAGGCGCCCTCTGCTCTGCGTATCCCAAGGCAATCAGAATGCTGCGGCCACTCTTGCGCGCAGTTCGACGAATGCGTTTCAGTAGCGTTGGTCGCCTCTTTTTCTTGGGCTTAACTGGAGGCGGAGCCGCATTGACTGCTATTGGAGGATATAGCTTGGTAAGCGTTTCCGTGTCAGTCGCGCGCTCTACCATGTCCGGCACAATGTAGACCGGTGTTTCTGCAGGCAAGCGCTCTCGAACTTTGTCGGCGAGAACTGACGTCGTCGTAACAATGGCGGCTGCAAGATTGGCCATGCCAGCGAAATAGTGCCGGGTCATGTCGCCGCCCAGAGTGCCGTAGCTCGGATCGAAGACGTCGTCGCACAGATCGAGTATGACGGGGACGCCCAATTGTTTAGCCTGACCACAGACCTTCATTGTGCGATGGTTGAAGGCCTTGACTACGATCAAGCAGCGAGCTTGTTGAAGAATCTCGTCTGCCAACTCACCACTGCAGACCCTTGCGGAAATGCCGGCTCGCTCGAGATATAGGGCCGGGAGCATCGCGCGATATCGAATGCTCGCGATTCCGACGTCGAGGGAGGAAACATAGTAGAGAATCATAGAACGGTTGAGCCGGATCAAAGTTAGTCAGATGTGATGTATAGTTCGATCAAGATCTCAGCTCAAGTTCCTTGCTGAAACCAACCATCTTTCCGTTACCAAAAATTGCAAACGGAACCGGCGTTTCCGAGCGGTGATCAGGCGATCATAAGAGTTGGTGATTGGGGTGTGCTGGATCGCGATCGAGCACTTGCGGTATGGTTCTGTTCGAATTAGACAACTAAATGCGGTCCGGCTGTCTTGCCATCATCACGTGATTGGCCCGCCCGAATTCGCCTTCGCGCGGTTGCCGCGCTGGCACGGCGCTCCGTTAAAGGAACCGAGATGGACAACATCGCGCGCGTCTTCGTGGGGACTGACCGGTCTCAAATGATAGGCGTCAAGGTACTGGAATATTCGATCCGGAAGCATAGCTCAATCGAGGTAGACGTGCGACCGATGGTCGATCTCGCGTTGCCGGAACCTGCGGACCCGAGACACGCCCAGCGCACCGGATTCTCGTTCTCGCGTTTCGCCATCCCGCAGCTCGCCGGCTATCGCGGCAAGGCCGTTTATCTCGACGCGGATATGCTCGTATTCAAGGATTTCATGGAACTTTGGGCGATTCCGTTTGATGGCGCCAAGGTCATTATCCAGGAAGAGCTGCCGACTGAGGCGCAAAAATCGCAGAAGGGCGGTGCGCCGTCGAAACGGATCAAACAATGTTCCGTGATGCTGTTGGACTGCGGGCGCCTGAATTGGGACGTCAACAAGCTGATCGCCGACCTAGGCGTGCGGTATAGCTACGAAGACCTGATGTATCACCTTTGCATCCTGGAGCCTGACGAGATCGCCTATCGAATTCCGTTCGCTTGGAACAGCCTAGAGCGCTACGAGGCCGGTACCACGCGTTTGCTCCATTACACCGATATGCACATGCAGCCATGGGTCGCTCCGGAAAATCCTAATGGATATCTTTGGATCGGTTATCTGAAGGAAATGCTCAATCTGGGCCTCGTCACGCAAGCGGACATCGAGGAAGAGATCGCCCTCGGCCATGCACGTCCGTCGCTGGCCCTGGAACTTGCGGAGTCCGCGGGCAGCAGGCCGCTGACCGAGGTCGAAGTCAAGGGATACAAGGAGCACGACACGGCCGCCAACTTCGTGCGACACAAGGCTGTGTATGACGCCAGGCGCCGCCACAAGCAGGCGATCGAAGATTACGAGCGCAAGCTCCCGACGGCACCCTGTCCCGCCTCCGTGCCGCCGGCCGCCGCGGTTGCGTCCAAAGGCATGATGCCGGATTGGCTAGGGCACATCCTGGCGCTTATCCGCGGGTAAGCGGCGGGTGGCTAGAGTCCCAGGCGACTCGTGATGCTCTTGACCCACTGCCGGAATGGCGACGCCTTAGGAGCGGCAACAACGAATAGGCGCTTCCGCTTTTGGGTATGCTGCACTTCATCAAATTGGACAAGCCGCAGATTCGATTCTTCTAGAATTGCCGTTATCTCTGCTCGCTCATACCACCGCATATAGGTGGCACCGTCAAACCAAGCCTTATTCCCTTCGATCAGGTCAAAGCACAACACGCCCTTGGCCGAAAGCGCTTTCGCAAGGTTGCGCAACAGCTGCCGATTGTCCGGATAGAAGTGATGAAAGGTCGCAGAGGAATAGATGACGTCGAACTTTTCCGGCAGAGACACGAGCTCCGCATCTCCCTGCACGAACTTCATTCGAGATCCGGGATATTTGCCGGTAAGAAACTCAATATTCTTGTTTGAAATATCTAACCCGAGATAGGAGCGGAACCTATAGCCGCGTTCGAGCATCGACTCGATCAGACGCCCATAGCCAGGCCCGATTTCAAGCAGTCTCTTCTGGGCATCAAACCCAGCATATCTGTTGACGGCATCGATGAACCCTAGACCATCAAGCGCTTCATTCCACGTGAGCGCTAGGTCTGGTTCCGCTTCGCGCCAACGGGCGCGGCTTAGCTCCCACTCGCTCATGACCCTCTTCCAATCCGTGGATAAAGCTCTCGCCACAGGCGAATCACCGCGCCGCGCTCATAGTTCGGCAGTGCGTCCGCCATGGCGTCTTCATTGTGGCACCCTGCTTCGTAGAGCTTCTTCATCTCCGCGCCCACCGCTTGGCGCTGCAAGGGGGTAAAGACATAATTCGTTTTAGTCCTCGGCTTCAGACCATCAGGCCAATCAGCGTAATAATAGACCGCCAAAGATCGGCGCGTTGTACCTTCGGGACACGCTAGCGGTATCGGATGGCCGTGAAACGAGATATCGCTCGTCTGGAAGATCACGGCGCGATTCTGCAATGGCGCAATTCGCTGAGCGCACCGATCCATCGATGCCGGCCAAAGCTCCAAATAACCCTCGTATTCGGGCTTCCAATCTGGATTCAGATAAAGCAGCAGATTGAGCGCGCGCATCTTACCTGTCGACGGATGCACGTTAAAATCGGTGTGCACGTTGAGAAAACCGCCCGGCCAAGTCTCGTGGAGACCACCGCCGAACAACTGGAAATCGCTGTACAACTTTGAATAGCCTGTGATGTACGCGAGCGTATCCATGAATAGCGGATCATATATCTCGTGGAAAAAGGCGCGATGGTTGTCCGACAACTTCTCCATCTTGCTCATTCCGACTTTCCGCAGCACGTGCTTGTGCTTCTTCAGGTCGTCAGGATTCTTGGCAGACAGCACTGCACAAAAATCCGCGCCGAGCCGATCGCACCAGCCCGGCCGCAGGAAATTGTCAATTACAATCGCAGGAAACGGCGTCGTGCCGACAAAACGCTGCCGCAACTCAGCCTTTTCTTGCTCAAGGCGTTCAAGATCTATCATTTGCCGCGAGGTGTGATCAAGCATAAGGCCTACAATATGCGCGGAAGAATTGCTTGTTCAAGCCCTATGGCGAGCAGCCGCGGCCGCGCCGACGGCGCTCCGATGTTTGCGATAGATGCTCTCAGTTGCTATATGCAACACCATGCGCCTCGTCACCTGGAACATCAACTCCCTGCGCCTCCGCCTCGACCTGCTGCGCCGGCTGGTCAAGGAGGAGCAGCCGGACGTCATCTGCCTGCAGGAGATCAAGGTGCAGGACAGCGAGTTTCCCGAGGAGGCGCTGAAGGCGATGGGCTATCCGCACATCCTGCGCCACGGCATGAAGAGCTATAATGGCGTCGCCATCCTCTCGCGCCTGCCGTTCCTCGCCAAGGATCCGCAGAACTGGTGCGACAAGGGCGATTCGCGGCATGGGCGCGTGGTCCTGCCGGGCGATCTGGATTTGCAGAATTTCTATGTCCCCGCCGGCGGCGACATTCCCGATCCGAAAAAGAACGTGAAGTTCGCCCACAAGCTCCAGTTCCTGGACGAGATGCAGGGTTATTTCCAGACCCGCCGCGCCAGGAAGAAGTCGATCATGGTCGGCGATCTCAATATCGCGCCGCTGGAGCATGACGTGTGGTCGCACAAGCAATTGCTCGACGTCGTCAGCCACACGCCGGTCGAGATCGAGAAGCTGGCCGGCATCAAAAAGGCCGGCAAATGGGTCGACGCCATCCGCCATTTCGTGCCGGAGAGCGAGAAGCTGTTCTCCTGGTGGAGCTATCGCTCGCCGGACTGGACCCGCAACGACCGCGGCCGTCGGCTCGACCACATCTGGGTCACGCCCGATCTGCAGAAGGATCTGAAGGCCGCCCGCATCCGGCGTGACATGCGCGCCTGGACCCAGCCGTCGGACCACGTCGCAGTGATCCTGGATTTCGCGTAACGCACATCCCGCGGCGCGCATTCCCAAAGAGCGCAACGGTGGGTTGAGTTTCGTTGCTTTGCACCAGCCTCTGGGGCTAGCCTTTCCCCTTCGCTGATCGACGGGGGAAGATCATGGTCGACCAGGCGCCAGCGGAGATTGTCTATACTGAGGCGGCCGATCCGCTGTTCAGAGCCGAACGCGCGCATATTGGCCTCGGAACCGAATCGGCCCTTGGGCTTGCGATCTCGGGCGGAGGCATCCGCTCCGCTTCTTTCGCCCTCGGCTTGCTGCAGGCGCTTTACGGCTTCGGCGCGTTCGACAAGTTCCATTACCTTTCCACCGTCTCCGGTGGCGGCTATATCGGCGGTGCGCTCACCTACTTCCGCAACGCTTTCACCGAGTTCGGCGCGGACTGGTTTCCGTTCGGCTACCTGCGCAGGCGGGACGACGGCGTCGTTATCCGGCCAATGGGTGCGCGCATTGGTGCGCCCGATGACCATGACGGCAATGCAAGAGCACGCAAGATCGTCGCCTATCTGCGCCAGCATGCGAGCTACATGACGCCGAGCCGTGCGTTCGGCGGCCCGGCGCTGGCCGCCGGCGTCTTGCGCTGCGCGGCTTCGACCTTCCTGCCCTATTTCGCAGTTCTCACGGGCGCATTCGGATTGCTGGTCTGGCTGGGCTTTTTTGCGGCCGGACCGAGAACCGCCTCTGGCATCTATCTGGCGGCTTGGCCGACCAACGTCGCCATCGTGATTGCCGCGCTCATATTGCTGGCCTTCGTGCTTTCAAGCGTATTCGCCGGGATCTTTCACACATTGGACCGCAGCGAGAAGACCGCGGAATCCGGCTATCTGGCGCTGATCTGGTTCTATCGCCAGTCGGGCAGACTGCTCGTGCTGGCGACCGTCCTGCTGGCGGTTGCAACGCTTCCGTGGGTACACGAGTACCTCAACAGCTTGTGGGAGGCGAGCGGACCTCTGCCCGCCAATTTCACGGCCTTGTTTGCGGCTATTGGCGGTGCGGCTGCGCTGGTTGGCAGGCTGCGCGGCGTGCTGGGCGGCGAGACGACAAAGCCATCCCCGCTCCGCGCCATTGGCATGGCGCTCGCCGGTCTGCTTTTCATCTACGGAATCCTGTTATTGGCGTACGGCGTCAGCGTCGATCTGCTGGGCGCGCAGGGTCCCGTGTTCCCTGCAACCGTGACCGCAGCCGCAAGCGCGGCCGCGATGCCCAGCTATTGCTGGTCCGGGACGGCGCTTGCTGCCGGCCTGATCTTCGCCTTCTTCATCAACATCAACCACGCAACCCAGCATCGCATCTATCGCGATCGGCTGATGGAAGTGTTCTGCGCCGAGAAGTCGGCGGTGAAATCGGGCGAATGGCGGGCAGCGCGGCGCGCTCAATCGCCGGAGGGTTGGCTCGTCCACATGGTCGCGCGGCCGCGGCCCTATCACCTGATTAACACCTGCCTCGTCACCACCGATTCCAACAAGCGGAAGTTTCGCGGCCGCGGCGGCGACAATTTCATCCTGTCGCCCTTGTTCTGCGGCAGTGACGCCACGGGCTGGGTCAAGACCGAGATCGGAATGCGGAACTTGAGCCTTGCCACCGCGATCGCCGTCTCCGGCGCTGCGCTCAACGCCCATTCAGGACCGCATGGCACCGGTCTCTTGCGCAACAAGGCCTATTCGGCGCTGCTCAGCATGGTCGGGCTCAATCTTGGCTATTGGGCGCGCAACCCCAGGAAATTTGCCGGCGGCCCGCGCTCATGGCCTTGGATGCCCAACTTGCTGAAGCCGGGACTTGCTGCGCTGACCGGCCACGATCTCAGCGAGATCGGCGGTTACGTGCAACTGTCCGATGGCGGGCATTTTGAGAACCTTGCCATCTACGAACTGATCCGCCGCAAGGTGGGATTCCTGTGGGTCAGCGACGCCGGACAGGATCTCGGCTTCAGTTTTGAGGATCTGGCCAATGCCATCGAGCGCATCCGGGTTGATTTCGGCGTCAACATCCGCTTTCGGCAGGAACCCTATGATTTGACGCATCTCATCCCCGGGTCGGCAGAGACCGAGACGGTGGCCAGCAAGAATTTCGCGGCGGAATACAACCTTGCCAAGCGCGGCTATGCGATCGGGACCATCGAATATCCCGACGCGCCGCATGGGGTGATCGTCTATGTCAAATCGACTCTGACGCGCGGCCTGCCGGGGGATCTCTACGGCTATAAGAAGCGCAACGCGGACTTCCCGCACCAGACGACGCTCGACCAGTTCTTCGACGAGGATCAGTTCGAGGCCTATCGCGAACTCGGTTATCGCCTGACGGCGCAATTGTTCCGAGACATAGAGGAACGTCGCGGCGAGAACGCGCCACTGCCGCCCGAGCTCGACAAGGTCGCGAGAATTCTCGGGTTCTAAGTGTTACGTCCGATCGAAATCCACCGCGACTGTGTTGCCGCCGCACACCAGCACGCCGACGCGCTCCTCCGGTGCGGGCTTGTAGACACCGCCGAGCAGCGCGGCCAAGGCCGCGGCTCCTCCTGGTTCCGCCACCACCCGCAGCACGCGCCACAATGCGCGCTGGGCTTCGCGGATGGCTTCGTCGGGCACCAGCACCGACTCGGCGACGTAGCGCTGCGCGATCGGGAACATCAATTCGCCGATCTGCTTGGGCGCCAGCGAATCGGCGGCGATGCCGCCTGCCGGCGCTTCGACCGGGCGGCCTGCCGCGCGCGCCATATGAAGCGTTGGCGCGGCTTCCGGCTCCACCGCGACGATCTTGTGCTTGCCCGCGGACCAGGCGGCCATGCCGCCGATGAGGCCGCCGCCGCCGACCGCCACCAGCCACGTCGTCGCGTCCGGCGCTTGCCTTGAGAATTCGCGCGCGACCGTGCCCTGGCCCAGCATGGTCTCCGGCTGGTCGAAGGCGTGGATCGGCAGCGCGCCGGAGCGCTCGGCCCAGTCCCGGCTCAAAGCCAGCGCATCGGCATAGCGCGCACCCTCCACCACCAGCTCGGCGCCATAGGATCTGATCTGCATGATCTTGGTGGGCGAGGCGACGGTTGGGATGAAGATCTTCGCCGGGATACCAAGCCGCCTGGCCGCGAAGGCAACCGCCGCGCCATGATTGCCGCCGGAGGCCGCGACCACGCCTGCCTTCGGCACGTCGCGCAGCAGCAGGTTGGCGAAAGCGCCGCGCGGCTTGAAGCTGCCTGCATGCTGCAGCAGCTCGAGCTTGAAGGCGATCGGCGCGCCGGAGAGGCCGAAATCCGCAGCCTCCGCCGTCACCACCGGCGTTTCGCGCACATAAGGCGCGATCACCGGATGAACGCGATCGATTGCGTCTCTGCTGATCTCGACCGCTCCAGCCATGCCTCTTCCCATCGCTTCTGATCAGGCTTGACTTTAGATCGGTAATTAGCAAATTGGCAATATGCCGATTGACCCTGAGATGCATGCCGCCCTGCGGGCCTTGGCGAATGAGCGCCGGGTGCGCATCCTCGCTTGGTTGAAGGATCCGGGGCGCCATTTCCCGAAACAGGTCGACGGCGACCTGGTGGAGGACGGCGTCTGCGGCCTGCTCATCGCGCGCAAGCTGAAGGTGAGCCAGCCCACGGCCAGCGAGCATCTGCGCGTTCTGGTGCAGTCCGGGCTCCTCCGCCCCAAGCGCATCAAGCAATGGACCTTCTACCGCCGCGACGAAGCGAGGCTGAAGGCCGTAAAGAAAACGATGGCGGGGCTCTGACTCAGTACCTCTTCCCAACCGTCATGGCCGCGCGGAACTCATCATCGCTGTCGATGAAAGCGGGCGATGGGCTGGCGCCGACCGCGTCGACGAAGCGGCTCAGGAAACAGCGGAACGAGGCGCAGAGCGCGATGTCGCAGATCTGCTGATCGGTGAAGCCCACACTGCCCGCAGGCGTTCGATGTCGGCCTCCAAAACCTGCGATGCGTCCTTGGTGATCTTTTCGGCATAAGCCAGCATCGCGACCTCCTTCTCGCTGAGGCCGGCGTTCCGGAAATCCCGTTGAATCGCGAGCACCGCCTCCTTCGATCCCAGGTCGCCGGTCAGCAGCTTGCCATAGACGTAGCTGCAATAGGTGGATGGCACCTGCTTGGCGGCGATCAGGGTGATGAGGCGCCATTCCCGCGTGCCGAGGGAAAAGCCTCCCTTGACGCCGTCGAAGAATTCCGTGAAGAGCGGCAGCAGATCGGGCCTGGTGGTCCAGCACATGTCGGCCTCCATCAGGAACCCGAAATGCGCCTTCTGCTCGGCATAGATCTCCGCGATCCTGCCGGTTGCGTCCTCTTCCGCTATGGTCTGCAGATACATCGATCCCTCCAGCGTCCACGCTCAGGCGAAGTGCCGCGCCGGGGCGGAGCCTGTCAAGCGCACAGACAACCTCCATGACCAGCGGCCTCGCATTTGATAACGCCATGATTGGGTTTTGATGATTGGCGCTGGATGTCTAAAGTGGGCGCGCAGAAAAGGATCCCTGCCGATGCCCAAAGACTCGCTCCGCCCCGGCCTTCACCACACCGAGACCATCCTCATCACCGACCGGCTGATCGTGCCGGAGATGGCGGATTACTTCGCCAACTTCGCGTCGATGCCGCCGGTTTTCGCGACCCCCTACCTGGTGGCGTTCGTGGAATGGACCTGCGTGCGCGCCCTGGCCGACCATCTGCTGGACGGCGAGGCCAGTGTCGGCACCCATGTCGACCTCAGCCACGGCGCCGCCACGCCGGTCGGCATGCGGGCGACCGCCGCCATCGAGCTGGTGGAGCGCGACGGCCGCAAGCTGCGCTTCAAGGTCGCCTGCCGCGACGAACGCGACGAAATCGGCGCCGGCTTCCACGAGCGTTTCGTGATCGACGAGGCGCGCTTCCTCGCCAAGCTGGCGGAGAAGCGCCCGGCGCGTCCATGAACGGCGCCGAGCTCTTCACCGCGGATTTTGTGGAGCGGCCCCATTGGTGGGACTTGGCGGCTCCGGAGGCCTGCGAGGAAGGCGATCTGCCGCCCACTGCGGACGTGGCAATCGTGGGCTCCGGATATACATCGCTGGTCGCGGCGCTTCATCTGGCGCGGGCCGGCCGATCAGTCCTGGTGCTGGAGGCGGAGGCGGCCGGCCATGGCGCCTCGCGCCGCAATGCCGGCTATCTGGGCCGCACACTCAAGCGCTCCTTCACCTGGCTGGAGCAGCATCATGGGCCGGACTTCGCGATGCAGGTCTATCGCGAGCTCGACGAGGCGCGCCAATGGGTCTGGTCGCTGGCGGCGGAGCTCAAGATCGAGTGCCACATCGCGCAATGCGGCCGCTTCGTCGGTGCGACGTCCGAGGCGCATTACAACGATCTGGCGCGCGAGCTGGAGGCGATGCGCCGGCGCCTCGGTTTCCCCTACGAGATGATCGCGCCCATGGATGTCCGCCGCGAGCTGGCGAGCGACGCCTATATGGGCGGCGCAGTCATTCCTGATCTCGGGGCGATCCATCCCGCGCTCTATCATCGCGGCCTGCTGCTGGCGGCGCGTACGGCGGGCGTGCGGGTCTTCACCCATACGCCGGTGACCCAGCTCGCCCGCGATGGCAGCACGGTGAAGGTGACGACCACGCGCGGCCAGGTCAGCGCGCGCGAGGCGATCGCCGCCACCAACGGCTACACGCCGCGTCATCTGTCCTGGCTGGCGCGGCGCCTCGTTCCGTTCGAAGGCTTCATGGCCGCGACCGAAGAGCTGTCGCCGGAACTCATGGCGAAGCTCATCCCCAGTGGCCGCACCGTGATCGACAGCAACGTCAACATCAATTTCATCCGCCCGGCGCCTGATCGCCGCAAGATCCTGTTCGGCGGATTGACCGGCAGCCGTCCTCGCGACCTAGGCGACATGGGGCGGCGCCTTCATGTCATGGTGACGAACCTGCTGCCTGACCTCGCCAACACCCGCCTCAGCCGCGTGTGGAAGGGCCAATGCGCCGGCACCTTCGATTTCATGCCGCACGTCGGGAAGCATGACGGATTGTGGTACGCCCTCGGTTATAATTTCGCGGGCGTGCCGATGGGCTCCTATCTCGGCTACAAGCTGGCACAGCAGATCCTCGGCAAGCCAGAGGGCGCGAGCGTCTTCGGCACCACGCCTTTCCCGACCTTGCCGTTCTATGGCGGAAATCCGTGGTTCGTCCCCCTCGCCATGCGCTGGTTCGACTGGAAGGATGCGCGCTTCGCCCGCAAAGGAGCTTGAGCGGCCCATGCACCCGCCCATCTACATCACCTATCTCAACGGCCTCGATGTCGCGGAGCTCAAGCTCACCGACGATGAGATCCTCGCCGCCATCGAATCCAGCCTGGCCGCGCAGGGGCGCGGCACCACTGTGATCGAGCCGCGCATGCACCTCATCCCTGATGCCAAGATGCACGGCCATTTCAATGTGCTGCGCGGATCGATCGGCGCGCCCATCGATCTCGCCGGTGTGAAGATCGTCGGCGACTATGTCGAGAACTACCAGCATGGCCTGCCGTCCGAGATGGCGATCCTGAACCTGTTCGATCCCCGGACCGGCATGCCCAAGGCGATCCTCGATGCGACCAGCATCACCGAGATGCGGACAGGGGCGGTGACCGCGCTCGGCGCCAAATACCTCGCGCGCAAAGACAGCAAGGTGCTGGGCCATATCGGCGCGCGCGGCACTGCTTATTGGAACGTGCGGCTGCTCGACAAATTGTTCGATTTCGACGAGATCCGCGTGCACTCGCGGCGCAAGGACAGCCGCGACGCATTCGCCGCACAGCTCTCCCGCGATCTCGGCAAGGAGGTGCGCGCCCTCGACAGCTGGGAAGCGACCGTGAAGGGCGCCGACATCGTGGTCGAAGCCTCGCGCCTCATGAAGCCCGAGCCGCTGCTGAAGACCACATGGATCAAGCCCGGAGCCTTCGTCGTGCCCTACGGGACCATGAGCGCGGTGGAGCTCTCATTGACCGACATCATGTCCAAGCTGGTGGTGGATGATTGGGGCCAGTGCAAGGGCGGCCAGTTCGGCGCCCTGCGCGCCCATGTCGAAGCCGGCAAGCTCAGCGAGGCGACGCTGCACGCCGAGTTCGGCCAGATCGTCGCCGGCCTGAAGCCCGGCCGCGAGCGCGAGGATGAAACCATCCTGTTCTGGCACCGCGGACTCAGCTTGAGCGACATCGCGTTGGGGCATGCACTGCTGGAAAAAGCCACGCGGACAGGCATTGGGCAGAGGCTCAGGTTCGCTTGACGGCGTGCGCCCGGCGTTCCCGCTTCTCCTCAAAATGAGAGTTGCTACGTGAATGCCTTCGCCAGCTCACCGCGCAGCACCCCCGCCCCCACCGCCTCAATCTCCGCCCCCAGCGACCGGTCTCCATCAACCATCTTCGACAGCCCGCGCACCCAGTCGTACGCGCGCTGCGTCCCCGCACCGAGCTTCGCTACCTCGCGCAGATCCACCGCCTGCGCCGCCACCATCAGCTCCATGCCGGCGATGGCGGCGAGCTTGTCCACGATGGCCCGCATCTTCGCGACCACGCGCGGTGCCATCGTGGCGTAGTCCTCGACGCCGTCGCCGCTCGGCATCACCAGCAGTGAGCAAGGGTGCGCCAGGTGGCGGATGTCGGATTCCAAAGCGGACGAGACCTTCATCAAGCCGGCAAGGCCCGCATGCATCGCGCCGCGCGGGGACAGAAAGCGCGGCAGGTCGGTCAGCGACTGCGACTGCATCCTCGCGATGCGCTGGGCGGCGAGGATGGCGGTCTGTGCCAGCGCCTGGCCCAGCCGCTCGAACTCGAGGACCAAAGCGGTGATGTCGAAATTGCCCGTCGAGATCATGTCGCCGTCGTTCGGGAGAACGGCGGGATTGTCGCCGCCGCTGTTCAACTCCTGCTCCAGCACCAGCGTGGCACTCACGAGCGCCGCCATCGCCGCACCGTGCACGCTGGGAAAGCAGCGGAAGCTCAAGGGATCCTGCACCCGCCGCGCCGCGCCCGGTTTCATCAGCGCGCCGCCCTTTAGCAGTTTCAGCACCGCCGCAGCCGCTTCCACTTGGCCCGGCGCGGCACGCACCTCGGCGAGGCGCGGATCGAACGGATCGAGGTTGCCGCGGAACCCTTCGAGGCTGAGCGCCAGCGCCGCGCGCTGGGCCTGCAGCACCACGGCTGCGTCGTGCAGCACCAGCGCGCCGACTCCGAGCGAGGCGGCGTTAGCGCTGACCAGGGCGATGCCATCTTTCGGGCCCAGCGGCACCGGCTTGATCCCCGCGCGCCGCAACGCCTCCGCGCCCGACATGAGTTTGCCGCCGAGTTCCGCTTCGCCGGCGCCGATCAGCGGCAACATGGCGTGCGAAACCGGCGCCAGGTCGCTTTCTCCGATCGAGGCAATGGACGGCACGATGGGATGGACGCCTTTGTTCAGCATGGCGGCGATCCGTTCCGCCAGCGCGGGCGAGATGCCGGCCGCGCCGTGCGTCAGGCCGATCAGCCGCGCCGCCATCAGCGCGCGCACCTCCGCCGCTGTGAATCTGGGCCCGATGCCGACCGAGCGCGCCACCAGCACCCGCGCCTGGAAATCGCTCATCTCCGCCGCCGTCAAGGGCGTATCGACCCCCGCCCCCAATCCGGTGTTGAGGCCGTAGATCGGCTTGTCGCCCGCCGCCAATCCTTCCACCACCGCGCGCGATTTGCGCATGCGGCGCTGGGCGTCGGCGCCGATCGCGACGCGCGCGCCCTGCCGCGCGATCGCGACCAGGTCCGCGATGCGCACCCAGCGCCCGAGCGTGATTGTCTTCCCCCGTGCCATGCCTCACCCCTGCGTTTCGATTGGCGCGATCCTATCACACGGCACATTCTTCGCAGCGCAGCACCGACAGCAATGTTCGCCGTGCGATCCGGACTAGCCGGCACCGCTCACTCTACATATCGGGAGCTGCCTCTCTCTTCGGGGGGACTGACGATGGCCCGATGGCCTCTACTGCTTCGTGAATCTTTTCTCTATGTCCGCCCAGTACGGCAGGTCGACGATATCCTCGAACTCGGCCATGTCGACGCTAGTGCCGGGATCGAGCGGCTTGCCGGCCTTGAGGTCGCGCAGGGCGCTCTGGATCGCCCAGGTGGCACGGAAGATGACGGTGGTGGGATAGAGCAGCATCGTATAGCCCATGGCGTGGAAATCCGCCGGGGCCTGCCAGGGCGTCTTGCCGCCGCGTTCCAGGATGGTGGTGGCGAGCGGCGTGCCCTTGAACGCTTCGCCGACCTTCGTCAGGGCCTTCTCATCTTCCAGCCCCTCGACATAGATGCCGTCGGCGCCGGCCTTCAGATACTGCTCGGCGCGTTTGAGCGCATCATTGAGGCCGTTCGGCTCCACCGCATCGGTGCGCGCGATGACGAAGGGCGCGCCATGCTCCCTGGCGGCCACCGCGGCTTTCACCTTCAGTACCATCTCGTCGGGCGGAATGACTTTCTTGCCGCTCATATGGCCGCACTTCTTCGGCGCCTGCTGGTCCTCGATGAAGATCGCTGCGACGCCGAGGCGCGCGAACGAACGGACAGTGTGCGTCACGTTCTTGCCGTCGCCGTAGCCGTCGTCGCAATCGACCAGCACCGGCAGCGAGGAAGCCGCCATGATGCTTTCCACCAGCCCGGTCTTCTCGGCGAAGTGTGTGAGGTCGATATCCGGCAGGCCATAGCGCGCACCGATCACTGCAAAGCCACCGACCTGGTAAGCCTTGAAGCCGGCACGTTCGATCAGGCGCGAGCTCGGCGCGTCATGCGAAACCGGAAGCAGCAGCGGCGCCGCTTCCTGCAGCAATTGGTTCCAGGTGGAGGCTTGTCGCGGAGGAGATTCAGGCATCGCTATAAGGAACAACTCTGCGTCTCAGCAGGTTCCCGCGGCGACGATCTAGGTGGATCGGCCGGCGTCCAGCGCCTGCTGCCACGCGTCCAGGTGCCAGTCCTGCGCCGCGATCGATTGCGCCGCCAGTTCCGGGTAGTGGTGCAGCGCCAAGATGCAATCCACCATCTTGTCGCCAGTCGAGAGCGGATAGAACACGCGTTCCGAATCGATGAAGCCGCGGCCCGGGAATGGCATGCCATAGCGGCCATAGTGCGGGCGGCAGGTCGCAACCACCCGCGTCAAATCATCGAGCACGCGCGGGCGCGAGGCTGGATCGACGACCTCGTCGACGAAGCGGCCGGTGTATTGAAGCTGCGCCGCTTCGCTCTGCGCCGTGCCGACCAGGCGAAAGCGAAAGCGCACGGCATCGTTCTCCAGCACCACGTCGATCAGGTTGATGAAGGGCAGCAGGTCCTTGAAGGCCGAGGGATCGAGATCGACGCGGCGCGGCATGCGCCGCCCAACCTGTATGCCGGCGAGGTAATCCCGCATCCCGGCAAAGCGCGGATGCAGAGCTTCGAACGCCACATTCATCATTCGCCGGCCTTTCCTGCCCATCCGATCTTTACTTTTGCCGGCAGATTGCGGATTTGTGTAATACCTTTTTGGCATGAAGTGGGGCATCATTAGAGTCGATTAACCATTGGGCGTAACAGTGTGATGGTTGCGGCGAGTCGCCGAGAGCGGGAGCCAACTCCATGGACGACGCGACGTCGGTGCTTTCTCCGGATTTTCAGGCGCTGTTCGAGGCGGCGCCCAATCTCTACCTCGTGCTTTCTCCCGACCTCACCATCGTCGCCGTGAGCGATGCTTATTGCCGCGCCACCATGACCGAGCGCGCCAAGATCCTGGGCCGCGGCCTGTTCGAGGTCTTCCCCGATAATCCTGACGATCCGGCGGCGACCGGCGTCGACAATCTGCGCGCATCTCTGGCGCGCGTGCTGCAGCATGGCCGGCCGGATGCGATGGCGGTACAGAAATACGATATCCGCCGGCCGGACTCCGAAGGCGGCGGTTTCGAGGAACGTTATTGGGCGCCGCTCAATTCACCGGTGCTCGATCAAGCCGGCAAGGTCGTCTGGATCATCCACCGTGTCGAAGACGTGACGGAGATGGTCCGGCTGCAGGCGAAGGAGGAGGCGCTAGCGCGGCACGCCGACAGCCAGCAGGCGGTCATCGAGCGGCTGCAACGGACCAGCAGCTTCCTCGATGCGGTGATCGACAACCTGCCGGGCATGCTGTTCATCAAGGCCTTTCCCGATTTCCGCTTCGTGCTGATCAACCGGGCCGGCGAAGAATTGCTGGGCTATACGCGCGAGCAATATCTCGGCAAGACCGACTACGATTTCTTCCCCAAAGCGGAGGCGGATCACTTCCGCATACGCGACTGCGAGGTGCTGGACTCCGGCCAGCTGCAAGTCACGCCGGAGGAGACCATCACCACGCGCGACCGCGGCGTCCGGCTGATGCGCACGACCAAGGTGCCGGTGAAGGACAAGGACGGAAACCCGCAGTATCTGCTCGGCTTTTCCGAGGACATTACCGAGCGCAAGGCGATCGAGCAGCAATTGCGCCAGGCGGTCAAGATGGAAGCGGTGGGGCAGCTGACCGGCGGCGTTGCGCACGATTTCAACAACCTGCTCGGCATCATCATCGGCAACCTGGATATCGCGGCGGAGCACGCCAAGGACGCAGCCTTGCGCGAGACCATCCAGGAGGCCCTGGGCGGCGCGCTGCGCGGTGCCGAGCTGACGCGCCGTCTGCTCGCCTTCTCGCGCAACCAGCCGCTCCAGGCCGCAATCATCGATCTCAATCAAGGCCTGCCGCAGGTCGCCACCATGCTGCGTCGGACCCTGGGCGAGCAGATCGTGGTTGAGCTGCATCCCGGCACGGGATTGTGGCCGGCGCGCGTCGATCCGGCGCAGCTGGACGAGGCGATCCTCAACCTCGCCATCAATGCGCGCGATGCCATGCCCAAGGGCGGCACGCTCAGCATCGAAACCAGCAACACGCATCTCGATGACGATTACGCTGCGCGCCATGCCGAGGTGAAGGCGGGCGACTATGTCCAGATCTCGATCAGCGACACCGGTGTCGGCATGACGCCGGATGTGGTGGAGCGCTGCTTCGAGCCCTTTTTCACGACCAAGGGCATCGAGAAGGGGACCGGCCTTGGCCTCAGCATGGTCTATGGCTTCGTGAAGCAATCAGGCGGCCATATCAAGATCTATAGCGAGATCGGCCACGGCACGAGCGTGAAGATCTATCTGCCACGCGCGGGCGCGGCAGCAGGAGCGCGCGCTGAAGCGCCCAAAGCGATGCCGCCAGCCGGTTCCGAACTCATCCTGATGGTGGAGGACAATAAGGATCTGCGCACCGTCACGGTCAAGCAGCTGGCCGATCTTGGCTATCGCACCCTGGAAGCGGAGAATGCCAAGGTCGCTCTGCAGATGCTGGCCGCGCATCCGGAGATCGACCTGCTTTTCACCGACATCATCATGCCCGGTGGCATGACCGGCACCGAGCTCGCGCGCGAGGCGCGGCGGCTCTATCCCAAGCTCAAGATCCTGCTCACCTCCGGCTACACCGCCCGCGCAATGGCCAACGGTTTCCACGACATCGAAGGCCTGGAGCTGTTGAACAAGCCCTTCCGCAAACGCGACCTCGCGCAGAAACTGCGCACGGTGCTGGAGCGGGGATAAGCATCCCGGATCGCGCTTGCTCGCTCCGTCATCCTCGTGCTCGGCATTGCTTGGCACGAGGATCCACGAGTTTGCCGGCAGCAGTCCGGTCCTGCACGCCGAAATTCGTGGATGGTCGTGCCCCGCTAACCATGGCCACGACAATGACGAAACTGGAACGGCTTACTTCCGCGGCACTGTCGCCGGATCGATGCGGGACATCGGGACGGCGGCTTCCATCACGATCTTGACGCCGACAGCGAGCGGGATCGCCCGCTGCGCCGCGACAATGAGCGTGCGCGCCGCCACCGCCATGTTCATCGGCCACAGGGTCGGCTCGGTCTTGGCCAGCTGCAGGCGCGCCTTGGCCCACAGGCGGTTGACAGCATCGCGCGGCAGCACATTCGACGTGCGCCCGTCGGGCAGGCGCGGAAGGCCGAAGTCGGTCGTGCCCACGCTGGCGGCGCAATGAGCGAGCAGCTCGGTCACCTCCGGATGTTCGCCGGTGGTGGTCCGGGTATTGCCGGTGATGATCTTCCAGATCGAGAGATAGCGCGGATCGAGTGAGCCGATCAGCTTGTCGGTCTCGGTGCAGAAATAGAACTTCTCGCCCGATTCGGTCTGACGCATCTCGAAGATGTCGGTGGCGCTCATGGCGCCCGCCACCACCACGCCTTCCCAGATCGCGCGCTGCGCCGCATAGCCGGCGAGCGCGCCGATGATGGTCAACACAGTCACGTGGTTCATCTCAGGGTCGCCGCTCAACTCCGCTTTCAGCCATTCGATAATCTTGCCCGCGACCTTGCCGGCCGCTTGCGTCGGTGGCGCGGATGAGGTCTCGAACAGGCTCGCGACGCCCTGCGGCGACGCGGCGGCGAACGCGTTGGTGTCCCGCGCTGCGGCGGTGGCTGGCGCTCCGGCCGGCTTGGGGTCGGAGCGTGCGGGCTCTGCGCTGGCAGGCTTGGGCGGGTTCAGCCCCTTGCGCATGATGCTGGCGATGCGGTCGGTCGCGTCATTGCCGGATTGCGCCCGCGCTTCCGGCGCGCTGCGCTTGGTCGATTCGGTCTGCACCTTGCGGAAGATCGCCGCGATCCGGTCCTTGGTATCGACCGGAGCGGCAGGCGCCGGCTGCGGCTCCTTGCGTGCGACCACCTCGGCGAACTTGGCCTTCAGCTGGCCCTCGACGGTCGCTCCACTCTCGCTCGGCGCCGCCTGCGGCTGAGCGGCGGTGGAACCGATGTCCGCGAAGATGGAGGGTTCTGCCGCCACATCGTCAAGCAATAGCTCGGCTTCGGCGCCGGCAGCCGGCGGCGCGCTGGCCGCGACTGCCGGAACCTCCGGCTGCGTGACCGGAGCGGCCGGCGCTGCGCGCGTGACGGCACCAGCCGCGGATGGCGCTTCATCGGCCGTCGACTTGACGATCCCCGACAGGAACCCGGCCGCGCGGCGGAACAGCGGCTTGCCCTTGGCCTCCGGCTGGGCCGCAGCGCGTTTCTCGGCTTCCAGCTTGGCCGCTTCAGCCTTGGCTGCTTCCAGGTTGGCGGCTTCAACCCTGGCGGCCTCCAGGCGCGCAGCTTCGAGCTGCTCTGCTTCAAGCCGCCCTGACTCGGCCTTCGCGGCTGCAACTTTGGCCGCTTCAGCCTTGGCTGCTTCGACTTTAGCTGCTTCGAGCCTGGCCGCTTCAACCTTGGCGGCCTCAATCTTGGCGGCTTCAGCCCTGGCAGCCTCGAGGCGCGCCGTTTCAAGCTTCTCCGCCTCGAGCCGCGCCGCTTCGGCTTTCGCGGCTTCGAGTCGATCGGCCTCGCGCTGGGCGGCTTCGCGGTTGGCGGCTTCCAGTTTGTCTGCTTCGAGGCGCGCGGCCTCGTTCTGCTTGGCAGCCTCTTTCCGCGCGGCCTCGAGCCTCTGGGCTTCGCGCTTGGCCGCTTCGCGGCTCTGTGTTTCGAGCCGGCGCGTTTCCAGCATGGCGGCTTCGAGCTTTGCGGCTTCGCGCTTGGCCTCTTCCCGCCTTGTCGCCTCGAATTTCTCGGCATCCGCCTTGACGGCCGCCAGCTTGGCCGCTTCCGCCTTGGCCGCTTCCATGCGCGCCGCTTCGTGCTTGGCGGCCTCACGGTTGGCGGCCTCCAGCTTCTCCACCTCGACACGCGCCGCCGCACTCTTCGCGGCTTCGGCTTTCGCCGCTTCGAGCTTCGCCGCTTCCAACTTAGCGGCCTCGATGCGCGCGGCCTCGATGCGCACCGCTTCCTTCCGCGCCGATTCCAGCTTCTCGGTTTCGATCCGCGCCGCTTCGCGCGCGGCGGCTTCGAGCTTCTCGGCCTCGATCCGCGCCGCTTCGCGCTTGGCGGCTTCGGACTTGGCCGCTTCCAGCTTGGCGGCCTCGAGCTTCGCGGCTTCCAGGCGCACGGCCTCGATCCGCGCACCCTCGCGCTTCACCGCATCCAGCTTTTCCGCTTCCAGCCGCGCATGCTCGCGCGCTTCGGCTTCCAGCTTCTCGACTTCCAGCCGGGCGGCCTCGCGCTTGGCGGCCTCGGCCTTCGCGGCTTCCAGTTTCGCCGCTTCCAGCTTGGCGGCTTCGATGCGGGCCGCCTCGATCCGCGCTGCTTCCTTGCGCGCCGCTTCCAGCTTTTCGGTTTCGCGCCTGGCAGCTTCGCGCGCGGCTGCCTCGAGCTTCTCCACCTCCAGCCGTGCGGCTTCGAGGCGCGCGGCCTCGCGCCGCGCCGCTTCCAGTTTCTCGGTTTCGATCTGCGCCGATTCCCTGGCCGCCGCCGCCAGCTTCTCGGCTTCCATGCGCGCGGCCTCGATCCGGGCGGCCTCGCGCTTGGCGGCTTCGAGCTTTTCGGTTTCGATGCGCGCCGCCTCGTGCGCCGCGGCCTCCAGCCGTTCCGCTTCCTTGCGTGCCGCTTCGCGCTCGGTCGCCAGCGCCCGGGCGGCCTCGAGCCTCTGTTCCTCGATCTTGGCGGTCTCGCGGCGCGCCGCCTCCACCCGGTCGGCCTCGCGCTTGGCAGCCTCGAGGATCGCGGTTTCGCGGCGTAACGCCTGGCGGGCAGCGACTTCCAGTTTTTCCGCTTCGATGCGCGTCGCTTCGCGTTTGGCCGCCATCACGCGCGCGGCTCCCAATCGTTCGAGCTCGCGCTGCTCCGCTTCGCGGTTGGCCGCTTCCAGCTTTTCGGCTTCGAGCCGCAGTGCCGCGCGCCGCGCGGCTTCCGCCTTGGCGGCCTCGAGCCGCTCCGCCTCCAGCCTCGCCGCCTCGCGGTTCGCCGCCTCCAGCCGCTCCGCTTCGATCCGCGCCGCTTCGCGCCGGGCCGACTCGGCCCGCGCCGCTTCCAGCTTCGCCATGTCGGCATCAGCGTGCGGCTGGCGGCGCGACAGCGGCGTGACGTTGTCGGCCTCCAGCAGCGCCTCCGACTGCTGCGCGGCCTCGACCGCGGCCGCCTCCGCTTCGGCCTTGGCCTTGGCTTTGGCCTTTTCCTCATCGCTGTCGCCGGCGAAATAGAAGCGCTTCTCGCGCTTGAAGGTCAGCTTGGATTCATCCGGCGGCACTTCGAGCGCCGCCTGTTTCGGCTTGCTGGGCGCGCTGGTCTCGCCCGCCTTCTTGTAGACGCGGACCAGCTTCACCTCTTCGCCGGGCGCGATCGGCGCCGCCTTGCGCCAGTTGGTGGCGGGCGTGTCTTCTACCGGTTGGCTGGTGAAGTCGTCGTCGTTGGTGTTCTTGCGCGACTTGGTCTTGGCGGGGCTGGGCGCTTCGAACTCCGCGTCCTTGTTGACCGGAACGGCGCGCCGGCCAAAGGTCGGGCGTTCAGGCTCGCCCTGGGCGAGATCGACCGCTTCGGGCTCGCCGCCGTCGCTGCCATCGCCGGTTCCCTTGCCCCGGCGCGGACGCTTCAAACGATCGAACATACCGAGGCCGGTCCTTCACGGGGATTAGTTGTTGGGTACCGTCGTTGGATCCACTCGGGACATCGGCACCGCGGCTTCCATCACGATTTTTACGGCGAGGTCGGGCGCGATCGAACCTTTCATCTGCAGCATCAGCTTTTGCGCCGCATACGCCATATGCAGCGGCCAGGTGAGCGGTTCCGCCAGCGCCAGCAGCAGCCGTGCGCCGGGCCAGAATCGCTCCAGCGCCACCCGCGGCAGGATGCTGGGTAGGTGGTCATCCGGCAGGCGCGGCAGGCCGAAGCGCGATGTCCCGGCGCTTGCCTCGCAATAGCGGAACAGGTTGGCGATGTCGGGCAGATGTTCGCCGCCCGCAGCGAGTGCATTGCCCGCCACGATCTTCCAGATCGAATGATGCTTGGGTTCCATCGAGGCGAGGATGGTGTCGAGCGCATCGCCGAAGAAGAAGGTCTCGCCGGCCGAAGTCTCCACCACCTTGAAAGCCTGGGCGATGGCGAGCTTGCCCGGCTTCACCATGCCTTCCCACAAGGCCTGCTGCGCCGCGTAGCCGGCGAGCGCGCCGACCGCGGTCAGCATGGTTTCACAATGGACGCCGCGCTGATCCTTGAGCTCGCGCATCAGCCAGTCGGCGATGCGCGTCGGGATGTCGCCGAGGACCGGACCGGCATCAATGGGGCGTTGCTCCGGCTTGGGGAATTGCGGCAGCGGGTTTCCGGCGGGCTTCGCGTCCGCCGGTGTGGAACCAGCTGTGACTTGGACTTCCGCGCCGGCGACTGGCGTCGCCGCGACTGGCGTCACTCTGCGGCCAAAACCGCCGGGTTGCGGCTGGAAGCGCGGCATGTCGCCGAAGAGCGGCGAGTCGCCGTTCTCTGGCACCCTCGCTTCGTCCCGTTTCCTCTCGGGTTCGGTCTGGTCGGAGCGCGGTCCCTTCAGACGATCAAGCATGGGGTCACTCTTTCGGGAGGGTCACTGGGTCGATCTTGGACATCGGCACCGCCGCTTCCATCACGAGCCGGACGGCGATGTCGGGCCTGACGGTATGTTTCAGATCCACGATCAGCTTGTGGGCCGCCATCGCCAGGTGCAACGGCCAGCTCATCGGTTCGGTGCCGGCCAGCTTGCGGCGCGCCGCCGGCCAGAAGCGGCTGACAGCGTCGCGCGGCAGAACAATGGGCATATGGGCATCGGGCACGCGTGGAATGCCGAATTCCGCACCGCCAACGGTCGCGGCGCAATGCTTGATCACGTCGGTGACGTCGGGAAGATTGATTGCGCCAGCCTCGTAGCCCGCGTCCGAGACGATCTTCCAGATCGAGGCATGGCCGGTCTCTCTCACGCCGGGCTTGCCGCCATCCTTGGCGACGATGATCGTGTTGAGCAGCTCGCCGAAGAAATAGACTTCGCCCGAGCGCGTCTCGATCACCACGAAGGCTTGGTCGAGCGTGAGCTTGCCAGGCTTCACCACCGCCTCGCGGATCGCCTGCTGCGCGGCATAGCCGGCCAGCGCGCCGAGCGCGCACAGCACCGATTCCTGCTGAACCTCTTTGCGCACGCGCAGCTCGCTCATGAGCCAGGTCAGCAAAGACTCAGAGAGACCATCGATCGCGATGGCAATCGGAACGGTGTGCTTGCTGTCCGCTTTGTTCTGCGTGGTGGCGGGTTGCCAGCCGAAAGAGAGCTCAACTTCCGTGCTGCTGTCGCGCGCGCTGCGGTCATTGGCGACCACGCGCGGCGCCGTGCCGTCGGTGGTTTCGGGGATCGGCGTCTGGCGTCGGCCAAAGCCGCCAGACGACGGCACGGGAGATGGCTCCGCGTCGAATCCGGTGGAGCGCCGCAAGGATGCGCCGCTGCCCTTCTCCTGCTCTTCTGCCCGACCGCTCAGAGCCTTCATCCTCGATTGATCAAACACGACGAAAATCCAATGAATCTCGCGCTTTAAGAGCATACCTCGAAGGTCATAGCTTGAAAAGCGCGATGCTCCCTTTGTAGCGCGAAATGGTGAATCGATAGTTTACGAAAGGTGAATGCAAGCGGCCCAGCGCGTGCTAGGCTTTTCGCGCATTGCATGTGATCGGGGGGTCAACATGGCATTTGCCAGCCTGCACGTGGCTCGGCCCACGAACCGTCTAATTTATCTCAATGGCGATTATGTCACTCCGGCGGGCAATTCCTCGCGCGACAGCTTCACGGTCCCGAGCGGCGGCGGCATCGCCGTTAAGTCATTAAGACCGGCCTGTGAGGCAGGTCACTGCGCATTGGCCATCGACATCCGATCTATGAGGGGCCGGCTGCTGCCCGCAGGCGGAGCGCCGCGTGTGACGCACGTCACAACAGAACCGCGGCGGACATCCATCTTTTTCGATCGGAGTCCATGATGAAGATGCGTTTTGCATATGAGAGTGCTGCGGCCTATTCGGCGCCGCGTTCTTCACTTATCACGCAACTCGGCGCGCTGCTCGACGGGGCGATGGCCATGCCGCGCATCTGGTCGCGCCGCCGGTGCGAGCGGCGTGCGCTGCGGCAGCTTGACGACCGTATGCTGCGCGACATCGGTCTCGATCGGTTCCAGGCGCAGAAGGTAGCCGCACGCCCATTCTGGCGGGTGTAAGCACCGCCTATCGGCGCGACATCCGTGCGCGCTACACTGACCCCAGAGAGCATTACGATCGATTGGAGAAAGCCCATGCCAGAACCACGGAAAGCGCGCGCCATCGGGTTCAATCATGTCGCCCTGGTGGTCGGCGATATCGACGAAGCACTCGCGTTCTATGGACGCCTGTTCGAGTTCACGCTGCGTGAGCGCGAGCAGGATGCCGCCTTCATCGATCTCGGCGACCAGTTCCTCGCCTTGCAAAAGGGCGAGGCCAAGACCGCGAACGACGGCCACCATTTCGGCCTGGTGGTCGACGACAAGGAGGCCGCCCGCCAGGCGCTAATCGCCGCGGGCATCACACCGTTGCCGGGCCCCTTCCTCGATTTCCTCGATCCCTGGGGCAACCGGATAGAGATCATCGGCTATTCGAATATCCAGTTCACCAAGGCGCCGCACGTCCTGCGCGGCATGGGCCTGGCACATCTAAAGAAGAACGCGAGCGCGTTGAAGGAGCTCGCCGAAAAGGGCATGGCGCCGGATTGACCGCTGGTCACGCGCTGTGTGTAACGGTGCGGAGATCAGGAGGATGCGTGAGGCGTGATGATGCCTTGCGCAGTTTCGAGCGCAGTCCGTTGCGTGGAACGGTGCCGATAGCGCTCGGCGGCGGCGGCGCTCGCGGCAAGGAGCGTGCCGGCGATCAGATCGACAAAGTAATGCCCGCCCATCAGCGGTGTCGAAGCGACCAGTGCCACCGCATACAGGATGGCCACCCAGGACAGGGCGCGCAGGCCGCGGCAGACATAAGCCACCAGGATCGCCGAGGCGGTGTGGAACGATGGGAATTCGACCAGGCCCGGCATCTCGCGCAGATCGAGCTGATAAGGCGCAGTGGAACGCAGCGCTTCCAGCGGCTGGATGTAGTAGGTGCCGGCACCGGTTCCGAATGCGGCGGCCAATTCGGGTGAGGCATAGCGGATCATGACGCCGATGCAGGGAAAGAATGCGCCGATGATCGTGGACGCCGCGGCGCAGACGAAGAACAGCCTGACATATTCCGCAGCGCGCGCAGCGCCCTTGAGATAGAACAGCGCGGCGAACAACACGATCGTCAGCTGGGTCAGGCTGAGATAGCTGAGCCGCAGCGTCTGGGCCAGCCACGGATGCGCGGCGATCGCCGTCGCGTAGGCGAGCCAATCGAAGCCGACCGCGCGATCCCATGAATCGAGCAGATCGTCGGCCAGCGGGACCCGCGTGCTCATGAGCAGATAGTCGAGGATCTTGAGGCCCACGAAGGCGAGCATGATGAAGGACGCGCCGACCGAGGCGTCGCGCACCCAGGCGGCGAGGGAACCTTTCCGCAGGCCAATCACCAGGGCGAGGCCCGCCATGACCGCGACCACCACCACCGGCATCACGACGATGGACAGCCGCTCGCTCGCCGCCAGCCAGACCGTGTCGATCGCGAACACCAGGCCGATTGCGCACCACAGCCAATTGCCGGGAAACAGCACGCGATCACCGAACAGGCGCATTTGCGCGGGAACAGCTTGCAGGGGTCGCATCCTTAACTCGCTCTGCCGTAGGACTTAGGGCGAAGTCTTGTTGAAGCGGGACCGGTGGCTGTTCCGGAATAAATGGGTCAGTCCTAAGAACGGGTTAAGAACGAATACTTGGACGGAATACGCGCCCGGAATCAGGCTGCACCAGACCAGGTGCGGGCCGTCACGCGACCGGGAGCGCCTCGATCGCGCGGACATAGGCCTCGTGCACTGCGCTCTCGAACCCGACGAAGCAGACGCGCTGCAGTGATGATCCGCGACGCAGGAAGGCGACCGTCTCGTCGAGCGCGATGTCGACGGCCGGCTCCAGCGGATAGCGATAGATGCCGCAGCTGATGGCGGGAAAGGCGATCGACCGCAGGGATTTGGACTCCGCCAAGGCCAGTGAGCTTGCATAGCAGTTGCGCAACAGGGCCGGCTCGTTGCTGCCGCCCCCGTTCCAGACCGGCCCTACGGTGTGAATGATGTATCGTGCTGGCAGGCGATAGCCGCCGGTGATCTTGGCCTCGCCGGTCTTGCACCCGCCGAGCAGCCGGCATTCCTGGACAAGCTCGGGCCCGGCCGCGCGGTGGATAGCGCCGTCGACTCCGCCGCCGCCGAGCAACGATGAATTCGCCGCGTTCACGATCGCATCGACGGCGAGCTTGGTGATGTCGCCCTTGACCGCTTCGATTTTCGCTCGAATGGACATGAGTCAGTATGGCCTTGTTGACTGGAGTCTCACGAGCAGCCCTCGACATATTCCACTTCCGGCACGCGGCCGGCATAGAACGACGTGACCTTGCCCTGCAGGGTCTCGAAGCGCACCGCCGCCTTGTGGTCCAAGGTCCAGAGGGTGAAATAGTTGCCGTCAGGCGCCACGTATTTGTGCGGCGTGACTTCGACAGACGCGCCCAGCACCTCCTTGACGTGATCTTCGCTATCGCCAACACCGAGCCCGCTCTTGGTCTTGATGCCGGGCTCGTTGACCTCGACCCGCACCACGCGGCCGTTGGAGACCATGAACCACAGCCCATCGATTGCAGGCTCCGGCCGCAGGTAATGGCATTCCGGATCGTCGACCGGACCATCGGATACCAGCTTCATGCCGAGCGCCTTGGAGGCCTGCTCCACGCTCATGCCGATCCGCGCCGGCCCGTAGCCGGCGGTGGTGATGCGCCAGTCGTCGGCGGCGGAGGCGCTACCAAGAGTACTCCCCAGCAAAACCCACACCATGTACATTATGCGTTGCATAGCCAACCGGCAGGATTGTTCTGTTGAAAAAATGGCACAGCGCAAATCGTCGCAGTGCTACTGACGCCTATCCTCCCGAAGCGGCATCTTATCGGCGCCGAGCCTGCGCAGCCGTTCGACGCGGCGCTTCTGATAGGCCACGATTTCGCGCGCCATCGGGACTCTGCGGTCAAACCTCAAGTGCGTGATCGAGACGACGAAATCGCCACCGCCACCGTCGGTCCCGGCGCGCAATCGGCACATGATCCCGCCAGGGTCTCCTGCATAAGTGACCTCGGCGATTTGCCACTCCGGCTGCAGATCAAGCCCCGGTCTCTGTTGTCGAATTACAGCCGCCAACTCGGGCGTAGGCGTGGTGCGGATCGGCAACATCTGTTGCATTCCCTCGAGCAGCGCGTCCACGCGAAGAAGGTCATCGATCACGCGGTCGAAACTCCACTGCACACGGCGATCAGCTTTACGGCGGACGCCGCCCGAACATGCATGTTCAATGCGGCCCGGCTCCATGATGTCCGATTTTAGTTTATGTGCAGTTCGACCTCAAGCGTGACGGGCTTGCCATATTGTATCCAATTAGATACAGCGCCCGCATTACACGCTCCTGCGGACGGATGTGTTGGAGTAGAACAATGGCGAAAGCGAAGAAGAAGGCAGCGGCGAAGGTCAGGGTCGGCAAGTTCGAGGCTTCCGACTATCTCAAGACAGAGATAGCCATTCGCGAATTCCTGGCGGCAGCGATGGAAGACTCGAATCCCGAAGTTTTCCTTGCCGCGCTGGGCGAGATCGCCAAGGCCCGCGGCATTGCCGCGCTCGCCAAACGCAGCGGCCTCGGCCGCGAAAGCCTCTACAAGACCCTCGCCCCCGGCTCAAAGCCGCGCTACGAGACGGTCTGCAAGCTGGTGGATGCACTGGGCGTGAAGCTGACCGTGAAGGCAGCGTAGAACTCGACTCTGACCCTAACTTGCAGACCCGATCATCTACACGTTTGTGATACCGTCCGCCTCAACTTCAGGTAAGACGAACGCGCCACCCGGGCTTGAAAGGTCGGCCAGTCATGCCAGCTGACACGAGCCAGTCGTCGATGCGCTCGTCTGCCGGATCAGGGTGTCCCACTCCCAATGAACGCCACCGTGACTCGCGAAATATTGGGCGGGAGCTTTTCGACGAACGCCTTGAAGCTCTTCGGTTGACCCTGCCCGATCGTGATCCCCGGCGCCTTTACGATGGAACGCTGCACCACCTGATTGGCGCTGTTCAGGAGGCTGATCTGCATCGGCGGAACTGCCTGGGGCTCAGCGCTGGAATTGACAATGATCCCCTGGATCAGCAGCCCGTGATCCTTCCGCACCGGATCGACCAGCGAGATGCCCAGGCCCGCGCCGGTACGAGCTGCTGGTTGCGGCGCAGCCGAGGCCACTGTCGGCGCCGGCGTTACAACAGCAGGTACCGCAGGTTTGACAGCTCCATTGCTCACGCCCGAAACGCTGGAGGGAGTGCTGTTGGACCCTGCTTGCCGCATTGCGCTCGACCCAGCAGTGCCAATGCAGAAGCCTATTCGATCGACACAGTTGTCGGCAGGAAGAGCGGTTTGATGATGGAACCTGTTCGCATCGACCTCACGCTCTGCTTGGTGCGCTCCGGGACCAAAAAACGGCACAGGAACGCTTCCCGGCACAGAGCCTGCCGGAATGGCGATCGTTGCACTCGCACTGGGCGGCGCGGCCTGCGGAGCGGCACGCGCTGGGGCTGGTTCAGCCGCCGGTACGCTGGACACGCCGACCGATGGCGCCGCGGACGGCGAGTCCATCGGCGCAGAGCTTGAAACCCCGCTTTCGCCGGTAGCTGCCTCCGCACCCGTCGCCCCTGACACCGTCGTGTCGCCGGTTGCCGCATTGCCGCCCACAGCTGCACCGGAACTGGTGTCGGTGGAAAGATCAGCGTCGGTGTCCGCATCAGCGCCGGCGCTGGTGTCAGCGTCAACGCTTGTTTCGGTGCCCGCATCGGTGCCGGCGGTGCTATCTGCACCAGCGCTTGTATCGCTGCTGGTATCAGTATCGGCGTTCACATCTCCGCCAGCGTCCGTATCGCCACTGGTATCGACATCTGCATCAACGCCAACATCACCGCCGGCATCCCCGGCACCAACACCCGCCGATGCATCAATATCTGCACCGCCTAGGCTGCCTCCGGCCTCGGCACCGGCGCCTACTTTGTCGCCACCAACCAGAATGAGCGGCTCAGTGAGCGCGGGCCCGTTCATGGCGACCGCTAGCGGCGCACCCTGGGCTGTCGAGAGTCCGAGGCCCATGGTCAATGCGCCTGCGGCGCTCAACAATGCGTTGCGCGATGCTCTGCTCCACATGACGGCGATCTCCAGGGCTGAAAGCTCTGGACTGCAAACCGCTGAGTGGCTTGCCGCGTTGCTCTCAGCCGGCGATGGCGTCGTTATCGGCGCGAAAAGGCGGCCGCCCTGACAAACGATGGTAAGGATGCTGAATGCAGGATGAACAAAGGCCCTAGCTGGACCGCCGTTTCGATCTCGAAATGCGTGCGCTAGCCGGCTTCGGATGGTTGCCCGAGGGATGCTTCTGCGCGCTCAGCCAACACCCAGTCAGCGACCAGCCGCAGTATCATTTGCCGCACGCCCCAGTAGAAGCGTTCCAGCTTCAGCACGGCGGCGGCGTTCTCGCGGATCTGCAGCGTTTCGCCGAACATCTCGAACGGCCAGTCGGCGGACCCTTCGAGGCGCTCAAGGTCGCTCTCCGAAAGGCCGTTGCCGTCGCTCCCGCTGAGGCGCCGATAGCGGATGAGATATCCGCGCTCCAAGGCGCTGCGTGTGCCGCCTGCCGGTGCACCGCTCCACAAGCCGAGCGGCTGCGCCAGCGCCGCGCGGTGTTCCATCCATAGCACCTCTGCGCGCGCCTGCCTTTGCGCCTCGTTCTGTGGCGCTTCATCCTCGGTCTCCCATGGATAGAACCGCACCAGCATATTGCAGAACGCGCTGTGATAGCCGCTGTCGCCGGCGCCGGTCGCATAGAGCGCGCTGGATAGGCTGCTGACCGCCGACAGCAGCACGCGCGCGATCGCGAAATTGCACCCGCCGGCGAGGCCTGCTTCGCGCTGCGGCAGCCGCAGCAGATCATGCACGTCGCGGAAATAGAGACTCTCCAGCGGACCGCGCACAAACCGCGCGATCTGCGGCCACCGCGTCTCTTCGATCGGAAGCGGGATGTACCCCATGTGCCGATTGTGGAGCAGCCGCTCGGCTCAAACAAGGCCGCCAGCGGAGTCGCCCGTTCATCTGGCGTTCATGCGCGTCTGATCCGGTGCTCGCGCGCCTGTCGTCCACGAGGCATTACGAAAGGAACATTCTCCGTTCCCGGCCTTTCTCTCGCTATGTGCCGCTTAATCCATCTTCCTGGAGTGGCAGCTTGGCAGCGCCGCTCTTGCGCAGCCATTTGATGCGACGTTTCTGGTAGGCGGCGATCTCGCGGTACATGGGCGTCCTGGCATCGAACTTCAGGTGCGTGATCGACACGACGAACGGCGAATCCGCGGCTCCTTCGCTATCCTCAAGCCGGCACATGATCCCACCGGGATCGCCGGCATAGGAGATCTTCGTGACGCGCCACTGCCGCGCGCATTGACGGTGAGCTCCGTGCCTGACTTCTCGCCGGCGGCGAAGCTCACTTCCTCGAGCAGCTTTTTCATCGTGATGTGAAACCGCCGCGCGCCGATACTCTCAGCGCTGCTCAGTGAAAACGGGGCCGGCTATCTCGCAGCGGACTTGCACGGCTGGACGATCAGCATGATCTGGTCGACCTGCGAGCCGTCGCTGGAGAGCGGCAGCCCCAGGCGTTCGTAGTCGAGGAAATCGCGGTTCTCGAACGGTACGCGTTGGCGCGCGAGCTGGCAGAGCTTGTGCTCCATCATCCAGAGGAAGCAGCGACGGCCGAACTCCCTGGCTTTCGGCGACACCACATCGCCATGCAGCCGGCCGGTATAGTCGCGCCCGACCAGCGTCGTGATCTCCGACCCCCAGAGCCGATACCGGAAGTCGATTCCGCGCTCATCGCGCACTACATCGAACAGCACGATCCACCGCAGCAGCGATCGGTTATCCACCGGATCGAAATCGGATCGGGACGGCAAGAGCCCCCGCCCGACGTGCCGCAGCCACCAGCGATAGGCCTGCACGAAATTGGGCGGGCTGGCGCCATCCGGAACCCAGGGTTCGACGACCGCCGTCTCCTCCGGCAATGGAAGCTTGCTGGTCATCGCGGCAGGATAGGTCAGGTTCGGCGGGGTGCCAAGCAACAACGCACGCGATGCTCGCCGCTACAGGATGAATTTGCTCAGATCCGTGTTCTTCGCCAGCGGCGCCACGCGCTCGTTCACATACTTTGCATCGACCGTGAACTCACTCCCTGACTTCTCGCTGGCAGTGAAGCTCACCTCTTCGAGCAGCTTTTCCATCACGGTCTGAAGTCGGCGTGCGCCGATATTCTCGACGCTGCCGTTGATTGCGCTCGCGAGGTCGGCGATGGCGTCGATCGCGTCTTCGGTGAAGGTCAGCGCCAGCTCTTCCGTGTTGAGCAGGGCCTTGTATTGCGTGATGAGGCTGGCTTCGGGTTCAGTCAAAATCCGCTTCAGGTCATCGCGCGTCAGGGCGTTCAGCTCCACGCGGATGGGCAGGCGGCCCTGCAGCTCCGGCAAGAGGTCCGAGGGCTTCGCGATGTGGAAGGCGCCGGAGGCGATGAACAAGATGTGGTCGGTCTTCACCGAGCCGTGCTTGGTCGAGACCGTTGTGCCTTCGATCAACGGCAGCAGGTCGCGCTGCACGCCTTCGCGGCTCACATCCGCGCCGACGCGCTCGCTGCGCGCGCAGATCTTGTCGATCTCGTCCAGGAACACGATGCCGTGCTGCTCCATCATCTGTACGGCTTCGCCCAGCACCTTCTCCTGGTCCAGCAGCTTCTCGCTCTCTTCGGCGATCAACGGCGCGTAGGCTTCGCGCACTGTCGTGCGGCGCGCCTTGGTGCGGCTGCCCAGCGCGTTGCCAAGCACTTCATTGAGGTTGATCATGCCCATGGAGGCGCCGGGCATGCCGGGGATCTCGAAGGTGGGGAGCGCGCCACCGGCGCTGTCCTTCAGCTTCAGCTCGATCTCCTTGTCGTCCAGTTCGCCGGCGCGCAGCATCTTGCGGAACTTCGAGCGCGTATCGGCGCTCGATCCTTCGCCGACCAGCGCATCGAGCACGCGCTCTTCCGCCGCCTGCTCGGCCTTGGCCTCGACCTGGCGCTTCATCTTCTCCTTGGTCATGAGGATGGAGATCTCCAGCAGGTCGCGCACGATCTGCTCGACATCGCGGCCGACATAGCCGACCTCGGTGAACTTGGTCGCCTCGACCTTGATGAAGGGCGCCTGCGCCAGCTTTGCAAGGCGCCGCGCGATCTCGGTCTTGCCGACGCCGGTCGGGCCGATCATCAGGATGTTCTTCGGCATCACCTCTTCGCGCAGTTCCGGCGAGAGTTGCTGCCGGCGCCAACGGTTGCGCAGCGCGATCGCGACCGCGCGCTTGGCGTCGTTCTGGCCGACGATATGCCGGTCGAGCTCATGCACGATCTCGCGCGGCGTCAGCGAGCCCGCATCTGTGGCGGTGCTGGCGGTTTCGGTCTGTTTGGGCGTGCGGTTGATGTCGTCCATGCGGGTCATAGCTTCTCGAAGATCACGTTATGATTGGTGTAGATGCAGATGTCGGCGGCGATCTTCATCGCCTTCTTGGCGATCGCCTCGGCATTCATGCTGTCCACGTCGATGAGGGCGCGCGCCGCGGCCAGCGCGAACGAGCCGCCCGAGCCGATGCCGATGAGGCCGTCCTCCGGTTCCAGCACGTCGCCCGATCCGGTGAGGATGAAACTCGTGTGCTTGTCCGCGACCGCCATCATGGCCTCGAGCCGGCGGAGATACTTGTCCTGCCGCCAATCCTTGGCCAGTTCCACGCAGGCGCGGGCGAGCTGCCCGGGATGCTTTTCCAGCTTGCCCTCCAGCCGCTCGAACAGGGTCAGCGCATCGGCGGTCGAGCCGGCGAAACCGGCAATCACGTCGCGGCCTTCACTCTTGGTGAGCCGCCGCAGCTTGCGGGCGTTGGATTTCATGATGGTGTTGCCGACGCTGACCTGGCCGTCGCCGGCCAGCACCACGTCACTCCCCTTGCGCACCAGCAGAATGGTCGTGCCGTGCCAGGGTGCGAGCCCGTGCCGGGCCCTATCTTCCGCTTCGCTCATGGCTAGCAAATAAGCGCCTCCCGTTAACGAATCAAGGTGACGCAAAGCGTCATCCCCGGGTTCGACCTGGGCTCGACCCGGGGACCCAAGCTTGGGTTGCCGGGTCAAGCCCGGCAATGACGAAAAAAGGGGCGTTAACCCTGGCATTCCAACGCCTTCGCTGCTAAAAGGCGCGCCGAAGCAGGGAGGAGCCCCCGATGGCCCGGCAGGTTGCACGGCAAGGCAAGGTCGAGCGCAAGACCAAGGAGACCGAGATCGCGGTCGCCGTGGATCTGGACGGGTCGGGCAAGTCCGAAATCTCGACCGGGATCGGATTCCTCGATCACATGCTGGACCAGCTGTCCCGACATTCCCTGATCGACATCAAGCTCAAGGCCAAGGGCGACCTCCACATCGATTTCCACCACACCACCGAAGACACCGGCATCTGCATCGGCGAGGCGGTGGCGAAGGCGCTCGGCGAGCGCAAGGGCATCCGCCGCTGGGGCGAGGCGACGGTCCCGATGGACGAGACCCTGACCCGCGTCGCCCTGGATGCCTCCAACCGGCCGTACCTCATCTGGAAGGTGAATTTCTCCAAGCCGAAGCTGGGCGAGATGGACACCGAACTGTTCAAGGAATGGTTCCAGGCCTTCGCGCAGAATGCCGGCCTCACCTTGCACATCGAGAACCTCTACGGCGAGAACAACCACCACATCGTGGAGAGCTGCTTCAAAGGCCTCGCCCGCGCGCTAAGGCAGGCGATCGAGATCGACCCCCGCAAGTCGGACGCCGTGCCGTCGACCAAGGGTGTGTTGGGGGGATCGCTGTGATAGAGCAGCTGTGGAACCCGACTTCGAATCTTGTTCCCCCTCCCCCGACACGGGGGATGGTTGGGGCGGGGGAAGCCGCGCCCGGGTGTGAGACAGTCTTCGCTCGCTTCCCCCTCCCTAGCCCTCCCCCATTTTGGGGGAGGGGATTCCAGCGTCCTTGGCACGCGGCGATGCGTCGCCACCACCACACCCGCACCTAGCCCGGACCCGATCCATGATCGTTGCGATCGTCGATTACGGGGCCGGAAATCTCCGCTCCGCTGAGAAGGCATTGGCTGCGGCCGCCGGTGATTCCGCGCGCGTCATCGTCACCGCGGATCCCGATGCGGTGCGCAAGGCCGACCGCGTGGTCCTGCCCGGCGTCGGCGCCTTCGCCGATTGCAAACGTGGGCTCGATTCCCTCCCCGGCATGGTCGAGGCGCTGGAAGACGCGGTGCTGAAACAGGGCAAGCCGTTCCTCGGCATCTGCGTCGGCATGCAATTGATGGCGAGCCAGGGTGTCGAGTTCGGCACGCACAAGGGCCTTGACTGGATCAAGGGCAAGGTCGTGGTGCTCGATCCCGCCGACCAATCCCTGCGCATTCCGCAGATGGGCTGGAACGATCTCGAGCTCACCGATGTTGCGCATCCGGCCCTCGCAGGAACAAAGACCGGCGATCACGCTTATTTCGTCCATTCCTACCATTTCGTGGCAGAGCGGCCGCAGGACGTGCTTGCCAGCGTCGAATATGGCGGGCCTGTGACGGCGATCGTCGGGCGCGACAACCTCCTGGGCGTACAGTTTCATCCTGAAAAAAGCCAGCGGGTGGGGTTGACTCTCCTCAAGAGCTTCCTGAAGTGGAATCCGTGACATGACCGAGATGCCCAAGGCCGACACCAGGGTCGAAATGATCACCAAGCTCTCGCGCGGCGATCTGTCCGATCTGTGCCAGGCCGCCGAGGATGCGATCGTCGCGGGCGGTGGGTTCGGCTGGCTGAAGCCGCCGCGCCGCGATGTCATGGAAAGCTACTGGAAAGGCGTGCTGATGGTGCCGGAGCGCACGCTCATCGTCGGGCGCCTCGACAACGTCATCGTCGGCTCCGCACAGCTCGTGCGCCCCACCAAGAACAACGAAGCGCAGGCCCATAGCGGGCAATTGACCACCAGCTTCATGGCGCCCTGGGCGCGCGGCCACGGCCTCGCCCGCATGATCACGGAGGGCGTGGAGAACCACGCGCGCAGCCTCGGCCTGCGTGTCCTCAATCTCGACGTGCGCGAAACGCAGGAAGCCGCAATCACACTCTACCGCTCCCTCGGCTATCACGAGATCGGGCGGCATGCACATTATGCGCGGGTGAATGGCGTCCATGTCGCCGGCCTTTATTTCTGGAAAGACCTCACCGACAACGGCAATGGCAACGGGGGCAATGGCAACGGGGCCAGTTCATGATCCTGTTTCCCGCCATCGATTTGAAGGACGGCCAGTGCGTGCGCCTGGTCAAAGGCGACATGCAGCAGGCTACCGTTTTCAATGCTGATCCGGCGGATCAGGCGCGCCGCTTTGCGGGTTCCGGCGCCGAGTGGCTACACCTGGTCGACCTCAACGGCGCCTTCGCCGGCAAGCCGGTGAATGCAGCGGCGGTCGACGCGATCCTGAAATCCGTGACGATCCCCGTGCAGCTCGGCGGCGGCATCCGCGACCTCGCGCGCATCGAGGATTGGTTCCAACGCGGCATCGCGCGCGTGATTCTGGGAACCATCGCACTGAAGAACCCCGCGCTCGTCAAAGAAGCCTGCCGCAAATTTCCCGGCAAGATCGCCGTCGGCATCGACGCCAAGGGCGGCAAGGTCGCGGTCGAAGGCTGGGCCGAAACCAGCGACGTCACTGCTTTGGATCTTGCGCGCAAGTTCGAGGATGCCGGCGTGGCTGCGATCATTTTCACCGACATCGACCGCGATGGCCTGCTTCAAGGTGTGAACGTCACGAGCACTGCCGAGCTGGCGCGCAGCATCTCCATCCCCGTCATCGCCTCCGGCGGCGTCTCATCGCTCGCAGACATCGAGGCGCTGCTCAAAGTGGCGCCGAGCACGCGCACCCATGGCGGCGGCATCATCGGCGTGATCTCCGGCCGCGCGCTGTACGACGGCAGTCTCGACCTCGCCGCCGCGCTAAAGCGGCTGAAGGAAGCGGCGAGATGAGCGGCCTTCTCCAAAAAAAGAATTTCCTCCCCCAACATGGGGGAGGGCTAGGGAGGGGGAAGCCGCGCCTCCGCCGGAATGAGTCTTCGCTCGCTGCCCCCTCCCTACCCTCCCCCTTCTGGGGAGGAGGTCCTCTTGTCGGGCGAGAAGGTGCGCTGCCATGCTGAAAATGCGCGTCATCCCCTGCCTCGACGTGAAGGACGGCCGCACCGTCAAGGGCGTCAACTTCGTGAACCTGGTCGATGCCGGCGATCCGGTCGAGCAGGCGAAGCTCTACGACGAAGCCGGCGCGGATGAGCTCTGCTTCCTCGACATCACTGCGAGCCATGAGAATCGCGACACGCTCTATGACGTGGTGGCGAAGACGGCCTCGGCCTGCTTCATGCCGCTGACCGTCGGCGGCGGGGTGCGCAGGCCTGAGGATATCCGCAAGCTCCTGCTGGCCGGCGCCGACAAGGTCTCCATCAACACGGCCGCAGTGAAGGAGCCGGACTTCGTGCGCCAGGCCGCCGAGAAATTCGGCGCGCAATGCATCACTGTCTCGATCGACGCCAAGCAGGTGGCGTCGGAGCGCTACGAAATCTTCACCCACGGCGGCCGCACCCCGACCGGCATCGACGCCGTCGCCTTTGCACGGCAGGTGACGGAGCTCGGCGCTGGCGAGCTGCTCGTCACCTCGATGGACCGCGACGGCACCAAGCAGGGCTACAACATTCCGCTCACGCGGGCGATCGCCGATGCGGTGCGCGTGCCCGTGATCGCTTCTGGCGGCGTCGGGACACTCGACCATCTGGTCGAAGGCATCCGTGATGCCCACGCCACCGCTGTGCTCGCCGCCTCGATCTTTCACTTCGGAACCTATACGATCAGCGAGGCCAAGACGCACATGGCGAAAGCCGGAATTCCGATGCGCCCCTGAATGGCGGATTAGTGGAGGAGAGACCGATGTCCGATTGGGAAGGTGTGCTGGAGCGGCTCCACGCCACCATCGCGGCGCGCAAGACCGCCGATCCCGGCAGCTCCTATACGGCAAAGCTGCTGCATCAGGGCCGCGCCGTGATCGCGAAGAAGATGGGCGAGGAAGCGGTGGAGACCGCCATTGCCGCCGTCGCCAGGGACAGCGACGCCGTGGTCTCGGAAAGCGCCGACCTCATTTATCACCTGTTGGTGCTGTGGGCCGATTGCGGCATCGAGCCAGAGGAAGTGTGGAACAAGCTGGCGGCGCGTGAAGGCATGTCGGGCCTCACCGAGAAAGCATCGCGGCCCCAGGTCTGAGGAGGCAATGATGAGCTACGACACCAACAACATCTTCGCCAAGATCCTGCGCGGCGAGATCCCCTGCGCCAAGATCTACGAGGACGAGCACGTCCTTGCTTTCAATGACATCCGCCCGCAGGCCAGGGTCCATGCCCTGGTGGTCCCCAAGGGCGCCTATGTCTCGGCCCAGGATTTCGGCGAGAAGGCGAGCGCGGCGGAGATCACCGCCGTGCAGCGCGCGATCTCAAAGATCGCGAAGGATTTGGGCGTCGCCGAAACCGGCTACCGCCTGATCGCCAACAGCGGCGCTCACGGCCACCAGGAAGTGCCGCACTACCACGTCCACATCCTCGGCGGCCAGCCGATGGGCAAGATGGTGCATTTGCCGTAAGGCCTGGCTACTGCAGCAGCGCGAACACAAACAGCCCCATCGCTATGATGCATTCGGCGGTGCGCACGTGGTTCCACCTCGTCCAGTCCCGCACATAGTCCGACCAGCGGCGCGCGCTGTCCGGTCCTTCAGGATCGAGTGCGGCAAGTGCCTTGTTGAGTGGGACATTGCCGCGCATCGTCACGAGAATCGATCCTAGCAGATAGGCTGCGCCTCCAATCAGAACGTCGGCGCTCCTGCTGCCTTCCCAGCGCAGCGCTGCCATGACCATCGCGGCGATGGAGACGGCACCGGTCCCCATGAAGATCAACAGGAACAGCCGGTTGAGGACCGTGACGTTGATTGCTTGCATGGCGCGGATGCCCTCTACCGGTGCCAGTCGTGCGAGCGCCGCCATCACGAAATTGGAAAAGGCGAAGAACACGCCGCCCATCAATCCGCTGCCCAGCGCGCACAATAAGATGAGAAAAGTGAACAACGTATCCATGTGCCCCCCCCCCGATTAGGCGTGGGAAGGTAGCACAGACTCCGCGTTACGACAGCGCGGTCAGATCCGCGCGCAGCGCATCCGCGCCGCGTTTGAGCCGGCGCTCGAGCGCCGCGTGCGTGCGTTTCCAGATCGGCGCCCCGTCCGCGAGCAGCGCGCGGCCCTGCGCCGTCAGCACGAGGCGCCGGCTGCGGCGGTCATGTTCATCCGCCTTCACGGTAATGAGCCCGCGCCGCTCCAGCGGCTTGAGGTTGGCGGTCAAGGTGGTGCGATCCATCGCCAGCAGGTCAGCAACGCTGCCCATGGTCGGCGGCTCCGGCCGGTTCAGGGACATCAGCAAAGAGAACTGCCCCTGCGTGATCCCCAAGGGTCGGAACGCGTCGTCGAAAATCCGCGCCACCACCCGCGCCGCGCGCTGCAGATGAAGGCAGAGGCAGGTATCGCGCACATGCAGCGTGGTTTCGAGCGGCACCATCTTGCGGTTTGACATCGCTTGATTATGTTGATATCAACGTATCTAGTCAAGCGATATGACCGCATCTGTTCCGCGGTCTCTTGGACGGCGGATGCACGCGGCCAGCCGAAGAGCCGCAGCGCAATCAGACAACGACGTGTGGAGGAAACGACGATGGCCTATGTCGATGGATTCCTGCTGTCGGTCCCGACCAAGAAGCTGGCGGCCTACCGCCGCATCGCTGCCAAAGCCGGCAAGGTGTGGCGCAACCACGGCGCGCTCGAATATCGCGAATGCGTGGGCGACGACCTGCAGACCAAGTGGGGAACGCCGTTCCAGAAGCGCGTGAAACCGAAGAAGGGCGAGACGATCGTGTTTTCCTGGATCGTCTACAAGTCGCGTGCCCATCGTGACAAGATCCTGCCAAGGATCATGCAAGATAAGCGGCTGGCGAACGCGATGGATCCGAAGTCCATGCCGTTCGACATGAAGCGCATGTCCTACGGCGGATTCAAAGTTCTCGTCGACATGTAACTGACACATTCAGCTGGAGGAGCTTTCGATCATGAACCCGATTGTCCCCTATCTCACCGTCAGCAGCGCGTCCGAAGCCATCGCCTTCTACAAGAAGGCGTTCGATGCCAAGGAGAATTCGCGCATGGCGACCGAGGATGGCAAGCGCCTGATGCATTCCGATCTCACCATCCATGGCGGCACCATTTTCGTGATGGATGAATTTCCGGAGCATGGCAGTGCGCGCCGCCCCAACGGCGACAGCCCGGTCGGGATCGTCATCCAGTTGCCGCAGCCCAAGGCTGTCGACGCGGTCTATGCCCAGGCGGTCAAAGCCGGCGCCAAGGGCACGCAGGAGCCGGCCGACATGTTCTGGGGTGCGCGCTACGCGGCGTTGACCGATCCTTTCGGCCACACCTGGATGCTGAATTCCGCCTTGCAGCAGAAGTGAAGGAGATCGCCATGACACAGCACAAGATCGTTTCCGAAGCGGACTGGATCGAAGCGCGCAAGAAGGTGCTGGCGGAGGAGAAAGCATTGGCCAAGGCGCGCGAGCGGATCGCCGCCCTGCGGCGCGATCTGCCGTGGGTCAAGATCGAGAAGAAGTATGAGTTCGATACGGCCAGCGGCAAGAAATCGCTCGCTGATCTGTTCGAAGGCCGCGGCCAGCTCTTCGTCCAGCATTTCATGTTCGCGCCAGAGTGGGAGGCCGGCTGCCCGGGCTGCTCGTTCGCGGCAGATCACATCGATGCCGCCTGGCAGCACCTGAAGCATCACGACGTCACCTTCGTCGCCGTGTCGCGCGCGCCGCTCGCCAAACTGCAGGGCTACAAGAAGCGCATGGGCTGGCGCTTCAACTGGGTCTCGTCGCAGGGCAGCGACTTCAATTACGACTTCCACGTCTCCTTCACCGGGGAGCAACTGGCGAAGGGCAAGGTGTTCCACAATTTCGAGATGATCGAGAACAACAACATGGAGGACCTGCCCGGCGGCAGCGTGTTCTACAAGGATGCGGACGGCTCCATCTACCTGACCTATGCCGACTATGGCGACGGCAGCGCAGAGGTTCTCGGCACCTACATGATCCTCGATCTCATGCCCAATGGCCGCAACGAGACCGGCCCGATGGCGTGGGTGAAACGGCATGATGAGTATGAGGGGGAGAGGCGGAAGGCTGGCTGAAGCAGCGCCCTTCCCCCAAACCAAGTCCTTTCGCCCTTGCGGGGGATACGCAGCCTTAGCAAGCGTCAGCGAGCTTAGGCGGCACTGGATGGGGGGGTCGCGCACCGACAGGTGCGCAGCGCGGCAGCGCTCACGGTCGGAGCCGCAGCGCTGCATCACCCCCTTCCCAACCTTCCCCCACCCCGCGGACGGATGTCCACATTCGCGGACGGGGGGAAGGGGTTCTTATTTTGAGAGAGAGTCATTCATGACCACGCATATTGAAGGAACCCGCCGCTGGCTGGCGCTGATCATATTGTGCCTGGGCGACTTGATGATCGTGCTCGATACCACGATCGTAAATGTCGCGCTGCCGTCGATCCGCGCCGACCTCGATTTCACCGAGACGTCGCTGGTCTGGGTGGTCAACGCCTACATGCTGACCTTCGGCGGCTTCCTGCTGCTGGGCGGGCGGCTCGGCGATCTCTACGGTCATCGCCGATTGTTCCTGGCCGGCATCGCGCTGTTCACCTTGGCCTCGCTCGGCTGCGGCATTTCCAGCACGCAGGAAATGCTGATCGTGGCGCGCGCGATCCAGGGCCTCGGCGGCGCCATCGTTTCCGCTGTCGCGCTCTCCCTCATCATGCTGCTGTTCACGGAGGCTGGTGAGCGCGCCAAGGCGATGGGCGTGTTCGGCTTCGTGATGGCGGGCGGCGGATCGATTGGCGTGCTGCTCGGCGGCGTCCTCACCAATGCGTTCAACTGGCATTGGATCTTCCTGGTCAACCTGCCGGTCGGTATTGCCGTGTTCGCTTTGTGTCTAGCCCTGCTGCCGGCGGCGCGGGGCCAGGCTACGGGAAGCCGCCTCGATATTGCCGGTGCCGTCACGGTCACGACGTCGCTGATGCTCGCGGTCTATGCAATCGTGAACGGCAACGAGGCCGGCTGGACCTCCACCCAGACGCTCGGCCTGCTGGCGACTGCGATCATCCTGCTGGCGCTGTTCCTGGCGATCGAAGCGCGGGTGGCATCGCCGCTGATGCCGCTCGGCCTGTTCCGCCTGCGCAACCTCGCGACATCCAATGTCGTCGGCGTGCTGTGGGCGGCGGCGATGTTCGCGTGGTTCTTCCTCTCCGCGCTCTATATGCAACTGGTGCTGGGCTACACGCCGATGCAGGTCGGCCTCGCCTTCCTGCCGGCCAATCTCATCATGGGCGCCTTTTCGCTCGGCTGGTCGGCGAAGCTGGTGACGCGCTTCGGCATCCGCGCGCCGCTGGCGGTGGGCTTGGCGCTCGCCGCGGCGGGCTTGGCCCTCTTCGCGCGGGCGCCGGCCGACGGCGCGTTCCTGATCGATGTGCTGCCGGGCATGACCTTGCTCGGCCTCGGCGCCGGCATTGCCTTCAACCCGATGCTGCTGGCGGCGATGAGCGACGTGGGCCCAAGCGAATCCGGCCTTGCCTCCGGGATCGTCAACACCGCGTTCATGATGGGCGGCGCGCTCGGCCTTGCGATCCTCGCCAGCCTCGCCGCCGCGCGCACCGGCGCGCTGATTGCTGCCGGCGCAGCCTCGCCGGTCGCGCTCAATGGCGGCTATCACGTCGCCTTCATGCTCGGTGCACTCTTCGCCGCTGCAGCGGCCACGCTCAGCGCTTTGCTTCTGCGGCCGGGCCAGGCCCCGGCTCAGCACGGCGCCGGCACACCAGTGCCTGCCGAGGCCGAATGATCTAGTTCCGCGCCTTGTGCAGGTACGGAATCGTTCCGGCCAGATCGGTATCGTCGATCAGCTGGAAGCGGCTGACGCTGCCGTCCTGCCGAGCCTCGGCGTAAGGCGCGTAGCTGGGATCGGCGAGGAACGAGTTGACCGCGTCTGCCGACGGGAATTCGAGCAGCGCGATCAACGACGTCTCAAGAGGCTTGCCCTCCAGCGTCTTGACGTTTCCGGAGCGCGAGAGGTACTTGCCGCCGTGCTTGTGCACGATGTTGTGCACCGACTGCGCATAGGCCGGCACCCAGCTCTTATCGGTCACCTTGATATCCGCGATCATGTAAACGGTCATTGTCCTCATCTCCGATGGTGGATTGTGGCGCGGGACAGCCCCATCGCCCGGATGCAGCCTGGCAGGCGGGTGCCGCGGCGCTCCAGTCCGGGAACTGGAGCGGGTGATACAGAATCTGGACTAGTTCGCGGGACCGGCTGCCGCCTATGGTCGCCCCCGTCGCGCGGGCAACCCACCGAAAGACCGATACATGACGCAATCCGGATACAAGCAGTTCTGCCCCCTCGCCATGGCCGCGGAACTGCTCTGCACGCGCTGGACCATGGTATTGCTGCGCGAACTGGTGGCGGGATCGACGCGCTTCAACGATCTGCGCCGCGGCGTTCCGAAGATGTCTCCAACGCTTCTGTCCCAGCGCCTCAAGGAGCTAGAAGCCGCCGGCATCATCGCGCGCAGGGAGCTCAGGTCGGAGAGAGGCGTCTTCGAATACCACATGACCGAGGCCGGCATGGACCTCCGCCCCGTTGTCGAGGCCATGGGCTTCTGGGGCCAGAAATGGATCGAGGCCAGGCTCTCCCTCAAGAACCTCGATCCGTCCCTGCTGATGTGGGACATGCGGCGAAACCTGGACCCATGCCCGCTGCCCGACCGGCGCACGGTGATACAGTTTCTGTACCCCGAGCTGCCGGTTTCGAAACGGTCCTGGTGGCTGGTGGTTGAGCCGCGTGGCGAGGTGGATCTGTGCGGCTACGATCCGGGGTTTGAGGTCGACCTCTATGTCTCGACCGACCTGCGCACGATGACCGCGATCTGGATGGGGCTCACGACCGTCGCGAAGGAAGGCGAGAAGGTCGCCCTGACCGGAAGCCGAGAAATCGCAGACACCATGCAGGCCTGGCTCGGGCTCAGCCCGTTCGCGGTCGAACCCAAGCGCGCAGCAGCATAGGCCTTGAGTCAGGCACAGCCCCGTGCGGAAACCGGGTAGCCGGCCCGCGCGGCAGGCTTGCGCTCCCCGTCCGCGCGATTCATAAGAAGGCTCCTGCTGGAAGCTGGCCGCCAGCATGCGGGGTGCGCTCATGTTCGAGGAAGAGACCGGAAAGATCCTGGACCGGATGTATGCTGCCATGATGACGCGGCGCACCGCGGACCCGAAGCAATCCAAGGCGGCCAAGCTGCTGCAGCGCGGACGGCCCAAGATCGCGCGCAAGCTGGGCGAGAACGTGTTCGAAACCACCATCGCCGCGATCGGCAAGGATGCCGAGGCCGTGGTCGATGAAAGCGCCAAGCTGCTCTATATGCTGCTCGCTCTGTGGGCCGATTGCGGCGTGGAGCCCGCGGAAGTGTGGAAAAAGCTGCAAGCCCGCGAAGTCTTCGCCGGCCTTGCCGAGCAACCACAGGACGAGGAGCGTGAGTAGCGCTCAGCGCGTTTTATCTCGGCTTCCACAATGAAGGCATTGACGGCCGCGCGCGCTGCGTCGCCGGCGATTTCTTCGACGAGGCGCCGGCTGGCGGCGATCTCTATGTCATGAAAAGCGTGCTGCACAATTGGGATGACAGAGACGCGCACCGCATCCTTGCCACCTGCCGCGCCGTCATGAAACCGGAACCGCGCCTGCTGGTGATCGAGCGCGTGGTGCCGCCGGGCAATGAGCCGGCCGAAGCCAAATTGTTCGACGTGAACATGCTGGTCGTGGCGGGCGGGTGCGAGCGCATGGAAGAGGAATACTGCGCGCTGTTCCAGGAATCCGGCCTGGTCCTGGAGCGCGCCGCTGTCACGCGCTCGCCGCTGACCGTGATCGTGGCGCGGCCCGCCTAGAGGTTGGCTAACCCATTCGATCTAGAACGTGGTTAATCCGCCGTTATGCATACCGAAGTGTGGCGCCCTAGGCCGCTTCCGCGCTGGACAGGATTTCACGCTTCGTTATCCTGCTTTTTAGGTATTCGGCCGGTTTGGGCTGATCGGGCCTGATAAGGCTGACTGCCGGTGACCTCGGACAGTGGGGGAACTAAGGCGGATGCGGCGGAATATTCGGTCGTTCCTGGCGGCCTTGGCGGCGCTGGGAATGCTTTCGATCCTGGCGACTCAATTGCAGATCCGGCCGGCCGAAGCAGTGGCGTTCGGCGCGGATGACCGCCGCCCGGTCGCGCGCCTCAAGGGCAGCGAAGGCGGCGCCATCGGCCTCGTCTTCTATCAGGCGGCGAACGGGCAGTTCGCGGCCGGCACCGGCTTCCTGGTTTCACCCTGCCATGTCCTCACCGCCTATCACGTCGCCGCCGGCGGCGAGCGGGTCGATGAGAAGAGCGCCAGCATGTTCTATGTCGGCGAGGGCAAGATCGGCCCGGATTTTCCCGACCTCAACCGCTTCGCCGAATCATCGCCCGCCCATCCGGTGCTGTGGGGACGCTACGTCCGCACCGCCGCGAACAGCAACCTGCTGGTGCGCGCGCAATCGGTGGAGCGCAACGGTTGGGAAGATTGGGCGCTGCTGGAGCTCGACAAATGCTTCGGCGCTGCACCTTATTCCTACGGCTACCTGAAGCTTGCTCCGGTCAGCACGCGCGGGCTGATGACCAGCGGCGCCTCGCTCGCGGCGCGCTCCGTCGGGCTGCCGGGCGACAAGAGCGCGCAGAGCCTGTGGGAGGATCCGACCTGCCGCCTGATCGGCCAGATCTATGCCTCCGGCTGGCAGCATGATTGCATCACCATTCCCGGCAATTCCGGCGGGCCGATCCTGGTCAAGGATCCGGTCACGGGCGAAGACCGCGTGGCGGCCATCACCGTCTCGCATATCGCCGTCGAAGGCTTGAGCGTCGATGCCTCCGACGCGCTGGTGCTGGCGCGCGATGACCCGAACTATTACGACTATCTAGCCATCGCCGTTCCGGTCTCGGGCCTGGTCGAGCGCGTCGAGCCCTATCTGGTGAAGGATGACAGGATCGCGCAATTCATCGCGCGCCAGAAGACAGATGATCATTACGGCTCCGATGAATCCGCGGAGGCGATCGCCGATCTCGGCACCGCCATCGCCGCCACCCCGGACAAGGCGGAACTCTATGTGCTGCGCGCGATCTGGGACCGCTATGCCGGGCGCGACGACGATGCGCGCCGCGATCTTGCCGCGGTGCTGGCGCTGGATGCGCATTGCGCACCGGCGCGCTATCTGCGCGGCCGGATGGAACTGGAAAACAGCGACGCGGACAATCTGACGCTCGCGCGCGCGGATTTCACCGCGCTCGCCGACCGGCACGCCGATTCGCCCGATGTCCTGCTCTATCGCGGCATTGCGGAGAGCCGTGCCTCGTCCTATGACGCGGCGATCGCCGATTTCGACATGGTCCTGAAGCATCAATCCAGGAGCGCGGTCGCGCTCAACGAGCGCGGCGATGCCTGGCGCGGGTTGCGCGACTACAAGCGCGCCCTTGCCGATTACAGCCAGGCGATCAATTTCGCCGGCGACTGGCCTGAGGCCTATCGCGACCGCGGCTATCTCTATCATCTGCTGGCGCGGCACGAAGAAGCGCGCGCCGATTTCAACCGCGCCATCAAGCTGAATTCGCGCGACGCCGAGGCGTGGAACGGCCGTGCCCTGGTGTCCCTGTCCGAAGGGCGGATGTCCGAGGCCATCAACGACTTCAACCACGCGATCGAGCTGCTGCCGCAATCGGGCGCCTATTTCGCCAACCGCGCCACCGCGCGCCTGATCGATGGCGACGAGACGCGCGCGATCGAGGATTTCCGCCTGGCGGTCCAATACGATCCCGAGGAACCGTTCGTCCACCTGCTGCTCTACATCGCCGAGGCGCGCGCCGGCGACCTGAACGCGGCGAGGGGCGCGCTCGCTGCCTATGCCGATGCACGGCCGCATGCGGATTGGCCGCAGCCGATCGTCGATCTGTTTCTCGGCCGCGGTGGCATCGACGCGGTGGAGCAGGCAGCAAAGCTCGCCCATCAGAGCAAGGATGAAGCGGGCCAGCGCTTCGATGCCGATTTCTATCTCGGCCAGTGGGCCCTGCTCACCGGCGATGAGGCCGCGGCGGCGGCGCACCTCAAGTCGGTCTATGACAGCAGCATGCGCGAGTACCTCGAGTTCGACATCGCCCGCGCCGATCTCGACACCCTCGGCACCCTCGCTGAGGCCCCCACCCGCACCCCCACCGACAGGCCGCACCAGAACGTGCCGACGGGGAACAAGCGGTAGGGGCGCCCGAGTGCTGCCCACCGAAACTCGTGGGTGGTCGCACCAATTGCGACCATGACGGAGTGGTTGGCGGTGACGTGCAATCCTCACCCCGCCTCGAACCCCTTCAGCACGTTGACCGCGTTGATGCCGAGTGCGATCAGCGCGTAGCCGCCTTCCATCACGAACAAGGTCGGCAGGTCGCAGCTCGCGATCTTCTCCCCCATGCGCAGGTAATCCTCGTGCTGCAGCTTGAAGCGCGAGATGGGGTCGTGCTCGAACGTGTCGAGGCCGAGTGAGACCACCAGGACCTCCGCGCCATGCTCCAGGATGCGCTCCACTGCGGCGTCCATCGCGGCATGGTATTCCGGCCATTCGGTGCCCCAGGGCATCGGCAAGTTCACGTGATGGCCTTCGCCGACGCCGATGCCGCGCTCGTCCGCGAATCCTAGAAAGTACGGGAACTCCTGCTTCGGGTCGGCGTGGATCGAGATGGTGAGCACGTCCGCCCGGTCATAGAAGATCTGCTGTGTCCCGTTGCCGTGATGGTAGTCGACGTCGAGGATGGCGACGCGTTTCGCCCCGGCATCGCGGAACGCCTGGGCCGCGATCGCCGCGTTGTTGAGGAAGCAATAGCCGCCATAGAAGTCGCTGCCGGCATGATGCCCCGGCGGCCGGCAGAGCGAGAACACCGCGCGCTCGCCCGTCGCCACCAGCCGCTGTCCGGTCAAAGCAACCTGCGCCGAAGCCAGGACAGCGCGCCAGGTGCCGGCGACGATCGGCGTCCCGGCATCGATCGCGTAGTGGCCGAGCTTGCCGTCGATCGAAGCCGGCACGCGCCGCGTGCGTCCTGCCGGCAGGAGGCCGGGCACCGGCCACACATGAGGCAGCGCGTCGAAATTGCGCCCCGATCGCACCCAGTCGTCCCAGCAGCCGCGCAGGAACTCCACCAGCCCGCGATCATGGATTCTGAGAATGGGGTCGAGCCCAAAATCCCGCGGCCCTACCACCTCGCCCAGTTTTTCGGATCTCACGCGCTCGAGCACGATCTCCGCGCGGCGCGGCATCTCGTGCGGCTTCACCACCTTGCCTTCGAACAGCTCGACATTGCCGTCCTGGTGGCGGTGTTCCTCGCTATAGACCGTGTGCATATGCCGCGCCCCTACGCCGATGAATCTGCGCTCAACTTTGCGCAATCCCGGTGATGGGTCAAACTGCGCAGCGGGCCTGGATATCCGCTTGCGCGATGCCGCTATTGCGCGCCGGTTCCGCTGTCGGCTGGCGCACCGGGTGCGCTGCTGGCGCCGGTGTCCTGGTTCGGCGCGATGGCAGCGGGCTGGTTGCCGCCCTGGCCCGCGCCATAGCTGCCGCCGGATTGAGTCTGTCCTGGCGGGTAATCGGTTGTCGGCCTGTGGTCCGGGCCAAAGACTTGCCAAGCGGCAAAGCCGAGGACCACGACGGCGACAAGGCCAATTGCCCAGCGCAGGCCGCTGGCCTTGTTCGCGCGGATCCGAGGATTGTCGCCGGGATTCGGATCAACTGTGTTGCTCATGGGAAACGCCTCGGTTGACCTGATTGTCTTAGGTCAACCGAGGGCGTTTGCCGCTGTTGCACCAATGCGGCCGACGCAACGAATCAATGCATACGCCAGCCCATTGCGGCTCCACGCCTGTCGTGGAGCCGATTCGTGATGCGATCGCGAGAACTCCGCCGGCGCGGACTGCGCCGGCACCACGCTGACGCGCGGCTTACGGAGTGGTGGTGGTGCCGCCGCCTTGAGGTGCTGGCGCGGGTGCGGGGGCAGGCGCGGGCGCGGGGGTTTCGGTCGTGGTGCCACCGGCTGCCGGTGTCTCGGTCCCCAACTCCTTCTTGCCGAAGGCGAACCACAGGACCGCGACCACCACGATCACCACGATCACGCCGACCACCCACTTGGTATTGCTGGACATTCCTTCCCTCCATGGTTCGGGCGGATTGGTTGCGCCCCTATAACGCTGTCAGCCGAAAATGGTTGCAAAAAAGTCGGAGCGCCTGCATGGCTGGCATGCAGGTGGACGGGTGGATGTCGCGCCAAAGCCCGCTTAGGATGCGGAACTTGCCGGCCCGACCGGCCGGTCTCCCATCATCTCGATTCAACCTGCGTAGTATTCCTCCGTGACCGGCTCGACTCAAGTGACAACTGCCTTCCCGGCCCTGCGCCAGGACCGGCCGATTTTCGGCATCGCCCTCATCAACCTCGCGGTCCTCGTCTTCACCAGCATGGATGCGGTGATCAAGGGCGTGTCGGAAACCTTCCCGACCGGCGAGATCGTGTTCTTCCGCAACCTGTTCGCGTTCGGTCCGATCCTTGGCTTCATAATCTGGCAAGGCGGCACCACGCTGCGCACGCGGCACCTTGTGGGGCATCTGCTGCGCGGGCTGTTCGGCGTGTCGGCGATGTATTGCTATTTCCTGTCGTACAAGCTGCTGCCGCTGTCCGATGCCATCGCCCTCGGCCTGTCGGGGCCGATCTTCCTCACCATCCTCTCGATTCCGTTCCTGGGCGAGAGAGTCGGCGTCAGGCGCTGGTCAGCTTGCATCGTCGGATTCATCGGCGTGCTCGTCATGACGCGGCCCGGTGCCGGAGTGTGGCAGGCCGAGGCGCTGGTGCCGCTGCTCGCCGCGGTGTTCTATGCCCTCGCCATGATCTCGATCCGCAAGCTGACCGCGACCGAGCCCAGCGGCATCATCGTGTTCTATTTCACGTTGTTCGCGACCGTCGCCGGCCTTGCAACCGCGCCGCTCGGTGCGATCGATCCGGACCTCGCCTGGGTGTGGCCCAGCTCGACCGAATGGCTGATCGTCCTCGCGATCGGATTGCTGGGCGGCTGCGCGCAGATCCTCATCACCATCGCCTTCCGCTGCGCGCCGGTCTCGGTCGTCGCGCCGTTCGACTACATGGCGCTGGTCTATGGCTTCATCCTCGCCTATCTCTGCTTCGAGGAGATTCCCGACGCCTACCTCATCGTCGGCGGCGCGACCGTGGTGGCGAGCGGCATTTATATCGTGCACCGCGAAACCATCACTGCCCGCGAACGCCGCCGCCAGCAGGCGCCCTCGCCCCTGCCGATGGATGCGTAGGGACTAACCCTTCGCCGCCTTCGCCAGGTCTATCCCGGCGATCTGCGCATAGAGGCGCGCGACCGAGGAATCATCGTCGCGGCCCATGCCGGCGGCGGCGCTCATCAGGTACATCTGCAGGGCGGCGGAGGCGATCGGCACCGGGAATCTTGCGCCGCGCGCCATGTCCTGCACGATGCCGAGGTCCTTCACGAAGATCTCGATCGCGCTGCGCGGTGTGTAGTCGTTGTCGAGCACGTGCTGCATGCGGTTCTCGAAGCACCAGGAATTCCCGGCGGACTTGGTGATCACCTCATAAACCTTGCGCAGATCCAGCCCCTGCTTCGCCGCGAAGGCCATGGCCTCGCTGGCGACCGCGATATGCACGCCGGCCAGCAGCTGGTTGATCATCTTGAAGGCCGCGCCCGTGCCGGCCTCGTCGCCCAGCTCATAGATGTTGGCGGCCATGGCCGCGAGCGCGGGGCGCGCCTGCGCGAACGCCGCGCGGCTGCCCGAGGCGAGGATGGTGAGCGCACCCTCCGCCGCCCGCGTCGCCCCGCCGCTGATCGGCGCGTCGAGATAATGCCGGCCCGTCGCCTCCAGCCGCGCGGCCAGCCTGCGTGCCGCTTCCGGATCCATGGTCGCCGAGGAGATGAAGACGCCGCCCTTGGCCAGGGTCTCTGCGGCACCGCCGGCGCCAAACAGGATGGATTCGGTCTGGGCCGCGTTCACCACCACCGAGACCACAATGTCTACATGCTTCGCGGCCTCGGCCGGAGTTGCGGCACCTGCTCCGCCTTCGGCCACGAAGCGCGCGACCTGGGCCGCGCTGACGTCGCAGCCGGTAACGGCAAGGCCGGCGCGCTTCAGCGACAGCGCCATGCCAAATCCCATCGAGCCGAGTCCGATCACGGCAACGCGTTGCTGGGCCATAGTGCGATCCTCCGAATGACGGGGCGAACAGCTTCGCCCACCTCAAGCTCCGGCGCAACGCGTGACCTGGGCGCGTGACTTGGGCGCGCAAACGACGTTATGCTTGTTCGATTCACGCGACCGGAGTGGCGCGTCATGAGAGCTTCGAGTTTTGAGATGGCGACGCCACCGGTAGTGGCGGATGACCGCTTGCGATCGCTCTATGATTATTGGCGGGAGCTGGCGCTGGCGGCGGGCGGCTTGCCGTCGCTCCAGTCCTTCGATCCGTTGCACCTGCCGAAGCTGCTGCCCAATCTCTGGATCCTGGAGGTCGCGCCCGATACGCACCGCTTCCGCATGCGCCTGGCGGGCGAAAGCATCAACGCGATCTATGGCCGCAATATCGGCGGCCACTATTTCAGCAACGTGTTTGCGGCCTCGGAGGTCGGGATGGTGGTCGCCCGCTACACCTACGCGCTCGGCGAGCCGGCGATCTTTCATGCCGTCGGCGCGGTCTATTCGGCGGCCGGGCGCTTCTCGCAGGGCGAACGCCTCGCCTTGCCGATGCTGGGGCGCAGCGGCCTCACCGACACCATGCTCGGCGCCACGATCTATGAGGAGCGCATGGTGGAGGCGAGCGCCGTGCATGTCATGGGCGGCACGCCGACCTTCTATCTCGTGCGCGCCGCCAATCACCGCCCGCCGCAGATCGCCGGCGGCTAGCCGTTCTATCGGCTCACGTCGGTTTCGGCGGAAGCAACGATATCGCCAATGAACTTTCTAACGAATGCATCCGCGATTGCGTCTCCATCAGCGTGGCGAATTCACCTTCTCGCCGGCCGAATAGTCCTGCTCCGCGGCGCCGGACCCGTCGCCCCACAAGCCAGCAATCCGTTTATGCCGGCGGCGAGCACCAGAAAGACGCCGAATGGAATCGCCATCGGCCCGAACGGGACCAGGTCCATGGCGCTGCTGCCCGCAATCGCGCCACCGACCAACACGGCGCCGCCGGCCATCGACAGCGCGGTGGCGCGCCGGATACGCCCGGTGAGATGCGCGAACAGCAACAACGCGGAGCCGATCGAGACAGCGATCCAGGCGGCAAATCCAATCAATATTGGCGCGAGCATGATCATTAGAATGTTGATAATTCGCCGTGGGTTTAGCACACGATGGTTTCCGGTTGATGAACGCGCACCACACTATCGATTGGCGGCGCGAGGCGTATCAGCCAAAAAACATGATGCATTACAGCCGAAGTGGATGGCGGATTAACGTCGAAAATGTGGCCAACTTTGGCCGGGGTGACAGCGGCTGCGGAACCTCGCTATGTTCAATCCGCGTCACGCGACCGGGATAGCGCGCCATGACCCATGCGGAGTTCGCGATCGAGACCAAGCCCGATCTGGAAGATGCCGGCCTGCGCGTGCTCTATGAGTATTGGCTGGAGCTTGGCGGTGCGGCCTGCGGCCTGCCATCGCTGCAGAGCTTCGATCCGCTCCACCTGCCGAGGCTGCTGCCGAACATGTGGATCATCGAGGTCGCGCCCGAGACCCGACTGTTCCGCATGCGGCTGACCGGCGAGGATATCAATGCGATCTATGGACGGAACATCGCCGGCCAGTATTTCCGCGACATATTCGAGCCATCCGACGTGGCGACGATCGTTGGCCGCTACCGGCGCGCGCTGGGCGAGCCGGCGGTATTCCACGCCAGCGGCTCGGTCTATGCCGCCGGTGGACGTCTCAGCGTCGGCGAGCGGCTCGGCCTGCCGATGGTCGGGCGCTCGGGCGGCACCGACACGCTGCTCGGCGCCACCATCGCCCGCGATCGCTTCGAGATGATCGCACCGGTCCTGGTCGCGCGCGACCAGCCCGCATTCCACCGCATCCGCGCCGCCAACCACCAGCCGGTGGAGATCGCGGGCAGCTAGCTTCGTCCGTCTGGCAGCGGCAGGCTGCGCGGCGGGACTGGCGATGATTGCATGATCGAGGTCGTGGTCTGGCCGTAGGCCAGGAACTTGTCGAGCAGCCCGTCGAGCTCGTCCAGCGAGCGCAGATGCGCGCGCATCAGGAAGCAATCCTCGCCGGTGATGCGGTGGCACTCGGTCACTTGCGGGATCGACTGCGCCAGCTTGGCGATCTTCGGCAATTGCCCCGGCATCGGCCGCACACGAATGAGGATCGCGATCGGAAAGCCGAGCGCCTTGGGGTCCAGCTCCACCCGCCAGCCCTTGATCACGCCCGCTTCCTCCAGCCGCACCATCCGCTCCCGCGTCGCCGGCGCCGACAGTCCTACCCGCCGCGCCAGCTCGGTGACGGAAGCGCGCGGATCCTTGAGCAGCGCCGCGAGGAGGTTTTGATTGCGGGAATCGAGCAAGAGTTTGGAAATGGTCATGAACTGCCTCAATTACCTTCGAAACGGAGGCCTTCCGCCACTCTTGCTTTCACCTGTTTATAGGCTCGCGCAGCCATCAACGCCATAACTCTGACAGGAGGGAATGATGTCGACGTGACCGCAAACCAACTTGCCATCACCCACCGCATCCCGCCCCACGCTCTCTTCGTGGTGAGCGCGATCTTCCATTACCTCGGCCCGTCTTTCGCTGTCCTGCTGTTTGCCGCGATCGAGCCGCTGGGCGTGGCGTGGCTGCGCATCGCAAGCGCGGCGGTCGTCTTTACCCTGTGGCGCAAGCCCGTGCGCTATCTGCGCCAGGCTGCAGCGCGGGAGCGCGCGCTGATCATCGCCATGGCGGCGACGCTGGCCGCGATGAATGGCTGCTTCTATCTCGCGATCGACCGGCTGCCGCTGGCAACCGTCGGCGCGATCGAGTTCCTGGGGCCGATCCTGCTCGCTGCGCTCGGCATGCGCAGCCAGCGCAATATCCTCGCCCTCGCGCTGGCGATCGCGGGCGTCTGGTTTCTGACCGATGCACGCTGGGTCATGGAGCCGCTGGGCTATCTCTACGCCTTCGCCAATTGCGCCTTGTTCGTGCTCTATGTCGTGCTCGGCCATCGCCTGGCCGCGCAAGGCGGCGCCAGCGGCATCGACCGATTGGGCGCCGCGATGCTGGTGGCGGCCATTTTCGCGCTGCCCTTCGGGATCGAGCAGGCGGTGCCGGCCTTCACCAATCCGCTGCTGCTCGCGGCGGGCATTGGTGTCGGGATCTCATCCTCGGTCATTCCCTATGTGTGCGACCAACTCGCCATGGCGCGCCTGCCGCGTGCCACCTTCGCGCTCATGCTGGCCCTGTTGCCTGCAACCGCGTCCATCATCGGAATTGTCGTGTTGCGCCAGATCCCCAGCCACGCCGAGACCGCCGGCATCGCGCTGGTGATCGTGGGCGTCGCGCTCCACCGCAGCGAAGCGCGACGCCCGAACTAGCTAGATCACTTCGGCGCAACGACCGTGAAGTAGGGCGCGGTCGGCTTGTCGGTGGCGGCGAACGGGCCCGGCACCTTGTGATCGACCGGCTGCAGCGAGCGCAGATAGGCGACCAGCGCGCCGGCATCGTCGGCGCTGATATGGCCGTAGGACATCCAGGGCATGATCGGCGCGAGCTGCCGCCCGTCTGGCCTGACGCCCGTGGTGAAAGCGGTGATGATCTCCGCATCGCTCCACTTGCCAAGACCGGTCTCCTTGTCCGGCGTCAGATTGGGCGGATACAGGACGCCCATGCCCGGCATCTCGAACCCGATCTCCGAGCCGCCGAGTGGCGTCTCCAGATTAGGTTTCGGCGTGAAGGCACCGGTATTGTGGCAGCCCCCGCAATCCATGATGTGCGCCAGGTAGGCGCCGCGCTCGACCGGTGTTTCGGCGTTCGCAGCCGATGCAGCGCCAGTCATTGCCACCAGCGCGGCGGCAAAGGTGTGAAGTCTCATGTCGGTATTCCTCCCCAAAGACAGCGAAACTCTCGGAGGGCGCTCAGATCATATTGCCCGGTGCCAGCGCAAGCCGATTTCGATGGTGCCAGCGCATGCTGTGAGCGCCGTCACGTTCCTGAAACCGCTGTCACCATCGAAGTGCTGTTTTGCACCGGCGAAGCGCCGGATAAACCGGCAGTTCGTGTGCGGACTTTATTTCCGCCCCAGCCGCTTCTCGATCGCGTCCCAGATGCGGTCTTCCAGCACGACCTTGTCGAAGCGGTTGATCTCCTGCAGGCCGGTGGGCGAGGTCACGTTGATCTCGGTGAGATAATTCCCGATCACGTCGATGCCGACGAAGATCATGCCGCGCTCGCGCAAAGCCGGGCCGATAGCATCGCAGATCTCCCGGTCGCGCGGCGTCAGCGATGATTTCTCCGGCCGCCCGCCGACATGCATGTTGGAGCGCGATTCGCCCACCGCCGGCACGCGGTTGATGGCGCCGACAGCTTCGCCGTCGATCAGGATGATGCGCTTGTCGCCCTGGCGCACCTCCGGCACGTAGCGCTGCACCTGGATCGGCTCGCGATAGAGCTGAGTGAAGAGCTCGAGCAGCGCGTTGAGGTTCTCATCGCCCGGCGTGATGTGGAAGACACCCGCGCCGCCATTGCCGAACAAGGGCTTCACGATGATGTCCTGGTGCCGCTCGCGGAAGGCCAGGATCTCCTGCCGGTCCGAGGTGATGACGGTGGGCGGCATCAGATCGGGGAATTGCGTCACGAACAATTTCTCGGGCGCGTTCCGCACATGGACGGGATCGTTCACCACCAGGGTCTTGGGGTGGACAGTCTCGAGGATGTGGGTCGCGGTGATGTAGGCCATGTCGAACGGCGGGTCCTGGCGCATCAGGATGACGTCGAGCGAGGAAAGCTCGATCACCTCTTCATCGCCGAGCGTGAAATGATCGCCCTTCTTGCGGCGCAGGCTCATCGGCCGCGCCCGCGCAATCGCCTTGCCGTCGCGCAGGGTCAGCTGCCGCGGATGGTAATGCCAGAGGCTGTGCCCGCGCGCCTCGGCGGACAGCCCCATGACAAAGGAGGAATCCCCGTCGATATTGACGTTCTCGATCGGGTCCATCTGGATGGCAACGCGCAAGGCCATGGGTCGGGTCTTTCAGGCAAAGGCTCTCGGAGGGCTATGTGGGCGCACCATGACGCCGGCGTCAAGTTGCGCGCGCGCTTGTGGTTTCGATGCTTTGAAGGTATGCCCGTCTACTCCCGCCTGCCACCGTCCCAAACTACCGCGGGTAGAGTTGCTCGGGCAGGTTGGGATGCGGCGTGTCTTGTTGGTGACGGTTCTGGTTCTGAGGGGGGCGACACTGCCGCGGTGCCGCCAGACCAACGTGCCCTCGACGCGATTCACACAGCTCAAGGCTTGACATTTGTGTGCACGTTTATCCCGCCGGACGGTTTCTCCGAGGACAAAGCCGTCGGCGTGATGCTCGACTATCTCAAAGCGCATCCGGACGAGCTTTGGATGTCGGGCGCGTACAATGTCAGCGCCGCCTTGACCGTCGCCTATCCTTGCCCAGAGTAGCGGGTGGGCGCACTGCGCGATGGAGCCGACTCAAAAGACGATCGTCTAAGTGCGTATCCATGGATCGGCGGTTAAGCCTTACACATGGGAACCATTGGGCGTAGATTCTCGCCTTCGGCGCACCTTCAGGCGCCAGTCAGTCGACATTTGGGGACAGCAATGAACCGGGTCATGGAGGCCATGGTCCTCGCCCTTGGCTGCGCGTTGCTTGATGCCCGCGTGGCGGCGGCGGACGTCATCAGGACCGACGTGAATGTCGTCACCGCCGTCGACATCTCCGATTCGGTTGAGCCGCGGCAGATCGCGCTGCAGATCGACGGCATGGCGCAGGCGCTCCGCACATATGCGATCCTCGAGGCGATCCAGGAGGGGCAGCACGGCAGCATCGGCTTTGCCGTATTCGCCTGGTATCACGGCCACCACTATCCTGAGCTGGTGTCCTGGACACTCATCGCATCGGCCAGCGATGCAATCAGCGTCTCCGATCAGCTCCTGAAATCTCTTCGGCTTGCCCGTGAAGCGGAGGGAAGAAGACAAAGCAAGATTCATCACCTTGGAAGACTGACGGATATGTCCGAGGCCATCGGGCACGCCGCGGAGCTCCTTCGCATGGCCCCCTACGCCGCCAGCCGCTCGGTCGTCAACATAATCAGCAACGGCGAGGACAACCTAGGCGAAGGGCCGCGCTTGGCGCGCGATACGCTGATCGCTCAGGGCGGTACAATCAATGGCGTCATCCTCGGCGGCGAGCCCCGGATTGTCGACTACTTCCGCCAGGAAGTCATTGGCGGTCCCAATGCCTTCCTGCTGCCCGCTGATGATGCCGACTCCATCGTTCGGCTGTTTGTGCGCAAGCTCCGGTCCGATATTGTCTCGTATATCGGTCCCGCGCGCATCCGGACGACGTTTGAGAAGACTCATGAAACGCAGTTGACTCAGTTGGAGGCCGAACGGCTTCCACAGGCTGCCCAATACGCCGCTCTCCCTGGGCAACACGCTGCACGACGGACCGAAATCCCGGACGACTGAATCGTCAGCCGATCATCCCCGCCAGCCGTTTCCCCGCGCCGCAGGCCAGCGTCCAGCCCAGCCCGCCGTGGCCGGCGTTGAGATAAAGCCCCGGCACCCCGCTCTCCCCGATCAATGGCACACCCGACGGCGTCATCGGACGTTGGCCGGCCCACACGGGGTCGGCGCGGCTCCAGTCGGCGGCGTTCGGAAACAGATGCCGTGCCAGCGCCAGCACCTGGCGCGCGCGCTCCGGATTGATCGTGGGTGACCAGCCGTCGAGGTCGGCGAAGGCGGCGGCCCTCAACCGGTGCCCAAGATGCGCGAACACGATCTTGTCCGCGCGGTCGGTCAGGCTGACCACCGGCGCCTCCGGCCGCGCCGGCGCGGTCACGCTGTAACCCTTGACCGGCTGGATCGGCAGCTTCAATCCGATTGTGGCGGCGAGGCGCGCCGCGTCGATGCCGTTCGCCAGCACCACCGCATCAGCCAGCCGCGCCCCGGTGTCGAACTCCACGCCCACCACGCGGCCGGACCTGCTCGAAAGATGCGTGACGCGCGTGCTGCTATGCGTTTCCACGCCCATCGCGCTGCCGAGATGTGCGTAGAGGCCGCGCGTGAACATGGAACAATCGCCCGCCGCATCCTCCGGGGCATAAACGCCGCCGGCAAAGCTGTTGCCGTATCCCTCGAGTGCGGGATCGAGCGCGAGGCAGCGCGCGCGGTCCACAATCTCCAGGCGGAATCCATATTGCCGCTTGATCTCCACCAGCTTGCCGGCGCGCTCCAGCGACTTGGCATCGCGATAGAGGATGAGCTTGCCCGCCGCGATGTAGTCGAAATCGATCGGCACGTCGTTCAAGAGTTCCGCCAGCGCGCGGTGGCTTTCCGCCGCCAGCACCAGCAGCTCTTTGAGCGAGGCCGCCTGGCGCGCGCCGACGCACTGGCGCAGGAAGGCGAGGCCCCAGCGGATGGAATCGAGCGAGAGATCGGGCCGCATGCGCACCGCGCTGTCGAGCCCCAGCAGGATGGCGGGGAATTTGACCCACAGCTCCGGCCCCGCCAGCGGCTCGACATAGGCGTAGCTCAGCTGCCCGCCATTGCCGGCGCTGACGCCCCGCCCCGCATGCCGATCCTGCTCGACCAGCGCGACGTCATGCCCCGCCAGCCTCAGCCAATAAGCGGACGTGACACCAACCACCCCGCCGCCGATCACAATGATTCGCATGGCGTAGTCTTAGACGAGGTTTGCCGCCGGATGAAGTCCCCGGCTAGAGTTGGCGCTCATTTCATGGCGAGGCCTGCGATGGTTCCAATTCTGCGCGTCGGGCGTCCAACCGATGACGTCGACGCCCTGCTACCATTCTATGTCGATGGGCTCGGATTCGAAGTGTTGTATCGCTTCGACGACCATGACGGTTTCGATGGAATCATGGTGGGCCATCCACGCTATCCATACCACTTCGAGTTCGCGCGCCGCCGCGGCCACACGGCCGGTCGCGCGCCGACTGAGGATAATCTGCTGGTGTTCTACCTTCCGGACGAAGCGGTGTATGAGGTAGCGCTCGTGCGCATGCAGATGGCGGGCTTCGCGCCGGTCAGGTCCTTCAATCCATTCTGGGACGAAGGCGGCGCCACGTTCGAGGATCCCGACGGTTATCGCGTGGTGCTGACCAGCCGCGCCTGGACGCGGTAGCTCCATCACGCGGGGCCCGCGCCGTGACGATCGCGGCTTTCCGGAGCGATTTTTCTATCCGCGCTAGTTCGCCGGCGCCGGCGCAGCGAACAGCGCGGCCGACGCGGCGAGGGCAAGCCCCATTGTCTTCAAATCCAGCATTGGCAAGCGCCGTTCAATGCAGCTGCTGTCCCAGCTCCTGCAGCAGGCGCGCGGCGCGCTGGCGCTGCTGGTCGTTCTCCGCCAGCTCGAGATAGCGCGTCAAGGCGCGGCGCGCGGCCAGCAGGTTGTCGAGCCGGATGTTGAGGATCCCGCTTTCGCGCCACAGCTCCGCCTGCGCCGGCGCGATCCACAGCATGCGCTGCAAGGCGCGCTCCGCGCTCTTGAGGTCGCCTTCCTGGATGCGGCGCACCTTGATGTTGTTCTGCAGGCGGATGAGGATCTGGCGGTTCTCGAGCGCCGCGAAATGATCGGGCTTGAGCTCGGTCTTGTCGTTCGATTGCGCCTTCAGGAGCTGCCGCAAGTCCTGGATCGAGCGCGCGACGCCGCCGGCGAAGGGATCGAGGATCGCCGCCTGGCGGTCGCCATACAGCCGGATCACGAAATGGCCGGGGAAGTTCAATCCCTCGATGCGCCAGCCGAGCGAGCGCGCCGCGTGGATGTAGAGGATGGACAATGCCACGGGGAGGCCCCGCCTCCGCTGGATCACCTCGGTGAGGTCGGCGTTGCGCAGATCGTCATAGGTTTCTTCATCGCCGCGATAGCCGAACTTCTCCGCCATCACATAGCGCAGCGCATCGCAGCAGGTCTCCAGCTTCTCGTCGCTGATGACGAGGGAATCCAGTGCGGCGGCGCGCTTCATCTCCGCGGCGATGGCCTCGAGATGCTGGCGGCTGGGCGCGAGGTCGAGGTCGCGCTTTTCGTGCGCCGCGCACAGCAAGGCGGTCTCCGCCAGATCGATGGCTTCATCCGCGCCGTCACCGATGCGGCGCAACGCATCTTCGATCCTGTTCATGAGCCCTGCCCGCTTGCCTGCGCGATGCCATCGAGGCCGGGCTGCTTCTGCGCCGGCAGGATGTCGGGCGCCTTGCCCGGCGGCGGCGGCTCCGGCAGCAGCGGATCGGATTTCAGCCGCACGTAGTTCTTCACGTCGCGCACATAGGCGACGTCGCGCGCATGATCGATGACGCGCTGCACTTCGTCCTTGTCCTGGCCGACACCGATCAGATAGACCACGTCGTCAATGCATTCGACCGAGTAGTTGTTGGCGCGCACGGCACGGTCCACGAACAGTTTCAGCCAGACCCGGCGCGCGAGATATTCGTCCTGCGCGATCTGGCCCAGATCGCGCGAATGGGCGACCTCGATATTGTTGATGACTTCGCGCACGCCCGGTTCTTCCCACGCTGCCTTGACCGCCGCCAGCCTCTGCTGCTGCGTCTGCACCACGCCGCTCAGCAGCACGCGGCCCTCCTGCACCTGCAGATGAACATTCTGCGCGACATTAAGGTCCGCGGCCGCAAAGCGCGCATTGATCGCGATCCACATGCGGTTGTCATCAAGGCCCTGATAGAGACCGCGTTCCTGGGTCGCGAGGTCGGCCGTATAGGCTGCCGCGCCAATGGCTGTCCCGATTGGCGAACAGGCGGTCAGCGCCCCGCAACCGACGAGGAGAAAGGGTGCTGCCAGACGGCCCGCGACTCGCATGCGGACAATATGCACTACCGCCAATCGGCTTGCCATGCTGCCGGAAAATGCCGCGGCCAGCCCCAGGCCTTTGCCACAAATGCCCAGGGCCAAGATGTCGGCTCTGTGACAGTGATGGCATCGAGCCGGAGCTCCAACCCCTGGCAATCGGAGCGCCGGGCCGCGAATGCCTCTGCCGCGCGCGCCACCCGTGCCTGCTGGTGAGGGGAGATCGCGAACAAGGCCGCATCGCCGGCACCCTCGCCCGCCACCAATCCGCCCGCGCGCCGTTTCACCTCCACCGCCGCCAGCACGGCCCCGCGCCGCGCCAGGATGTCCACCTCCCCCACCGCACACCGCCAATTCACCGCCAGGATCCGATAGCCCTTGAGCCTGAGCAGCCAGCACGCAATCCGCTCGGCCCGCCGGCCGGAGAGATAGGCACGCTGGCGGTTGCGTGGGCGCTTCATCTGGCGATGACATTCCCTCCCCCGACACGGGGGAGGACTTGGGCGGGGGAAGCCGCGTTTCGGTGAGAGATAGCCTTCGCTCGCTTCCCCCGCCCCAGTCCTCCCCCAGCTTGGAGGAGGGAGAACTGGTCGTCCTTGCTGCCCCGCGCATCCTGCATCACTTCTCCCCCGCCAGCTCCAGCGCCCGCGCGTAGACCGCGCGCTTCGGCGTCCCCGTCGCCGCGCTGACAGTCACCGCGGCGTCCTTCACGCTCATGCTCGCCAGCGCGCGGCGCAGCAGCGTGTCGACATCCTCCGCCGAGGCCGCCGCTTCCTCCGGCGGCCCGACCACGATCACGATCTCGCCTTTCGGCGCGCCCGCTTGTTCGTAGTGCGCAATGAGCGCCGACAAGCGGTCGCGCCGCACTTCTTCGAACAGCTTGGTCAATTCTCGCGCCACCGCTGCCAGGCGATCGCCGAGCACTGCAAGCATGTCCCCCAGAGACTCTACCAGCCGCGGCGCAGTCTCGAAGAACACCAGGGTCACCGGCGCGCGTGCCGCTTCTGCAATCGCATCGCGCCGCGCCTTGCTCTTGGGCGGCAGGAATCCGCCGAACAGGAACCGGTCGCTGGGCAGTCCTGACAAGGCCAGCGCCATGATCGGCGCACTAGGCCCGGGCAGCATGGTGACGGCAAGCCCCGCCCCCACCACGGCCTGCACCAATTTGAAGCCGGGGTCCGAGATCAAGGGGGTGCCGGCGTCGCTCACCAGTGCCACGCGCGCGCCAGCCGCGATCCGCGCCACGATCTTTGGCCGCATCGCCTCCGCATTGTGATCGTGATAGGGCAAGAGCGGTTTCTGGATTCCGGCATGCTGCAGCAGCTTGCCGGTCACGCGGCTGTCCTCGCAGGCGATGAGGTCGGCGGACTTCAGCCCCTCCAACGCGCGTGCCGTAATGTCGCCCAGATTGCCGATTGGAGTGGCGACCAGGATCAGGCTCCCAGCTGCGCCCGGTTCACGTTTACTTCGCTCTTGGCTGTGGCTAGGCTTCATGCGCGATCAGGTCAGGATGGGATAAGAAGAATGCTGCAGGCGGTTTTCGGCGATGTTGCGCAACAGGCGAAACGCTGGCTGGGCGTCCTGGCGCTCGGCGTCGCCGCCGGTTGCGCGCCCAACCTACCGCCGCCGCAGGCGCCAAGCCAGCCCACCCCGACCCAGCCGCAATATGAGACCATGCCGGCGACCCCCACCGAGCCGGGCACCAAGATCGGCCTCCTCCTGCCCTTGTCGGGGCAGCAGGCCGCCCTCGGCCGCACCTTGCTGCAGGCGGCGGAGATGGGGCTGTTCGAGGTCGGCGACGACAATTTCACCCTGCTGGTCGAGGATACCGCGACGGCGAGCGGCGCCGATTCCGCCGCGCGCAAGCTGCTGGCCCAGGGCGCCAAGATCCTGCTCGGCCCCGTCTTCGCCTCCGATGCGCGCAAGATTGCGCCGATCACGACGGCAGCGCATGTGCCGGTGCTGGCCTTCACCAACGATCAAGGTGCCGCGCAGCCTGGAATCTATATCCTCGGCGTGACGCCGCAGGACCAGGTCGAGCGCGTCGTGCAATATGCCGCCAACCAGGGCGTGCAGCGTTTCGCGATCCTCGCCCCCACCTCGCCCTATGGCAACATCGTGACGGCATCGTTCCGCGAGGCAATCCAGAAGTCGCACGCCATGCTCGCTGAGATGTCGCTCTATGATCCCAACTCGCCCGATTACACCAAGACGGTCGAAGAGCTTGCCAACGCCTACAAGAACGATCCGTTCGATGCGCTGATGCTGCCCGAAGGCGGCGCGAAGCTCAGGCAGCTGGCCCCGCTCCTGCCCGCCTTCCAGCTCGGTCCGCAGACCGTGCAGATTCTCGGCACCGGATTATGGGCCAACGATCCCGCGCTGGCGCAGGAAACCGGGCTTACCGGCGGCTGGTACGCCGCCACCGCGCCCGACAAATGGCAGCAATTCGCCGACCGCTATCAGGGCGTCTATGGCGCTGTCCCGGATCAGCGCGCCGGCCTCGTCTATGACGCCATCACCCTCATCGTCGCGCTTGGCAAGTCTTCGCCCACACCGAATTATTCCGAGGCCGCCCTCACCGACACCAACGGCTTCACCGGCGTCACCGGCGTCTTCCGCCTCAACGCCGACGGCACAGTCGACCGCCAGCTCGCCGTCATGCAAGTCGTCCCCGGCGGCGCCACCGTGCGCGAAGAAGCAGCGGGCACATTTGCGGCGGCGATTAATTAGCCGACAATGACACTCACCCTCAGACACTCCCCTCCCCGTCACCCCGGCCAAGCGAAGCGCGAGCCGGGGTCCACCGATCCGTTACACGGACCACGGTGAGCTACTGGACTTACCTTCTTTGCAACAAGCCGCGGGGCACATTCTACGTCGGTATGACAGGCCACATCGTGAAGCGCGTGGCTGAACATCGCGAAGGTCTTATTGACGGCTTCACAAAGCGCTATTGCATCAAGCGGCTTGTTTATTTTGAAGAGTATGGCACCGCTATGGAGGCCATTAAGCGTGAAAAGGCGTTGAAGCGTTGGCCGCGCGCATGGAAAATCGCGCTGGTCGAGCGGTTGAATCCCGATTGGCACGATCTCTTCGAAGGCATTGCGCAGTGAGTCTAAAAACCATGTCCAGAGCGCTGTCGAGATGGACCCCGGCTCGGAGGCCGGGGTGACGGTAGAGTGTTGCATTGAGGCTGCGCAGGCGTGGGGCGCGTAGATGCCCTCCACCGCCTATACCGATCCGCGTCTTGCCGCGTGCTATGATTCCGCCAATCCGCACGACCCGGCCGACGATTTCTATCTCGCGCTCGCGGGCGATGGATCGAAGATTATCCTCGACATGGGATGTGGGACAGGCCGCCTCGCCTGCGCACTGGCAGCGCGCGGGCATCGCGTGACCGGCGCCGATCCATCGGCAGGCATGATGAAGGTCGCCCGCAGCCGCAAGGGCACGGAGCGTGTGACCTGGGTGGACAGCACGGCGGCGAACCTCGCGCTTGAGACGCGCTTCGACCTCATCATCATGACCGGCCATGTGTTCCAGGTGTTTCTCGATGACGACGACGTGCGCGCGATGCTCCGCAATATGCGCCGGCACCTTGCGCCGAACGGCCGCCTCGCCTTTGAGACGCGTAACCCGCTGATGGAAGAATGGCGCGAGTGGATTCCGGCGCTCACGCGCGAGACCCTGCAAGTGCCCGGCATCGGGGCAGTCGAACTCCACTACGACGTCACCGCGCATGAGGGCGCCTTCGTGACGTTCGAGACTCACTTCCGCTTCGCGCCCGACGATATCGTGGTTGCCCCGACTAGGCTGCGCTTCATGACCCGCGACGAGCTCGCCGCTTTCCTCCGAGAGACCGGCTTCACGAGCGTCACCTGGTTCGGCAATTGGGACCGCTCGCCAGTCAGCACGACCAGCCCGGAGATAATCGTCATCGCTGGCTAGTTATTGGGCGATCGCTGGCCCGGCCTGGCGCGCTCGTGCTGTCCGCCCCGTCAAGCGCTGCGCCAGGCGATTGAATGGCGTCTCCACCCAGCGGAACGAGTGATACGCCATCAGCAGGCAGGCGCCCGCGATCAGGAACCCACCGGCCCAGCGCACGGCGCCTGGCACCGGTAAGCGGTCGATCACCGCCCACGCGGCGCCGACGACGAACATGTGCGTGAGATACAGCGAATAGGAGCTGTCGCCGACCATCCGGGCGAAGCCCCGGCGCGGGAATTTCTGCTCACACGCGAGGCCGGCTGCGACGATGAAGGTCGCCGCCGCGGTCATGATCGCGTGACCGCCGAGCGCGCGCAGATCCTCGAAATCCACCCGATAGAGCGCGATGACGCTGAGCACCGCTGCCGCCAGCAAGCCGGCGACGCCCCATCGCGGTACGCGCTGGAACACGGCGGCGAACTCCGCCATCCAGACACCGACGAGGAACGGCAGCAGCGCGATGTTGAGATAGAACGCGAGCATGCTTTCCTTGGGCGGGATTACGAAGCTGAGGACGACCAAGGATCCCAGCGCCAGCGTGAGGATGACAGAGCGCTCGCGGCTGCTCCGGCACCAGAACAACACCATCAGGGCGGCGTAGAAGAACATCTCGTAGTTCAGCGTCCATCCGAGCTTGTACAAGGGCCGCCAGTCGGTTTGGTTCACCGGGTCGGGATCGGGAATGAAGAACAGCGAGGCGGCGAGATGCTTGAAATCCGCGACCGTGGTCTTGAACACATTCGGCGCGGCCAGCGCCACGGCGAAGACCAGGATCGAGCAGGCCCAATAGAGCGGCACGATGCGCAGAAGACGCCGGATCGCGAAATCGCGCGGAGCGAATGGCCCGTCGCCCGCGACGTGGGTCATGACAAAGCCGCTGATGACGAAGAAGATCTCGACCCCGAAGCGGCCGGTCAGCAGCACGGCGTTCGGCGCGCCATGCAGCGGATGCTCGATGATGTGTGCGATCACAACAAGAGCGGCGGCCAGGCCACGCAGGGCTTGGATCGACGAGAAGGTCTGTTTCAGCGCTTCACTCCTGCGCCCTCTCGGACGCCATGCCAGACCCGCTTTGCGGTTGCCTGAAGATCCCCTGAGGGCCGAACCCTGCCCGCTTTTCCATAGGGCTGCAATCACAAGACGGCCCAACATGGGCCCGGCGCAAGTCTTGTCGCAGCTTTGTAATCGCGGCCTTTCGGAACGCCACGCCATTCCTCACGCTCAACGCGGTTTTCGGCGGCGGCGCCGCGCGTTAATCTTGGCGCAAAGGCCAACGAACCAGGAGCGCCGCCATGTCGAAAACCCACGCTATCCGCATCGAGAAGACCGGCGGGCCGGAGCAGATGAAATGGGTGGAGGTCGATCTGCCCGCGCCGGGCAAGGGCGAGGTGCAGCTGAAGAACCGTGCTATTGGCCTCAACTTCATCGATACCTATCACCGCACCGGGCTCTATCCGGTGCAGCTGCCGACCGGCCTCGGCCTCGAGGCCTGCGCGACCGTCGAAGCGGTCGGCGAGGGGGTGACGGGGCTCAAGGTCGGCGACCGCGTGGCGCACGGCACCGGCCCGGTCGGCGCCTATGCGGAACGGCGCAACTTCCCGGCGGAGAAGCTGATCAAGCTGCCGGATTCGATCGAGGACAAGACAGCCGCCGCCATGATGCTGCAAGGCATGACGGTGGAGTACCTCACGCACCGCACGTATCCGGTGAAGCAGGGCGACTGGGTGCTGCTGCACGCCGCGGCGGGCGGTGTCGGCTCCATTGCGTCGCAATGGCTGAACAAGCTCGGCGCGCAGGTGATCGGCACGGCAGGCTCGCCCGACAAGCTCGCGCTCGCCAAGGAGCAGGGCTGCCATCACGTCATCAATTACCGCACCGAGGATTGGGTAAAGCGCGTCAAGGAGATCACAGGCGGGCAGGGGGTCGCGGTTGTCTATGACGGCGTCGGCAAGGACGTGTTCATGCAATCTTTGGATTGCCTCAAGCCCCGCGGCTACATGGTTCAGTTCGGCAACGCCTCCGGCCCGGTGCCGGAAATCTCGCCGCTGCTCTTGAGCCAGAAGGGCTCGCTGTTCCTGACCCGCCCGACCCTGATGGCCTATGTCGCGACCCGGCCGGAGCTCGAGCTCTCCGCCAACCGCGTGATCGACGCCATCACCAAAGGCTGGGTCAAGATCAAGGTGCCGCACACCTACCCGCTGAAGGACGCCGCCCAGGCCCACCGCGACCTCGAAGCCCGCAAGACCACGGGCTCGGTGGTGCTGATTCCGTAAGGCCAGACGCAAAACCGGCCGCCGGGGTACCGGCGGCCGGTCGCTTGTCATACCTGCGGGGTCGGGTTAGCTGCGGATCGCCTTCCCCCAAAGGCCTGACAATCCCGAAATCCTTCTCGACAGGCTGGGTTTCAGCCTGGTTTCATGAGACTTACGCGGCAGCTTGGAACTTGGATGCGCCCTTTAAGGCGTTGAATTCGTTGGTCCGATCTTGGAGACAGAGCTGTTTCCGGTCAAGTCACGCTGCCGTGAAGCGGTGAAATCGTATCATTACATTTCGTGATCTTGCGCGCTGCGCGAGTGCGACGCATTCTTGCGGCCTTTCCTTTAGCTGCGGCACCGAGTCCCATGCACGTCATGAATCCGCCCACCGTGAATGCGCGCGACCGTCTGATCGAGACCGCGATTTCGCTGTTCAACCGTCACGGCTTCCATGCGACCGGCGTTGACCGGATCGTCGCTGTCGCGCGGGTCGCGAAGAAGACGCTCTATGCGCATTTCCCGTCCAAGGAAGACCTCATCCTCGCCGCCCTCTCGCGCAAGCGCGCGGCCTTTTCGGACAAGTTCCTGCCGGCGGTGCTGGCGACATCGGAAGGCCCGAAGGAGCGGCTGCTGGCCTTGTTCGAATTGGCCAAGAGCTGGTTCGCGGATCCGGATTTCTACGGCTGCATCTTCGTCAATGCAGCGGTGGAATATTCCGAGCCGGGCCACCCGATCAATGCCTGCGCCCGCGAGTTCAAGACCCTGCTGCGCAGCTTTGCGCGCGACCAGGCGGAAGCGGGCGGCGCCGCAGACCCCGAGGCCCTCGCCGACCAGATCGCGCTCTTGTTCGAAGGTGCGACCACAGTCGCCCAAGTCTCCGCCCGCCCCGACGCGGCGAGCACGGCGAAGGTCATCGCCGAGCAGCTGATCGGCGAGGCCTTCCGGAACGGCGCTCAGAAACAGTCCGCGTAGGCGAACATCGCGGGCATGCCGCCGGTGTGGATGAAGACGACGGTTTCATCGGCGCCGAAATGGCCTGACCGGACGAGGTCGACCAGGCCGGCCATTGCCTTGCCGGTGTAGACCGGGTCCAACACGATCCCCTCCAGCCGCGCCAGCAATCCCACCGCCTCGAGCATGGAGGAAGTCGGGAGTCCATAGCCCGGCCCGGCATATCCGCTGCGGATGGCGACCGCGTCTTCGGGCAACGGCGGGTTCAATCCGACCTTGCCTGCGCACGCTTCCGCAATCGTGCGCACCTCGGCCAGCAAGCCATCGGCCTCGCCCTCGATATCGATTCCGAGTACCTGCACGCGCGCCGCGGCCAGCGCCATCCCGACCACCAGGCCGGCCTGCGTCCCGCCGGATGCCGTCGCGAACAGCACGCGGTCGATCGAGATGCCGGCCTTTTTCGCTTGGCTCAGCAATTCCAGCGCGGCGGCCGCATAGCCAAGCGCACCGGTCTCGTTGGAGCCGCCGGTCGGGATGTGATAGGGTGCCTCGCCGCCATTCCGCAGTCTTGGCAGCAGGCGCGCGACCGCATCGGCGCGCGTTTGCCCGGCTTCGCACAGATGGATGGTCGCGCCCAGCACGCGGTCCAGCAGCAGGTTTCCGTTCTCGCGATAGGGGCTGGTGATGATCGGCACCTGATGATCCAGCACCAGGTGGCATTTGAGGCCGGCCTTGGCCGCCGCCGCTGCAATCTGCCGGACATGGTTCGATTGCAGGCCGCCTTCCGTCACCACGCACGTCGCGCCGGCTGCGAGCGCCGCGCCGATCAGGAACTCGGCCTTGCGGGTCTTGTTGCCGCCGAGCGCCAAGCCGGTGCAATCGTCGCGCTTGATGTAGAGGCGCGGGCCGCCGAGATGCCGGCGCAAGCGATCGAGCGGTTCCAGCGGCGTCGGCAGGTGCGCGAGGGCGAAGCGGGGAAATTTCGAGAGTGGCATGGCACACCTCCCAGCGTTTCGGCACCATTCCACTATAGCGGTCGAACCGTCACGAGCGGGCGCACAAAAGAACGGACCGCGATCTTTGGGACCGCGATCAGTCCGAAGCAGGGCGAGCCGTTCGATGGGGCTGCGCCACCCACCGGTCACGATGAGCCGCGGCGCTTCAGTCGGTTTTTCACGGGGCTTCTCGGAGCGGATGCAGTGCGAACATCCATCCGAAAACTTGATCGCTCGGCCTTGTTATCTTTCGAAATTCCAGCAACTTTCGAAGTGGCTACCGGAGTACGACCTTCTCGCACGCCAGTATCATCAGCGCAGCCGTCTTATGGATCTTCATTGCGGATCAAACACGTCAGAATATTCCCATACCCTTTGCAGAATAGACTCGATCTCAATTGGGGGAATCTTCATCCACTTTAGGACATTGACCTCGAAGACAAGCCGCAAGCTTTTCCATGTATCAGCAAGCTCCGTTAGCGATATCGGGTAGCTGCCTTGGTGTGGCTCGTAATGCGCATAATAGCTTCTTACACGCGCAGTCGCCTTGCCAAATTCCACAGTGTCACCAACGCGCCGAACTACGGCCGGAAGACTGTTTTCAGTCATTTCCGTGATGATGTGATTCAACTTGATATGGCGCCCACTCGTCCGCCTATAAAAGGCATCACAAGCCAGTACTAGGGAGAAAAGCGACTGATCTAGAGTTTCGCCACGATCCAGTGCCGATAGAAAGAGCACGTAGACCGGAAAAAACTCTTCGTAATTATCTAGCCATGTTGCGAGGCTTGACTGGTATTGGGTGTGGACCTCGCGCAGTGTAAAGAATCCATCCATCATGTGCTCGTCGTTAGGGCTGTCATGCGCGTTATGTCTGGGCCCGGCAGCCCAAATTCCCTGGAGCCCCACCCAAGGGCTGATGAGTCTTCGCGAACCGTACGAATATCGCAGTGAGTTCCGTCGGGTCTTCTCGCGTGTAATGAATGAGAGATAAGCTTCCAATGCCAAGACGGCCTGCCTGAAACTATCGAGCGGCTCCCGACGGTGGCGTCGCATTTCGATGAATGTGTGAAGCCCCCAATGCTGTGTGCCATCAGTGACCGTCACACGAATCTTTTCAGTCTGCGCCACTGCAATAGTTTCGCTGCGGTAAAGGATTAGACTTCTGGGACGCGAAATATTTATCGATCGATCCAAATCAAAAATGTGTTGATGTTCTCTGCGGGGAATCCGCCATCGGCTAATGGTTGGAAAGCCCACCTCGATGCAATTAGTTCTAATGGCGTCTTTGGTCCTGATGTGCTGCCCAAGGTGTAGTTCCACGGCGCCAAACACGGAGTTAACGAGCCATTGGCGCTCGTCACTTGTACGCGAAGTTGGGCCATTCAGCACAAAGCAGTTCACAAGGGTGACACATTCTCCTCTAACTCCGTCCCCTAAAATTATGTCTGGATTCTGAGGAAGACGGCCGGTCGGTTCGTTTGGAAAAAGCCAGCCAAACAGCCGCAGCCTTAACTCACCAGACCGGTACCGGTCCAGGATACCGGCAACAGGCGCTTCGTTGCTGTTTGGTAAAAACCAGAATCCCTCAATAGACGCGAGGGCGTTCATGTGCGCTCCTGACCGTCGCGCATTCTCAATCGCGCTCGCGTGCTAGATATTGCTGCGCTTGTCCGCGGGAACTTGGCACTTTGCGATGTCGCCTCCGCACTGAAGATGCTGCGAGGCGCCCAAAAAAGCCGTGTCTTCCTCTGTCATCGGTGAGTGTGGGTGTGCGCACCAAGGCGTCCTAGTTTGATGGATGTCAGGTTGACGATCAGAGCGAATCTCCCTGCTTTCAATAGTTCGGATTTTTACCCTGTAGAATGGACAGTCACTCATTTGCTTCCCCTTCAGTTCAAAAGGTCCGCTTCCTTTTAATTCTCTTGGGACGTAACTCCGGCCAGATCAAAGGCCGAAGATCACTAAGCTTGCTCTTGACATCGTCCAACGCGCGGATGAGATCGTCCAGATCGGGTTCACTCACCACATTGCGAGTCTTAACTAGGCCAATGCCATTTGGTTGTTGGTTCGTGCGCGTCCGCTGATAGCCAATAGTGACAGGGCTTCCGTCATCACTCATGCCCCAGGCTGAATGAAAGTAAGCGTTGCGCTTGTCCTGGACCTTTCCAGCGAATATCACTAATTCAAGAAAACCTCTCTTTAACGCCGCATCTCTAATCTCTCGCTTGGCCAAAGACGTTGTGAGTTCGAGCAGCTGATTGAACTGCATCCGCGAAGTCACGATCATTCCCCGCTGGAAATCGCCAAGAAATTGTTTCACGTAGAGCTTCAACAAGAATTCGATTTGAGCAAAGAGAATGGCGACCTTGCCAAGTCGAAGGGTAAAGCCCTCGGGCCAGTCGCTAGGAAGACGCATTGTTGGTTTTCCCCCAGAGTCTGCTGAATCATATTAAACTAAGCAGGGATGCAACAAAAGATTGCTTTCTCGACCAGGGAGCATTGCGGTAATGGCTATTTATGAGCCTTGCCAACGCTTCACGCTTATCGTGAACGGTTGTAGTTGGTTCCGCTGTTGATGTTTGCAACGCGATGGTTGCGCAGCCTAACGTGCGCAAGAAAAACGGCGCGGATGTTGCCACCCGCGCCGTTTGCAGTCTACGCGATCTTGCGACCGCTATTGGTTCATCGACTGGAAGAAGTCGTTGTTGGTCTTGCTGTGCTTCAGCTTGTCGAGCAGGAACTCCATTGCGTCGGTGACACCCATCGGCATCAGGATGCGGCGCAGCACCCACATCTTGCTGAGCGTCGCCTTGTCGACCAGCAGCTCTTCCTTGCGCGTGCCCGACTTGGTGATGTCGATCGACGGGAAGGTGCGCTTGTCCGAGAGCTTGCGGTCGAGGATGATTTCCGAGTTGCCGGTGCCCTTGAACTCTTCGAAGATGACTTCGTCCATGCGGCTGCCGGTGTCGATCAAGGCGGTTGCGATGATCGTCAACGAGCCGCCTTCCTCAATGTTACGCGCCGCACCGAAGAAGCGCTTCGGCCGCTGCAGGGCGTTGCTGTCGACGCCTCCCGAGAGGATCTTGCCCGATGCCGGGACGATGGTGTTGTAGGCGCGCGCCAGGCGCGTGATCGAGTCGAGCAGGATCACCACGTCCTTCCCGTGCTCGACCAGGCGCTTGGCCTTTTCGATCACCATCTCGGCCACCTGCACGTGGCGCTGCGCCGGCTCGTCGAAGGTCGACGACACGACTTCGCCGCGCACCGAGCGCTGCATGTCGGTCACTTCTTCCGGCCGCTCGTCGATGAGCAGCACGATCAGATAGACCTCGGGGTGGTTCCTGGTGACGCTGTTGGCGATGTTCTGCAGCAGCATCGTCTTGCCGGTGCGGGGCGGTGCCACGATGAGGCCGCGCTGCCCCTTGCCGATCGGCGTCAGGAGATCCATGACGCGGCCCGAGAGGTTGTCGCCGTCGGTCTCGAGGTTCAGCTTTTCCTGCGGATAGAGCGGCGTCAGGTTCTCGAAGAACAGCTTGTCGCGCGCCTGCTCGGGCGCCTCGAAGTTGACCGCTTCGACCTTGATCAGGGCGAAGTACCGTTCGCCGTCCTTCGGCGGCCGGATGACACCCGACACCGTGTCGCCCGTATGCAGGTCGAACTTGCGGATCTGCGACGGCGACACGTAGATGTCGTCGGGGCCGGGCAGGTAGTTGTAGTCGGGCGCGCGCAGGAAGCCGAAGCCGTCGGGCAGCGTCTCGAGCACCCCCTCCGAGAAGATGTTGCCGCTCTTCTCGGCGCGGACGCGGAGGATCTCGAAGATCAACTCCTGCTTCCGCATGCCGGTCGCGCCGGCAATCTCCAGATCCTTGGCGATCTTGGTGAGCGCCGAGATGCTCATCTCCTTCATCGCCGAGAGCGAAATCACCTGCGCCGGGGGTGGCGCCCCCTGCTGCTGCGGCTGGCCCTTGCCCGCGGCCGCGTCGGTCTTCGCCGCGCCGCCGCCCTCGGCGGGCGCCTGGGTTCTTGCCGGCTGTTTGACTGCCGCCCCCTCAGCGGACGCCGGCGCGTCCTTGTCCGGGGCCGCGGTGGCGGTGGCTACGCCGCCGTTTGCCTTGGGAGGCTTGCGATCTTCTTCCACAGTTCGTCCAATCCTTCGCCGTCGACCGCCGACACCAGCGGGACGGGCTGTTGAAACACCGATTCGAATTCACGCGCGTGACGCACCCGTTGCGCCCGCGTCAATTTGTCCACCTTGGTTCCAATGACCGCGCCCGGGCAGGGCAGCGAACGGGCCCACGCCCACGCGTCGAGGTCCGACTCGAGGCCGGGATGCCGCGAGTCCACGATCAGCAACACTCCCATTGGTCGTTCGACCGCGCGGGCGAAGTACGCATCCGCGAGGCGGTCGAACTCGCGCGCCGCCGTATCGCGCCGTTGTCCGGCGCCGCCCGACCCGCCCGGAGCGCGCGCATATCCGTATCCGGGGAGGTCGACCAAGTAGAACGGCGGCAGCGTGCCGCGCTTCACCCGGTAAAAATTGGCGAGCCGCGTTTTGCCTGGCGCGGCGCTGGTGCGGGCCAGCGACTTGCCCACCAGCGCGTTGATCAGGCTCGATTTGCCGACGTTGGATCGACCGACGAGCGCAATCTCCGCCAGCCGATCTCGCGGAAAGTCACCGGCGCCCGCGGCGCTCGTGACGAACTCGGCGGCTATGCTCAAAACGACGGCCCTTCACTCCCGACGTGCCACGGAGGCACGAAGGCACGGAGAATATATGTGACTTAAGAAACTCCGTGATTCCGTGTCTCCGTGGCTC
>DASRRI010000039.1:0-38540 GCA_035695765.1 Dongiaceae bacterium
CCCCGGCTTGGAACAGGATTTTGTGGTTTGATGTGTTGCCGGCCGGGGGCGGCCGCCCCCGGCCGGCGCGGGCGGCACGCCGTGGCCCCGGCAAACCCTTTGAGGTCGTCGCGAGTAGAGAGCGGCCGCCCGCTCCCAAGCCAACCCGAACAGTTGCACGAGGCCGATGACCTCGCTTCCAAGCCTGGGATGCTTGCAATGATGACACAGACTGCAGTGGGAATCGATGTTGCCAAGGACTGGCTCGATGTCGCGATCGGCGAGCGGGTCAAACGGATTGATAATACGCCATCCGCGCTTCGCGCCCTTGCCGATGAGCTGGTCGCGCAAGGCTTGACCGTTGCGGGAATGGAGCCGACCGGCGGCTGCGAGCGACTGGCGGTGGATATCCTGCGGAGTGCTGGTCTCGATGTTCGCATGGTCGACAGCTGGCGGCTGCGCCAGTTCGTCAAGGCCCGCGGGACACGGGCCAAGACCGACCAGATCGATGCGCGCATGATCGGGATCTTCGTCATGCGCGAAGAGACCCGGCCCTTCCCCGAGCCGTCGCAGGCGCAGACCAGGCTCACAGCGTGGGTCCGCGAGATAACCCGCGCCGAAGCGGACATTCGCCGCCTCGAGAACCGGCGCGCTGCCACCATGTTGGACCAGATCGCTGCCAGGCTCGAGGCCGAGATCGCGGTGCTGAAGCAAACCGTCGCCGAGGCCGAACGAGCCATCGAAACCATCATTGCCGAAGATGCCACCCTTGCCGCCAAGGCCCAACTCATCGCGTCGGTGCGGGGCGTCGGCCACAAGACCACACGCGTCGTTCTCGCCGAGCTCCCCGAGCTCGGCCAGCTGACGGCCCAGTCTATCGCTGCGCTGTGCGGTCTCGCGCCTTACCAGCGGAACTCGGGCAAGACTAAACGCCCAGCCAGGATCGAAAGCGGCCGGGCCGCACTCAAGCGCGCCGCCTTTCTGGCCGCCAGAGCAATGGCGCTCCACAATCCATGGGCCCGCAAGCTCGTCGAGCGCCTGCGCAACAACCGTAAGGCCTACAAGGTCGCCATGATCGCCCTCGCACGCCGGCTGATCGTCGCTCTCAATGCCATGCTCCGCGATCAGACACCCTGGAGGCTCGCGCGAGCCTCCACATGACAGTTGCTCGCGCGGAGCCTGTCCTTGGGCCGCGCAAAGCGCGGGCCCGAGGGCTTGGCAAGGGCTTGGCCGGGGTGACAACAAGAAAGCACCCGCGGCTGCGGCGTCCAGTCCGTCAGCGAGAAAGTGGCGCGGTGCCTGATCGCGTTACGGCGCGATGTTCTCGATCGGCCGCGACTTAGCGATCCTGTCGAGCGCGACCAAAGTTTCAAGCACACGGCGCAGGTGCTTGAAGGGCACCATGTTGGGGCCGTCGGAGGGCGCGTGGTCGGGGTCCTGGTGGGTTTCCATGAAGACCGCGGCGACGCCGATGGCGACGGCGGCGCGCGCCAGCACCGGCACGAACTCGCGCTGTCCGCCGCTCGATGTGCCCTGCCCGCCCGGCTGCTGCACCGAATGGGTGGCGTCGAACACCACCGGATAGCCGGTATCGGCGAGGATGGGCAGCGAACGCATGTCGCTGACCAGCGTGTTGTAGCCGAAGCTCGCGCCGCGCTCGCACAGCAGCACGCTATCATTGCCGGCATCGTGGCATTTGGCGGCGACATTCTTCATGTCCCAGGGCGCAAGGAACTGGCCCTTCTTGATATTGATGACGCGGCCGGTCTTCGCCGCCGCGACGACCAAGTCGGTCTGCCGGCAGAGGAACGCCGGGATCTGCAGCACGTCGACGGCTTCCGCCACCGGCGCACATTGCTCCGGCGCGTGCACGTCGGTGAGGACCGGTACGTCGAACGTCTCGCGCAGCTCTGCCAGGATCGGCAGGCTCTTATCCATGCCAAGGCCGCGCGCGGCGGTGGCACTGGTGCGGTTCGCCTTGTCGAAGCTGGTCTTGTAGATGAGGCCAATGCCGAGGCTGCGAGTCAGCTCGGCCAGTGCGCCACACATCTCCTGTGCGTGCGCCCGGCTCTCAAGCTGGCACGGTCCGGCGATCAGAGCGAACGGCTTGTCGTTGCCGATCACGAAATTGTGGATCTTCACGTGGCGCGGATTGGTCATGGCAGCCACCTTACACCAAGCGGGATTGCGTTACGGCCGCGCCGATGAACGAAACGAACAAGGGATGCGGCTCGAACAGACGCGATTTCAGCTCCGGATGGAACTGGACGCCGATGAACCACGGATGATCGGGAATTTCCACGATCTCCGGCAGGATTCCATCCGGCGACATGCCGGAGAACAGCAGGCCCTGCTTTTCCAGCCGTTCCTTGTAGTTGATGTTCACTTCGTAGCGATGACGGTGGCGTTCCGAGATCGCGGTCTTACCATAGATATTTGCGACCGCGCTGCCCGGTTTCAAGATCGCCTCATAGGCCCCGAGGCGCATGGTGCCGCCGAGATCGCCGCCGACCTTGCGGGTTTCCAGCACGTTGCCGCGCACCCATTCGGTCATCAGGCCGACCACCGGCTCTGGGCTCGGCCCGAACTCGGTGGAGCCCGCGTTCTTGACGCCAGCGAGATTGCGCGTCGCCTCGATCACCGCCATCTGCATGCCGAAGCAGATGCCCAAATAGGGAATCTGGCGCTCGCGCGCGAAGCGGGCGGAATTGATCTTGCCTTCGGATCCGCGCTCGCCGAAGCCGCCCGGCACCAGGATGCCGTGCACACCCTCGAGATGCTGGACCGTGTCCTCGCGCTCGAAGATCTCGGAATCAATCCAGTTGAATTTGACGCGCACGTTGTTGGCAATGCCGCCATGACGTAGCGCTTCCGCCAAGGATTTGTAGGCATCGAGCAGCGATGTGTATTTGCCGACTACCGCGATATTCACCTCGCCTTCCGGTGCACGGATGCGATCGACCACTTCCTGCCATCTGGAAAGGTCCGGCTCTTTCCCGTCGATGCCGAAATGCCGGCACACTTCGCGGTCATAGCCTTCGGCATGGTAGGCGAGCGGCACGGCGTAGATCGTGTCGACGTCAAGCGCCTGGATCACTGCGCTCGGCCGCACATTGCAGAATTGCGCGATCTTGCGCCGGCTGTCGGCCGGGATCTCGCGGTCGGAACGGCACAGCAGCAGATCAGGCTGGATACCGACCGCCTGCAGTTCCTTCACCGAATGCTGCGTCGGCTTGGTCTTGAGCTCGCCGGCGGCGCGAATGTACGGCACCAGGGTCAGGTGCACGAACATCGTGCGGTCCTTGCCGAGCTCGTTGCCCAGCTGGCGGATTGCTTCCAGGAACGACAGGCTCTCGATGTCGCCGACTGTTCCGCCGATCTCGCACAGCACGAAATCCTCGTCGCCCAGATCGGCCTTGATCCATTCCTTGATCGCGTCGGTGACGTGCGGAATGACCTGGATGGTGGCGCCGAGATAGTCGCCGCGGCGTTCCTTCGCAATCACGTTGGAGTAGATCTTGCCGGTCGTGACGCTGTCCGTCTTGCGGCTGGAGATTCCTGTGAAGCGCTCATAGTGGCCGAGATCGAGATCGGTCTCCGCCCCGTCGTCGGTCACATAGACCTCGCCGTGCTGATACGGGCTCATCGTGCCCGGATCGACATTCAGGTATGGATCGAGTTTGCGGAGGCGAACTTTGAAGCCCCTGGCCTGCAGAAGCGCGCCAAGAGCCGCCGACGAAAGTCCCTTCCCCAATGAAGAAACCACGCCGCCGGTGATAAATATGAAGCGAGACATGGGCCGACTTTATGGAACGAGTCGGGCGCGCCCAGCAAGGAAACAATCTCCTCTGGGATCACCCGAGTCGGATTGACGAAAACCGCCTTAAGATGGAGATTTAATCCCCCGCTGGCACTGATGGAGTCGCTGGCGGAGTTGGTGCGGTTTGCGCCGGTGCGGCCCCGCCAGTTCCGCTCTCACCCGCCGGCGCTCCGTTCGCCGGAGCCGTCCCATCCAGAGGTGCCGTCGCAGGTGCCGAGGTCCCGGTGCTCGCCGGAACCAGCGGGCCCGCGTTGTGATCGCGGCTGCCGATGAGGGCCAGCGCCAGGCTCGTGACGAAAAAGCCCGTCGCCAGAATGCCGGTCAGCTTGCTGAGGGTGTCGGCCTTGGCACGGCCGGACATCAGGCCGCCAAGCCCGCCGCCTCCCCCGCCGCCGAGCCCACCGATGCCGCCTTCCTTCTTCTGCAGAAGGATCGCGCCAACCAAGCCGATGGCGATTAGGACGTGAATGACCAGAATGACCTGCATTGAACTGTCCAACAATGTCGAGAACGGCGGGGGTTCTATCCGCTTTTCGGGTGCTCCGCCAGTCGGAATATTGGCCTAGTCGCCGGCCGCGGCAAGGGCGATGGCCCAGAACTCATCGGCTTTCAGGCTGGCGCCACCGACCAGGGCGCCATTGACCTCCGGCACATGCATGAGGCTCGCGGCGTTCGAGGCCTTGACCGAGCCGCCATAGAGGATCCGCATCTCTGCGCCGTCCTTGAACCAGGCCTTCAGGAGCCCGCGGATATGGGCGTGGACAGCCGCGACGTCGTCCGGCGTCGGCGTACGGCCGGTACCGATGGCCCAGACCGGCTCATAGGCGACCACCAGGTTGCCGGCGTCCGCATCGGCCGGAATCGAGCCTTCGAGTTGCGACGAAATGACGTCCAGTGTCGCCCCGCGGTCGCGCTCGGCCTCGGTCTCTCCGACGCAGACGATGGCGATGAGGCCCGCTTCGTGCGCCGCTCTGGCCTTGGCCGCCACCAATTCGCTGCTTTCGCCGTGATCGGCGCGGCGCTCGGAATGGCCGACAATGACGTAGCGGCAGCCGCAATCGGCCAGCATCGCCGCCGCACTATCGCCGGTATGGGCGCCCGATTGCTTGATGTGGCAGTCCTGGCCGCCGACCGCGATCCCGCTTCCCTCCGCGAGCGTCACGGCCTGCGTCAGATAGGGCGCCGCCGGGCAGACGAGCAGGTCAGCCGCCAGATCGGGCTTGGCTGCGCGAAGGGCCTTGAGCGCGGAAATCAGCGCCTCCGCCTCGGCACGGCTGCCATTCATTTTCCAGTTTCCGGCAATCAGGGGCCGCAGGCGCGAAGCGTTCATGACTGGCCGTCATCCTCGGTTCAAGGGGCGGGAGACGCTTGTTAGCATGGCGCTTTTTGGCTTGTCAGCCGCCAACTTCCGAGCCCGGAGACCAAGGCTTGCCGCCCTTGCCGCCCCAGGGGGGCATCCCTATGATGCGCGCCGATTTTCAACGATTGGGGCATCATGCTCACTTCCATCCGCGGCAAGGCCAAGTCCTGGATCGTCAAGGTCCTGTTCGGGTTCCTCATCATCGCATTCGCGGCCTGGGGCATCGGCGATATTTTCGCGCGCCGCGGGCTGACGGAGCCGGTGTTGCGGGTTGGCGACCTCACCTACACGCAGCAGGAGTTCGATCGCGATCTGCGGCGCGAGCTGCAGCGGTTCCAGCAGCAGGGCCTCAACCTCAACGCCGGGCAATTCGCCGCGCTGGGCGGGGTGGACCGGATCCTCAGCCAGACGACCGGCCGGATGCTGATGAGCCAGTATGCGGATCAGCTCGATCTCGCAATCCCGCAGAACGTCGTGATCGCCGATACCCAGAACAATCCCGCCTTCCGCAACGCCGCCGGCCAGTTCGATCGCGATCGGTTCCTCGCCTTGTTGGGCCAGAACGGATTGACCGAGGCGGGTTATGTCGAGCTCCGCCGTGACGAGATGCGCCAGCAGCAACTGACCGGCCCGACCTTTGCCGCCTTTTCGGTGCCGCCGGCGCTGAATGATCAGATCTATGCGTATTTCAACGAGCAGCGCAGTGCCGAATTCCTGGTGATCCCCGATGCCAGCATGACCGATGTGAAGGATCCGGATCAGGCTGCATTGGAGAAATTCTACAAGGACAACGTCGCCGACTATCAGCGGCCGGAATACCGCGCGTTCACCGCCTTGCATCTCAAAGCGGAGGATTTCGCCAAGGACGTGACGATCGGGGACGATCAGGTCAAGGCCGAGTTCGAATCCCGCAAGGCGGAATTCTCGACGCCGGGATCGCGCGCAGTCGAACAGGTGGTGCTGCAGGACCAGGCGAAGGCCGATGCGATCGTGGCGGCGGTCAAGGGCGGCAAGAGCTTTGCCGACGCGGTCAAGGAAACGACCGGCGGCGCACCGGTCGATCTGGGCGACGTTACCAAGGACAAGCTACCGGCGGACATCGCCGAGCAGAGCTTCGCCCTTCCCGCCGACGGCGTCTCCGCACCGTTGAAAAGTGCGTTCGGCCTGCATGTCGTGCATGTCAAGTCGATTACGCCCGGTGTCACCAAGACCTTCGATAACGTGAAGGATCAGCTGCGCAAGGAACTCGCTTTGTCCCAGGCGGGCGACGCCATGGTATCGGTCGTCAACCAGCTCGACGATAAGCTGGCCGGCGGCGCGTCGGTGGCGGAAGCGGCCGAGCAACTGCACCTCAATGTGCAGAAATACGACGCGGTCGATTCATCGGGCAAAGGCCGCGATGGCAAGGACGCCAACGCCATCCCCGACATCCTCCAGCTCGCCCAGCAGACGGAAGCCGGCCAAACCAGCCTGGTCAGCACGTTGTCCGACGGCTCCTATGCGGTCGTGCAGGTGACGAGCGTGGCTCCGGCCGAGCCGAAGCCGCTGACCGAGGTGGCCGAGCAGGTGAAGCAGGATTGGCTGACCAAAGCCCGGCGCGACGCCGCCGATGCGAAAGCCAAGGAGATTGCCGACAAGGCCAAGTCCGGCGATCTCGCAGCGCTCGGCAAGAGCCTGGGGCTGGACCTGAAAGTGACGACGCCCTTCACGCGCGAACAAGGCGACAAGGCCAACGGCATCGATCCGTCGCTCGCGCAGAAACTGTTCGCGCTGAAGCTCGGCGACGCAACGACCGGCAGGACATCGGAAGGCGCGATCGTCACGCGCGTGTCCGATATCATCCCGGCGAAGCCCGAAGAGCACAAGGAGCAGGTCGAGCAATCGGCCAAGCAGCTCAGCGACGCCATGCGCAGGGACCTGTATGCGGAGTTCCTGGTGGCGCTCGGCCAGGCCGTCAAGGTCGAGCGCAACAACGACGTCATCCAGAAGATGATCGCGACCGAGCAATGAACGTCGAACCCGAGTTCGATCGTTTCGCCGCGGCATATGAATCCGGCAAGCCGCAGGTTGTCTGGACCCGCCTGATCGCGGATCTCGAAACCCCGGTCTCCGCCTTGCTGAAGCTCGCGGACGGGCGGCCCAACTCCTTCCTGTTGGAATCGGTGGAGGGTGGCCGCTCGCGCGGCCGCTATTCGCTGATCGGTATCAAGCCCGACGTGATCTGGCGCTGCCGCGGCAACAAGGCGGAGATCAATCGCGATGCCCGCTTCCAGCCTGACCGCTTTGTGGCGGAGCCCAGTGGCGCGCTGGCATCGCTGCGCGCGCTGGTCGCGGAATCGCGCATCGAGCTGCCGCAGGGCCTGCCGCCGATGGCCGCTGGCCTGTTCGGCTACATGTCGTACGACATGGTGCGGCTGGTGGAGCAATTGCCGGATCTGAAGCCGGAGAAACTCAATCTGCCGGACAGCATCTTCCTGCGCCCGACGGTAATGGCGATCTTCGATAGCGTCGAGGACATGATCACGGTTGTCACGCCGATCTGGCCGGGTGCCGGCGGAAATGCGCGTGCGGCTTATAACCAGGCGATGGAGCGGCTCTCTGATGTGGTGCACGATCTCGATCGTGCCCTGCCCCAGCAACGGTCCAACAACGGCGTCTTGTTGGACCTGCCGGAGCCGAAATCCAACATGGCGCCGGAAGACTTCCGCGCGATGGTGGACCGCGCGAAGGAATACATCCTCGCCGGCGACATCTTCCAGGTCGTGCTGTCGCAGCGCTTCAGCCTGCCGTTCCAGCTAGCGCCCTTGGCGCTCTATCGCTCATTGCGCCGGCTCAACCCCTCGCCCTTCCTGTTCTATCTCGATTTCGGCGGCTTCTCGGTCATCGGCTCCAGCCCGGAGATCCTGGTGCGGCTGCGCGACAACACCGTCACCATCCGCCCGATCGCCGGCACCCGGCCGCGTGGCAAGACACCCGACGAGGATCGCGCGCTCGCTGCCGACCTGCTGGCCGACCAGAAGGAACTGGCCGAGCACCTGATGCTGCTCGACCTCGGCCGCAACGATGTCGGTCGCGTCGCGAAGGTTGGCACGGTACGGGTAACGGAGAAGATGACGATCGAGAACTACTCGCACGTCATGCACATCGTCTCCAACGTCGAGGGCACTATCGATCCGAAATGCGATGCGATGGATGCGCTGATGGCGGGCTTCCCGGCCGGGACAGTCTCCGGCGCGCCGAAAGTGCGCGCGATGGAGATCATCGAGGAGCTGGAGCCGGAGAAGCGCGGCATCTATGGCGGCGCCGTCGGCTATTTCGCCGCCAATGGCAGCATGGATACTTGCATCGCGCTCCGCACCACCGTGGTGAAGGACGGCGTGATGTATGTGCAGGCCGGCGCCGGCATCGTCGCCGACAGCGTGCCGGAGAGCGAGCATCAGGAGTGCCAGCACAAGGCCCGCGCTTTGGTGCGCGCCGCACAGGAAGCTGTCCGCTTCGCCGCCAGCGGGCGCGGGAACTTTTGAGCCGTCCCGATCCGGCACGTGCGCTGCTGGATGCCGTCATCGCGTTCTATGACGGAGCGGTTCGCGGGGGCGATGCTGGTGTGACGGCGATGTTGGCCGCGGTGCGCGCAGCCTTGATGCACGCGACGCCTATTGCGCCCTCGCCCGCTCCGCGCGTCATCGCCGCGTCAACGCTCCTCAATGCGGCGCTCCCGGAAACCGCACTGGCCGCTCGCATCGCGCAAGCCGCGCCGTTGTTCCGCTGGCGGCAGAATCCGAACTACACGACGGACAGCATGGGCTCGGCCTTCATGGCGAACTATGGTTACGTCGAGTTCGCGGGACCGAAAGACGCTTTATTCCGTGCTGCTGATATTCGTGTTGGTCTTCTTCTGCTCGGTCCTGGCCTGCATTATCCGCTGCACGCCCATCCGGCGGAGGAGATCTATTATCCGCTGACGGAAAGTGGTTTGTGGCGACGTGGCGATGAAAGTTGGCGCGCCGTTCCCGCCGGCCAGGCGATCCATCACACGCCGATGATGCCACACGAAACCAAGGCGACAGATGGCACCTTGCTCGCGCTCTATTGCTGGCGCGGCGATACGGTGACGGAAGCGCGCCTAACTGTGTGATGCAAATGACATTCATTTCGCAGCGTATCGTTGCGATGCCCGGCAGAGCGGACTAGCCTCCCATTTCGTGAGTCCATGGAACAAGAGCCCAGGGAGGCCCCGCCATGAAAGTCGACGCGAGTGTCGTCAAGCATCTCAACAAACTTCTGAAAAATGAGCTGACCGCGATCAACCAGTACTTCCTGCATGGGCGCACCATTGGGCATTGGGGCTTCGAACGGCTGGGCAAGAAGATCTATGAAGAATCGATCGGCGAGATGAAGCACGCCGATCACCTCATCAAGCGCATCCTGCTGCTTGAGGGGCTGCCCAACCTGCAGGACCTCGGCAAGCTGCTGGTTGGCGAGACTGTGCCGGAGTGCCTGAAAAGCGATCTCAAGCTGGAATATGCCGCGCGCACCGACATGGTGGCGGCGATCGCCCATTTCGAGAGCGTGAAGGATTTTGTCTCGCGCGACCTCGTCACCGGCATCCTCGATGACACCGAGAAGCACATCGACTTCCTTGAGACCGAGCTGGAGCTGGTGCAGAAGGTCGGGCTGCAGAACTACCTGCAGAGCCAGATCGGCGAAGGGCCGAGTTCGTCCTAGCCGGAGACTATTCCGCCGCCATCAGGTGGCGCTCGCCGGCAGCCACAGTCTCGTCCAGGATTTCGCCCATGGCGTCGAGGCAGGAGCCGCATTGCGGTGCTGTCCCCTTGCCGCCGAATACCTGCATGCAACAGGTTGCGCCCGCGTGGGCGGCGGCGCGGATGTCGTGGTCGCTAATACGGTTGCAGACGCAGATGATCATGCCAGCTCAATAACAATGCGAACAATTCGCAAACAAAATACGCATCGCGCCGCCCAGGATCAAGCGCGAATGCGAACTGTTCGCAAATTTGTGAGTGGTCGCCCCGGCGCTAGGTTCCCCTCGTCCGATCAAGGCTTTAACGACATTTCCTAAAGTATTTCAGCGCGCTATGCTGCATTCCGCCGCAGGCCGCAGGAGGCAGTGCTTGATAGAGATCGCCCCGCTCCTCGCCTGGCTCGAAGGGCCTGGCCGCCGCTTGATCGAGACCGAGGCCTTTGTCGAGGCCCTGGGCGAGCAGCTTGTGGAGATCGGGCTGCCGATCGACCGCATCACCACCGGCATCCCCATGCTGCACCCGCAGATCGCCTCTTCCAGCGTGGTGTGGGAGCCGGAGCGGCTGAGCCACGAGCGGCAATGGCAGATGACCAGCCTCACCCGCTCGATGTATGAGCGCAGCCCGCTCTACGTGGTCTATCGCGGCGACGGGCCGGTGCGGGCGCGGGTGACGCCTGAGCCGCAGCCGAATGAATTCGGCATCATCGCGGACCTGCGCGAGGAAGGCTTCAGCGACTACATCGCCCTGCCCGCGCCGTTCTCCGACGGCACCATCAAGGCCATGACCTTTGCTACGCGTCAGGAGGGTGGATTCAAGGATGCGGAGATCGCGGCGCTCCAGGTGCTGATGCCGCATTTCGCCTACCTGCTGGAGATCCAGACCTTGCGTCGGACCGCGCGCGTGCTGCTCGACACCTATGTCGGGCGCATCTCCGGCCAGCGCGTGCTGCAGGGCCAGATCAAGCGCGGCCAGGGCGAGGATGTGCGCGCCATCATCTGGTTCTCCGATTTGCGCGGCTTCACCGAATTGTCGGACGCGCTGCCCAACGAAGAGCTGATCGCGCTGCTCAACGACTACTTCGGCGCCCTTACGCGCGCGGTCGAGGAGCAGCAGGGCGAAGTGCTGAAATTCATCGGCGATGCGATGCTTGCGATCTATCCGATCGCGACGGCGTCGAGCGGGCGGAAGGCGGCGCAGCGTTCGCTCGCCTCCGCGCGCGCCGCGCAGGCCCGGATCGCGGAAATCAATCTTGTGCGCCGCGGCGCGGAGCAGGCGATCATCCAATGGGGCCTGGCGCTCCATGTCGGCGAAGTGCATTACGGCAATATCGGCGGCGAGACGCGGCTCGACTTCACGGTGATCGGCCCCGCGGTCAACCTGGCCGCGCGCTTGCAGAGCCTATCTGCGCGCCTCGGCGAAGGCTGCCTCATCTCCGACGATTTCGCCGCCCTGCTCCGCGACCGCAGCGAACTGCGCGATCTCGGCGCGCACGAGTTGAAGGGCATCGCGGACAAGCGGCAGGTGTTCGGGTTGGCTTAGTGCTGCACCCCCCCTTTTGCCATCCCGGCCAAGCCGCGCAGCGGCGCAGAGCCGGGACCTATGCTGCGGTTCAGTGGCACGGAGAGACCGCGTGGGTCCCGGGTTGCGCTTCGCTCGCCCGAGATGACAGATGTGCAAGGTGCCGTTACCGCAGCTCCACCGGCTTGCCGTGCGGCGTGTGCTCGTACGCTTCGATCCACGCCGCCTTGCGCGCGGCGAGCAGATCGGCGCTGGCGATCTTTTTCTCATGCACCAGATGCTCGAGCGCGGTCAGCACGTGGTGGTAGTAGGTCGAACCGTCATCGGGATCGCCGGCTTCCTGCGCGCGTTTGATGGCGGCGCCAAGCGCGTCTCCCCATTCTACGGCGGTGAAACAGCCAGCCTGCTGGAGCGCGATGGCAAGCGCCAGCGCTTGCGCCTCCCACGGTTCGGCGAACAGCGGTTCGCCCTCGGCGCGGCGGATCGGCTGCAGCGCGGCGTCGGCGCAGGGTTTCATGGCGCCTTGACCTTGGCGACGCCGATCATCGCATCGCGCGTGACCAGGGCGGCCAATTGCTCTTCATTCAAATGCTCCGTGCCGGCCGGCCGCTCGGGCAGCACGAGATAGCGGACCTCTGCTGTCGAATCCCAGACGCGGATTTTCACTTGCTCCGGGAGATCGGTGCCGAATTCCTTCAGGACACCGCGCGGATCGATGACAGCGCGCGAGCGGTACGGCGCGGACTTGTACCAGGCCGGCGGCAATCCAAGCACCGACAGCGGATAGCAGGAGCAGAGGGTGCAGACGACGAGGTTGTGCACGTCCGGCGTATTCTCGATCGCGACAATGTGCTGGCCCTGGCGGCCGAGGAAATCCAGTTCGCCGATTGCCTTGGTCGCATCGCTCATGAGGCGCTGCTTGTAGGCCGGATCGGTCCAGGCCTTGGCGACGACTTTCGCGCCATTGCGCGGGCCGATCTTGGACTCATAGATCTCGATCCAGGCGTCGATCGCGGCCGGATCGACCAGCCCCTTCTCGGTCAGCAGGCTTTCCAGCGCTTTGACGCGCAGGGCGGGGTCGGACGGCAGCTCGGAATGGATGTCGTGATGGTGCGCAAGGTCACCGTCGTGATCGTGCGCGTGATCATGCTGGCTCAAGATAACTCTCCCACAGATCGGCGCAGGTCTCGTCGCGTGCGGAGGCCTCGGGGCCCCATAGCTCCTGCATCGGGAAGGCTACGGTGTAGAGGTGCTGCGGCGCCTCGCCCTGCATGTGTGCGTTGGTGTCGGGGAAGACATGGCCGCCATGGTGCAGCCGCACCACGCCTACCTTGCCCCGCACATAGCGCGGCAGGCGAGTGTGGCCGGCGGGGTTGATGCTGCGCGCCCGCACCCGCTGGCCGATCGCAAACACAGGCGGCGCCTGCAGTTCGCGCGTGAAGATGCCCTGGCTCTTCTGACTCTGCCATACCTGCTCCGCGCGCGCCGCGTCATTGCGCTTGGCGCTGCCCTGCGCAGTGTGGCCGCTCTTGATCTCATCCTTCGTGGCGAGCCCGCCATCCAGCAACGCTGCGACGCAGACCGCGTACCAGTGGTCATAGTAGCTGCGTGCTAGATAGAGATGCGGCGGCATCAGCTCGCGCAGATGGCGGAAACGGTCGATGTTGAAGCCCTTGGGAAAGGTCATGGCGCGCGTGATGCCCAGCATCCGCGCTTCCCACGGCGCATGCCACAAAGGCTCGTTCTGCTCTGGTGCAACGGCTCCGTGCCCATGCATCCCGCCCATGTCGTGAATGCCGTTCATGCCTCGGCTTCCTTCGGCTTGCGGTCTCTGGTATCGAATCCCATAACCGGACTCCACGCGATCGCCAAGCTCCAATCCGCTGTACCGATACAAACAATTCGTAAGCGGCGCCTGCTATATTGCGCCTTCATACTCCGCGCGGTTGATCTTCGGCGACACGGCTTTCGCATCCATGCGATGCGGCGGGAATGGGTCGAGCATCGCCTCCAGCAGCGTGCGGTCGGACTGCGCGAGCCAATTGTCGATCTCCTCGCGGTCGAGAATGACCGGCATCGTGCTGTTCCAATTGTGCACCAGCCGATTGGGCGCCGTAGTGACGATCGTATAGGTCTGCAGTTCTTCCCCTTCCGGCGACGTCCATGTCTCCCACAAGGCGGCGAAGCAGAATGGCGCGCCGCCATCGACGGTCAGTTGAAAGGGCTTGGGCGGCTTGGGGCCGCGATCCCACTCATAGTACGCTGTCGCCGGCACGACGCAGCGCCGATGCTTGAATGCATCACGAAAGAACGGCTTGGCGGCGATGCCCTCAGCTGGCGCGTTGAAGGGCTGGTTCTTCGTCTTCGCGGGGTCCCACCAATGCGGCCGCAACCCCCATTTCATCGGCGCCAGCTCGCGCACGCCGTCGCTCATCCGGATGACGGCGCCGGGGGAACCCGGCGAAATATTGACACGAGGTTGCAGCCAGTCGCCGCCGGCGACGCCGAAGAGCTGCTGAAGCGTCTCCCGCGGCAGTGTGAGCGCATAGCGGCCGCACATCGTTCGACCCGCCGTTCATCCACGGTTCATCTGGCGAGGCCGAAAATTCAGTTGAGCCTCGCGTTCGCTCAAATTATGGCGGTCCACGCCGGAAAGCCAGAATATGGATAAGATTTCGACTGCTGCGCTCGATCATGTCCGCCTGATGGAGGCACGGATCGAGCAGCAAACCGCCTTGATCGTGCAGCTCAAGGCGGCGGGTGAAAATACGCTTGATGCCGCGCAAAGGCTGGACCTGCTGCGCCGCGCGGCCGAGGAGATCCGCATGCAGCTCGGCGAGCTGCTGCCCACCGAAGCGAAACCTGGTTTCAAATCCGTCCGTTAGTTCTCATTGCGCAAGATGTATCGCAACAAGTCGACGCTGGCGTGCTGCCGGTCTCCTCACTTATACAGATAGGAATTCATCCTATTTGACGGGGGCGAGTGATGAGCAGCGCGTCCGCACCTCTTTGGCATACCATCGCGATCCTGTTGGCCCGGCTGATCTTTGCCGGCATCTTCATCATGGCCGCGGGCTTCAAGTTCGCCGACATGAACGCGACGGCCGGCTATATCGCCGCGGCGGGTTTCCCGATTCCGTTGGTCCTGGCATGGGTCGCTGCGATCTTCGAGGTCGCGCTCCTGCTCGGATTCCTGACGGGTGCCTATTTCGCGGAGGTGTCGCTGCTCGCCGCTGCCTATGTCCTCTTTCTCGCCTTCGCCTTCCACGGCCCTTCGCATTGGCAAGGCAACCAGGCGGAGTTCGGATTCTTCGTCGATCATTTCACTTTCATCGCCGGCTTGCTGCTGGCGGCGGTGCATGGGCCGGGAACGACACTGGCGATGCGCAGGACCATCATCGGCCGGGTGTAGATATCGGCGGCGAGGCTCAGGAGCCTTCCGCAACCTGTGCATCCATCTAACGATTGAAATGCGGGGCTTGCGGCTGGCTGCCGCTTCGGCCGCGCGCCGCTGCAACAACAATGGCTGCCCGCCGTTCCCCTAACATCGCCAGTGTTGCCCTGGAATCATTGACGCGTCCATCTGTTCAGAGTCGTCGCACCAATGTTCGAAGGATGTCAGTCATGAGGCTAGCTATTTTGATGAGTTCTGCCGCGCTGGCGGCGTTGACCGTGCCTGCTTTGGCCGACAACGACCGGTACCAGTATCAGGAGGGCAATGGTTGTAACGGAGCGAGCCCCCAATGCCTTCAGCAGCAATTCGCGATCGACGGCGGTGATCGATCCGTCGAGAATGCCAAGACCGGATCCCCGGCCGGGAACCTGGGCGGTACGACGACCGCTGCGCGATCGAATGCAGACGACGATAACCTCAGCAACGAGTTCGGCGATGCAGCCGACGAAACAGGCGACGCGATCAGTAGTACAGCCGACGAAACCGGCGACAGGATCAGTCATGCAGCCAACGAGGCGGGGGATGCGATCGACAGCGCGGCCGACGAAGTGGGCGATGCATTCCACTGACGCGGCGCAAACAGAGTGGCGGGCATTTCAGCCCATGAATCGCCCGCCATTCGCTTCGGTCAGGTGTCCGGTCACATAGCCGGACAGCGCTTCGGTTGACGTTATTGCGTCAGTTAAATCATCGAAAAATTGGTCGGAGCGGCGGGATTTGAACCCACGACCCCCAGACCCCCAGTCTGATGCGCTACCAGGCTGCGCTACGCTCCGACTTCGCGTGATGTGGCGCGGCCGTCCCAAATCTGGGGGTGGACCAGCCGCGACTTCGTCCTGGGCGGGTTATATAGCGACCGCTGCCCAGGCGAGCAAGGACGACGGTGTAACAGTCGTTAATTCCTAGCCTTCTTGCAGGCTTCGAGCGCCCGGCGCAGGCGGTCGCGTAGATCGGTCAGGTCGCCGATGGCGGCTTTGACCTCCTGCAACTGGCCGGCGCTCAAGGTGGCGCGGAACAGGGGCAGATCGGCCCCCGTGGCGCCGGTAGCTTCGGCCGGGGCGGTCTCCTCGCCCTCCAAGGCGCCGGGGACGTCGGCCACGACCTCGCCGTCGGCCAGCTTCAGGCCACCTTCGCGGATCAGCTTCTGGACGCCCTTGATGGTGTATCCCTTGTCATAAAGCAGGCCGCGGATGGCGCGCAGCAGGTCGATATCCTCTGGCCGGTAATAGCGCCGGCCCCCACCCCGCTTCAGGGGGCGGATCTGGGCGAACTTCGTCTCCCAGAAGCGCAGGACATGCTGCGGCACCTCGAGCTCGTCCGCCACCTCGGAAATGGTGCGGAAGGCGTCGGCGGATTTCTCGACCCGGCGCGCGCGGGCAGAAGCCGGCTGCGGCGCTGGTTGAATTTCGGGACGGGTGGCGTGCTTGGCGTTGCTCATGACGCGGCGCCTTTATTGACCCGATCCTTGAGCACGTGCGAGGCGCGGAACACCAGGACCCGGCGCGGCTTGATCGGCACCTCTTCGCCGGTCTTTGGATTGCGCCCGATGCGCTCACCCTTCAGGCGCACCAGGAAGGAACCGAAAGACGAAATCTTCACGCTCTCACCCCGCGTGAGGGCGGCGGAGATCTCTTCCAGAACCGTATCAACCAGCTCGGCCGATTCGTTCCGGGACAGACCTACCTCCTGATAAACCGACTCGCTCAGGTCAGCGCGAGTGATGGTCTTTCCGGTCATGCGCGTCGTCCCCGTTCCTTTGTGACGCCACGTCTGGTGCGCGGCTTGGCCCGCGAGTCTCTCGCAACAGGCCTGCAACAACCCTAACGAGTCACGATATATCAGTCAATTAAGGAACGATCTTAAGACGCGCGAGTCGTGCTGATTGCACACTATGGTAAACGTGCCTGCGACGCCCGCGCGCTACCAGCGCACCAAGGCTGAACCCCAGGTGAACCCGCCGCCCATGGCTTCCATCAGGACCAGATGGCCGCGCTGGATACGCCCGTCATTCACGGCTTCCGCAAGCGCCAGAGGAATGGAAGCCGCCGACGTATTGGCATGCCTATCGACGGTGATGACGGCGCGATCCTCGGTCAGCTTGAGGCGGTGCCCCATGCTGTCGATGATACGGCGGTTGGCTTGATGCGGGACCAGCCAGTCGACCTCATCGGCACTCATGTGGTTGGCGGCGATGGCGACGTCGATCGCGGCGGCCAGATTGACGACGGCGTGGCGGAAGACCTCCCGGCCATCCATCTTCACAACGCCGGTGGTCTGCGTCGCCGACGGGCCGCCATCGACATAGAGCCGCTCGTAATGCGCGCCATCGGAGAAGAGGTGCGTGGACAGCACGCCCTGGTCACTCTTGTCGCCCTTCCCCTCGCCCGCCTGCAGCACGACCGCCCCGGCGCCGTCGCCGAACAGGACGCAGGTGTTGCGGTCCTTCCAGTCGAGGATGCGCGAGAAGGTCTCCGCCCCGATGACGAGGGCGTTCTTGACCTGGCCGAGGCGGATGAAATTGTCCGCAGCCGCCAGCGCGAACACGAAGCCGGAGCAGACCGCGCCGACATCCATCGCAAAGCCCTTGGCGCCAAGCACGTGCTGCACGCGGGTCGCAGTCGCCGGAAACGTATGATCCGGTGTGCAGGTGCCGAGAATGATGCAATCGATGTCGCCGCCCTTGAGGCCCGCATTCTCGAGCGCCTGGCGCGAGGCGGCGAGCGCGAGGTCGGAGGTCAGTTCCCCTTCCGCCGCGATGTGGCGCTGGCGGATGCCGGTGCGCTGGCGGATCCATTCGTCGCTCGTATCGATGGTCTTGGCCAATTCGTCATTGGTCACGATGCGGGCGGGCAAATAGGAGCCAGCGCTGATGACTCGGGAACGTGTGACCATGTGCTGTTCGACCTTAAATCGAGGCGGCGGACTGCGCTGCGTCGAGCGTCGCCATCATCTGCTCGAACTCCTGTTGCATCTTCGGGATGGCGCCGTTCGCCACCATATCAACAGCCACGCCGATCGCATTGGCAAATCCAAAGGCGTCGGTGCCGCCGTGGCTTTTCACGCAGATGCCGTTCAGTCCCATAAAAATCGCGCCATTATAGCGCCTTGGATCGAGCCGCGCGCGCAAGGCGTTGAGGGCGGGCCGCGCCATCAGATAGCCGAGCCCCGCCATCCAGGAGCTCTTGAAACTGTGACGCAGGAACTGGCTGTAGAGTTTCACCGTTCCCTCGATGCTCTTGAGCGCGACATTGCCGGTGAAACCATCCGTCACGATCACGTCGACCGTGCCGCGCGCGATGTCGTCGCCCTCGATGAAGCCGTGGAACGTGCCCGGCACATGGGACGCTGCGCGCAAGAACTGGGCCGCGCCGCGCACTTCCTCATGCCCCTTCATCTCCTCGGTGCCGACATTCAACAGGCCGATCGACGGCTCGCGGACGCCGAGGACAGTGCGCGCGAACACGCTGCCCATGACCGCGAACTGCACCAGGTTGGTGGCATCGCACTGCACGTTGGCGCCCAGATCCAGCATCACGCTTTCGGAGCGGAGGGTCGGAAAGAACGATGCAATGGCCGGCCGGTCGATGCCCGGCAACGTCCTCAGCACTACCTTTGCCATCGCCATCAGTGCGCCGGTATTGCCGGCTGAGACGATGGCCGCTGCTTCGCCGTTGTGGACGGCGTCGATAGCAAGACGCATGGAGGACTTGCGGCCGGCGCGCAACGCCTGGCTCGGCTTGTCGTCCATCTTCACTTCGGTTTCGGCATGACGCACGGTGCTGACGGCGCTCAGGCCCGGCAGCCGGTCGATCATCGGCTTGATGCGCGTCTCGTCGCCGAAGAACAGGAAATGCGCCTCGGGGAAACGCTGGCGTGCAATATCGGCGCCCCGGATCACCATCTCAGGAGCGTTGTCGCCACCCATCGCATCCAGAGAGATAGCCAGGCTGGCGCTCACCCCCCGATCTCCTTCCTGGCCGGCCGATCCCTATTGCGCGGGTCGGCCGCCGTGACGTCAGGAGGCGCTGGTCGTCGGTGCGACTTCCCGGCCGTCATAATGACCGCAGGCGCCGCAGACATGATGCGGGCGCTTCAGTTCGCCGCAATTCGGGCATTCGGTCGCCTTCTGCACCTTCAGCGCGTCGTGGCTGCGGCGCATGTCGCGACGCGAACTCGATACTCTCTTCTTTGGAACTGCCATGGTCCAGTCTCACTGCAAAATAAAAGGCAGCTGTCGCTGCCGCCAATCGGCGGGTTCATAGCCAATATCGCCCCTTAGCGCAAGGTGCGAGCATACCACCCGGTCCCATCCCACGGTACCCGGTCCGCTCATGGTCAGCCCTTGCTTGCCTTCAATTTCTCCAACGCGGCAAAGGGGTTAGGGCGCACAACAAGGGCCGGTTCGGTGCTCGCCTCCGACTTCCATTCGGCTGGAACCTCGGCATCCGGCTTGCGCGGATATGGGTCGATGGCCAGTCCCAGCTGCTCCGCCGCCAGTTCGCCAAGGTCGATCCAGCCATCCAAGGCCGGCTCCGGGGCCTCCGCCCCTTCTACATCCAGCTCGATGTCATCGACGGCCGGCTGCACCCCTTCCAGGAAATCGACCTCGAATCGCTCATCGATGCGTGCCGGTACGGGATCAAGGGTCACGACACAAGCCTGCACCAGCTCCGCCGACACCCGACCCTTCACCCGCACCAGGTCCTTGCGCGCCCGCTTCAACGTGAAGCTGGCGGTGAGGTTATCCAGGCTCAAGAGGCCGAAGCGCTCCGCCAGAGCGGCCCGCTCCTTGTCAGTCGCGACGATCTCCTCGCGGTGCGGCGTGGCGCTGACGCGGTCCAGCGCCATCGGCCGCGAGAATTCCACAGGATCAGCTGGCTGCATTCGTAGTCTCCAGCATCGGCTCAGCAGGCTCCGGCCATACGAAGCGGGCGGCACAGAGATCCTTGAAAGCGACTGCGGCAAGCGCGGTTCTCATCTGCTGCAGATATTTCGTCATCGCGCGCACTTGAGCTTCGGCGGGCGTCGCAGTGCCGTATACGTTGCGCCTCACCGCTTCCGTCAACGCGGCGGAATCAGCCGCGGCGTCAAAGGCCTGGATCCGGCCGTTCAGCGCCTCGGTCATGGTCTTGATGCGCTTTCCGACGCCGAGGTCCGCAACGCCCAGCTCCCGCAGCGAACCATCGAGATCGGCAAACATAGCGTCATAAACCACTTGCGCCAGGACATCGGCGTCCGCACCCTTCCCTTTGAGCCCGTGGAACACCGCATAGGCGTGCAGGCACAGCATTTCGAAGCGGCCATCGATCGTGTCGGGAACGCCATAGGCCGTAAAGAGGAGCGGCCGCCGCGCGCGCTCGGCGATCTGCCGATAGAGCGCGCGGCCCTCGGACTGGAACCTATGCGTCTGGAATAATCTCTTCAAAAACAACACGATAGCGACGTCCCAAAACTTGACAGGGGCAGCGTCCGGTGCGATGGTCCGCGCGGGAAGGATGCCCTTTGCTGGGCATAGCGCCGGTGGCGCGGCAACACAAGGGCATGAGGATATTTCTGAGGGCATGATCCGGATGACTGGCCGTTATCGACGCTTGGCTCTCGCCGGTGTGAGCTTGGCTTTAGCTCTGGGCGTTGCTGGCTGCGCCCCACGCATCGACCAGCGCGGCAACAAGCCCGACGAAGAGCAGGTGGTGCTGATCAACCCCGGCGTCGATGACAAGAACCGCGTCGCGGAGTTGATCGGGACACCTTCGACCATTTCGACCTTCAACGATCGGACCTGGTACTACATTTCGAAGCGGACCGAGACGACCGCCTTCTTCGATCCCGATGTAATGGACCAGGAGGTACTGGCGATCAATTTCGATGAGAGCGGCATCGTCGACAGCATGAAGATCTACGGCCAGGAAGACGGCCGCACGATCGCCTATGTCGACCGCACCACGCCGACCGAAGGCAACGAGCTCACCCTCATCCAGCAGCTGCTCGGCAACCTCGGCCGCTTCAACCCCGAGGGCGATTCGCGGCCGGGATACTGACGCGATTCAGGCGCTGCGCAATCTGCGCTTCCTCAGCGCAACTGGCCGGGCTCGACATTCGTAACGACCTGCCGCAGATAGTTGTTGCCGAACTCCTTGGCGAGGCGCTGCACGTCCTCGTAGTCGCCAATATCCATCACCTGCGCCGCAATGCGGCGCGGATAGCGCAAGGCGTCATCCGGCGACTTCCACCAGATGTATTTCGAGGCAAGCTGCAGAAGGAGCTCTCGTTCACGACGCTTCATGGCGGCAGGATAGGATAGGCGTACAAACAAAGACCCCCGGCGCGATGGCCGGGGGTCTTGCGTTCTACGCCGACGATCGCGCCTACGCCGCCAGCGCCGCTAGCAGCAGCAACGCGACGATGTTGGTGATCTTGATCATCGGGTTGATGGCTGGGCCGGCAGTGTCCTTGTAAGGATCGCCGACGGTATCACCGGTCACCGCGGCCTTATGGGCGTCGGAGCCCTTGCCGCCATGATTGCCGTCCTCGATGTACTTCTTGGCATTGTCCCAGGCGCCGCCACCGGAGGTCATCTGGATCGCGACGAACAGGCCGGTGACGATGGTGCCGAGCAGCATCGCGCCCAGCGCCGTGAAGGCTTCGCCCTGACCCGCGGCGATCTTGACCACGACATACAGCAGGATCGGCGCCAGGATCGGCAACAGCGACGGCACGATCATCTCCTTGATCGCCGCCGTGGTCAGCATGGCGACCGCCTTGCCGTATTCCGGCTTGGCCGTGCCTTCCATGATGCCCTTGATCTCCTTGAACTGGCGGCGGACCTCGATCACCACCGCGCCGGCAGCGCGGCCGACCGCCATCATGCCCAGGGCCCCGAACAGGAACGGCATGGCGCCGCCGATGAACAGACCGACGACGACGTAGGGGTTGTTGAGCTGGAAGGAGATCGACCCGCTGAGATCCGGGAAGTAGTGCTTCAGGTCCTCGGTATAGGCCGCGAACAGCACCAGGGCGGCGAGTGCCGCAGAGCCGATCGCATAACCCTTGGTGACCGCCTTGGTGGTGTTGCCGACGGCATCGAGCGCGTCGGTCACCTTGCGGACTTCCTTGGGCAGGCCGGCCATTTCGGCAATGCCGCCGGCGTTGTCAGTGACCGGGCCATAGGCGTCGAGCGCGACGACGATACCGGCCAGGGAGAGCATGCTGGTTGCTGCGATCGCGATGCCATAGAGGCCGCCCAGCGTGAAGGCGGCAATGATGGCGACGCAGATCACGACCACTGGCAAGGCGGTGGCCTCCATCGAGACCGCGAGGCCCTGGATGATGTTGGTGCCATGGCCGGTGGTTGCAGCCCGGGCGACGCTGCGCACCGGGCGATAGGCCGTGGAGGTGTAGTACTCGGTGATCCACACCAGCAAGCCGGTCACTGCGAGGCCGATGGCCGCGCACCAGAACAGGCTGGCGCCGGTGAGCGAAACCGCTGTCCCGGTGAAGACGGTGTCGAAGCCGAATACCAAATGAGTGAGGACCGCAATCAGCGCGATCGAAATCACGCCGGTCGCGATCAGGCCCTTGTAGAGCGCGCCCATGATGTTCTGGCTGGCGCCGAGGCGCACGAAGAACATACCGATCACGGAGCTGACGACGCCGATGCCGCAGACCAGCAATGGATAGAGCATCAATTGCTCCTGCTGCAGCACGTCAGTGAAGAAGATGCTGCCGAGCAGCATGGTCGCGACCACGGTCACGGCAAACGTCTCGAATAGATCGGCCGCCATGCCGGCGCAATCGCCGACATTGTCGCCGACATTGTCGGCGATTACGGCCGGGTTGCGCGGATCGTCTTCGGGAATTCCGGCCTCGACCTTGCCCACCAGATCGGCGCCGACGTCGGCGCCCTTGGTGAAGATGCCGCCGCCGAGACGCGCGAAGATGGAGATCAGCGAAGCGCCGAAGGAGAGCCCGACCAGAGCCTCCAGCATCGGGCGCATCTCAACACCGCTGGAACGCAGGAACATGTAGTAGCCAGCAACGCCCAGCAGCCCGAGGCCAACCACCAGCAAGCCGGTGATGGCACCAGACTTGGCGGCGATCGCCAATGCCTGCGCGATGCCGTTTCGGGCGGCTTCCGCCGTGCGGACATTGGCGCGGACCGACACGTTCATGCCGATATAGCCGGTCACGCCGGAGAGAATGGCGCCGATCACGAACCCCAGAGCCGAGAGCTTCGACAGGGCAAAGAACAGGATGACGGCAACGACGATTCCGACGATCCCGATGGCGGTGTACTGCTTGTTGAGATAGGCGCGCGCGCCTTCCTGCACGGCGGCCGCGATTTCCTGCATGCGCTGGGTGCCGGCAGAAGCCGCCAGGACCGATTGGGTCGCCCACAATCCGTAAACCAGTGCCAAGGCGCCGCATATGATGACGCCCCAGTAGTAAATCATATCCATGTCGTGATCATCCCCTGTGAAGAGTCGTTCTTTGGCTGGCCAATACCATGGAATCCCAAGGGAATCCTGGGCCAGATGGACTTTCGGGCGCGGAGCATAGGGAAAACGCCCGGACCGTGCAACCGGGCCGATTGGAGGTTCTGGCCGGATTTCAGGCTGGAACCGGGCTGGTATTCTGCCGGCGCGGCGCTCCCCATAGAACGGCCAGCACGATCAGCGATGTCGGCGCAAGCGAGCCCCACAGCACCGCGTTCCAGCCCCAGCTCTGCTCCGCCGCGCCGGCAATGAACGAGCAGATCGCAACGCCGGTGAAGGTCAGGAAGTCGTTCAAGCCCTGCATTTTCGCGCGCTCCGCTGGGCGGTAGCATTTGGTCAGGAGGCTGGTTCCGCCGACGAACAGGAAGTTCCAGCCGAGGCCCAGCAGCACCAGGGCGAACCAGAAATGCATGATGTCGATTCCGGCAAGTCCGATCGCCACTGCCGCGATGAGACACGCGGCACCGGTGAGCAAGACCTTCCGCTCGCCAAAGCGCCGGATGACATGTCCCGTCACAAACGAAGGCCCGAACATGCCGAGGATGTGGAACGAGAGCACCGTTGCCGTCTGGCCAATTCCAAAACCGCAGAATTTCATGGCGAGCGGGGTTGCCGTCATGATGAAGATCATCGTGCTGTAGCCGAAGACACCCGCGAACAGCGCCGCGACAGTCACAGGCTGTCGTATGATTTCGGCAATCGAACGCGCCGATCCGGAAATCTCCTCGGCCGTCGGCAATGGGAACCGCGCAGGGACAAGCGGCGGTATCATGGCGAGCGACAGCAGGGATACGAACAGGAAGGCCCCTGCAAACGTGAAGGGTGCGAACAGATCGGTGCCGATTGTCGCCAGCCGTGGTCCGATGATCGCTGCCACAATTCCGCCGGCCAATACCAACGAGATTGCCTTGGGCCGAAACGCGTCATCGGCGACTTCCGCCGCAGCGAAGCGCAGATGCAATGCCGAAGCGTTGGAAGCGCCCATGATGGCATTGCCAACGCAGAACAAGATGAAGCTGTTCTGGTAGACTGACGCCATCGCGAGGGCACCGCCCGCTGCGCCGACCGTGGATCCAATGAAGAAAGCGTTGCGCCTTCCAAGCGATCGCATGAGATGCGCGACCGGAATGGTTGCTGCCATCGTGACCACGAATTGCAGGCTGAGCGGCAAGGTTGCCAAGCGCGGATCGGCCGCCAGCATCTGTCCGGTCAGGGCAGAGACCGTCATGAACACGGAGGTGCAGGAGTTTGCGAGCGCTTGCGCCACGGTAAGCAGGAAAACGGTGCGGTATTGGGACTGAGCCGCCATGCGCCGGCGACACTGCGTGATCGCTCAGCACACAACAAGGACGAAATTGTCCTATTTCAACTCCATGCGCTCCATGGCGCGGATCGACACCTTGTAGACCTTGTCCGCGCCGATGCGGGCCTTGACCACTTTGTCCAGGCGCTGGCGGATCAGCGGCTCTTCGAAGCCGCCCTGCTCCACCTGCTTGCGGCCGAGCAATTGGTGCAGTTCTGTGGTAACGGCGTCATAGACAACGGGCAGCTGATGTTCCACCTGATCCATCTTCAGCGGATCGTCGAACATGAGGACGATGCGGAAGAAGAACTGGTAGGTCGGCTTGCCATTGCGCACGACGGTGATCGGAATGGTCTCGAGCTCGATCTGCGACAATTGCGGCGTCGCGGGGCCGGTATCTTCTGCGACCTCGGGCGTGCGGAAATAGAACCACCAGGCCGCAGCACCGCCGCCGCCGCCGAGAACCAGCAACAACACGAAGACGATCAGCAGTTTTTTCATCGCAACGCCAGCGCGACTCCTTCGGCTCCGCACACATGGGCGGGTGCCTTAGGAAAACTAACGCCCAGATTGGTTAAAAGTGGGTAAAACCCGGTCTTTCCAGCGCCAGCGGATGGCCGTCGCGGTCGGTGATGTGTACGGCTGATCCAGCGGTGAAAGTGCCGATATCGGCGATGGCCGTTCCTGCCCTCTTGGCTACCTCGGCTACTTCCGCCACGCGATCGGGGGGCACCGCCAGTAGAAGCTCATAGTCATCGCCGCCGGCCACGGCCGAGGCCATCAGCGACGGCTCTACGGCGACCAGTTCCGCCACGGCGCCGGACAAGGGCACTGATGCCACGGTGACCTCAGCCCCGCATCCCGACGCCTCGCACATATGCGCAAGGTCGGCGGCCAGGCCATCGGAGATGTCCATGCCGGCATGAGCCAGTCCCTGCTCCGTCACCATCCGGCCGAGCGCCATGCGCGGCTGGGGCAGCAGGTAGCGTTGCGCGAGAAATTGACGAGACGGCGCGTCCAGATCGGAGAAGTCGCCGCGATGGGCGGCAAGCCCGAAGAAACCATCGCCGATGGTGCCGGTAACGAGGATGCAATCGCCAAGCCTCGCACCGCCGCGACGCAATGCGCGTCCGATCGGGACTGAGCCGATCAAGGTTGCTGTCAGCGCCAGCGGCCCCGGCGTTGCGGTGGTATCGCCGCCCCACAATGCGATATCGAACTCGGCCTGATCCTGCGCCAGGCCCTCGGTGAACTTGGCAACCCAGGCTTCATCGATGCCGTCATCGAACGCAATCGTCATCAGATAGCCGAGCGGGCGCGCGCCCTTGCCCGCGAGGTCCGATAGATTGACCCGCAGCATCTTGCGCGCGATCAGATCAGGCGGGTCGCTGCGCAGGAAATGCAGGTCGGCGGTCAGAGCATCGGTCGTCAGCACCAGTTCGGTGCCGGCGGGCGGCTGGAACGTAAAAGCATCGTCCCGGAGTCCAAGTGCGCCTGGAGCGTTCGCGGCGAGCGGCGCGAAGTAGCGCTCGATCAGTTCGAATTCGCCCGGTAGCTTGCGCTTCCTCGTCACCGCAACGACTCAGTGACCGGCAGGGCCGCCAGGCCCCATCTCCGCCGGCCGCAATTGCCGCGCAAGCTGATCGAGGATGCCGTTGACCAGCCCTGTCTCCTTGGCGCCGAAAAAAGCGTCGCACACCGCGACATATTCAGCGATCACCACGCGCGGCGGCACGTCTTCGCGATGCGCCAGCTCGAAGACCCCGCAGCGCAGGATGGCGCGCAAGGTCGCCTCCAACCGCTCGACGGTCCAATCCTCGGTCAGGACAGCGGCGATCATATCGTCGAGTTCGGCGATATTGGCGGCGGCGCCGAGCACGACAGTCGTGAACAGCTTCAGATCCGCCGGCGGCAGCGCAACATCATCCACAATTTCGCCCAGGCGATGATCGGCGAATTCCTTCACGATCGATTCGGCGCGCGTGCCGGTCGCCTCCCATTGATAGAGCGCCTGCACGGCCGCGAGGCGCGCATTGCTGCGCGTCAAAGCGAGGCGCTTCCCGCGCTCCGCCCGATCTTCTGGCGCTTTGCCCGCCATCACTCGAGCCCCCATCGGCTCTTGAGTCCGACCATGGTAAGGCACGCCTTGGCAGCGCCGCCGCCTTTGTCTTGTTCCTGCGGCTTGGCGCGCGCCCAGGCCTGCTCGTCGTTCTCGACGGTGATGATGCCGTTGCCGATCGCGAGATCGTATTGGATGGTGAGGTTCATCAGGCCGCGCGCGCTTTCCTGGCACACGGTATCGTAGTGCGTGGTCTCGCCGCGGATGACGCAGCCGATCGCAACATAGCCGTCGAAGCGCCGCTCGAGGCGGCCGGCATTGCCGGATTCGTGTGCGAACTTGATGGCACCCGGAATCTCCAGCGCGCCGGGTACCGTGACGATCTCATAGGTCGCGCCGGCCTTGTCCAGGACACGCTTGGCGCCGGTCAGCATCGCGTCGAGCAGATCATCGTAAAAGCGCGCTTCGACAATCAGGATATGCGGTTTGTCGGTCATGTCGGATTTTTTGTCCTTGCCGGTCATTGGGCCAGTCATTGGGCTTGGGCCAGCAGGCGCGAAACATATCGCGCGATGAGGTCGATTTCCAGGTTCACCCGGTCGCCCTCGCGCGCCTGGCCCAGATTGGTCGCGGTCTGCGTGATGGGAATGATGTTGACGCCGAAGCGCGCGCCATCGACTTCGTTGACGGTGAGCGAAATGCCGTCGACCACGATCGAGCCTTTGGGCGCGATCATGCGCGCCATCTCCGCCGGCGCTTCGATCACCATGCGCACGCTGCCGCCATCGGGCTTGATCGACAGCAGGCGTCCGACGCCATCGACGTGGCCGGAGACCAGATGGCCACCCAATTCGTCGCCCAGCTTCAGGGCGCGCTCGAGATTGATCGGATGGCCGACCTTCCAATCGCCCATCGTGGTCTTGTCGAGGGTCTCGCGGCTGGCTTCGAACGACAGCCAGCCCGGCCCCTTCTCCACCACGGACAGGCAGCAGCCATTGCAGGCCACGGAGGCGCCGAGCGCTATGCCGCCCGTGTCATAAGCGGTAGCGATCGTCAGGCGCGTGGTGGGGCCGAGCGCGATCGACTTGACCTTGCCGAGGTCGGTGATGATGCCGGTGAACATGTCCGCCGTAAAAAGTTAACGCCGCGAATCCGGCGCCAATCTAGGCAGGCCGGTCGTAGAGTTCCAGCACATCATTCCCCAGGGGCCGGCTTCCCGCGCAACGCAGCCCGACGCTCTGTGCAAGACGATCGACTTCCAGCGGCCCGACGCCCGGCAATCCGTCGCCGCCGATCACGATGGGCGCCCGGAACCAATAGAGGCGGTCGACCAACCCTGCCTTCAAGAATGCCGTGGCAAGGATCGCTCCGCCCTCCACGAGGATGCGCGTGAGACCGGCGGCGCCGAGCTTATTCAAGGCCTCCGACAGCCACGCGGCTGGGTTTATATTCTGCGCGATTTCAATGTATTGCGAGGCGTTCTTAACGGTGACACCCGGCTCCCCGATGATCCAGGTCGGCGGTTGGCTGGTCATGACTTTGGCAGTTGCGGGGCTGCGGCCGCGACGGTCGAACACCAACCGCACCGGCGATCGATGCTCCATCCCCTTCAGCCGGCAAGTGAGCTCGGGATCATCCGCCAACACCGTTCCCGACCCGACCGCGATGGCGTCATGCGTGGCCCGCAGCCGTTGGCCAAAGGCGCGGGCAGCCTCGCCGGTGATCCAGCGGCTCTCCCCGGCTCGCGTGGCAATCCGGCCATCCAACGAGGTGGCGAGCTTCAAGGCCACAAATGGCCGCCCGGTGGCTGCGCGCGTCAGGAAACCGATATTGAGCGCCCTGGCCTGGTCGGCGAGCAATCCCGTCTCGACCGCGATGCCAGCCTCCCTCAGCTTGGCAAAGCCGCGGCCGGAGACACGCGGGTCGGGATCTTCGACCGCAGCGACACATCGCGCGATGCCGGCGGCAACCAATGCCTCGGCGCAGGGCGGCGTCTTGCCGTGATGGGAGCATGGCTCGAGCGTGACATAGGCGGTGCCCCCCTTCGCCCGCGCGCCGGCCATGGCGAGCGCTTCCGTCTCGGCATGCGGGCGGCCGCCACGCTGGGTGAAGCCGCGCCCGACGACGTGGCCTCCGGCATCGATGATCACGCACCCGACAGCGGGATTGGGCCAGGTCTGCCCCAGATTGCGCGCCGCCAGCGAAAGGGCAGCGCCCATGTGTTCGAGGTCGGCGCTCTTCTGCTCAGTCTTCGTCACTGCCGAGCTTGCCGATGAAGGTCTCGAAATCCTTGGCCTCGCGGAAATTGCGATAGACCGAGGCGAAGCGGACATAGGCGACCTTGTCCAAAGTGGCGAGCGCGTCCATCACCGCCTCGCCAATATGCGTGGTCGGGATCTCGGTCTCGCCCGAGCTTTCCAGGCGCCGCACGATGCCATTGACGACGCGCTCCAGCCGGTCCTGATCCACCGGCCGCTTGCGCAGCGAGATCTGCATGGAGCGCAGCAGTTTCTCGCGGTCGAACGGCTCGCGCTGCCCGTTGCTCTTCACGACCACCAGCTCGCGCAGCTGCACGCGTTCGAAGGTCGTGAAGCGCGCACCGCAATTGGTGCATTGCCGCCGTCTGCGGATGGCGGAATTATCGTCCGTCGGGCGAGAGTCCTTGACCTGAGTATCCTCGTTTCCGCAAAACGGACAGCGCATTCACGTCCCCCAAAAGCCTCGTCTTCAGCCCCCGTAGATCGGGAACCTCTTGCACAAGGTACGCACTTCCTCGCGCACCTCATGTTCAATCTTGCTGTTGTCGGCGCCGTTCGCAGCCAGCCCATCCAGCACGCGCACGATCATCTGCCCGACCTGCTTGAACTCCTTCGGCCCGAAGCCGCGGCTGGTCGCCGCCGGCGTGCCCAAGCGAATGCCGGAGGTGATGGCCGGCTTCTCCGGATCGAACGGAATGCCGTTCTTGTTGCAGGTGATGCCCGCCTCTTCCAGGCTGTGCTCGGAATCCCTGCCGGTCAGTTTCTTTGGCCGCAGGTCCACCAGCATCAGGTGATTGTCGGTGCCGCCGGTGGTGATGGCGAGGCCGCCCGCGACCAGGGTATCAGCCAAGACTTTGGCGTTCTCGACAACAGTTTGAGCATAGACCTTGAATTCCGGCCGCAGCGCTTCGCCGAACGACACGGCCTTCGCCGCAATCACATGCATCAACGGTCCGCCCTGCAGGCCTGGGAAGACGGCGGAGTTGATCTTCTTGCCGATGCCCTCATCGTTGCTGAGGATCATGCCGCCGCGCGGCCCGCGCAGAGTCTTGTGCGTCGTCGTCGTTACGACGTGCGCGTACGGCAGCGGGCTCGGATGCACGCCGCCGGCGACGAGCCCGGCAAAGTGCGCCATGTCGACGAAGAAATAAGCGCCAACGGAATCCGCGATCTCGCGGAAGCGCTTGAAGTCCCAGAAGCGGGGATAGGCGGAGCCGCCGGCGAGGATCAGCTTCGGCTTGTGCTCCTTCGCCAACTCCGCGACCTGGTCCATGTCGAGCTGCTGGTCCTGCGTGCGCACCGTGTAGGGTATCGGCTTGAACCACTTGCCCGATTGATTGACCGGCGAGCCGTGCGTCAAGTGACCGCCTGCCGCAAGATTGAGGCCAAGGAAGGAATCACCCGGCTGCAGCAGCGCGAAGAACACCGCCTGGTTGGCCTGCGCGCCGGAATGCGGCTGCACGTTGGCAAAGGCACAATTGAACAGCCTCTTCGCACGGTCGATCGCGATGGCTTCCGCCACGTCGACGAACTCGCAGCCGCCGTAGTAACGCTTGCCCGGATAGCCCTCGGCATATTTGTTGGTGAGGCACGATCCTTGCGCTTCGAGGACAGCGCGCGAGACGATGTTCTCCGAGGCGATCAGCTCGATCTGATCCTGCTGGCGATACAGCTCCTTGCCGATCGCGCCGAAGATTTCGGGGTCGCGCTCGGACAAGGCAGACGTGAAGAAGCCGGGCATCGGGGTATAGGTCTGGGTCGTCATGTGCAGATCCTCTATCGCAGGCGGAACCAGGCCATTTCAGCCCAGTTTGGCGACGCGATTTTCGTGACGGCCCCCTTCGAAATCTGTCGTCAAAAACACCTTGAGGCAATCCTTTGCGACATCGGCTCCGGTGAGCCGCGCCCCGAGGCACAGCACGTTCGCGTTGTTGTGCTGGCGGGTTAGACGCGCGCTGGTCACATCATGCACGACCGCGGCGCGCACATGGCGGTGGCGGTTGGCGGCCATCGAGATCCCGATACCGGTACCGCAGACCAGAACGCCGCGCTTGGCCTTGCCGTCCTTGAGGGCGGCGGCCAGCCGATCGGCGAAATCCGGATAGTCGACCGATCCCGAAGATGCCGTCCCGAGATCCAGTGGCTCGAACCCCATGGCGGCCAATTCCTGCGTCAGCTGGGTCTTCAATTCAAAGCCGGCGTGGTCGCTGGCGATCGCGATGGTTTCCTTGGTTTCAGGCATCTGTGGAGTTCCGGTTGCTCGAAAGCGGCATACAATATCTCCCGCTCTCCGCTCCGCCAACCACAATCTATCGTTAAAGAAAAGGCCCGGGCGTTGCCGCCCGGGCCTCGAAAACGAACGCCGAAGGGCTTAGTTCAGCGGCTCTTGGACCGCCTTGCCGTCGTGCCAGACATACCAAGCATAGTTGACCTTGGTGAGATCGCCCTTCTCGTCCCATTGCAAGTCGCCGAGCACGGTCGGGATCTTGTTGCTGTGGAGCGCCTCGGCCACCTTCTCGCCTTCGGTCGACTTGGCGATGTTGGCAGCCGCGGCCCACGCCTGGATCGCGGCGTAGGAGTTCAGCGTGTAGCCTTCCGGCTCGTAATTGCCGGCGCGGAATTTCTCGACCACCGCTTTCGCGGCGTCGAGGTTGACCGCCGAAGCCGCGTCGCTGTAGCGCACGCCTTCGCCAGCCGGGCCGGAGATCGACCAGAACTCGGCCGTATTCAGCGCGTCGGCGGAGATGAAGTCGGCCTTGTAGCCTTGGTCGCGGGCCTGACGCACCATGAGGCCGACGTCATTGTGGTAGCCGCCGATATATACGACGTTGATCTTCGCGTCCTTCAGCTTGGTGATCAGCGCGGAGAAATCCTTCTCCTTCTGCGTGTAGGTGTCGCGCAGCGCCGTCTTCAAGCCGGCCGCTTCCATGTTCTTCTGAGTCTCGTTGGCGAGGCCCTGCCCGTAAGGCGACTTGTCGTCCAGGATGGCGACGTTCTTGCCACCATAGGTCTTGGCCAGCCACGGGCCTGCGAACGAGCCTTGCTTGTCGTCACGACCGCAGGAACGGAAGATCGTCTTGATACCCTTGGCCGCCGGATCGTCGGTGAACTTCGGGTTGGTCGAAGCCGGCGTCATCTGCAGGATGCCTTCCTCCGCATAGATTTCGGAGGCCGGGATCGACGAGCCGGAGCAGAAGTGGCCGGCCACGAAGACCACGCCTTTCTTCACCAGATCATTCGCAACCTGCACCGCCTGCTTCGGGTCGCACTGGTCGTCGCCGATTTCCAGCTTGAGCTGTTCGCCGTTGACGCCACCGGCCGCGTTCACGTCCGTGACGGCCATCTCGGCACCGCGACGCAGCTGCTCGCCGAACGAGGCAAGGTCACCCGTCATCGGGCCGGCAACCGCGATCGTAATGTCGGCGCTGGCACCCGTCGGCAACGCGAACGACCCGACAGCGACCGCGGCAACGAGCGCAGTCGTCGAAAGCAACTTTTTGAACATGTCTCCCTCTCTCTAGCCTTGTGTGTTGTCACCCGGTTGGTCCTCCAACATTCGGGCTTGGCGCAATCATCCTCCGCTTGCGCTGCCCGGTCAATCCGCTATTCCCAGCAAATCCGCGTGAAATAGGACGGATGCCCCTTTGGCCCGTTGGACTAGGCCTAAGCCGATGTCTTCTTGCGCCAGCCCAGCAGGCCGGCGCGCTCGTAGATCCATGGGTACTGCGTCACCATCTTGCGCGCCATGGTCACCCGGTGGGCGAATAGCGCGATCGCGATCAGCACGACAACATCCAGCAGGTAATGCACCCAGTTGCCCCAGGAACCACCGAACAGCGCGCTGTCCAAGAAGTGGTTTCCGGCCGCCAGCAGGAAACCATAGAGGATGTTGTGCCAAGCCGGACCCCAGGTGTCGGCGATCGCGTGACCCATCATGAAAGCGCAACCACCAAACAAGATTCCAGTGATGCCGATGAATTCCCAGACGTTGATCTCAGCCAGCATGCGCCTCTGCGTCCTCTAAAGTCCGCCTTCGAGGTAGGCGGCTCGCACTTCCGGATTGGCGAGCAGCTCGCGCCCCGTGCCGGTCAGGGTGATGTTGCCGTTGACCATCACGTAGCCGCGGTGCGCGAGCTTCAAGGCATGGTTGGCGTTCTGCTCCACCAGGAACACGGTCACCTTCTGCTGCTCGTTGATCTCCTTGATGACCTGGAAGATCTGCTTGACGATCAGCGGCGCGAGGCCGAGCGAAGGCTCGTCCAGCAGCAGCAGGCGAGGCCGGCTCATCAGCGCGCGTGCGATCGCCAGCATCTGCTGCTCGCCACCGGACAGCGTACCGCCGCGCTGGCTCTGCCGTTCCTTCAGGCGCGGGAAGATTGCGAACACCTTCTCGACATCTTCATCGAACAGCTTGGGATCGGACGTGATCGCACCCATTTTCAAGTTCTCGATCACGGACATGCGCGGGAAGATACGCCGGCCCTCGGGCGCTTGCGCGATGCCCTTGCGCATGATCTCGAAGGTCGGCTTCTGCGTGATGTCCTCGTCCTCGAACACGATCGAGCCGTGCCGTGCCCTGGGCGTGCCGCAGATCGTCATGAGCAGCGTCGACTTGCCGGCGCCATTAGCACCGATGATCGTCACGATTTCGCCCTCTCCGACCTCGATGTCGACGCCCTTCAACGCCTCGATATGGCCGTAGAAGGTGTGAACCCCGGAAATCGTCAGCATCGCGGTCATTCCTTCTCCTCCTCGCCCAGATAGGCGCGGATGACCGCGGGATCGCGCTGCACTTCGGCCGGCGTGCCGTCGGAGATCTTCTTGCCGTAATCGAGCACGACGATGTGATCGGAAATGCCCATCACCACGCTCATATCGTGCTCGATCAGCAGCAGCCCGATGCCGAACTCGTCACGGATCGACATCAGCAACTGATTGAGCTCCGCCGATTCCCTCGGATTGAGGCCGGCGGCCGGCTCGTCCAGGCACAGCAGGACGGGATCGGTGCACATCGCGCGCGAAATCTCCAGCCGCCGCTGCGCGCCGTACGGCAGATTGCCGGCGGAAAGGTCGGCATAGTCGGTCAGCCCGACGCGCTCGAGCCAGTACACCGCCTTTTCTAGCGCCGCCTTCTCCGCACGGCGATAGTTCGGCAAACCAAAGAGACCCAAGACGGTATAGCCGGACGCCAGCATCAGCTTATTGTGCTGAGCCACCATCAGGTTTTCCAGCACCGACATGCCGGCGAACAGGCGGATGTTCTGGAAGGTTCGGGCAACGCGCGCCTTCTGGCCGATCACGTATCCGGCCATCTGCTCCAGGAGGAAAGCTGGCCGGCCCGCGCTGTACAAGGTTAGACGCCCGACTGTTGGCTTGTAGAAGCCGGTGATGCAGTTGAACAACGTTGTCTTTCCGGCGCCGTTCGGGCCGATGATGCCGGTGATCTCGCGCTCGCGCGCAACAAACGCGACGTCATCGATCGCGACCAGGCCGCCAAAGCGCATGGTCAGATGCTCGACTTCCAACAGGCTTCCTGTGGTTTGCGGCGCCATGTCCGGCGCGGTCGCATTCATGCACGCGCCCCCATTTTCTTCGGTTTTCCGTTACCTCGATGCAGGAGGATGGTGGGCTCCCGGTGCGCCAGGAGACCCTTGGGACGCCACAACATGATGAGGATCATCACCGCTCCGAATGCCAGCATGCGATAGAGCGAAAGCTCACGCATGACCTCCGGTAGGCCGATCAGCAGAATCGCGGCAAGGGCCACTCCGACCTGGCTGCCCATGCCGCCCAGCACCACGATCGCCAGGATGACAGCGGATTCGATGAAGGTGAAGCTCTCTGGGCTGATGAAAAACTGCTTGACCGCGAAGAACGACCCGGCAAATCCGGCGAACATCGCACCCATCGCAAATGCGGTCAGCTTGGTGTTGCGCGGATTGATGCCAAGGGCTCGGCATGCCGTCTCGTCTTCGCGCAGCGCCTCCCACGCTCGGCCGATCGGCAGCCTGCGCAGCCGGATGGTGAAGAGATTCGTCACCAGAGCCAGCACAAGGATCAGGTAGTACAGGAACACGATCCGGTGCATGACACTGAATTCGAGGCCGAAGAGCGTGTGGAACGATTGCGTCCCTTCCGCCGGATTGCGCTCGAACGGCACGCCAAAGAAGGTGATCTTCTCGATGCCGCCAATGCCGGCCGGCCCGCCGGTAAAGCTCTGCCAGTTGATCAGGATGATGCGAACCATTTCACCGAAACCCAGCGTCACGATGGCGAGGTAATCGCCGCGCAGGCGCAGCACCGGGAAGCCGAGCATGACTCCGAAGAAGGCCGCGAACATTCCGGCAAGCGGCAGGCTCGCCCAGAAGCTCAAGTGCAGATCGAGCGACAGCTTGGCGTAGGTATAGGCGCCGACGGCATAGAACGCGACATAGCCAAGGTCTAGCAGGCCGGCGAGGCCGACCACGATATTGAGGCCCCATCCGAGCATCACGTAAGTCAAGATCAGGGTCAGGGTTCCGATCAGCGAGCGATCGGCCAGCGGCGTGAGCGGCAGGACGAAAGCAACCACCAGTAGCGTCGGCCCGAGGACAAGCGACAGTCGCTTGGCGCGGATCGAACTGCGCTCCTCCTTCGTTTCACGCTCTTCCAGCGTCAGCTCGCCATGCGCCGCGCGCCGCCGCGTCTGGATCGCCATGGCCACGATGTAGAGCGCGCCCAGACCAAAGATGGCATCCACGATCGGGTCGGCAAACGGCATCGGAATACCCGAAGCGCCCGCCGCCGCGCCGAAATAGTCGTTGAACGGTATCACCAGAACGTCGAAGGCCAACGCGATCACCGCGCCCCCGGCCAGATAAAGGAAGGCGAGCCCCCCTCCGATCAGCGAGGGCATGGACTGCCCGTAGCGATCGAGCACGAGGGCAATGCGGCCGAGCGGCACCAGCAGGATACCCCAGGCAGTCGCGCCGAACCGAGTCACATAACCGAGCGGCTGGCCCTGGGTCGCCTGGCTCTCGAAACCGATCATCAGGAAAGACAGCATGAACACCACGAAGGCCGTCATGCCGGCTTCCTTAAGCGCGACCGTCATCGGTGTCGGTGCGGCCTTGACGGCGGGAATCGTCATCGTCGCCATCGGTTACACCTTCTCGATTTCGGGCCGACCCAAAAGACCAGTGGGCCGGAAGATCAACACCAGGACCAGAATGCCGAAGGCCGCGACATCTTTGTACTCGGTCGAGAAATAGGCCGACCACATGGCTTCGATGATCCCGATCAAGATGCCGCCGAGCATGGCGCCCGGCAACGAGCCGATGCCACCCAGCACAGCCGCCGTGAAAGCCTTGATACCCGCGATGAATCCCATCGCGAAATCGTTCACTCCCCAGTACAGCGTCACCATCATGCCGGCGACCGCCGCCAGAGCCGCGCCCATCACGAAGGTCTGTGAGATCGTGCGGTCGACATTCACGCCGAGCAGCGAGGCCATCTTCATATCCTGCTCGCAGGCGCGCTGGGAACGCCCCAGCGGCGTCTTGGCGATCAGGTACGCAAATATCGCCATCAGCACGATGGTCAGCAGGAAGATCACGATCTGCAGATAGCCGAGTTGCACGATGAATCCGCCTTCACTTTCCATGATTTCGAAGCCGCCTCGGATGACCGGCGGGATCGGCTTCGGACGCGGACCCTGGGCCAATTGCACAAAATTGGACAGCACGACCGACATGCCGATGGCCGAAATAAGCGGTGCCAACCGGGTCGATCCGCGCAACGGGCGATAGGCGACGCGTTCGACCGCCCAGCCGTAGGCGGCGGTGAACATCACGGCGACCACCAGCATCAATGCCAGTTGCAACGGCACCCAGGAGAGGCCGAGGGCCGCGCAGATCAGGAACACCATCATCGACTGGAAGGCGCCGATCATGTAAACGTCGCCATGGGCGAAGTTGATCATGCCGATGATGCCGTAGACCATCGTGTAGCCGATCGCGATCAGCCCGTAGATCGAGCCGAGCGTCAGGCCGTTGATCAGTTGCTGGGTGAAATACTCCATCGGTCCCCCGCCACCGCGGCGCGGAAACCGCTATCCGCGCTAAGTGCCATGTCCGGTCCATGACGACATGCGCCCACGCCCCGATGAAGATCGGTGCGCGACGCTGATGCATGAACGCAAAATGGAAATGCCAAAGCCCCCGTTGGCCTGTCCCGGATCTCGCGTCCAAGTATCAGCCGCCAGCCACCGATTCTTAATGCGGCGCGGACCGTAACCCAAGAGTTTACCGCCACAAGCCAAAAATTATATTGTATACAATTCTGAACCATCATTGGTTCCGCGCGGTCATTCCCCCTTCTCGCCGCGTTTGGAGAGGACATATTCCAGCTTCTTGATCGCCTGGCGAATGAGGAATTCCCGGGAGTATTGCGCTCCGCCGACGATAGATGCTTCGGTCATTGTCCCGGGGTCGATCGCCGTCACCTTCACGTTGGCGCCGATCTGGGTGAACTCGATGATGTAGTCATCCGCGCCGGACATAGGGCTATGATATTCCGCCTCTGCCTCGTCCCCGGGGCGCATGCTATACGCCGCGCTCGCCAAGAAGGCCATTGGCCCCTTTGGTCATCCGGCCGCGACGAATGAATGATCAGGGAGTTGAGGCCATGGACGCCAAGGCCAAGAGCAAAGCCGAATTCAACTGGGAAGACCCGCTCCTCATCGAGGATCTGTTGACCGAGGAAGAGCGGATGGTGCGCGACACCGCGCGCGACTATGCCCAAGACAAGCTGATGCCGCGGGTGCTGGAAGCCAACCGGCACGAGAAATTCGACCGCGAGATCATGACCGAGCTGGGTGCGCTTGGCCTCCTCGGCTCCACCATCGACGGCTATGGCTGCGCCGGCACCAACTACGTCGCCTATGGCCTGATCGCGCGCGAGGTCGAGCGGGTCGATTCCGGCTACCGCTCCGCCATGTCGGTGCAATCGAGCCTGGTCATGCATCCGATCCACGCCTATGGGACGGAGGAGCAGCGAAAGAAGTATCTGCCGCGCCTCGCGACCGGAGCGATCGTGGGATGCTTCGGCCTGACCGAGCCGGACCACGGCTCCGATCCCGGCGGCATGAAAACCCGCGCGAAGAAGGCACCCGGCGGCTATGTGCTGAAGGGCGCGAAGATGTGGATCACCAACTCGCCGATCGCCGACATCGCCGTGGTGTGGGCGAAGACGGAGGATGACGTGATCCGCGGCTTCGTGCTGGAGCGGGGCATGAAAGGACTCTCCACGCCGAAGATCGAAGGCAAGTTCTCGCTGCGCGCCTCCATCACCGGCGAGATCGTGATGGAAGACGTGTTCGTGCCGGAAGAAAACCTGTTGCCGAACGTGCAAGGCCTCAAGGGTCCCTTCGGCTGCCTCAACAATGCGCGCTATGGCATCTCCTGGGGCGCGCTGGGCGCCGCGGAGTTCTGCTGGCACGCCGCGCGGCAATACACAATCGATCGCAAACAGTTCGGCCGTCCCCTCGCCGCCAAC
>DASRRI010000040.1:0-4116 GCA_035695765.1 Dongiaceae bacterium
ACCTCCTGCCGCTCGGGGTTCGTCCCAGGCACTGTCCCATCCTCCCGGCCGATCCCAACCCGGCGCTCCTGCGTCGAGCGCTGAGCTTATTTGGCCGGCGCCGCGCTCGCGGGGAGTGCGCTCTTCACCTGCTGATAGTAAGCGGCCACGGCGGCAATGTCGCGCTCATCGAGGCGTTGCACCAAGTCTGACATCTGGGCGCCTCCGTCGTTTTTGCGAATACCTCGTTGCCAAAGCTGCAATTCGGATACCACGTAGGGTGCGAACTGGCCGGCCAGAGGGGGAATTGCGGGCGGTAGTCCGGTGCCGCCGGGTCCATGGCAATTATTGCAGGCCGGCACGGCCTTGGCGGCGTTCCCGACCATTGCCAGCTGTTGCCCGGCCGCGACCAATGCTGGGTCGGGCGCGGCGAACGAAGGCAGCGGTGCATTCGCGCCGGCATAGAATGCGGCAACATCGGCGATGTCGTCCGCCGAAAGCATCTGCGCGATCGGCAGCATGATGTCGCTCGTTCTGGTTCCCGCTTTGTAGTCAGTCAACTGCTTGGCCAGATAGTAAGCCGGGAGAGCAAACAGTCTCGGAAATGTGCCGCTGCCGTCGGGATTGCCGTTGACGCTGTGACACGTCTCGCAGGGCGGCGCTCCGGCCGCGGTGCCATGCGCGACGATATCGGCACCATGCTTCGCATCCGGTTGGCGCGGAGCAGTCTGCGCATCCGCGAACTTGAAGGCGGCGGCAATGACTATCGCCAATATCATTCCACTGGGCAGAATATTCCTGGTCCTCATGTCGGCACCAGCGGTCCGGGGGACCTGAGGTATTTGGTCTTGAGCGCATCGGCGACCCAGTAGGTCAAGGCGCCCAGTGTTCCCGTCGGGTTGTAGGTGGCGTTTTGTGGATAGGCCGATGCGCCGATCACGAAGACATTGGGCACATCCCAGCATTGCAGGTAGCGATTGACCACGCTGGTTCTCGGATCGGCCCCCATGATCGCGCCGCCGGTATTGTGGGTCGTTTGATAGATGGTCGCGTTATAGGGGCGCTTGGCCGGTGCGCCAGCGACTGTCTTCCCACCCATCGCGCGGCCGATCTGAAGCATCTTATCGGTGACGAAGGCCGACATCCGAATGTCGTTCTCCGGGAACTCGAACGTCATCCGCAGCAGTGGCTGGCCCCACGCATCCCGGTAGGTCGGATCGAGATCGAGATAGTTGCCACGAGTAGAAGCCGATGATCCATGTGCCAACAGCGTGACCGTATGGTTGTAATGGCGAATGACCGCATCCTTCCACGCTTGGCCCCAGGTCGGCGTTCCCGGCGGCGTCGGATGAAATTCGATCGGGCGACCATGCGACATGTTCGCCCCGATGAAGGCGCCGCCGATGAACCCGTGCGGCCCGTGATCGAAATTGTCGCCGGCAAAGTCGTCGATGATTGTTCCCAGTGCGCCCGACGCCATGAATGGATTGATGTTGACGCTCTCGTCGTAAAACACGTCGACGCCGCTGACCGTCTGATAGCTGTAATTGCGTCCGGTGACGCCCTCACCGGTGCGCGGATCGTATGGCTTGCCGATGCCCGACAGCAGCAGAAGCCTGACATTGTTGAGCGCGAAGGCGGTCACCAGAACAAGCTCGGCAGGTTGCTCGAACTCGTGGCCGGCGGCATCGGTGTAGACCACACCGGTCGCCTTCCTGCCGGTGTTGTCTAGGGTGATGCGCAGCACCTGGCAACCGGTGCGTAGCTCGAAGTTGGGATTCTTGAGCAGCACCGGCATCACGATGGTCTGCGGGCTGGACTTGGCGTAGTGCTCGCACCCGAACCGCTCGCAGAAGCCGCAATAGACGCAGGCGTGCAGCGAGACGCCTTCCGGATTGGTGTAAGGCTGGCTCAGGTTGGCCGACGGCATCGGGAAGGGATGATAGCCGAGCTCGCTGGCCGCCCGGCGGAACAGAGCGCCGCAATATGCTTCCTTCATGGGTGGTGTTGGGTATTCGCGCGAGCGCCAGCCTTCGAACGGATTGCCGCCGGGCTGGAGCTGGCCGTTCAGATTGCCCGCCTTGCCGCTGATCCCGCACAGATACTCGAAGCGGTCGTAATGGGGTTCAAGCTCATCATAGGTCACGCCCCAATCCTGAATTGCGAGATCGGGATCGAGGAAGGTCTTCCCGTAGCGCTCCTCCATGCGAGTGCGGTAGATGAAATCCGCGATCTGGAAGCGCCAGGTCTGGCCGTTCCAGTGGACCATGGAGCCGCCCAGCCCGGTGCCCGGCAGGAATCCGCTGATCCGCCGTAGCGGCAGCGCCGTCTGGTCGACGTTGGCGCGCACCGTCATGGTCTCGCGGGTGGTGTCCATCATTAGCGACTTGCGGATCGCAAAGCGCAACTCATCGTGCATGGCCGGCGATTGGAAATCCGGCACAGTGTCGCGCCCGGCGCCGCGCTCTAGCCCGACCACCTTGAGGCCGGCCGCGGCCAACTCCTTCGCCAGGATGGAGCCCGTCATGCCGACGCCGATCGTCACCGCATCCACGGGCCGCAACCGTTCTGCCATGCCGCGTCTCCGTCGGTTTCAGGGAAGCTTCGGAGGGATGTTGGGATCGAGATGGACGTGGCCCATAGCGTCCTGCGCCAGGCTCATGGGCGGGCGATCGATGACGATGCCGTGCTTGTCGACCACGTCATAGTAGGACGCGTAGGCGCCGGGGAAGCCGATCATGCGCCAGGCGATCATGTCGCGATTGCCACCATAGACGGGATCCCCGAAGAAGCCCTCGACCGTGGCTTCCCAGAGATGCGCGAAGAATTCCCTTGCGGGCGCGCCGCCCAGATCCCGATCTGTCGTTTCGAGCTCCTTGAGATAGGCGTCCTGATTGGCGGGCGTCATTGCGGCGAACGGCGTGCCTTTGGCGGCGAGCTCTTTGTTGATCGCCGCGATCGCCGTCCGGAATAGCTCGGCCGGTGTTAGTGGCAGCTGGTATCCCTGGCTGGGCGTGCCGGCTTGCCATGGGCCGCTCCGATAGAGCCGCTCCCCGGCTCCCCAGGCGCCGCCCATCTGCTTGTCGATATAGTTGGTGACGCCGACCTCGAGGGCACCCGGCCAGCGGTCGTCGGCGGGTATTAAGCGTGCGACCGCTGCCTCGATAAATTCGACTTCATCCAAATTAAAGAAAATATAGGTGATCGGCTGCGAGTGGATGGCGGCCGGCCTTGTGACCGCCTGCCCGAGAGCATCGGCCGAGTACGCGCTGTCCGAGGTTCCAGGGAGCACGCTTGGAGCTATGGTCACTACTCCAGCGGCTCCTGCAGTCTTGAATAGTGACCTGCGTGAAATCCGGGAGGACACGACGACATCTCCGTGGGTTGCAGCGTCCCGGTGCTGAATTCGATCGCGTCGCACGCGGGGCGCTTGTTCACCGTGGCAATCGGCGCCTTCCGGTCGAGCTAAGCAGAGATTCTCTGTTTGGCCAACGGATCGACCTTTCGCTCAGTGTTCAAGGTGGTTACGGCGGCGTGGATGGCGCGATCAAGAGCCTCCACGTCGGGTGGGCGAGATGATGCGCTTTGAGATTCGTGCCAGACAACCCTCAATGTTGTTGAGCTCGGGCGCGTTGTACAGCGAACCTGCCGCAAAATTGTCCTTCTTCTGCAAGTCCGCGCGTCCATGCGCGTAGGCAGCAGACGGAGCGTAACGGCCAATGCCTCGGTAATAGCAGCGCTGAGAATTAAATTCTTTAGCCTTGTGCAGCGCTGCCTCCGTCAAGATCGGATGGTCCCGGCGCAGCGCATCGCAGAACGCCGGCCCAAAACCGCTCATCCTTCCAGCGCGAGGCGCGCAAGCACACCATCGCCGAAGCAACCCTGGTTGGCGTCTACCAGCGATGACCGCCCCGGAGCCTGAACGCGGTATGTGATTGCAGGGTCACGGCCCTATAATCTTCAGGTGGAGAATGTTGGATCCCAGTTCGTCTCCCTCCGCCAAGCTGGCCAGAACCATTCTCAAGGTGCCGGTCCCACGAAGAACTCTTCACACGCGGGCTCAGAATGACTTTGCGACTCTCTATACCCAGTCAGCTATCTTGCGATGCTGGTAGGAACAACGGCGGCGGTGGCGAT
>DASRRI010000041.1:0-24788 GCA_035695765.1 Dongiaceae bacterium
GACGACGTGATCTCGTCCGCGACGGTTGCTGGGCACAAGCGGATAAGGACTACGTCTTCAATCTCGGTGAGTTTGCCGTGACAGCTTGCCAGCCCCGCAACCGATGATTTTTCGCTAAGGAGGAGCCTCACGGTGACCATCACCATTACCGCCTTTGAACGGTCACCCGATGGCGGCAGGGGACTGGCGCGGGATACGCGCGTTCGTTGGGCGCTTGAAGAAGTGGGCCAACCCTATGAGGTTCGCCTTGTTTCGTTCCGTGCGATGAAGGAACCCACGCATCAGGCGCTTCATCCTTTCGGTCAGATTCCGACCTATGAGGAAGGCGATCTCGCCCTGTTCGAGACAGGCGCGATCGTCTTCCATATCGCCGAGCACCATGCGGGCCTACTGCCAAAGGATGCCAATGCGCGGGCGCGCGCGATCACATGGATGTTTGCCGCGCTCAATACGGTGGAGCCGCCGATCCTCGAGCTCGCAACCGCCAGGCTTCTGGAGGGCGACAAGCCCTGGTGCAAGGAGCGCCTGCCTCTAGTCGAGGATCGCGTCCGCGCCCGGCTGGACCAACTTTCCCGTCGTCTGGGTGATGCCGACTGGCTCGATGGTGCGTTCAGCGCGGGCGACCTGATGATGGTGTCGGTGCTGCTCAGGCTGAAATCATCGGGCATCCTGGACGAATATCCGAACCTGGCCGCCTATCTCGCCCGCGGCGAAGCGCGGCCCGCCTACAAGCGAGCCTTCGATGCTCAGCTGGCGGTTTACACCGGCAAGAATTGACCGCGTTGGCGGCTCCGGCCCGGACCTTTCATGGACGCCCGACGGCGTTCGTTGTAAACATTCCGACCGCTTGATTTTAGAGGAGACGCAGCATGGACCGATTCACCGGCGGTTGCCTTTGCGGCAACGTCCGAATTGTGGCGTCGGGACTCCCATACCGGGTCGGCCTTTGTCACTGTCTCGACTGCCGCAAGCATCATGGGGCTCTTTTTCACGCTTCCGCGGTGTTCCCTCAGGATGCGGTGACGATCGATGGCGAAACACGCGACTACGCCGGGCGGTTTTTCTGTCCCCGCTGCGGCTCGTCCATTTTCGCACGCACCGCAGATGAAATCGAAGTGAACGTAGGATCCCTGGATGCCCCTGACCAACTGATGCCAACCTACGAAAGCTGGATCGTCCGTCGCGAGTCCTGGTTGCCGCCGTTTCCGCTCACGAGACGATACGAACGAGATCGTGACTCCACGGGTCGCTTTGAGGAGTAGGTCGCACGAACGGCGCGAACGCGCCGTTACGAGGTGACGAGAGGGTCTTGACGGAATATCGGAGAACCTACCAAAGCGATTGCGATCGCTGCAGACCGCCAGCGGGCGGAAACGTCGGGTATTCCATTTCGAGGCGATGACGGACAGAGCGACGACGGCGCGCCTAGAGAAAGCGGTGCATCGTGCGCTGCGCCCATACCGGACGGCGGGGCCGGAGGTTCGAATCCTCTCACTCCGACCATCTCTCTACGCACCCCAGCCAACTCTTGCGATGCGTTGCTTGAAACAGGGCGACGGCGAAGGAGCGCGCTCGGGGGGACGGGCTCGGCCCTCGCCGTCGCCGTGACCGGCGGTGAGGGGGTGGATATCGCCGGCCACGCCACTTTCAGTGGCCAGTAAGACCCAATTCGCGACCCGCACAAAAGTTCCACGGACGCGAAACTACGCGCATCCTTGTCACTCTCATTGAGGGCAACGCCTGCGGCGCCTCCCTGTTCTTGCAAAGGGGCAGTGAAAGGCCTTGCTATGGCACGCGGCAGCAAGAGTTCCTATACCGGCAAGCAGAAACGCAAAGCGGAGAAGATTGCCAAGAGCTACAAGAAGCGCGGCGTCTCCGCGAAGGAAGCCAAGCGCCGCGCCTGGGCTACCACCAACAAGGAAAGCGGCGGCGGCAAGAAGAGCGGCTCGGGCCGCGGTAAAACGGCCAGCAAGGCCGCATCGCGCAAGGGCGGCAAGAAGGCTGCCAAGCGCAAGAAGTAACCCCAACTCATTTTTCCAGCGGAGCTTTCCATGAAGGCAGTCGTATTCCGTGGAGTCGGCGATATCCGCATCGAGGACGTCGCCGAACCGAAGATCGAGCAACCGACCGATGCCATCGTGCGCCTCACCTCTTCCGCCATCTGCGGCACCGACCTGCACTTTGTGCGCGGGACGGCGAGCGGCGTGAATCCGGGCACGATTCTGGGCCACGAGGGCGTCGGCATCGTCGAGAAGATCGGCGCCATGGTGCGCAACTTCAATGTCGGCGATCGCGTCGTCATCCCGTCCACCATCGCCTGCGGCAGCTGTTCCTATTGCCGCGCCGGCTATTTCGCGCAATGCGACAACGCCAATCCCAATGGCAAGCAGGCCGGCACGGCGTTCTTCGGCGGGCCCGCTGAGAACGGCGGCTTCTCCGGCATGCAGGCTGAGAAGGTGCGCGTGCCGTTCGCCAATGTCGGACTGGTGAAGCTGCCCGACGAGATCAGCGACGACCAAGCCATTTTGCTCTCGGATATTTTTCCGACCGGTTATTTCGCCGCCGAGATGGCGGAGATCGAGCCAGGCGACACCGTCGCGGTGTTCGGCTGCGGCCCGGTGGGCCAGTTCGCGATCGCCGGCGCCAGGCTGATGCGTGCCGGCCGCATCTTCGCGATCGACAACAAGGAGGACCGCCTCGCGATGGCGCGGCGCCAGGGCGCGGAGACCATAGATTTCGATGCGGAAGATCCGGTCAGGACCATCCTGTCCCTGACCGGAGAGATCGGCGTCGACCGCGCGATCGATGCCGTCGGGATCGATGCGCAGCATGCCCATCACGGTCCCGCTGCCAAGGCGGCGAAGAAGGACAAGGAGAGCTTCGACAAGGAGGTCGCGGCGGTCGCACCGAAAACCAATCCGGTGGGCGAAAATTGGGTGCCGGGCGATGCACCCTCGCAGGCCTTGCGCTGGGCGATCGACGCGCTGGCCAAGGCGGGCACACTCTCGATTGTCGGCGTCTATCCGCCGAATGCGAACTCCTTCCCGATCGGCAAGGCGATGAACAAGAATCTCACCCTCAACATGGGCAATTGCCATCATCGGAAATACATCCCCCTGCTCATCCAGCTGATTCGCAGCGGTGCTGTCGATCCCACAGAAATCCTCACCCAGGCGGAACCGCTGGTCGGCGCGATCGAAGCCTATGAGGCATTCGACCGCCGCGATCCAGGCTGGATCAAGGTCGAGCTGGTACCGGCCAGGGCGGCATAGTGGGGCCGGGCGCCGTCAGGCAGGGAGGCTCATCGCATGGCGAAATCCTCGATCGCCTGGCGGGCGCGTCGTTGGTGATCCGGGATGAGTCCGGAAAAGAAGGTCAAGATCGCACTGGACGAGAACCGGATGTCGATCCTCGGGGTGCAGATCCTGTTCGGATTCCAGCTGCAGGCCCCGTTCCACAAAGTATTCGATGCCCTGCCGGAAAGCTCGCGGTACGCGAGCCTAATTGCGTTCGGGCTGTTGACCACCGCAGTCGCGCTGCTGATTGCGCCCAGCGCCTATCACCGCATCGTCACCGAGGCTGGTGCCGAAACGCGGCTGGAGCATGGCATTACATGGCTGATCGATATCGCGCTCCTGCTGCTGGCGCTGGCGATCGGGCTCGATCTCTATCTCGTCGGCGAGCGGGTGGCGGGCGGCTTGGTTGGATCGGCCCTCGGCATCGCCTTCTGCCTGACCGCCTTTGTCTTCTGGTATGGGCTTGAGCTCATGCACCGGGCCAGGAAAGCGCCGGCAAAATCGTTATCCGATCCGCCCCGCAACGGTCCGAGCAAGTTGGAGGACCGGATCGACTTCGTGCTGACCGAAGCGCGGGTTGTCCTCCCCGGCGTCCAGGCTTTGTTGGGCTTTCAGCTGGTGGTCGTGCTGACCGAGCCGTTCGCCATGTTGCCCACCAACTCAGCGCTCGTGCATCTGGTGGCGCTGGCAGCGATTGCGGTTTCCGCCGTGCTGCTGATTGCGCCGGCCACGCACCACCGCATCGTCTTCGGCGGTGAGGATTCGGAGGAGTTCCTGCCCATAGCCAGCTCCTACCTGCTGGCCGCGACGGTCTTCCTGGCTCTCGGCATGTCGGCCGATTGCTACGTTATCGTTGCGAAAGTATTGGATTCCCCGGTTTGGGGCGGAGCAACGGCGATCGCAACCGCCATCATCTGCCTTGGCCTCTGGCACGTCGGACCATTGATTGCGAGGAAACGATAGAGCTGCCGAGCGTCGACTGTGACGCCCGGCACCGTTACGGAAAAGATCAGGCGTCGCCCTTGAGTTCGCGCATCAGCTCTTCCTTGCGGACGGCGAGCTGCTCGCCGATCTCCGCGAGGTCCATGTCGCTCTTGCGGATCTTGGGGAACAATTCACCTTCCTCTTCCTTGACATGATGCTTGACGTATTCGCCCAGCACGTTGACGCGCGCATCGAACAGGTCATCGTCGTCGGGTGATGCGTTCTCGATTGCCGCTACCAGCTCCTTGATCGAGCCGTGCTCAACCTCGGCTTCGTCCAGCAGATCCTCGCCACTGCGCACCGCCTCGCGAGCGGCGGGATAGAAGATCTCTTCCTCGATCTGCGCATGCACGGTCAGCGCCAGGCATATCTGCTTCGCGACGGCGACTTTCCGGTCCTTCGAAAGCCGCCCATTCTGGTATCTGTCTACGAGCTCCGACACTTCCTTATGGTCAGCTTTGAGAAGCTTCACGGCATCTTCCTTGCCGCTTCGGGTCTGCGTGCGGCCGGTGGTCCGGCGATTCGCGGTGGTGTGCTTGGCAGCGGTCGGCATGAGGCTCTCCTGATTTCAAAATGCGATATGAGGCGAACAATTCGCCTGTGCGTTGGTTCCGGGAAAGCTCTTGCATCTAGCTTATCGTCCGCGTGCGATAGCGGATCGCGCGCGCGAACTCTTCCAGAAAGGGGAGAATGTTTCCGACGAAAACCAGCGCGAGAATTGTTCCCACTATGCCGGGCGGCAGCGGCGGGCGTTCGAAATCGAACCGGCTGACGCAAAGCCTCGATCGGTTGCTCGACCAGCAGCGCCAGCTCCTGCCAATACAGGATGATGACGAGGCTCAACGCCGCGAAGGGAACAGCCGCAAGATAATCGTGGAGGCGCTGTTCGAACGGTGGGATTCCACGCGTCCGACTGGCCCATCTGACATCGACATAGCCGACGGCTTCGTGCGCAAAGAGGCAGAAGATCATCAACATCAAGACGGGTGTATCGATAGAGAGAAACAGCCCCATCAGGATCGGGAGACCGGCCAGCGACAGAAGCAAGAGGTGAAGCAGCGGCTCATAGATCCCGAATCGCTCGATGCCTGCGCGCCGGTGAGTCCACCAGTCCAGGGCGCCGACGGCAACCCAGGCCGGCAGCAGGAAGAACAGCAGATAGTTACGCAAGATGAAGGGTTCTATCACATCCATCACGTGCGTAACACGCCAGGCGTGCGCCAGGTTGCCGATGCCCAGGTCATCACAACTAGGCGACCCTGTTGTTCTTCTCCTTGGCGAACACGCTGAGGCCCAGCCATTGCTGCATGGAGCGGGCGAGTTCCCTGTCGCCTGAAAGCTCCAGACGGCCGGCATCCAATTCGGCCTTGACGCTGGTCAGGCCCATCCAGATTGCTGTCATGGTGCGCAACGAGCATTCGACGAACAGGTCCACGTCATACCCAGGATCGACCGGACAAAGATCGACAATGCGGTTATCGATCACCAGCCAGTAACGCTGCCGGGACGCCGGCAGCTCAGGATAGTGAAACTGGATTGTGGCGCGGCCTAGTGGCATCGGCGTGGGGTTCAGGCCCCGGCGCATGTCCCACATCAACAGGGATGGATCGAGATTCTTGAGGGACAATTGCGTCTCCACCCAGCGCTGGCCCCACACGCCGAGCGACATAATGAGAGGACGCAGCTCCTGCCCCGCCTGTGTCAGGTGATATTCGACGATGCCGGATTGAACGGTGGCGCGCGTCTCGATGACGCCGGCCTGCTCCAGCTCCTTGAGGCGCTTCGACAACAAGGTCGGCGACATGCGCGGGACACCGCGGCGCAGATCGTTGAAGCGCACGCTGCCCGACAGCAGCTCGCGCAGGATCAGCGGAGTCCAGCGGGAGCAAACCAACTCCGCCGCCATCGCGACCGGGCAAAACTGGCCATAGCCGGCGATCTGTTCCATGATTGCTCCTCCCCCGCGCAGACACACAGACGGTATGACCGGCAAGGGTCCGGCGCTACTACAGATTCTGGACCGACATTTCCGGCGGAATTCCTATCACTCCACAATTGTCTTGTCGTATCAATGTGTTGCGAGAAATGAGCTGGCACCGAATGACGGACCGATACAGATCCTGAACTGGATCAACGCTCTTTTCGGCGCGATTATCCAGCCATTGGGGATCACCAGCGCCGTTGCGTGGCGCCTGTCTTGAGGAGCAAGCGATGGCTGCGGTTGAACTGAGACCCGTCCCGGAATCGACCGATCTGGTTGCCGTAGCGCGGCGGCTCGGGCGCGAGTTCGCCCAGCACGCGGCAGAGATGGACGAAAGCGATGCGTTCGTCGCGGAGAACTACGGGGCCCTGAAAGCGGCCGGCCTGGTGGAAGCCGGCGTGCCGCAAGAACTGGGCGGCGGCGGCCATGACGTCGACGCATTGGCTGCCATGTTGCGCGAGCTGGCGCATCATTGCAGCTCCACCGCTCTCGCCTTTTCCATGCACACGCACCAGGTGGCGATCCCTGCCTGGCGATGGGTGCATCAGAAAGCACCGGTCGAACCGTTGCTGAAGCGCGTAGCGGCGGAGCGGATCATTCTGCTGACCAGCGGCGGGTCGGACTGGATTGCCGGTTCCGGCAAGGCAGAGAAAGTGGATGGCGGCTTTCGCATCACGGCGCGCAAGGTGTTCTCGTCCGGCGCGCAGGCGGGCACGCTGCTGATGACCAGCGCGGTGTGGGACGACGAGACCAGCGATGGGCCGCAGGTGCTGCATTTCGGCATCCCGATGAATTCGCCCAATGTCAAGATCGTGCCAGTGTGGAAGACGATGGGCATGCGCGCCACCGGCTCGCATGACGTGCTGATTGAAGGCCATGTTGTTCCCGACGCCGCAGTCGCGCTGAAGCGCAAAGCCGGCGAATGGCACCTGGTGTTCCACACCATCGTGATGATCGCCATACCGCTGATCTATTCGGTCTATGTCGGTGTTGCGGAAAGCGCGCGAGACGTCGCTCTTGAACTGGCCCGCAAGCGGCGGCCGGATCCGCATACGACGGAACTGGTGGGCAGGATGGAGACGGAACTACGCGGCGCGCAGCTTGCGCACGGGTCTATGCTGGCTGCCGCCCGCAGCAACAAGCCGGGCGCGCAGACGACGAACGATGTGATGATCGGCCGCACGCTCGTCGCGCGCCATGCAATCGCAGCGGTGGAGCTGGCGATGGAAGCCGCGGGCGGCGCCGGTTTCTATCGCGCGGCGGGACTGGAGAGGCTCTTCCGCGACATCCAGGGAGCGCGCTACCATCCGATGCAAAGTGGGCCGCAGGCGACCTTTGCCGGGAGCTTGGCGTTGGGCTTGCCGGTCGACCGCGTGTTCTAAAATGCTCCATCCACGACGCCGGCGGGCGGAAGGCTGTTCGCCCCCGCCCGCTGGACCTTAGTCCCGATAGTAGTAATAGCCGTCCGGATAATAATAGTAGCCATCATCATCCATTATGCCATGCCGAGCGACGGGCACAGGCCCATAACCCGGACGGGTAGTACAACGTCTCCGGAGTCCGATCTTCGTAGTAATATCGCTCGCCATAAGGCGGCGAGCGATAGACCACGTCATGATCGTAGTACGACCCGTTCGCATTGCGATCGGCGGGGGTGCTGCCGCATCCAACGATCAGCGCCCCCGCAAGTGCAGACGTCACGATAGGGAGAAGCTTCATGGTTGCACCTCATCACTGCAGGCTCCCTATTCGACATAGTAGTAGCGAGTCACCGGCACGATCGTGTAGGTCGGCTGATAAGCCGGACGTGACGTGACGGTGTTATAAGCCGGCTGCGATGTCACAACGCGATAGCCCGGCTGCACCGGGACAACGCGGTATGCAGGAACCGGCTGATAGTACACATACGGGCGCTCGACATACACAACCTCGCGCTGCGTCATCTTCTGCTGTTGCTCGTTAATGGGGCGATAGGTGACCTCGTGATCGCTGCCCTTGCCCGACCGATAAGGCGCGCTCCCGCAGCCCGCGATCAGTGCGCCTGCGAGGACGCACACAAGCATTTTTGGGAAGACGTTCATCGCCTTAACTCCTTGTCGCCAAACCGTTATTGATTAAACAAATAGCGTCGCAATCCGTCCCCCGCCTCGACCGCTCGCCTGCCTGCCGGCTATGATGCGGGCATATCGTGTGGGGCGCGCGCTATGTCTTTCGATTTCCTGAAGTCACTGGGCGACATTGTTTCGACCGAGCCGGATGTGCTGGACAAGCATGCCTGCGATTGGTCGGGTGTGAACCGGCAGCGGCCTCTTGCGGTGTTGCGCCCACGCATGGTTGCGGAGGTCTCTGCCGCGCTACGGTTGTGCAACGAAAAAGGCGTCGCGGTCGTGCCGCAGGGCGGCCTCACCGGACTTGCCGGCGGAGCGACGCCGCAAGCAGGGCAAATCGTTTTGTCGCTCGAACGGCTCAAGGGCGTGGAAGAGATCGACCGCGACAGCGCTACTATGACCGTGCTGGCTGGAACGCCGCTGGAGATCGCGCAGAAGGCGGCGGAGGAAGCCGGCCTCTATCTCGCGCTCGATATCGGCTCGCGCGGGTCCTGCCAGATCGGCGGCAATATCGCGACCAATGCCGGCGGCAATCACGTTATCCGCTATGGCATGGCGCGGGCCCAGGTTCTGGGGCTCGAGACCGTGTTGGCGGATGGCACGATCCTCACGTCGCTTACCAAGGTGATGAAGAACAATACCGGTTATGACCTCAACCAGCTGTTCATCGGGTCGGAAGGAACGCTCGGCGTCGTGACGCGCGTGGTGTTGCGGCTGCATACGCGGCCACGGAGCAAGAGCACGGCACTTGTGGCGACCACTGGCTATGAAGCGACCGTCGGATTGCTGCGGCGGCTGCAGGAAGCGCTGGGTGAGATCGGCGCGTTCGAGGCGATGTGGCCGGACTTCTATCGCTACGTCGCCAATCATCCGTCGACCGGCATCAAGCCGATGGCGGACACTCACCCTTTCTACGCCCTGGCTGAGTTCCATGGCAGCCAGCCGGAGCGCGACCGCGAGCGGTTGGAGGAAGGCCTCGGCGCAGCGATCGAGAGTGGTGATGCGCTCGATGCCTTGATCGCGCAGTCGGAGCGCGAAGCCCGCAGCTTCTGGACGATCCGCGAGGGCGCGGCCCTCGACCTCTTCCCGTATCTCATCAATTTTGACGTCAGCGCCCCGACGGCGCAGCTTGGCGCACTGGCAGAGCGGCTGAAGGCGGCGCTGCTGGCGCGCTGGCCCGAAGGGAATTTCTATGTCTACGGCCATATCGGCGACGGCAACATTCACCTTTCGGCCTGGGTCGGCGGCACGCTGGAGTCGGTTGCCCATGAGATGGATGAGATCGTCTATGGCGAAGTGCGCCGGATCGGCGGCAGCATCTCCGCCGAGCACGGCATAGGCGCCCTCAAGCGCGCCTATCTCGGCCACAGCCGCTCGCCGGCGGAGATCGACGTGATGTGCCGCATCAAGGCGGCGCTGGACCCCAAGGGTACCCTCAATCCCGGAAAGGTGATCTAAATGCAATCCATCCGCAACATCTCGGTGGTCGGCTGCCATGCCGAGGGCGAGGTCGGAGATGTCATCACCGGCGGCGTGCTGCCGCCCGCCGGCGCGACCATGTTCGAGAAGATGCGCACCATGGAGCGCGCGCACGACCACATTCGCAAGCTCCTGATGTGCGAGCCGCGCGGCTCGGTCGCGCGGCATCTCAATTTCATCATGCCGGCCACGCGGCCCGATTGCGATTTCGGCGTCATCATCATGGAGCCGACGGAATACGTCCCGATGTCGGGCTCCAACCTCATCTGCACCGTCACGGTGGCGCTGGAGACCGGCCTCGTGCCGATGCACGAGCCCAGCACCGAGGTGACGGTGGACACGCCCGCAGGGCCGGTCAAGGCCATCGCCAATTGCCGAGACGGCAAGTGCTTATCTGTGGAATTCGGCAACGTCCCCTGCTTTGTCGACAAGCTGGATGCCACTATCGAAGTCGCGGGCGTGGGCTCGATCACGATCGATGTCGCCTATGGCGGCATGTTCTACGCGATCGTCGATGCGGCGAAGCTGGGCTATGCGATTGCGCCCGACGAGGCGCGCGAGCTGGCGGTGCTGGGCGAGAAAGTGCGGCTGGCGGCGCGTGAGCAGCTGAGGGTCGTCCATCCGGAGAACCCGGACATCAATGGCGTCTCGATCGTCCAGCTCAACCGGCCGTTCCAGGGTGTCGGCCAGACCACGCGCAACACCTGCATCGTGGCGCCCGGACGTTCCGATCGCAGTCCGACCGGAACAGGCACATGCGCCCGCATGGCTGTCCTGCATGCCCGCGGCCAGATGAAAGTCGGCGATCACATGTACCACGAGAGCATCATCGGCTCGCGCTTCAAGGGCAGGATCGCCGGCGAGACCAGGATCGCCGGCCGCCCCGCCATCCTGCCGCGCATCGAAGGCCGGGCATGGATCACCGGCTTCCACACCTATTGCCTCGACGCCGGCGACCCCTATCCAGAGGGTTATGTCGTGGCTGACAGCTGGGGCGTGACGGGGACGATGCAGCAATGAGCCGCGACGAAGCCATCTGCACGCGGGCTGCCCAGCTGATCGAGCAAGCGCACGATGGCGATCATGCAGATCAGTGCGATTCGCTCATGCAACAGGCCTATCATCTGTTGCGGCCGTTGGTCGAAAGAGACGTTCCCGAGGCGCAGTACCTGCATGCTTATAGCACCATCAATCTCGAGGTCAGCGATGAGGGCGATCGCAAGAAGCGTCGGATAGAACTAGTCAAGAAAGCCGCCGAGGCAGGTCACGCGCGCGCACAGTTTACGTTCGGCCAGATGTACGAGTCGGACGCGGACCTGCCAGCGGATCCCGTGCGGGCGGCCTACTGGTTCGAAAAGTCTGCACTGCAGGGCTATCCCTATGCCCAATGGGTGCACGGGTTGAATTTGCTGAACGGTAATGGCGTTCGGCATGATGAGGCCCTTGTTCTTGACTTCATCCGCCGGGCGGCGGAGGGACGCTTCGAGGGCGCGATCCAATTCGTTGCAGACGCGTATTCGTCCGGCACCCATGGCTTCACGAGGGATCTGGTGGAAGCCGAACTCTGGCGTCAGCGCCTACTCGAGCCGGATGTCATGCCCTACTGATCCAGTCGAATCGCGCCTGGGGGAGCGTTCCGATGCCACAATCCCTTTATCGTTTCATCTGGCAGTCGAGCCGGCGGCAGCAGGTCTGGCTCGTCCTCTTGACGATCCTCGTCGCGCCGATGAGCATGATTCCGTTGGAGTTGCAGCGACGGATCGTGGATGACGCCATCCATAATCAGGACGTGCGTTACATGCTCCTGCTGTGCGGCATTTATCTGGCCGTCCTGCTGCTGCAGGGCGGGCTGAAATACGTGCTCAACGTCTATCGCGGCAGCCTAGTCGAGCACATCGCGCTCCAATTGCGTGGCCGGATATTCAACGTGCTGGTGGACGAGCCGCTAAAGCTCGAAGAGCATAGCCAGACGATGGACAAAGGTGCCGTTGTCTCCATGACCTCGTCCGAAGTGGAAGAGGTGGCGGGGTTCGTCGGCGATTCCATTTCGATACCGCTGCTGCAGGCTGGCACCGCTTTCGGCACGCTTGGCTATCTATTCTGGGTTCAGCCGGAGATCGCGGCCTTCGCCCTGGCGCTGTTTGTCCCGCAGATCGTGATCGTGCCGATGGGGCAGCGCCGCATCAATCGGTGGGCAGCCATTCATGTCCGACTCCTGCGCAAGCTGGGCGACGTCATTGTCTCGAGTGAAGAGAGCACGCTGAGCCGGGATCAGGTCGGACGGCGGTTCGCGAAGCTGGCCCGAGGCGCACTGACCACGCGCGTGCTGGTCTATCGCGTCAAGTTCTTCCTGACCCTTCTTGGCAATTTCATCGACGCGCTCGGCCCGCTGATCGTGCTCGCCGTCGGCGGATGGCTCGTGATCAACGGCAAGGCCGAGGTCGGCACGCTCGTGGTGTTCATTTCGGGATTCCAGAAGGTGGCGGAGCCGTGGGACCAGCTCCTCACCTTCTATCGCACGACCTCGAACGCCCGCACCAAGTACCGACTGATCGTCGATACCCTGCCGGCGGACAGAAGCTAGGCGGCGAGCTGCTGCAGACGGCTCAGCAGGTAGTCGAGGTTGCGCTGGTCGAGCTGTTCGAGGCGGGTCAGGACGCGCTCGATCACCTTGGCGGCGAAGCGCTGGCGGTCGCGGTCGCCACCGTCATAGTCCATGTCCCGCGCCACGTCGAAGGCGGCGCGGAAGGCCGGGAACAGATCGAGCGGCAGATGGGCATACTGGTAGATGGACTGCATGCCCAGCGCGCCCTGATCGTGGATCAGGAGGCGGGCATTGATGATCGGCACGCCCGACAGCACCGACATGGCGGCCTCGAAAAACGCGATGTCGCCGCTGCACAAGGCGCGCAGCAGCAAGGTCGGCGACAGGCGGCCGGCACTGTGCAGCTGCTGGGCGAACTCGATGACGTCGGCGCTCTTGGCACCGGCGGGCAGCAGCATGATGGTCGCCTTCTCGCGCGCCGAGAGGACCAGGTCCGCCGCCATCTCATCGGTCAGATCATGGCGCTCCACGAGGTAGTGATGGAGGCTTTGCGAGACGATGTTCACGATGCGCTCAGCGAGGGCGAGCGGCAGGTTCGGCCGCATGACCAGGGAATTGGTCACCATGACGTCCGAGCCGTGCTTCTCGAGGATCTTGGCGACTTCGACATCGCCGAGAGCGGCGCCCTTGTTGGCGGCCAGCGCGGCGACAACGCCGCTGCTCTTGCCGTGATCGATGAGCGCGTTGGCGACCACGCCGGAGACTTCGGCGCGCTTGGCGACTGCAGTCTGTTTCTCCGCGCTGGAGGAACGGACGATGTCGATCAGATCGCTATCGCTCAACACCTTGGAGAATTCGAGGACGGGCAGCGAGACCTGCTCAACGTCTTTCGCCATCTTGAGCGCGATGTCGTGCGGCAGGTTCGCGCTTGATTTGAGATGGCTGGAGAGGGATTCGCGAACCTTGACTTCGGCGTCCTGCACCATGACGCGGAAAATCCCTTCAGCGAGCTGCCGTTCCGAATCGGACAGCGCTCCCTGCTCGAACGCCTCAGCGACCTTGGCGGCGGTCTCGGCCCGCAAGTCCCCACTGGGATTGGCGATCAGCCGTTGGACATCCGCGGCGGTCAGCATTTGTGCCATGAGCAAACTCCGTAATTCAGGCGCGATTCCCTGACATCGACGCCGTCTGCCCAGTCAAACAAAGAAGGGTTAACAATCCGCTACTTTGGCGCTTTTGCCCCGGCCACGGCGCGCTCGATGGAGTGGTTCAGTTTATCAACAATTTCATCAACTTGCGTGTCGGCCAAAATGAACGGCGGGGCCAGTATCACATGATCGCCGCGAACGCCGTCAACACACCCGCCGGTAGGGTAAGTCACTATCCCGTCTTCGAACCCGGCACGCCGAACACGTTGCCACAACTTGGCTTTCGGGTCGAACGGCTCCTTGCTCTCGCGGTCAGCCACCAGTTCCAGCCCGATGAAGAGGCCGCGCCCACGGATATCCCCGACATGGGGATGCTGGCCGAAGCGTTCCTGCAGTCTGTCAAACAGCAGAGCGCTCAAATGCCGCACGCGCGCCAGCAGCCCCTCCTGCTCGATTGCCTTCTGCACGCCGAGGGCGGCTGCGACGGCGACAGTGTGGCCGGCATAGGTGTGGCCGTGCTTCAGGCTGCCGGAGCCATTGGCGATCGCCTCGAAGATCGTCTGGGAAATGAGCAGACCGCCGATCGGCTGATAGCCGCCGCCCAGCCCCTTTGCCATGGTGAGGATGTCGGGCGCCACGCCATCTTCGTTGCAGGCATACATGTGGCCGGTGCGGCCCATTCCGCACATCACCTCGTCGAACACCAGCAGGACGCCATGCCGGTCGCAGATCTCGCGCAGGCGCTTGAGGTACCCTGGCACCGGCGGCGCGCAGCCGAGGGACGCGCCGACCACCGGCTCACAGAAGAAGGCTGCCACATTCTCCGCGCCCAGCCGCTGGATCGCGGCCTCCAACTCGTCGGCGACGCGCAGGCCATATTGCTCCACGCTCTCGTCCGCACGTCTGCCGCGATATTCGTAGCAGGGCGCGACGTGTGTCACGTCCATCAATAGCGTCTGGTACGGTGCGCGCCGGTTGGCATCGCCGCCCAGCGCCAGTGCGCCCAGCGTGTTGCCGTGATAGGAGCGCTCGCGCGCGATGAACAGCCGGCGCGAGGGCTGGCCGATCTCCAGGAAATACTGCCGCGCAAGCTTCATCGCAGCCTCGACCGCTTCCGATCCGCTGCCGACGAAAAAGGTTTTGGTGAGACCCGCCGGAGCCTGCGCCACCAAACGTTCGGACAGCTCCTCGATCGCCGGTGTCGTGAAGAACATGGAATAGGCATAGGATACTGAATCGAGTTGACGCTTGATCTCCTCGATCACCAGCGGATGCGAGTGGCCGAGGCATGAGACCGCAGGCCCGCCCGACGCATCGAGATAGCGCTTGCCGTCATCGTCGATCAGATAGGCGCCCTCTCCCTTCACGATGACCGGCACGGGATTTTGCAGGTCGCGTTGGAACAGTGCGCTCTTCTTCGGCTCCAGCAGCATTCGGCTTTTCCTATGCTTTGGCGGTCAGGACGCGAACCACCACGTCCTCGAAAGCTTCGCTTGCGGCACGATCGAAGGCATCGACGATCTGCGCCAGGGAGTTGCCTGCCGCCGCGACCTTCTGCTCGGTCGCAAAGGTCGCGACGATGCGCCGATCTGACATGCGCACCAGCTTGGCCGCCAGGCGCAGATGGGCCGTCGGTGCTGCGCCCGTGAACTCCGCCTGGAAGTCCCTGAGATCCGACTGCAGCACGTAATCGGGACGCAGACCAACCGCATCGCGCCCGACCGAGACGATCGCGTTGGACGCCTCGAAGCTTTCGATCAGCTTGTCCTGCAGTAGGACCGGCGCGTTATCGGCCCAGGCGCCCTTGGCGAAATACTCGACGACGCCGGGCGAGCGCGTGAGCGCGATGCGCGTGGTGTCGAGATCGGCGGAGGCGACCGGCGTTCCAATGACGAGTTGCCAATCCACCTTCGGCAGGGATTGGCCGAACTGCGTCACTGCCGACAAAGTATAGAGCGGGACGGGATCGTTCACCTTGGGGATGACACCACAGCCACCGAGCATGGCACCACCAGCCAGAATGAGGTGACGGCGCGTGATCATGGCGTGTCGACCCCGGTGCTACGGTCATTCAACAGGAAGCGCGCCGGGTCCTTCTCGAACTGATGCGAGATGCGCGTCATGGAAGCGACCAGCCTGCGCAGTTCGCTGACCAGCTCGCCGGTCTCGTAGAGCGTGGTGGTGGAGAATTGCTTCAGGGGCTCGCGGTTGTCGTCGATCACGGTCGAGAGCTGCTGCGAGGTCCTATTGAAGCTGTCCGCCATCACGGCGAAATTGCGCGCCGCCTTGGTGGCATCGCCGCGCACGTCGCCCACCGCACCGCGCAGCTCCACCGCGAGGGCGGAGAACTCACGGGCTGCGTTGTTCAGCTCCTGAATCGCGCCGCTGGCGTTGCTCATCACGCCCTCGGCCGAGGTCGCTTCGCCCGACAATTGCGAGGTGATCGCCTCGAGATTGGCGAGGGAATTGCTCAAGGCCTGCCGGTTCTTGTCGCTCAGCAGGTCGCTCATGCGGTTGGTGATCTCGTCGATCTTGCCAAGCAGATCGGGGACCCGGCGGACGATCTGCTCCAGCGCCGACGGGCCGGCCGTGATCTCGCTGTCGGCCGGCAGCAGCTCGGCCGCGTTCGTACCGCGGCTGATCTGGACGATCACGCCACCGGCGATGCCCTGAAGCTCCAGCGTCGCTCTTGAATCCCGGTGGACGGGCGTGCCTTCCCGCACCGCCAGGTCGACACGCGCCAGCTCGCTGTTCTCCGGATCGATGCGTACGTCCGTCACGCGTCCGACCGGGATGCCGCCGAACAGCACGGTGCTGTCGACCCGCAGCTGCGAGACCGAACCGGAGAAGCGCACAAAGTAGTTGTTGTATGTAGCCTCGCCCTGGTATCGGGCGAGCCAGAACACGAAAAAGGCGATGGCGAGCGCCGACGACAGGACGAAGGCCCCGATGGTGATGTGCTTGGCGCGGGTTTCCATGATGACTGCTCCCGCTCAATCCGCCGCAATGCCGGCGGCACGAGCGCGCGGCCCGTGGAAATAACTTTGAATCCAGGGATGCGGATCGCGCATCAATTCTGCCAGGGTCCCCACTTTGATCTTCTTGTCTACCAGGACCGCAATCCGGTCGCAAATCGTGACCAGCGAATCGAGATCGTGGGTGATCATGACGACGGTGAGGCCAAGGCTCTGCTGCAGGCTGCGGATCAGCTGGTCGAAGTCGGCGGCGCCGATCGGATCGAGACCCGCGGTCGGCTCATCCAGGAACAGGATCTCCGGGTCGAGCGCTAAGGCGCGCGCCAGGCCCACACGCTTTTTCATGCCGCCGGAGAGCTGCGATGGATATTTCGCCGTCGCTTCGACCGGCAAGCCGACCAGCTTGACCTTGAGGCCCGCCAGCTCCTCCATCAGCTCCAGCGGGATGTCGCCGCGCTCGCGCATTGGCGCCTGGATGTTCTCGGCTACGGTCAGCGAGGAAAACAGCGCGCCATTCTGGAACAGGACACCCCAGCGCGTCTGCAGCCGGCGCAACGCCTCGTCATCCAGTTCCCGCGTCAACTGGCCGAGGACGCGGATATCGCCTTCCACCGGCCGGTTGAGGCCGATGATGGTGCGGAGCAAGACCGACTTGCCGGAGCCGGAACCGCCGACGACACCCAGCACTTCGCCGCGCCTGATGTCGAGATCAAGCCCGTCATGCAGCACCTGCTCGCCAAAGCGGTTCACCAGGCTGCGTATCTCGATGACGTTGGGAGTTCTAGCGGGCATCTCAGATGCTCAGGATCGAGAACAGGATGGAGAACAGGGCATCGAAGATGATGACGAGGAAGATGCCCTCCACCACCGAGCGCGTGGTCATCTTGCCGACGCTCTCCGCGCTGCCGGTCACGCGCAGTCCTTCGAAACAGCCGACGAGCGCGATCAGGATCGCGAAGACCGGCGCCTTTACCATGCCCACCCAGAATTGCGTCGCCGTCACCACGTCGTTCAGGCGGCCGACAAATTGGCCGAACGTCATATCGATCAGCAGCACGCACATGACGCCGCCACCCAGCAGCCCCATCAGGTCCGCGAAGAAAGTGAGGATCGGCAGTGTGATGATGAGTGCGGCAACGCGTGGGAGGGCCAGCACCTCCATGGGGTCGAGCCCCATGGTGCGCAGCGCGTCCACCTCTTCGCTCACCTGCATGGTGCCGATCTGCGCGGTGAATGCGGAGCCGGAGCGGCCGGCGACGACGATGGCAGTCAGAAGAATGCCCATCTCGCGCAAAACGGAGATGCCAACCATATTGACGGTCAGGAACTGCGCATTGAACTGCCGCAATTGATCCGCGCCCTGATAGGCGAGGACGACGCCGACCAGGAACGAGATGAGGCCGACGATGGGCAGCGCGTTGATGCCAGTCTGTTCGATATGGACCAGCAGGGGGATCCAGCGGAAGCGCCGCGGACGGGCAATGACCCGCCCTGTCGCCAGCACGAACTCGCCGAAGAAGGCGATCAGGTTCAGGCTCTCTTCGAGGGCCTCTTCGACGCCAGCGCCGACATCCGCGACCCAGTCGAGGACAGTCCGGGGCCTGGGATGATCCGGGATGACTTTCGGCCCGGCGGTCAGGACACGCTCCGCCAGCGGCTGGAATTCCGCCGGCAGATTCTGCCAGGGAATCTCCTTGCTCTCCCCCTGGCCGGTCGCGCGCGCCAGCAGCCAAGCGCCGGCCGTGTCGATTGCCTCGATCTCGCTCAGCTCCAGGACGCGGGCGGCGCTTTCCTTCGGCAGCGCCTCGACCTGGCGGTCCAGGTCGGCGGCGTATTCGACCGTCCAGGCGCCGCCTGCCTGCAGCACCGCGCCGTCGCGCCCTTGCGCCAGCTTGATCCAGCCAGGTTGGTCGGTCATGCCCTTGGAAATTCTGCCCTGCGCGTGCCAGCTGCCCGCGCCGGGCAGAATAGCAGGTCACCCGGTCGGAACAATGGCAGGGGTACCGCCCCTAAACCGCCAGAACGCCGCCCAGATGCTGCGGCAGCTCCTGCTCCGCATGGCGGGTCAGGTCCTTCGGCAGTTCGGCCGACACCATCTTGCGGGTCGATTCGCCCAGTTCCATCCTGAGATCGCCGAGGGTGGCGGGTGGCGCCACCAGGATCAACCGGTCGAACGCCTTGTTCTCCGCGGCGGCGTCCAGAACCCTCGCCATCTCGCGCGCAAACTTGTGTTTCTCGAAGCGGTGCCATTCGGTCTGCGACTCCATGGCGGAACGGTTCTGACCAACGCTGTTGTAGGAGCGCCCAGGCCTGTCCGTCAGGATTTCCCGGTCATGATGGTGCAAGTCGGCCCTGTGGGTCGCGCCCGAGACGGGCTGCAAACCCTTGCCGACGCCATGATTGGCATAAAGGCGCGCCCGGGCGCCGTCGGCGACCAGAATATATGTAACCGTCTTCTTCATGTTTTGCTCCGGAAGTGGCACACCCCCCGGTACCGCACTTGGCAGCGCGGCCCTTAATGGCATGTAGGCGCTTTGCCGGCTGGCGCAATGGGGGAAAACACGGATTGCAGCGCCGGGGCGCCCATGCGACCAGACTACGGTATGAGGGAAATGCCGCCCGACGCCGTCGATTCGGCCTCACTCAAGAGAGCACCGCGTTCGCGCTGGCTTCGCTGGGGCCGCCGGATGCTGGTGATCGTTGTCATCCTGGCAGCAGCTGGGCTTAGCGAGTCCGCCCGCCACTCGTCCCATCGATTACCGGAGTTCGCCATGCCATGCATCGCCGGATGGTGGCCGTTAGGGAATGTTGCGATCGAGATCGGAGACGGCACAACGAGAGCCACGTGCCTGTCGCTCCCGAAGGATGCTGTTGTCGCGCAGCAAGGCGGCCGTTGGGCGGAGCTAGATCTGGGAGGCGTCGCCAACGACGCCGGCTGCACATCCAGTCTGCCGTCATTGCGAATACGCGTCGGGCAATGGCGATCCGCGAAGGCGCCACAGCCCTCTTATGCGCACCCAGCCTGGGGCTCGGACTTTCCGGATTACCTGATATTCAGTGAGAGCAAGGGCACCTCCGGGATGGAGATGTTCGTGCCGCGCAATTCATCCTCCGGCCTGCGCAATATTGCCTGCGCAGCGGGCACCGACAAATGCTGGGCGGCCGCGCGCGATGGCTTCATGTTCGTCAAGTGGCCAACTCCAAGAACGCGCCTGGTGTCTGGCCTTGAGCAGGATTGGGCGTGCATCCGCGACGTGCTGGAGGCTGCGAAGGTAGACTAGCGATGCGGCCGCAGCCGCATCGCCGGTCGCTTCGATGTCAAATGTAGTACGCCTTCAGCGGCTCGAAGCCGTTGAAGTTCACGGCCGAATAGGTGGTCGTGTAGGCGCCGGTCGCGAAGATCCGCACGCGGTCGCCGATCTTGAGGTCGCGCGGCATGTGGTAGTTGGCCTTGTCGTAGAGGATGTCGGCGGAATCGCAGGTCGGACCTGCGAGCACAACCGGCCCTTCGTCCGTGCCCATCTCGCGCACCGGGCGGATGCGGTAGCGGATGCCCTCGCCTTCCACTTCGGCGAGGCCGCCGAAACGGCCGATATCGAGATAGACCCAGCGGCGATCCTCGCCATAGCTCTTGGTGGAGATCAGCACGACCTCGGCCTCCAGCACGCCGGCGTCGCCCACCATGTAGCGGCCGGGCTCCACGATCATGCGCGGCAGGTCGTTGCCGAAGTGCCTGGTCATGGCGTTCATGATGGCATCGCCGTAGGCGCCGATCGCCTCGACCGGAGTGTTGTAGCGCGAGGGGAATCCGCCGCCGAGATCGATCATCTGGAGATCGATGCCGGCCTTCGCGACCTGCTTGAACACCTTCTTCACCGACGCGACGGCGGCATCCCACTGGCCGGGCAGCATCTGCTGCGAGCCGACATGGAACGAGACGCCATAAGGCTCGAGGCCCAGCTCGCGCGCCTGGATGAGGAGGTCGCCGGCCATCTTGGGCGCGCAGCCGAACTTGCGGTTCAGCGGCCAGAGCGCACCTTCGCCGTCGATTAGGATGCGGCAGAAGACCTGCGCGCCGGGCGCGGCTTCCGCGATCTTTTCCAGCTCCGCCTTGCTGTCGAAGGCATAGAGCTTGACGCCGCGGGCATAGGCCCAAGCGATGTCCGACTGCTTCTTGATGGTGTTGCCGGAGGAGACCCGCTCGGGCGCGACGCCGAGCGAGAGCACCTGGGCGATCTCGCCGGCCGAGGCGGTGTCAAAGCTGGCGCCGAGATCGGCAAGGCGCGAGAGCACTTCCTGCGCCGGGTTGGCCTTGACCGCATAGAACACTTCGGCGAGCGGCAGCGCGGTGGTCAGGCCGCGATATTTTTCCGCCACCACGTCCAGGTCCACCACCAGGCACGGAGTGGCGGGACGTCGGTCATTCAAGAACTGCTCGACTTTGTCGGACATTTTTTCGTTTCCTCCACAGCCGCCTCACCCGGAGCGGCCAAGGCCCCAAAAAGGAAATCGCCGCAGGGTGCTGCAGCCCGACCTTACCCAGTCGGCGGTGCGCCCCTTGCGGCGATTGCCGTGTTGGCTTGCCTAAAAATATGGCGGCAGAGGTTTAGAATTTGTCACTAAACTGAGGTAGCGCAGCAGAATTTTTGGGCCCGCGGGGGCCAGCGAGCGGTACCACGTTGCGACGTTGTCGCTACTCCTTGGCCTGCTCAACCGGCTCGATCAGCTCCTTCAGCGGGTAGCCGGCGAACTTCTTGGTCTCCGCCATGATGACGTTGGTGGTGACGGAAGCGATGTTCGGCTCCTCCTCGATCAGGCTGTGATGCAGCTCCACGTAGTCGCCGACCGAACGGCAGACGAAGTGGACGATGTAGTCGAAATTGCCGGAGATCTGATAGCAGGCGATGGCCTGGGGCGTGCGCTCGATCAGGCGCTCGAAGGCGCCCTGCTGCGTGCGGCCATGCTTGTGCAGGGTGACGAAGGACAGGATCTCGACATAGTCGGTGAGCTTGGCGAGGTCGATGTCGGCGCGATAGCCCTGGATCACCTTGCTGCGCTCCAGCGCGCGGTGCCGCGAGTGGCTGGGGCTGGCGGACAGCCCTGCCTTGGCCGCCAGCTCCAGGTTGCTCATGCGGCCCTGCTCCTGCAGGGCGCTCAGGATCTTGAGGTCGATCCGGTCGATCTTGTGCGACTTGCGCGTGGCCATGCCCATCCCCCAGGCGGCCCCAGGCTTGAGGGCCGAATGGCGCGATGCTTAGGCAGAATGGGCCTCGACCGCAAGCCCGCCGCGGCCCTGCCCGCTTTCCAACCACGGCATGGGCTGTTATCTAGGGCCGCGTTGCACTCCAGACGTTCAGGTATCCCGATGGATCTCAAGGCCCATATCCGCCACGTTCCGGATTTCCCGAAGCCGGGCATCCTGTTCTATGACATCTCCACCCTGTTGGCGCACGGCGCCGCCTGGAAGGAGACGGTGAACCGGCTGGTCACCGCCATCACCCCGCTGGAGCCGGACCTGCTGGTCGGCATCGAATCGCGCGGCTTCCTGGTAGCGGCGCCGCTCTCCTACCTGATGGGCTGCGGCTTCGTCATGGTGAGGAAACGCGGCAAGCTGCCGGGCGATGTGATCCAGCATCATTACGACCTGGAATACGGAACCGATACGGTCGAGGTCCAGGCGGACGCCATCCAAAAGGGCCAGCGCGTGGTCGTGCTGGATGATCTGCTCGCGACCGGTGGAACCCTGCAAGCCTCCATTTCGCTGCTGCGCAAGGTCGGCGCCAATGTGGTCGGCGCGGCCTGCATCATCGAGCTCGCCTTCCTCAGCGGCCGGGCCAAGCTCGACGTGCCGTTCAGGGCGATGATCTCGTACGAGTCGTAGGAGCTCACTTGGCTGGGCGGAAGATCTACGGGACAGCGCGCTCGCGGACCGCGCGGGTGTTGTGGATGGCGAAGGAGCTAGGGCTGGAGTTTGAGCACATGCCGCTGGTTGAACTGAAGCATCCGGCGTTCCTGAAGATCAATCCCGCGGGGCGGATTCCGGCGATCGATGACAATGGGTTCACGCTATCGGAATCGCTCGCCATCAATCTCTATCTGGCGCGGAAATATGGCGACCGGGCCACGCCGTCGCTGACACCCGCATCGCTCGAGGAAGAAGCGAGAATCTGGCAATGGTCATCATGGGCGATGACCGACCTGGAGATTCCCCTCACCACGGTTCATCTGCATCGGGGCTTTTATCCGCCGGAAAAGCGCGACGCCAAAGCGGCGGAAGCTGCTGAAGCGCAAGTACAACGGCCGTTAGCGATGCTGGAGAGCGTTTTGGCGAAGAGCCCTCACCTGCTGGGATCCCGCTTTACGGTGGCGGACCTCAACGTCGCCTGCGTCTTGTCGGCTTCGCGCGTTGCTCTGATCGATCTGGCGGCGTTTCCGAAAGTCGCCGGCTGGGCCAAAAGCTGTCATGACCGGCCGGCTCAGCTCGCCGCGCGGGCAATGGCCGCGAGCTGAGCTTCACGCGAGCGCGTCGGCGACCTGTTCAGCGAAGCTTAGCAAGGCGCGATCGCTGCCGCGCGGGCCGATGAGGGACAAGCCGACCGCGGCTCCATCCACGCGGCCGGCCGGAAGCTGCACCTGCGGCAGGCGGCCAAGGCCGGCGATGGAGGTCAGGCTCAAGGTGCGGTCGCGGAAGCGAAGCAGCTCATCCTTGCCGGCATCGAGGCGCGGGGCGATGGTGCCGGCGGTCGGAATCAGCAGCGCGCCATCAATCCCCAGCACGCGGTCGAGATGCGCGGCGACGCGGGCTCTGAACTCCGCGTCATCACCATCGGGCGTCGTGGAGACCGACTTGGCGAGGGCGAAGCGCTCGGCGATCTCCGGTCCGAACTTCGGTTTGCGGCTTTCGACCCAGGCGCCGTGGATGGCCCAGATCTCGCGCGGTTGCAGGCGCCGGAAGCGCGCCAGCCATTCGGCAAGGCCGCCGAGTTCCGTCGCTAGGTCAAGCTCCGCCGCAATGGGCAGCGCCGCACGAGCTTGCAGTATGGCCACGCGCACTTGATCGGCAACGTCCGTGTCTGCCTGGGCGAAGGCATCGCGCGCGACATAGCAGCGGCTGAGCGCGATGCCGGCACGGTCGGGCGGCAACAGCACGTCGCCGGCGCACCGCAGCGTCTCGGCATTGCGGGCGAACCAGCCGACCGTGTCGAAGCTGGGCGCCAGCGGCATGACGCCGGAAATATCGACTGTGCCGTGAGTCGGGCGGATGCCGAAGATGCCATTGAGACAGGCGGGAATGCGCACCGACCCGCCGGTGTCGCTGCCCAGCGCGAGGTCGACGATGCCATGGCCGACTGCGGACGCGGAGCCGCAGGAGGATCCGCCGGGAACGCGATCCGGCGTCACGGCATTGCGCGGCGTGCCGTAATGGAAGTTCTGGCCATTGAGGCTGAAGGCCAGCTCGTCGGTGATGGTCTTGCCGACCATCTTTGCGCCAGCATCGAGCAGTTTCTGCACCGCGGGCGCGGTGCCGGCGGCAGCCTGGTGGCTCGCCAGCCAATCCGGATTGCCGCAGCCGGTCACGCGGCCGGCAATGTCGAAGATGTCCTTGGTCGCGAAAGTGAGACCCTGCAGCGGACCAACGGCGGCGCCGGCGATCTCGAAATCGCCGTGCGGGCAGAACGCGCCGGTTGCCAGGGCAGCGGACGAGAAAGGCACTACGTATCGATCCCGTCGCCCTTGGTCTCGATCGGCTCGTCGCTATCGTGCTGCGGATCGAGCCGGCGGATGATGATATCGCCGTTGGGCAGGATCTCCGGGGCGGCATAGCGCGGGACAGTCATGATAAGAAGGTCGAGAGCCTTCATCATCTTGGTGAGCGCCTCGTTGGCGAGACGCTCCGCCTCGGCCGTGTTGTTCTGGGCTGAGTCGGCGTTCGCGGTGGCGATCGGCGCGCTCAGCAGACATAGGGCCAGAAGTGGCAAGAGTCGCGTGCGCATCGCGTCCTCCCTCTCATAGCAGGATATGTCCGCATTTTGACGCGATCCGTGCGGCAATTCCAGCGTTCCGTCGCACGGCGCGATCGCAAAGCTGCCATGCGCCGGCCCAGCTTGACACTATTTTGGCGATCCTTGCTCTAGGGCCTGTGGACATTCAAGCGCTCTGAGGGGGTTCCCATGAGCGAGGAAATTTGATTCAAGGCTGAAAAATGGAGGTCAGCCTTGAGTCGCAGTGTCTTGAATGATGAGCAATGGGAGCGTGTTGCGCCAATTCTACC
>DASRRI010000042.1:0-84737 GCA_035695765.1 Dongiaceae bacterium
AGTTGAACTCGTTCGCTTCGGAAGTCACGCGCGTGGCGCGCGAAGTGGGCACAGAAGGAAAGCTGGGCGGCCAGGCTGAAGTGAAGGGCGTCGCCGGCACCTGGAAAGACCTCACGGACAGCGTCAACTTCATGGCCTCGAACCTCACCGACCAGGTTCGCAACATCGCGCAGGTGACGACCGCGGTCGCGCGCGGCGACCTTTCTCGCAAAATTACGGTGGATGTGCGCGGCGAGATTCTGGAGCTCAAGGACACCATCAACACGATGGTCGATCAGCTCAACGCCTTCGCCTCCGAGGTGACGCGCGTCGCGCGCGAGGTCGGCACCGAAGGCAAGCTTGGCGGCCAGGCGGAAGTGAAGGGCGTGGCCGGCACCTGGAAGCACCTGACCGACAGCGTCAATTCCATGGCCAGCAATCTGACCGGCCAGGTGCGCAACATCGCGGAAGTGGCGACAGCGGTGGCCGAGGGCGACCTCTCCAAGAAGATCACGGTGAATGTCAGCGGCGAAATCCTGCAGCTGAAGGAGACCATCAACACGATGGTCGACCAGCTGAATGCCTTTGCCGGCGAAGTGACGCGCGTCGCGCGCGAGGTCGGAACGGAAGGGCGGCTGGGCGGCCAGGCGCAGGTGTCCGGAGTGGCCGGCACCTGGAAAGACCTGACCGACAGCGTGAACTCGATGGCCGGCAATCTGACCGGCCAGGTGCGCAACATCGCCGAGGTGGCGACCGCCATCGCCAACGGCGATCTGTCGCGCAAGATCACCGTGGACGTGCGCGGCGAGATCCTGCAGCTCAAGGAAACGCTGAACACGATGGTGGATCAGCTCAACTCCTTCGCCTCGGAAGTCACGCGCGTTGCGCGCGAGGTCGGCACCGAAGGGCGCCTCGGCGGCCAGGCACAGGTGCCGGGCGTCGCCGGCACCTGGAAGGACTTGACCGACAACGTCAATTCGATGGCCGGCAACTTGACGGCGCAGGTGCGCAATATCGCAGAAGTGACGACTGCCGTGGCGCAGGGAGATTTGTCGCGCAAGATTACGGTCGATGTGAAGGGCGAAATCCTGGAACTGAAGAACACCATCAACACGATGGTGGACCAGCTCAACGCCTTTGCGTCGGAAGTGACGCGCGTCGCGCGCGAGGTGGGCACCGAAGGGAAGCTGGGCGGGCAGGCGCAGGTCTCCGGCGTCGCGGGCACCTGGAAGGACCTGACCGACAACGTCAACTTCATGGCCAGCAACCTGACCGGCCAGGTGCGCAACATCGCCGAAGTGGCGACCGCCATCGCCAATGGCGACCTTTCCAAGAAGATCACCGTCGACGTCCGCGGCGAGATCCTGCTGCTGAAAGAGACGCTTAACACGATGGTGGAGCAGCTTCGTTCCTTCGCCGGCGAGGTGACGCGCGTTGCGCGTGAAGTGGGCACGGACGGGCGTCTTGGCGGCCAAGCTAACGTGCCCGGCGTGGCCGGCACCTGGAAGGACTTGACCGACAACGTCAACCTGTTGGCCGCTAACCTGACGACTCAGGTGCGCAACATCGCCGAGGTGACGACCGCCGTGGCGCGCGGCGACCTGTCGCGCAAGATCACGGTGGACGTGAAGGGCGAAATCCTCGAGCTCAAGAACACCATTAACACCATGGTGGATCAGCTGAATGCGTTCGCATCGGAGGTGACGCGCGTCGCGCGCGAAGTCGGCACCCAAGGCAAGCTGGGCGGCCAGGCCCAGGTCTCGGGTGTTGCCGGTACCTGGAAAGACCTGACCGACACGGTCAACGTCATGGCCGCCAACCTCACGGAGCAGGTGCGCGGCATCGTGAAGGTCGTGACGGCGGTCGCCAACGGCGACCTCAAGCAGAATCTGACGGTGAAATCGAAGGGCGAGGTCGCGGCCCTGGCCGAGACGATCAACAACATGACCAACACGCTTGCGACCTTCGCCGACCAGGTGACGACGGTGGCGCGCGAGGTCGGCGTCGAGGGGCGGCTGGGCGGCCAGGCGAACGTGCCGGGCGCGGCCGGCACCTGGAAGGACTTGACCGGCAACGTCAACCTGCTGGCTGCGAACCTGACGACCCAGGTGCGCGCGATCGCCGAAGTGGCGACGGCGGTGACCAAGGGCGACTTGACCCGCTCGATCAAGGTCGATGCGCGCGGCGAAGTGGCCGAGCTCAAAGACAACATCAACACCATGATCGACAATCTGCGCCTGACCACGGACCGCAATACCGAGCAGGACTGGCTGAAGACCAACCTGGCGCGCTTCACCAACATGCTGCAGGGCCAGCGCGACCTCGGCATCGTCGGCCGCATGCTGCTGTCCGAGCTGGCGCCGCTGGTGAATGCCCAGAACGGCGTCATCTATCTGGTCGACACTGAAGAGCAGCCGAGCCTCAAGCTGCTGTCAGCCTATGCCGACCAGGGCATGGATGGCCATCCGGAACGGCTGCGGATCGGCCAGGGGCTGATCGGCCAGTGTGCCGCGGACGGCCGGCGCATGCTCATCACGCAGATGCCGGACAATGTCGTGCCGATCGGTTCCGGCCTCTTCAAGGCCATTCCACAGAACGACATCGTGTTGCCGGTCCTGTTTGAAGGGCAAGTGAAAGCGGTCATCGAACTGGCTTCGGTCAGCGCGTTCACCGGCCTGCAGGTCGCGTTCCTGGACCAGCTTACCGCCAGCATCGGTATCGTGCTGAACAGCATCGAAGCGACAATGCAGACCGAAGGCCTGCTGACCCAGTCCCAGAAACTGGCCGCCGAGCTGCAGGCCCAGCAGGGCGAGCTGCAGCAAACCAACGAACAGCTGGAACAAAAGGCCCAGCAATTGGCCGAGCGCAACGTCGAGGTCGAGCGCAAGAACCAGGAAATCGATCAGGCCCGGCGCGCGGTCGAGGAGAAAGCGGCGGAACTCGCCCTCACCTCGAAATACAAGTCGGAGTTCCTGGCGAACATGTCGCACGAGCTGCGCACGCCGCTGAACAGCATACTCATTTTGGGCCAGCAGCTGTCCGAAAACCCCGACGGCAACCTGTCCCCCAAGCAGATCGAATTCGCGCGCACGATCCACGGCGCCGGAACCGATCTGCTCAATCTCATTACCGACATCCTGGATCTGTCGAAAATCGAATCCGGCACGGTATCCGTCGATGCGGAGGATGTATTCTTCAGCAACCTGCTGGAGACGGTGGCGCGGCCGTTCCGCCACGAAGCGGAGAACCGCAAGCTGACCTTCGATACCCAGATCGATCCGCGCCTCGATCGCAGCATGGTGACCGATTCCAAGCGGCTGCAGCAGATCCTGAAAAATCTGCTGTCCAACGCGTTCAAGTTCACGGAGCATGGCGGTGTGCGCCTGGTGATTTCCGAAGTGGCGGCGGGTTGGACCTCGGATCACCCGGCGTTGCGCCATGCGCCCTCGGTCATCTCCTTCGAAGTGTCGGACACCGGCGTTGGCATTGCGTCCGAAAAGCAGAAGATCATTTTCGAGGCGTTCCAGCAGGCCGATGCCAGCACCAGCCGGAAATACGGCGGCACCGGTCTCGGCCTCGCGATCAGCCGCGAACTCGCCACCCTGTTGGGCGGTGAGATCCAGCTGCGCAGCGTTCCCGGCCAGGGCAGCACCTTTACACTCTATCTGCCGATGAAATATGTCGGGCCGGCCGCCGAGCAGCGGGCAGCTCCGGCCAAGTACGGCAATGGCAGCATGGCGCTGGCCGCCGGCCGCATCAGCGACGCACCCACGGAACAGCTGCCGGATGACCGTGCCGACATCCAGCCCGGCGACAAGACGTTGCTCATCGTGGAGGATGATCTGCATTATGCGCGGATAATCGCCGATCTTGCGCGCGATTCAGGGTTGAAAGTGCTGATCGCGCATCGCGGAGCAGACGCCTTGACCCTGGCACGCGAATATCGGCCGAGCGCCGTCTCGCTCGATGTGTTCTTGCCCGACATGCTGGGCTGGACGATCCTCAGCCAGCTGAAGCAGGACCCAGCAACGCGCCACATCCCGGTGCAGATCGTCACGCTGGACGAAGACCGCCAGCACGGCCTCGCGCGCGGCGCCTTCGGTTTCGTGACCAAGCCGTCCAGCCGCGAAGGTCTGGCCGAGGTCATGTCGCGGATCGGGCAGTTCATCACGCCGCGGCGCAGGCGGCTGCTGGTGGTGGAGGACAACGCAGCCGAGCGGCTCGGCATCACGCAATTGCTGGGGCACGAGGATATCGACATCGTCGCCGTCGAAACGGGTGCGGAGGCGCTGGCGCGGCTGCGATCCGAGGAGATCGACTGCGTCGTCCTCGATCTGCGGCTGCCGGACATGTCTGGTTTCGACGTGCTGAGCCAGCTGCGCGAGGAAGCCAGCCTTGCGGATGTGCCGGTCGTGGTGTTCACGGGCCGCGAACTGTCGCCCGAAGAGGATGCCCAGCTCCACACCATGGCCCGCAGCGTCGTGGTCAAGGGTGTCGAATCGCCGGAGCGGCTGTTGGATGAGACCGCTCTCTTCCTGCATCGCATGGTGTCCGATCTGCCGCCCGACAAGCAGCGGATGCTGGAGCGGCTCTACAGCTCGGATGAGGATCTGCTGGGGGAGGCCGTCCTGCTGGTCGACGACGATGCGCGCAACATCTTCGCCTTGAGCAGCGTGCTCGAGCGTCACGGCATGCGCGTGCTGACCGCCACCACCGGCAACGAGGCGGTGACGCTGCTGGATTCAACGCCTGACGTCGCTATTGTCCTGATGGACGTCATGATGCCGGAAATGGATGGCTATCAGACCATGCAGGTGATCCGCGGCAACCCGGCCTTCCGCCGCTTGCCCATCATCGCGCTGACGGCAAAGGCGATGAAGGGCGACCGGGAAAAGTGCCTCGAAGCAGGAGCATCGGACTATCTGGCGAAACCGGTGAATACGGAGCAGTTGCTTTCGGTCCTGCGGATGTGGCTGCACCGCTAGAGGGCATGGCGATGAATGCGAACGAGCCTGTCAACATTCTCCTGGTCGATGATCAGCCGGCCAAGCTGCTCAGCTACGAAGTGATGCTGCGCGATCTGGGCGAGAACCTGATCAAGGCCTCGTCCGGCCGCCAGGCCCTGGAACAGATCCTGAGGAACGACATCGCAGTCATTCTCATCGACGTGGTCATGCCGGATCTGAACGGATTCGAGCTGGCGTCGATGATCCGTGATCATCCACGTTTCCACACCTTGTCGATCATCTTCGTCTCCGCCGTTTCCGTGACCGAGCTTGATCGCCTGAAGGGCTATCAGCATGGCGCGGTCGACTACATTTCCGTGCCGGTCGTCCCTGACCTGCTGCGCGCCAAGGTCAAGGTGTTCGCCGAGCTGTACCGCAAGACCCGTCAGCTGGAGCGGCTGAACGTCGAGCTGGAGCGCCGGGTCGAAGAGCGTACGGCCGCCCTGGCGGAAGCCAATATGCGGCTGGAGCAGCGGGTCGAAGAGCGAACGCGAGAGCGCGAGGCGGCGCTCGCCCAGGTCCACGAGATGCAGAAGATGGAGAGCCTCGGCCAGCTCACCGGAGGGTTGGCGCACGACTTCAATAATCTGCTTATGGGCATCCTTGGCAGCCTCGATTACCTGGCGAAGAAGCCGCCCAGCGATCCGAAGGCCCAGCACTTCCTGAACGCGGCGCGCGATAGTGCTGAGCGCGGTGCGGCCCTGACCAAGCGGCTGCTGGCCTTTGCGCGGCGGCAGGAACTGCGACCCGAACCAGTCGACGTGCAACGCCTGACGGAGGGCATGGCCGAGATGCTGCAGCGCTCTCTCGGCCCCACGATCCAGATCGACATGGATTTCGATGAGGACCTGGCCTTGATCTCCGTCGATCCAAACCAGCTCGAGCTTGCGATCCTCAATCTTGCGCTGAATGCGCGTGATGCAATGGCGGATGGCGGGCGGCTGCGCATCTCCGGTACGCGCGAGACGGTCAGAAGCGGCCTGCCGTCGCTGAATGATGGCGAGTATGTGCGCATGACCGTGACCGACACCGGCACCGGCATGGATGAGGCGACGCTGAAGAGATGCAGCGAGCCGTTCTTCACCACCAAGGAGGTCGGCCGTGGCACCGGCCTTGGCCTGTCGACTGTCCTTGGCCTCGCGGTGCAGTCCGGCGGCGGCATGCGCATTTCCAGCACGTTGGGCGAGGGGACCACGGTCGAGCTCTGGTTCCCGGTTGCGGAAGGCGCAGCCGAGCATGCACGCATCGAAGCCGCTCCGGCGCCAAGCGACGAGCTGCCGCGCTATCGGGTGCTGGTGGTCGATGACGAGCCGCTGGTCGCGTTGCTGACAGCCTCCATGCTGGAGGATCTGGGCCATGTCAGCGAAGTGGTGCCCTCTGGCTTGTCTGCCCTCAATGTCCTGCGCTCCGGCAGGACGATCGACGCGGTGATCACGGATTATGCGATGCCCGACATGACGGGCGCGGAACTGGCAGCGCAGATCCACCGCTTTCGCCCCGACATGCCGATCATCCTGGCGACCGGCTATGCCGATTTTCCAAACAGCCACGCCCAGAGCTTGCCGCGGCTATCGAAGCCGTTCGGCTCACATGAGCTGTCACTGATCCTGACGACGCTGAATCAGCGGCCGCTTGCCTCTTGAACACGCTCAGGTCGAGGCGATCTCGTTGGCATCGGTGGGTTTGAAGGGTTTAGGAACCGGCGTTAGAAGGATCGCGCGTTTCGCGGTCAGATATGCCATCGCAAGCGTTCGTTTGACGCGCGTCGCAATCGGCATCGGATTGAATGGAAGCGTGGCGAGAGGCGGAGCCAGCACTTGGATCACGGCACGCTGGGCCATTCCCGCCCGCCGTTCGTGAGGACTGTACTGCAAGAGCTGGTGTGCGACCCAAAGGCAGTTCGCCGGATAGAAGAAACTGCCATCGAGGATGTCCAGGGTTCGCTGCACCGTCGAAGCCCAGGCACCGAAACGCTGCTCCAGATAGAACCGGTCGCGCCAGTCGAGATCCAGGGCGATCGGGTCCGATAGCGACCGCTCCCAGGCTGTCATGGCATCCATCCATAGCGACAGCGGTGCAGGCCGGGAATGGAAGAAAGATCGCAGCAAGCCGCCCGGCGTGGGCAAGGTTTGGGTGAAGCCGGCGCGGAAGAACCGTGCCCAGTGCGCGCAACGGCCGATTTCGAATCCATGCCCGCCGGCGATGGTCAGGCCGGAATCATGCATATGGTCGGCCCGGCCGCTCGCGCACATCCTGGCGGTTGGATGAAAGATGGCACGGTCCATGTGCGCGATGATGGCGGCTTCCCGCGCCCTGATATCGGTCGCGGCTATCGCAGGATCGCCCTCGAAGCCGTGAGCGATTCCGACACGCGCGGCCAACCGTGGCGGCAACTCCCGGTCGGCGCGGACAAGGGCTTCGTGGATCTCGGTATAGCTCCGGAAGTTCACGTTGGCGGCGGTAGCGGCGGCCAGAACCGTGCGTGTATCAAAGCCGGCGGTCAGTCCCACCAGGCGTTCGCGGAATGCCAGTTGACCCCAATTCCCCATGATGGTCTTGAGCGTCGCGGCAAGCAGGCGGCTATCCCTGTTGGGACTGGTCTTCGCGGCCGTGAAACGAACCGCACGGATCGTACCGTTCCTCGGCTCGATGGTCCTCAACGCCAGAAGCTTGTAGACGCCCTCCCGGGTCGTCAGCGGCGCCGGAATCCAGTCCATGCCCTTTTCATGGGCGATCTGCCACGGCAGTCGCGCCGCTGCCTCGACATTCGGCAGATAGCCGCCGAGGATCGCAGGGCTACTTGAAATCCAGGTCTGGCCTTCAGCTTGGCGGTGATAAAGACCCAGCAGCCCGGCGGCGTCCTGCCAGCATCCCTTCGCCGAGATGAGCGCCCATTTGCCGGCCCAGAAACCAGTCCATTCTTCGATTTCCGATGCCGGCTTCAATGAGAACGTCTGCTCGATCGATGACATCGGCGTGTCGGCCAGGACAGCCAGACCCAACAGGTAATAGATATTGCCGTCGCTCGATCGCAATTTTGCGGCCCTCAGCTTCGGGCACAGCGAGAGAACCAGCTGATCTGCAAGTTGGACGCATTCCCACTCCGGTCTGACCCGCACCGGCAGGGGACCGAGTACGAACTGTTTCTGGTGGGCTATGAGCGCCTGCAAGTCCGTCGACCCCATCGCCGATCAGACCAACACCCGAGCCCTTTGCCGGGTTTGCCCAGACTCCCAAGGAAGCACGCAGCACCGCTCCTTGGGTCGAGCGTCCCAAACATTTTCATGACATTCGTCTTGGCAGCCTCACGGTACCAAAGTCCGCGAGCACAACCACAGAAGTGGGCGCCAGTTCCCGCTATAACGGCGAATTACAGGCGATCCTGTGCGGGAATGATCATTAAGATCATCAAGGATGGCAGAGCAGCCACAGTCGCAGTGCTCAGCCGAAGCGGGTAAAAAATGTCCGCCGAAGGCGGCTTAGTTACCCATCGCCAGCGTCGGATCGATCCTCAGCACCAGGCAATCGGTCCGTTTGGCTTTGAGATTGCGGCAGGCGGCCTGCGCGTCGTTCTTGCTGAGGCCGGCAACGCGCGCGCGGTAGAGCTTGCCGCCGTTGTTCATCTTTTGCGTATCGATGATGATGCGGGCGTCTGCCAGCAGCGATTCCGCGCTGGTTGCGGTCTGTGCCGCCTTCTGCGCCGCGTTGTATTTGGAATAGGCGCCGACCTGGACGCCGTAATTGCCATCAGCCTTCCAGACCACGGTGGTCGCTTGCGAATCGGGGGCGAGTGCCGGCTCCTCCGCCAGCTTGATCACCTTCGGTCCGGTCCCGGGCTTCAGTTTCGGGGTCGCGAACGCAATGGCAGGCGCATCAGCAGGCTTGCTCGCCATCTTCGGCCCGGTCCCAGGCTTCAGCATGGGCGCAAGAGCCTTGAGGCCGGCAAGCGCGAGACCGCTCGCGGCCTCGTCCTTTTCGGCGGCGACATCGGCCTCTGCCGGCTTCACCAGGATATTGGCAATCACATCCTCGACCACCGAATCGGCGGGTGCGGGCGCCGCGCCCTTGACTTGGCCACCGGTCGGCGCCTTCGCAGCCAGCAGCACGCCAGTGCCGTGTTGGGTCCTGAACCCTCGGGTCAGCAGATCGGCCACCTGACGGTCACGCATCGACGGGCTGGTGCCGCCCATCACGACGACCACCAAGCGGCGGCCATCGCGCTCGGCGGAACTCGCAAGGTTGAAGCCAGAGACGCGGATATAGCCGGTCTTGATGCCGTCATAGCCGGCGAAGGTCTTCAGCAGCTTGTTGTGGCCGGAGAAGTTGACACCGTGATACTTGAAGCTGGTCTGCTTGAAATAGCCGTAATATTGCGGAAAGTCGCGGATCAGCGCGACCGAGAGCGTGGCCATGTCCCGCGCCGTCGTGCGCTGCTTTGGATCCGGCAGGCCGTTGGCGTTGCGGAACGTCGTGCTCGTCATGCCCAGCATCTGGGCCCGGTTGGTCATCAGGCGCGCGAAACCGGATTCGGTGCCGCCAAGATGCTCGGCGATCGCAACCGCCACGTCATTGGCCGAGCGCACGACCAGGGCGAGAATGGCCGTTTCCACTGAGATCCGGTCGCCGCCATCGACATTGAGATTGGTGGCCGACATGCCGGCGGCATAATCCGAAAACGTGATGGTGTCGGTCAGCTTCACCCGGCCGTCCTGCAGCGCCTCGAACAGCAGGTACAGCGTCATCATCTTGGTGAGCGACGCGGGATACGTGAGGATGTCGGCGTTCGAGGCCTGCAAAACTTCGCCGGTCGCCGCATCGACCACGATGCTTGATTGCACCGGGCGTGCATCCGCCGGGGCTGTCCCGCCCAGAATCGCGAGCGCCACCAGCGAAAGTACAAACGCGAACGTGATCCGGAATGAGGACAAACTGCCGCGTCTTGCCTTGACCGCGAATTGGGACGCCATCAACACTTCCCCTCAAGCCGACAAACGCGGCGCAATTTGTTAACGGATGATACGAATCCGACTGAATCTTGTCTATACCAAGATGATGGTTTAAGGCCCCTTAACGCAAAAATGAGTCAATCATTTCGGGGATATGGGCGAGATGCTGAGAGCGCTGCTAAAACTAACCTTAATGGCTTATGTTCTCGGCGGGTGCGCCTATCACGGGCCAGCTAATTCCGACATCGATAATCCCGCCATCCGCAAGGTTGCCTGGTTCAGCTATCTCGACGGCAATGATATCCGCGAACATTGCGTGGCCGGATCACCAGACCGGTTCCGGCTGGTCTATAACGGCCAGTACGAGAAGCAGATTCGCTCGTATGAAATCACCCAGGCGAGCCCCAATCCGGGCGGCGCATATTTTACGGCGCGTGCCTTGGGGCAAACGAATCTCTTCGAAGTGTCGCTCGACGATCTGCTGGCGCCATGGCGCTGGCAGAAATCCGAAACGAAATTGAGCAGCTCCGAACTCGATCAGTTCCGCGGCCTGTTGACGCAAAGCGGATGGGGTAACGGCGCGCCGCAGGGAAAGCTTCTTCATTCGCGCGATTTCTATTGGGTCGCCAGCGGCTGTCGTGACGGCCAGTTCCATTTCGACGCATGGGTTGATGCCCAGGGCGATTTTCGGGACGTCAAATTCCAGGATTTTCTGCTGGCGCGCGACAAGACCGGTGTGGCATTCCGGAAACCTACTAAGGTTCTGCCGATCGACCGCACGGAGCGGGGGCGGCCGCGTGACCGTTCCGCGCCGATTTTCGCGCTGACAGTGCAGGGAGAAGGCATCGGCGGCCTTGTCAATGCCTTCTGAGCGCCAGTTGATCCAATGGTCCATTGCAATCGCCCACAGAATCACCCACGTACGTCGTGGTTGATCGGCGGCTCAAGCGCTCTATCTTTTAACCTGGCATTGACTTCCAATATTATACAGCAATGGTGAGATCTGAGACTAACAGGGCCACGGGCGCGATGGCACCGCGAGCGAGCGGACCAGACCAGAACGACGACGACGTGACCGGCGGCACCGGAACCGGCACCGGCACGGTCGTCAAGACGCGCCCCAAGACCAAGAAGCCGTCGATGTACCGCGTTCTGCTATTGAACGACGACTACACGCCGATGGAGTTCGTCGTCCATGTCCTGGAACGGTTCTTCAACAAGAGTCGCGAGGCGGCGACCGAGATCATGCTTCACGTGCACCATCGCGGTGTGGGGGTGTGCGGCGTCTACACCTACGAAGTCGCGGAGACCAAGGTTACCCAGACCATCGACTTCGCCCGCCGGCACCAGCACCCGCTGCAATGCACGATGGAGAAGGAATGACGCGCCCGGCCACCCGCCAGACGCCAGTTGAGTGAAAGAGAGGGTAGAATGCTGTCGCCGAATCTAGAGCAGACCTTGCGCCGGGCACTCGCCTACGCCAACGACCGGCGGCACGATTACGCAACCCTCGAGCACCTCCTGCTGGCGCTGGTGGACGACCAGGACGCGATCGCAGTGATGCGGGCCTGCAACGTCGATGTCGAACGGTTGCGGCGCGATCTCAGCGACTATGTCGACAACCAGCTCGGCAATATCGTCGGGAGCCACCACAGCGAAGCCAAGCCGACCGCCGGTTTCCAGCGCGTGCTGCAGCGCGCGGCGATCCACGTGCAATCCTCCGGCCGCGAGGAAGTGACCGGCGCCAACATCCTGGTGGCCCTGTTCTCCGAGCGCGAAAGCCACGCCGTCTTTTTCCTGCAGGAGCAGGAGATGTCGCGACTCGACGCGGTCAATTACATCAGCCATGGCATCGCCAAGGCGCCCGGCCGCTCCGAAGCGCGGCGGGTGCGCGGCGCAGATCCCGAGGCCGAGGGCAATGGCGGGGTCAAGACCGGCAGTGACGCACTCGAAGCCTATTGCGTCAATCTCAACCAGAAGGCCAAGGACGGCCGCATCGACCCCTTGATTGGGCGCGAGGCGGAGGTCAACCGCACCATCCAGGTACTGTGCCGCCGCACCAAGAACAACCCGCTCTATGTGGGCGATCCCGGCGTCGGCAAGACTGCCATCGCCGAAGGCCTGGCGCGCCGGATCGTCAATGAAGACGTGCCGGACGTGCTGAAGAACGCCACCATCTTCGCGCTCGACATGGGCGCGCTGCTGGCCGGCACGCGCTATCGTGGCGATTTCGAGGAACGCCTGAAGGCAGTGGTCAAGGAACTCGAGGCGACCGAGGGCGCCATCCTCTTCATCGACGAGATCCATACGGTGATCGGCGCGGGCGCGACCTCCGGGGGCTCGATGGATGCCTCGAACCTGCTGAAGCCGGCTCTGCAATCTGGCCTGCTGCGCTGCATCGGCTCCACGACCTACAAGGAGTACCGGCAGTATTTCGAGAAGGACCGCGCTCTGGTCCGCCGCTTCCAGAAGATCGACGTCAACGAGCCGTCGGTCGAGGATGCGGTGAAGATCCTCCGCGGGTTGAAGCCGTATTACGAAAAGCATCATTCGGTGCGCTACACGCAGGAGGCGATCCGTGCCTCGGTGGAACTGGCGGCGCGCTACATCAATGACCGCAAGCTGCCGGACAAGGCGATCGACGTGATCGACGAGGTTGGCGCGGCGCAGATGCTGCTGCCGGAATCCAAGCGCAAGAAGACCATCACGGTGAGGGACGTGGAGGCGACGGTCGCCACCATCGCCCGCATCCCACCAAAGTCGATCAGCAAGGACGACAAGAACACGCTGAGGAACCTGCTGCGCGACCTGAAGACCATGGTATTCGGCCAGGACAAGGCGATCGAGGCCCTGGTCGCCGCCATCAAGCTCAGCCGCGCCGGGCTGCGCGAGCCCGAAAAGCCGATCGGCTGCTACCTGTTCTCCGGCCCGACCGGTGTCGGCAAGACCGAGGTCGCGCGGCAGCTGGCCCTGTGCATGGGGATCGAGCTGACCCGCTTCGACATGTCGGAGTATATGGAGCGGCACACGGTCTCCCGACTGATCGGCGCCCCTCCGGGCTATGTCGGGTTCGACCAGGGCGGCCTGCTGACCGATGCCATCGACCAGCATCCGCACTCGGTTCTGCTGCTGGACGAGATCGAGAAGGCCCATCCGGACCTGTTCAACATCTTGCTGCAGGTCATGGATCACGGAAAACTCACAGACCATAACGGCAAGATCGTCGACTTCCGGAACGTCATCCTGATCATGACGACCAATGCCGGCGCCCAGGAAATGTCCAAGGCCGCCATCGGCTTTGGCCGCGAGCGGCGCGAAGGCGAGGACCAGGAAGCCATCAACCGGATGTTCACGCCGGAATTCCGCAACCGCCTGGACCAGGTCATCGCGTTCAGCAACTTGCCGCCGGAGGTGGTGGCCCAGGTTGTGGATAAGTTCGTGATGCAGCTGGAGGCCCAGCTGGCTGACCGGCACGTGTCCATCGAGCTGTCCGACGATGCCCGCAAATGGCTCGCCCAGAAGGGTTTCGACCCGCTCTATGGCGCCCGTCCACTGGCCCGGGTGATCCAGGAGAACATCAAGAAGCCGCTGGCGGAGGACATCCTGTTCGGCAAACTTGAGAAGGGCGGGACGGTCCGCATCGGCCTTGATCGCCCGACCGACAAGCTGACGTTCGAGGTGGTGGAGAGCAAATCCTCACCTCGTGAGGAGACCGTCGAACCCGTCGACGCTTGATCCAAACGCACCGGCGGCGTTAACGATCGCCGCCTCATTCTAGCCGATCACGGTCATGTTAGCCGCAGCCGGGGAACTATCCCCACGCTGCAGCTTTTCTATCCCGTCAAAGCGCACACTGTGTGACCCAGGTGTGTCCTCACGATCAGTTCGATCATAGCCTTGTCACAACAGTACTCACCGATCTTTAACGATTCTGGCCAAGAGTGTTAACGCGCGAATCAGCATCGCTGGTTTCGTCCGCGACGTCCGGTTGGGAACCCGGATGTCCAGCAAGGGGACGAAGCTGGCGACACCAGGCGGACGGGAATGGTGCGCTGGTTCGTTTCGATGGGGGCCCTGTGAAACCTGGCGGGCGTGAGTTCGTACGCCGCCAAGCCAACTGGAGGCCCTCATGTTGCGTACGACCATCCTTTCCGCCGTTATGGCCGTGCCGCTCGCCCTTGGCGCATCCATGGCCTTGGCCGACCCGGACACCACCAGCAAGCAGCCGGGCGCTTCCAGGATCATCTCCACCACGCAGCTGAACCTGGCGATGTCCGAACAGATCGCCGATGCCGAGGCGACCCGCCCCAAACAGGGCCTGATGAACGCCAGGGACGTCATCCTCTACAATATTATCTCCGACCAGATCAGCGAGATGCGCCGCAAGTCGGCGCTGCCCGCTGTGATGTGCATCGCCGAGAGCACTGGCGACGGCAACGCCGAGACCGTATCCCGCGCCCTGATGGCGCGGCTGGAAGCCGACAATGCGCAGGTCGAAGACAGCCTCTTCACCCTCAAGCCGGCTACCGAATGCCAGAGCGCCGGCGCGCGCATGGTCGACCGGGAAACCCATGAGCGCGCAATGATGATCGTCGCCGGCCCGATGGAATCGGACATGAAGGGTCTGATGGACGGCTGCGGCGATTATGTTGGCGGCTTCATGCGCGCGTCGGACGACAGCGACTTCGACTTCTACACCGTCAATGGCGGCGACGTGGCCCGCAAGCTGGGCTGCGAACTGGCGCAGTAAGAACTGCAAGCGAGGCTCACATGGCACATATCACTCTTCGTCTGTCCACCACCTGGAGCGAGACGCTGCTCCATCGGTTCGACCTCGCCCTGGATCGCCTCGAGCGCGCGGTCCGCAGCCTGCTCGCCGCCCAGCCGCGCGACCTGGGGCAAGCGGCTCATGCCGCACGGGTCCGGCGCCTCACCGCCCACGGCTGCAGCGGCCAAGCGTTGATGTGAAACTGGCGCAACCCGATCTAGCGGTTCAGCCAGCTTCTACCTGGCGATAAGGCGACATTTCATCCAGCGCTGCCATTTCCTGCGCGATGTAAGCGCGTTCCTGATCCAGGAAGCCGGAGATCGCGGACCTGAGGCGCGGGTCGGCGATCCAGTGCGAGCTATAGGTTTCGATGGGTAGATATCCGCGCTGGATCTTGTGCTCGCCCTGGGCGCCGGCCTCGACCCGCGGCAGCTTGTGCGCGATCGCGTAATCGATGGCGCGGTAGTAGCAAAGCTCGAAATGCAGGAATCGGTAATCCTCCAGGCAGCCCCAGTTGCGGCCATAAAGCGCCTGCGGCCCCTTGAGGTTCAACGCGCCAGCGACCATTTCGCCGTCCTTCTCCGCCAGCATCAGGACGATGCGGTCGCGCAGGCTTTCGGCGATCCGGGCGAAGAAGTCGCGGTTGAGATAGGGACGCCCCCACTTGCGCCCGCCGGTATCCATGTAGAAGGCGAAGAAGGCGTCCCAATGCGCAGCGGTCAGTTCCGCACCTTCATAGGCTCGGATGTCGAGGCCGTATTCCGCCACTGCGGCGCGTTCCTTGCGGATCGCCTTGCGCTTGCGTGAGTTGAGCGCAGCGAGGAAATCGCCGAATTCGGTGTAACCATCATTGGCCCAGTGATATTGCACGCCAATGCGAGTCAGGAATCCGACCTGCTCCAGCAGGTCGGATTCCTCACGGGGCGCGAACGTCACGTGCAGCGATGACATGCCGGAATTCTCGACTGCGGAGATGAGCGCGGAGATCAAGGCGGCGCGCGCCTCAGTCGCGCGTGGACCCGGCTGCACCAGCAGGCGCGGTCCCGGTACCGGCGTGAAGGGAGCGGCGACCTGGAGCTTCGGGTAATAGCGGCCGCCGGCGCGGTCATAGGCTTCCGCCCAGCCGTGATCGAACACATATTCGCCCTGGCTGTGGGATTTGACGTAGAGCGGCGCAGCGGCGAGGACTGTCCCGCAGGAATCTTCAATGACCAGGTGCTGCGAAAGCCAACCAGCCTTGCGGCCCACCGAGCCGGATTGCTCCAGCGCGTCGAGAAAGGCGTGGCTGACAAACGGGTTTTGCGGTCCGCTTGAGGTCTCGCACGCGCCGGCGGCACAGGCGTCCCAGGCGGCCGCGGGGACATGCGCAACGGAATCGACGACGCGTGCGGTGAGGGTGCTGGCAGGCTTGTTCATACCCGCATTGTGCGGCCCCAGATCACGGGGTCAAGCGACCTTGCGTCAGGGAGGCGTGAGGGCCTGCCGCTCGGCAATCGGATAGGAGCATCCGAGGATTCGGTCGATGGCCTTTCCGTCGCCCGCCAGCGGCAGCAGCAAGCGCTCATAGATCCGCCAATGGTCCATGAAAGTCCCCGGCACCGGGTCGTAGTGCCGGGTTTTGCAAAGAGGAACGCGGGTCCGTACGACCTCCGCATAATCCTCGAGCACATCCGGCTCGTAGCCTGAGATGTCGGCCTCGTCGAAAAACTTTCCAGTCAGTTCGCGGCTGGCGGCGTCGACCAGCGACGTGCCCATCAGGCGAAACCGGAACCGGTGCGGCCCCTCGATGACGTCGACCATCAGCAAGTTGCCGAACCAGGGCCTCAGATCGTCATCGCTGAAATCAGCACGGCACGGCAGCGCATCTTCGCGACGCTTGGACGCCCAGAGTTCCGCCAACAATCGCAGTTGCGGCGTCGCGATGACGGGCATCGGCATGTGGGTCGGCACGTACATGATTCCCCAAACGCAGCTTTGGCCCTATCCCGACTGGACTCGCCGCCGATTCAAATTGGCCGCACCAAGATCAGGCGATTTCGAACGTGGCGTCAACCTCTACTGCAACGCCGAGTGGCAATTGTGCCACGCCCACCGCCGATCGTGCATGCTTGCCCGCATCGCCGAACACTTCGACCATGAAATCGGAAACGCCATTGGCAACCTTCGGCTGCTCGGTGAAACCGGGCGCCGAATTCACAAAAACGTTCAATTTGACACAACGTTTCACACGATCGAGATCGCCCAGCGCGGCCTGCAACTGTGCCACGATATTCTGCCCGCATAGGCGCGCTGCCTTCTGGCCGTCCTCGACCTGGAATTCCTTGCCGAGCTGGCCCTTATATTGGAACTCGCCATTCCAGACCGTGACTTGTCCGGAGACAAAGGCCTGATGGCCAGTGACCACGACCGGCACATAATTGGCGACGGGGGCGGCCGCTTTGGGCAGTTCGATCTTCAACTCGGCGAGGCGAGCAGCGACTTTTCCGGACATGGCCAGCTCCTGATCTTGATTTGTCGGCGATAGTGAAATCGGCGGGGAGCATAGCCGCAAGCGCCGTCGCGAATCCAGGCTTGAACGCGACAGTTTTAGGTATCGCCGCGCCTCCGAGTCGCGCGGCCGGATAGCGGGCTATTCGGTCAGCACCGAGCCTTGCGGCGTGACCGCCAGGTTTACCGGATCGCCCTCGGCGAACGCGAAAGCATGCCAGACATCGTCGCAGCCTTTGGCAAGCACTCGGACGTCGGTATAGCCCTCGGAAAGGATACGCTTCTCGGTTTCGGCGCGCGCGGTAATATCTGTCCTGGTGATCTGGCAGCGGGCGGGTTCGGCAGACAGCGCATCGGGCGCCACCAGTTCGCTGCCGGCACTTGCAACCAGGATGGCGCAGAGAACGAGATCGAGCCGGAGTTTCATGACACACCCTCGATCCATTTTTCCCTTGCCGGATGACACGCCAGCAAGAGGTCGGCAAGATGGTGACAAGATGGCGTGAATGTGGCGCGTTCGCTCTCATGTAATACGTTGAAATAATGGGATGAATACCATGGGTTCAGCTCCCTTCCGGATCAAGGGCCTCGATCATCTCGTGCTGCGCGTGCGCGATCTCGATCGCATGATGCGATTCTACTGCGACGTCTTGGGCTGCCGCGTGGAGCGCGTACAGGCGGAAATTGGTTTGACGCAGATTCGCGCTGGCCGGTCGCTGATCGACCTGGTCACTGTCGATGGCAAGCTTGGACGGATGGGTGGCGCTGCGCCTGAGAGGGAAGGGCGCAATCTCGATCATTTCTGCATCACGATCGATGGCTATGATGAAGCGGTGATCCGCGCCTATCTGACGGCGCGTGGCGTCGAGGTTGGAGAAGCGGGTTCGCGCTACGGCGCGGAAGGCGAGGGACCCTCGCTGTATGTCGGCGATCCGGAAGGTAACGTCGTCGAACTGAAAGGTCCACCCTCGCAGGCTGGCGATTGATGGCCGCCGGCTGTGAGATCCGATTGAGCTGAAAGTCCGTGGCGGGTCAGGAGCCTTCTTGTACCACGCGGCCCTGCGGCGTCACCATCACGTTGACCGGGGCGCCGTTATACGTTGCCTGACCGTGCCAGTTGTTGTCGCAGGACTTCTTGAGGCCGGTGATCGAGGCATAGCCGGCATCCTTCAGGAAGCGCGCGGCGTCATCGGCGGTCGTGCTGTCAATCTTTTCCCCGAAATGGCATCCGGGCGTGCCGACCATGTTGGTGCCTGTGCTGCCCGACACGCTGGTCGGAACCTGGGTCGAGGCATTCTGTGCATGAGCTTGCTGTCCATTCGTCATGGCAAGCATCATCGCCAGCGTCAGCAGATTGAGTTTCAACATGGAAGTCTCCCGATCAGCCCTCGTCACGCCCTGGCAATGGCGACGCGCGCCGCACCCTGGAGGTCCCGATGCATGGGGGGATGCTGGAGCGGGACCGGGGCGTGGGGTGGCGCACCGGGCCGACGCGCGTGCCATTGACCGAAGAAACAACGCGCGAGGGCCAATGTTCCCTGCGCAAGGGAGCAATTCGAAGGCGGCGATGGAACCGGAACCTTTCGTCGCACCGCGCCATTGTTCGCCACCATGCAAGGCAAGATCGCCGGCGGACCCGGAAAGTGCCGAAGTTACGCGGCCTTAGCACTCGTGCTGCTGATTGCGACCGGCTGCGCGACCGTTCCGGATGCAGATGAAGACATCGCCGAAGCCGCAGCCACATCATCGCCCAGGTCGACCATCCTCGGCGCAGATGGTCCTTTGACCATCGCGGAGAGCCATCGCCTGTTAAGCCGCGTTGCGAAGGATGCCAGCCAAGATGCGTTGCTGCAAAGGCATTTGGCAATCGAGCAGGCCGTCGCCAGGACGCCGCTGACGGCCGGCAACAAGACCGAATTGCTGCGCGACGGCAACGGTACTTTTGCCGCGATCTTCACGGCGATCCGCGGCGCAAGGCATCACGTCAATCTCGAGTACTACACGCTGGAAGACGTCACTTACGATGGCGAGCGTCTCGGCGATCTGCTGATCGCGAAGCGCCAAGCGGGCGTTGCCGTCAATATCATCTACGATTCCTACGGTTCCAGCGATACGCCGAGCAAGTTCTTCGCGCGGCTCAAGAAGGCCGGCGTCAATCTGCTGTCGTTTCACCCGGTCAATCCACTGGAAGCAGCGGCCAGCGGATATTCGCCGAACGACCGCAACCATCGAAAGATCATGATCGTGGATGGGCGGGTCGCGGTCATCGGCGGCGTCAATCTCGCGACCTATTACCAGAGCAAGGCGCCCGGCAAAGAAACCGGCAGCAAGCGGCCGGAGGCCTGGCGCGATCTTTCCATCCGCATCGAAGGTCCGGCGGTCGAGCAATTGCAGGGTCTGTTCCTAGGGCACTGGCGAAGCGAAAGGGGACCAAAGCTTGATCAGTCGGATTTCTTTCCGAAGCTGCCCGCCAGAAACGGCGAGATCGTCCGGATCATCGGCAGCTCCCCGCAGCAGGACGTCTCGCGCTACTACGTGACCTTGATCTCAGCGATTCGGAATGCGGAGCGCCGCATCTGGCTGACCACCGCCTATTTCGTTCCGACCTTCGAGGAAAAGGTCGAGCTCCAAGCGGCCGCGGAGCGTGGTGTCGATGTGCGCCTGATCCTGCCGGCGGTCAGCGATGCCAGCCAGGCCATCGCCATCGCGCGCTCGCATTATTCGGATCTGCTGGAATCCGGCGCGCGGATCTTCGAGATCGACAATGTCACGCTGCATTCCAAGGCGGTGACGATCGACGGCGTCTGGTCGGCGATCGGCTCGTCCAATTTCGATCACCGCAGCGTGCTGTTCAACGACGAGGTCGACGCGATCGTGCTTGGCAACGAGACGGCCGATGCACTTGAAAAGATCTTCGAGGAGGATCAGGGCACGGCCAAGGAGATCAAGCTGGAGGAATGGCGAAGGCGCCCCTTGATCGAGCGCGTCGGCGATTTCTTTCAACGCGGCTGGCAATACCTGATGTGAGAAATGCTCAGTCCGTGAAGAAATTCGGATGGCGTTCCTGGAACGCCTCGAGCTCGCCAAGCACCCGGTCCAGATGCTCATGCATGGCCCGCGCCGCCGCCGATGGATTGCGGTCCGCGATGGTGCGGTAGATCGCCTGATGCTCCTTCAGGGTGGCCGGCATGCGGCCTGGTTCCGGCAAGAGCAGGCGGCGCGTACGGTCGACATGGGTGCGCACGGATTCCAGGATCTCGCCCACCCGGTCCAGTCCCATGCCTTCGATCAACAGCCGATGGAAGGCAATGTCGAGCTGGTGAAAGCCGTCGAGGTCGCCGCTTTTGACGGCAGTCCGCTGGTAGGCCATGTTGCGGTCCAACTGCTCGATCCAGTCATCGCCGAGATGCTGGGCGCAGGCGCCGACCACTTCCGTTTCGAGCGCGCGGCGGATCATCATCCATTGCCGGACGTCGCTGATCCGGATGCGGGAAACGTATGAGCCACGCTGCGGCTCCACCACTACCAGCCGTTCGAAGGCGAGGCGATTGACGGCGGTGGTAACCGAGAGGCGTGAGACACCGAACCTGGCACAAAGGTCCACCTTGTCGATCGGCGCTTCCGGCGGCAGTTCGCCGCCGACGATGGCGAGCTTCAGTGCGCCATAGATCTGGTCGACCTTCGATTCGCTCGTGCCGGCGTGTGGCCGACCGGGGCCTTTGCCCAGCGGATTGGCGGGCGACTTGCGCGGACGCTTGGGGGTGCCTGCCGTCATTCCGCCGATGCGCGTGCTCATGCTCACCTGTCTCCGTTCCCGCGCCTTCGTAGCATGCTCGTCCGCTCGCCTCCCAATGCGCATTGGTATTGACGGAGGCAAACTAGGCGAACTAGCATGCCAGCCTAATCGAAAGAGCGGCCCATCAGCAAGTGAGGCTGCCAGTATCGGAGGAAACGTTGAGACAGGGCGGCGACGCGCCAACATTGCGCGATCGTAGGACCGGCGCTGCGGTTTTATCCGCGCGCGGGATTTCCAAGGATTTTTCGGGCGTGCACGTATTGCAGGCGGTCGATCTCGACCTCCGCGCGGGTGAGGTGCACGCCTTGATGGGCGAGAACGGCGCCGGCAAGTCGACGCTGATGAAGATCCTGTCCGGCGTCCACACCGCTTATGAGGGCGAGATCCTGCTTGAAGGATCGCCGGGCCGTTTCGACAGCGTGCGCGAAGCGGAGGGCGCCGGCATCGCCATCATCCACCAGGAACTGAACCTCGTTCGCGAGCTCAGCGTCGCCGACAACATCTTCCTCGGGCGAGAGCCCTTGATCGCCGGTATGATCGTCGATCGTCGTCGCATGGCGCAGGCGGCAGCCGGATTGTTGCAGCGGCTCGGCATCGCGATCGATCCGGATAGCCGCGTTGCAGGCCTCAGGGTCGGCGAGCAGCAGCTGGTCGAGATCGCGCGCGCCTTGTCGCTTGATGCGCGTGTCCTCATCATGGACGAGCCGACCTCAGCCCTCTCGAGCGCGGAATGCGACATCCTGTTCAAGGTGGTGCGGCAACTGGCGAAATCCGGCGTCGCAATCGTCTATATCTCGCACCGGATCGACGAAGTGATGGAACTGGCCGACAGCGTCACTGTGCTGCGTGACGGAAGGCATGTCGTTACCGCGCCGATCGGCGACCTGTCGCGTGAATCCATCATCAAGGCGATGGTCGGGCGCGACATGGCGACCGGTGAGCACGTCGCCGCCGATCGGGCCGGTCCCGCAATACTTTCGGTGCAGGATTTGACCCTGGACGCGCCTGGGCGCCACGGCTGGCGCCGAGTGCTGAATGGCGTCGGGTTCGATGTGCGGCAGGGGGAAATCCTCGGCATCGGCGGGTTGCTCGGGTCAGGGCGGTCGGAAATCCTGGAATCGATCTTCGGTTCGGCGCGCGGGCAGCGCGGGGGGCGGATTCTGGTGCGCGGCAAAGAAGTGCGAATCGCCTCGCCGGTCGATGCGAGCCGGCACGGCATTGCACTTGTGACGGAAGACAGGAAGGAGCGAGGACTGCATCTCAACGCCACGATCGGCGAGAACGCAGCCCTGCCGTCGATCCGCGCGCTGGCACGCTTCGGCGTGCGGGACTTCGGCGCAGAGGCCGATCTCGCGCGCAAGGTGGTGAAGGACCTCAGCGTGCGCTGCACCGGTATCGAGCAGGTCGCGGCAACGCTCTCCGGCGGTAATCAGCAGAAGATCGTGATCGGCAAATGGCTGGCGACTCGGCCTTCGATCCTGCTCCTGGACGAGCCGACGCGCGGCATCGATGTCGGTGCGAAGCGCGAGATCTATGACCTGATCTTCGCGCTGGCAGCACAGGGGCTCGGCATCATCATCGTTAGCTCGGAACTGCCGGAACTGCTCCTGCTGTCCGACCGCGTCCTCGTCATGTGCGAAGGGCGGCAGGCGGGCATCCTGTCGCGCGTCGAGGCAAACCAGGAATCGGTGATGCGGCTGGCGACGCCCGAAGGCAGCCGCGCGCGGCGGGTGTTCGCATGAGTGCGCTCCGCTTGCTCTCCCGCACCAAGCTCTATTGGGGCCTGGTGCTGATTTTCTTGATCGGGGCGCTGTCCTCGCCGGTCACCTCCTCGGGCGGGAACATCTTTCTGTCGTACGGCAACCTGACCGACGTGCTGCGGCAGGTGTCGATCACCGGCCTGGTCGCAACCGGCATGACCATCGTCATTCTGATTGGCGGCATCGACCTTTCGGTTGGGTCCATGATGGCGTTCTCGACCGTGATCTGCGCCATGCTGCTGACGCAGCAGGGCTGGACGGCGGCCACCATCATGGGTGCGCCGGCAACTGCTATCGTCGCCTTCGTCGCAATCGCCACGCTGCTCCACTTCATCTTCCGCGGGATGGCGCAGGGGAAGACGACGGAGATTGGGCATCGTGCCGCCGTCGCGCTCGATCCGCTGCGGGGGAAATGGATTCCGGTTGCCGGCGGTCTCCTCGCTGCGATCTTCGCCGTCTGGTTTGTAACGGCGCAAGTGCCAACCAAGTTCGGCGTGATCGGCGTGCTGCTGGTGACGCCTTGCGTCGCGCTGCTGCTGGGCTCGCTCAATGGCGCAATCATCGTCGGCGGCCGGCTGCAGCCCTTCATCGTGACCCTGGCGATGATGGTGGGCGCGCTTGGCGCCGCGCGCCTGACGGCAGGGCAGGATAGTGCGGTGCTGCCGGTCTACACCGGCTCCAACGCTACTGCTGATTTCGAGTTCCTGCGATCGATGGCGTGGGGGATCGTCCCGGTACCTGGCCTTTTCTTTCTCGCCGCCATTATCATTTTCGGTGCGCTCCTGCGTTTCACGGCGTTCGGCCGCTACGTCTATGCGATCGGCGGCAATGAAGAGGCCGCGCTGCTGGCCGGCATCCGCGTGGCGCGGGTTAAGCTCTCCGCCTATCTCTTCTCCGGCATGCTGGCGGGGATCGCGGGCGTGCTGTTCGTCGCACAATATCGCCAGGGCAAGCCGGATGCCGGCACAGGCCTCGAACTGGATGCGATCGCCGCCGTGGTGATCGGCGGGACCAGCCTGATGGGCGGGCGCGGCGGGCTCGCCGGGACCCTGGTCGGGGTGCTGATCTTCGGGCTGCTGTCGGACATCCTGCAGCTCCACAACATCAATTCCAATCTGCAGCTCCTGCTCAAGGGGCTGATCATCGTCTGCACCGTCCTGGTGCAGGAACGCAATCTCGCCCACCTCGTCGCACGCTGGCGGAGGCGCCCGCCGCAGTCTCACGCGACGCAGGATCCGAAAGGGGCCAGATCGGCCAGCGACACGCGGCCGCAAACAGTCAGCGCATTTCAAAAGCAACGGGAGGATGTCCATGAAGCGTCGTGAATTTCTGAAATTTTCAGGGCTGGTCGCGGGCGCGGCCACCCTTTATGTGCCGGTCGGATTCCGCCCGGCACGCGCCGCCGCCAAATGGCGGGTCGGATTCAGCCAGGTGACCACGATCGAACCCTGGCGCGTGCAATTCAACAAGGACATCAAGGCCGAGGCCGCGAAGCATCCGGAGGTCGAGCTCATCATCACCGATGGCGAGGACAAGACCGAGAAGCAGGTCGCGGATGTCGAGAACCTGATCCGCCAGGAAGTGAACGTGCTGCTGATCTCCCCCAAGGAATCGGCAGGCCTGACCGGCGTGGTGGACAAGGCGGTCGACGTCAACATTCCGGTCATCGTGCTGGACCGCAACGTCGAGACCGAGCGCTACGCCCAATTCATCGGCGGCGACAACGCAAAGATCGGCCGCGCCGCCGGCGAGTTTGCGGTGAAGCTCCTGGGCGGCCCCGGCAAGGCGGCTGGCAATCTCGTGGAAATCTGGGGTGGGACCGGCACGCAACCGGCGCATGACCGGCATGACGGTTTCCACGAATTCACCGACAAGGAAGCGGGCATCAAGAACCTGCTCGATCAGCAATCGGCGGATTGGAAGCAGGACAAGGCTTATGACGTGATGACGACGGCCCTGCGCAACAACGAGAAGATCGACCTGGTCTATGGTCACAACGATCCGATGGCCTATGGCGCCTATCTGGCCGCGAAGGATGCCGGCCGAGAGAAGGAAATGAAGTTCCTCGGCATCGACGCGCTGCCGGACGAAGGCGTCACCTGGGTCCATAATGGCGAGCTGACCGCCACATTCCTTTACGCGACGCCGGGCGCGGAGGGGCTGCGCCAAGCCGTCAAGCTCCTGAACGGCGAGAAGCTCGAAAAGAAGATCATTCTCGACACCATGACGGTCACCAAGGAGAACGCCGACGAGATCATGAGGGCCAACGGCTTGCTCTAGGCCGTCACTGCGTTGCCGATTCAGCCGGTGACGCAATATCGCCAATGCCTGTCGTAACTCGGCCGCGAAGCGCTCTGCTTCGCGGCCGCTGTCTTTTCGCCGCGCCGCACTCGGCTTCACGCTTCCGTGAAGTTCGGCCATCAATCCGACATCGCGCCGTCACCAGACTGAAATCGTTTCCATGCTCTAAGCGGCGGCCCGCAAATTGGGGCGGTCGGGAGTCTTTAGGGGGCATCGGCTTGACAAAGGCGGAGGGCGTCGTGAGAGTCCCGCTCGTCAAGTTACCAATTTATGACAACTCGACGAGAAAGTGCATTTCATTGGCCGATGGCGGCATCTTGGCGGTGCGAATCGCGCAGGTGGTCCGTTGGGCGCAGAGGGGAGAGACACGTGAGATACGATTGGAAAGTCGGTATGACGGCGGCGTCCGTGATCGCCATGCTGGCGGTCGCCGGATGCGGTGAAGAAAAGAAGAAAGAGGAACAGGCTGCGGCACCGGCCGCGACCGAGCAGCCGGCCCAGCCGGCGAGCGGCGAGCAGACCGCGGCCGTCGAAACGCCGGCCGCCGATCCGATGGCGGCTCTGGTCGATGCAGCCAAGAAAGAGGGCGCGCTGACCGTCATCGCACTCCCGCACGATTGGTGCGGCTATGGCGCGGTGATCGACGGCTTCAAGGCCAAATATGGCCTGACGATCAACGAACTCAATCCCGATGCCGGCTCCGGCGACGAGGTCGAGGCGATCAAGGCGAACAAGGACAACAAGGGACCGCAAGCGCCCGATGTGATCGACGTCGGCCTGTCCTTCGGGCCTTCCTCGAAGACCGACAGCCTGATCCAGCCGTACAAGGTCGCGACCTGGGATTCGATCCCGGCCAGCGCCAAGGACGCTGATGGCTACTGGTACGGCGACTATTACGGCGTCCTGTCGTTCGAAGTGAACGCCGATATCGTCAAGAACCTGCCGCAGGACTGGGCGGACTTGGCAAAGGAGGACTACAAGAACGCGGTCGCCCTGGCTGGCGATCCGCGCACCGCGAATCAGGCGATCCAGGGCGTCTATGCCGCGGGCCTCTCGGCCTCCGGCGGTGACGCATCGAAAGCGGGCGAGGCGGGCCTCAAGTTCTTCGCCGATCTCAACAAGGCGGGCAACTTCGTGCCGGTGATCGGCAAGGCGGCGCCGCTGGCGCAGGGCTCGACGCCGATCATCATCCGCTGGGACTACAACGCCCTGGCGGACCGCGACACGCTGAACGGCAATCCCAAGGTCGAGGTGATCGTCCCCAAGACCGGCGTGGTGGCGGGCGTCTATGTGCAGGCCATCAGCGCCTATGCTCCGCATCCGAATGCCGCAAAGCTGTGGATGGAATATCTCTATTCCGATGAAGGCCAGCTGCTGTGGCTGAAGGGCTATTGCCACCCGATCCGGTTCGACGATCTGGCGAAGAACGGCAAGATCCCGCAGGACCTGCTGGCCAAGCTGCCGCCGGCGGATTCCTATGCCAAGGCCGTGTTCCCTACGCTTGAGGAACAAGCGGCGGGCAAGGAAGCGATCACCAAGCAGTGGGATTCGGTGGTCGGCGCCAACGTGCAGTAGCGTAGACCAACCCGGTCCAACAGGCTTTTTGCCTTGCAACGCTCCCCCGCCCCCGCTGATGATCCGGCGTGGGCGGGGGACAGTTGCATCTGCCGGGCAGATCGCCGCCAGGTTCATTAGAAGACCAGATGGCACAACAGGGGCACGTCGCATCGCAGGCGCCGAGAGCGCAATCGGTCCAGCTTGGGCAGAAGGCCTGGGCGTGGATCGGCGTGACGCCGTTCTTTATCTTCGCGCTGATGTTCCTGATCATTCCGACTCTCTACCTGGTGGTCGGGGCGTTCCAGGACGTGGAGGGCCATTTCACGCTCGCCAACATCGCGCAGCTCTTCACGCAGGCGTCGATCCGCAGCGCCTATTGGATCAGCATCAAGGTGAGCGTCGCCTCCGCACTCGTCGGCGCGCTGCTCGGGTTTGCGCTGGCCTATGCGGCGGTGATCGGCGGATTGCCGCAATGGATCCGTCCGACTTTGATGACGTTTTCCGGCGTCGCGTCGAACTTCGCGGGCCTGCCGCTCGCCTTCGCGTTCCTGGCGACCCTGGGGCGGACCGGTATCCTGACCACTGTTCTCATCACCTATTTCGATTTCAACATCTATTCGACTGGCTTCAATCTGCTGAGCTTCTGGGGGCTGACGCTCACCTATCTCTATTTCCAGATCCCGCTCATGGTCCTCATCATCACGCCGGCGCTGGATGGCTTGAAGCGCGAATGGCGCGAGGCTTCTGCGATCCTCGGGGCGAGCTACTGGGAATATTGGCGCTACGTCGCGCTGCCCATCCTGTGGCCGGCAATCCTCGGCACCACGCTGCTGCTGTTCGCCAATTCCTTCGGCGCCATCGCGACCGCCTATGCCTTAACTGGATCGTCACTCAACATCGTCACCATCCTGCTCTATGCGCAGATCCGCGGCGACGTGCTGCATGACCAGAACCTGGGCTATGCGCTGGCGCTCGGCATGATCCTCATCACCGGGATCTCCAACGGCGCCTATATCTGGCTGCGCGCCCGCAGCGACCGGTGGCAGCGATGAACCAGCAGAAGATCGGATCCTGGATCGCCATCATCGTTGGCATGCTCTATTTCATCGTGCCGCTGATCGGCACGTTCGAATTCTCGCTGCGCATGCGGCGCGGCGAATACAGCTTCGATGCCTATCGCGTGGTGTTCGGCGATCCGAATTTCCAGGCGACCTTCGGCTATTCGACCCTGATGGCGGTCCTCACCATCCTGGTGGGCGTGCTCATCGTGGTGCCGACCTCGTACTGGATCCAGCTGCGCCTGCCAAAGCTGCGGCCGCTGGTGGAATTCATCACGCTGATGCCGCTGGTGATCCCCGCCATTGTCATCGTGTTCGGGTATCTGCGGCTCTATAACAGCTCATCGATCCTGCCCCTCACCGCAACCGCGCGCTCGACCGACCTCCTGTTGGTCTTCAGCTATGTGACGCTGGCGCTGCCGTACCTCTATCGCGCGGTCGATACCGGCATGCGGGCGATCGACGTGCGGGTGCTGACCGAGGCGGCGGAGAACCTGGGGGCGAGCTGGCCGACCATCCTGTTCAAGGTGATCCTGCCCAACGTGCGGGTGGCGATCCTGAGCGGTGCCTTCCTGACCTTCGCCACCGTGATCGGCGAGTTCACGATGGCCAGCCTGCTGAACCGGCCGGCCTTCGGGCCTTATCTGCAGCTGATGGGCGCCAACCGCGCCTATGAGCCGTCGGCGCTGGCGGTCATCGCGTTCCTGGTGACCTGGGCCTGCATGGGGCTCATCAACGTGGTCGGACGTGGGAAACAGATCAAGGCGGCGCCGTGAGCGGTTGTCGAGAGGGGAATTGAGAATGGCGTTCCTGGATATCACGGACGTGCGCAAGAATTACGGTCCGCAGACCGTCGTGCACAAGTTCGACCTGGATGTAGAGCGCGGCGAGTTCATCTCCTTCCTCGGACCCTCCGGCTGCGGCAAGACCACGACCCTGCGCATGGTGGCGGGCTTCGAAGTGCCGACCGCCGGCGCGATCCGGATCGACGGCAAGGACATCACGCGCCTCCGGCCGAACCAGCGCAACGTGGGCATGGTGTTCCAGTCTTATGCCCTCTTCCCCAACATGACGGTGGCGGACAACGTCGCCTTCGGCCTCAAGATCGCAAGGAAGCCGGCGACTGAGATCGCGGGACGGGTCGCGGAGATGCTGAAGATCATCAAGCTGCCGCATCTCGGCGAGCGCTTTCCCTATCAGCTCTCAGGTGGTCAGCAGCAGCGCGTGGCGCTGGCCCGCGCGCTCGCCATCAGCCCCAAGGTGCTGCTGCTGGACGAGCCGCTGTCCGCGCTCGATGCCAAGATCCGCGTCTCGCTGCGCGAAGAGATCCGGTCCCTGCAGCGCAGCCTCGGCATCACCACGATCTATGTGACGCACGACCAGGAAGAAGCGCTCTCCATGTCCGACCGCATCGTCGTGATGAACGAAGGGCGAGTGGAGCAGATCGGCACGCCGTTCGAGATCTACAACAATCCCAGGACGCGCTTCGTCGCTTCGTTCGTGGGCACGCTCAACCTCCTCAAGGGCAAGGTGGTGGATCCGGTCGCCGGCAAGATCGTGATCGATGGCCAGGAGGTCTTCTCCTCCAAGCGCATTGGCCATCTGCAGGCTGGCGAAGCGTGTGCCGCGGCGCTGCGCCCCGAAGCCGCGACCTTGCATCAGACCGAGCTGCAGGAGGCTGCGAAGATCGCCAGTTCCTTCGCCAGGGAAAGCGGCCCACGCAACCGCATGGTCGGCACCATCGAGGAAGTGAGCTTCCTCGGCTCGGTTGTGCGCATCCGCGTGCGGTTCCAAGAGAACGCAATCTCCCTCGACACCTTCAACAACCCCAACGCCACCCCGCCGGCGCGCGGCGCGCAGGTGACCGTCACGTTTGGGCGCGAGGACCTGCTGGTGCTGGAAGGGGCGGAGGGGTAGGGGCTACTTCTTCGCCAGCTCGAGCTGCCGGCGCCGCACCAGCTGCTGGTCGGCCAGGACGCCGATCAGGATGACGCCGCCGATCACCGCGAAGTTGAGCGATGATGGGATGCCGAGAAGGTTGACGAGGTTCTGTAGCACCTGCAGCAGGATGGCGCCGAGCACGACCCCGAGCACGGACCCTTCGCCGCCGCGCAGCGAGCAGCCGCCGAGGACGGCGGCGGCAATGGCATAGAGCTCGTAGAAACTGCCGTGCGAAGCGGGGGAGATCGAGCGGGTATACATCGCGAGATAGACCGCCGACAGGCCGCACAGCGCGCCGGAGATCACATAGGCCGCGGTGATGATGCGGTCGGTACGGATGCCGGAATAGCGCGCTGCCTCTTCGTTCTTGCCGACCGCGAACAGGTAACGCCCGAACACCGATTTGTGCAGCACGATCCCCATCACGATCGCGAGCAGGATGAAGACGATGAAGCTGTGCGGGATGAGGCCGAAGGCGCGGCCGGTGGTCAGCCACTCCAGGGCCGGGAAGTTCATGCCGAATTCGAAGCCGGCCGTCCCGTCGTTGGTGTAGTAGCGCGCGATACCGCGATAGATGAGGAGGCCACACAAGGTGACGACGAAGGGCTGCAGTTTGGCCTTGGTGACGAGAAAGCCGTGCAGCCAGCCGAGGGCGGTGCCGGCCAGGATCATCAGAATCACGGCTAGGGGCCACGCCATCTCGTAGGTGACCAGCAGATCGATGAAGATCGCCCCCAGCAGCGCGAAGATCGAGCCGACAGAGAGCTCGATGCCGCCGGTGATGATGACGAAGCCCATGCCGATCGAGAACATGCCGAACAGGCCGATCAGGTTCGCCGTGTTGGCGATGTTGATGGGCGAGAGAAAGCGCGGATTGATTATGGCGACGATCGTTCCCACGACCAGGATGAGGACGAGGAGACTGAGATCCTTCTTGAACATCGCCACGCTTCATTCCCCCGTGATCAGTTCCATAGCCGGTGCATCGCTCAGGCTCCTGCCGACGGCGAGCTGCAGGACGCGATCTTCGCTGAAATCCCTGCGTTCCAGGAAGCCGCTGATCCGCCCTTCGTGCATCACGGCGATCCGGTCGCTGACGCCGATCACTTCTTCCATGTCGCTGGAGATCATCAGGATCGCGACACCGGAATCGGCCAGGCCGCGCATCAGCTCATAGATCTCGCCCTTGGCGCCGACATCGATGCCGCGCGTCGGCTCATCGAAAATGATGACCTTCGGGCTCATGCTGAGCCATTTGGCCAGCACAACCTTCTGCTGATTGCCGCCGGAAAGCGACGAGGTCCGGGTCGCGACGGTGGGCACTTTGATGTTGAGTTTCGTCTTCTGCTGCTCGGCATTCCTGTCCTCGGCGTCACCCTGGATGATGGTAGCGCGGGCGTAAGCAGGCAGGTTGGCGAGCGAGATGTTCTCTGCGACCGAGAAGTCCAGCAGCAGGCCGCATTGCTTGCGGTCCTCGGGGATCAGATAAAGGCCGCGGTCGATCGCATCACGCGGCTCCGTGATCTCGAGCGGCCGGCCCGACAGGGTGATCTGGCCGCCAAGGCGCCGGTCGATGCCGAAGATGGCGCGGGCGAGCTCCGTGCGCCCGGAACCCACCAGGCCGGCAAGCCCCAGGATCTCGCCCGCGCGCAAGGCAAGCGTGACCGATTGGCTGGGGAAGGCGGTTGTGCGGACCTCGCTGAGGTCGAGAGCGGTCTCCCGCGGCGGCGCGGCCGGCGGGATATAGAGAGACTTGAGGTCGCGTCCGATCATCAGGCGGATCATCGCGTCGTGCTGGATGTGGCCGCGATCAAGGCGGCCCACCACCTTGCCGTCGCGCAGCACCATCACGCGGTCGGCGCAGCGCTCCACCTCCTGTAGGCGATGGGAGATGAAGATGACGCTGACACTGTTGGCCTTGAGGTCGGCGATCACGTCCAGCAGCCGCGCCGTCTCGCTGGCGGTGAGGCTGGAGGTCGGCTCGTCCATGATGACGAGGCGCGCGTCGAGCGATAGGGCCTTGGCGATCTCCACCAGCTGACGCTGCGCCAGGGAAAGATTGGCGACCGGCGTTGAGGGGCCGAAATCCGCGCCCAGGCGGCGGAGCAACGGGGTCACCTTGTCATGGAGCTTGCCGGTGTCGACGAGGCGAAGCGGCCCGCCAAAGCGCGGCTCTCGCCCGATGAAGACGTTGGCGGCGACGTCCAGATTGTCGAACAGGTTGAGTTCCTGATGGACGAAAGCGATGCCGGCCTTGGTGGCGTCGCCGACGCTCATGGCGGCGCGTTCCATGCCATCGATGCGGATTTTGCCTTCGCTGGGGGTGGCGACTCCGCCCAGGATCTTCATCAGGGTCGATTTGCCGGCGCCATTCTCGCCCACCAGGCCGATGATCTCGCCCGGTGCCACCGACAGATTGACGCCCGCGAGGGCGACAACCCCGGGATAGGTCTTGCCAATGTCGATCAGGTCGAGGAACGGCGCGGCGGGCGCGCCTTGCGATGCTGACATGGGGCCGATCGTCGATGGGTCAGTGGTGCAGGCGATGGAGCCGGCGCGATCATAGCACCGCGCCGGCTCCCCCTCCATCACCCCATCGTGCTTAGCTCTTGCCTTGCCGCTTCTTCAGCTCGGCCCAGAAATCGTCGACATTGGACTGGTCGATGATCGCGGTCGGCACGATGATCAGCTTGTTCTCCGGAATGGAGCTTTTGTCGCCTTCCAGATACTTGGCCATCATCTTCATGCCCTGATAGCCCCACTCGTACGGCTGCTGGACCACGGTGCCGACGATGGACCCTTCCTTGACACCGCCCAGGGTTACCGGGTCTTCATCAAACGCGATGATCTTGATCTTGCCGAGCTGGCCGGAATTCTTCACGACCTCATAAATGCGCGGCGTGTTGTAGGAGTAGAGACCCGCCAGGCAATCGACATCGGGATGAGCTGCCAGCGCGTCCTCGACATTGCGCTTGGCGCGCGCCATGTCGATATCGTCTTCGCGAACGTCCAGGATCTCGATCTTGGTGCCTTCGATCGATTTCTTGATGCCTTCGACACGCTCGCGTGCATTGTCGTTGGCAAGGATGCCGACGAACATGATGCACTTGCCGCCGTTGGGCATCGCTTTCTTCATCAGCTCGCCCGCCTGCACGCCGGCATCGACGTTGGAGCTGCCGATATAGGCGATGCGGTTGGAATCGGGCGCGTCGCTGTCGGTGGTGAACAAGGCGGCCTGGCCAGCGACGCGGTTGAGCGCCTCAGTCGAGTGCTTCGGATCGTCGGGGCTGACCATGACGCCGGCGACGCCCGCCGCCACCAGGTCATCCATCAGGCGCTGCTGCACCGCAGCTGTGGCCGTCTCTGGATACTTGAAAACCAGCTCGTAGTTCGGCAGTTCGGTTTGTGCCTTGGCAACGCCGGCCTCCGCCGCCTTCCAGAAGTCGGAGGCGCCGTTGACCACGAAAGCCAGGGTCTTCTTGTCGGCCGCTTGCGCGCCGACGCCGATGCTCATCGCCAGTGCCAAGGCGGCACCGGCCAAAAAGATACGTTTCATCATTTCCTCCCGCGCGTGCTTGAATAAGTGCGCTTCATGTTGCGATCGGACTTTGCTTTCGCCGCCGACCTTGGCCAGTCAATTGTCTGACAATATTTAGATACGCGACTTGAGGCGCGGGCGTCAATGCAATGCGGCGAGGATTACGCCAACTGCACAACCATCCCTCAAAAAGATGCGTAATGTGCGCGTGCAGTAAATCACGCGCGGGCGGTGCTGCGCTGCCGAGCTGCCGATCCCAGCCGCCTATTCGCTTTGGCGCAGGTTGCGAATGCGGTCGAACAGGACGGCGAGGATGATGGCGCCGCCGATAAACGTGCCCTGCCAGAAGGCGTTGATGCCGAGCAGGCCGAGGCTGTTGCGGATCACCTCGATAAGAGCCGCGCCGACCAGGGCGCCGAATGCCGTGCCAACGCCGCCAGCGAGGTTGGCACCGCCGATGACCGCTGCGGCAATCACCTGCAGCTCCATGCCGGCGCCGATATTCGTGGTGACGGCGCCGAGCCAGCCGGTCTGGATGATGCCTGCCACGCCTGCCGACAGGGCCGAGATGACATAGACCGCGACCTTGATCGGGCGCACTGGAACACCGGTCAGGGTAGCGGCATGCTCATTGCCGCCGATGGCGAAGACATGGCGCCCGAACTTGCTCCAGCGCAGGACAAAGCCGGTCAGCAGCGCCAGCACGATCATGTAGAGGACCGGATTGGCGATGCCGAACAGCCATGCGCCGCCGCCGAGCGCGAGCAGCAGATCGTGATCCGGCCCGAACTGGAACACCACGGTGTTGTTGGACGCGACCATCGCCAGGCTGCGCGCAATGGACAACATGCCAAGCGTCACCACGAACGGCGGAAAGCCTAGATAGGCGATCAGAATCCCGTTGAACAGGCCGATGACGAGAGCCGTGCCGAGCGAGGCCAGGATCCCGATTTCGATGCTGTAGCCCGCATTCATGGTCACGGCGAGAATCATGCTGCACAGGCAAAGTACGGAACCGACGGACAAGTCGATGCCGCCGGTGATGATGACGAGCGTCATGCCGAGGGCGATGATTGCGACGAATGTGACGTTGCGCGTGATGTTGTAGAGGTTCTTCGTCGTCGCAAAGGAATCGGTGGCGAAAGACAGGAAGATACAGGCAAGGATGACAGCAATCAGGACCCAGAGGGTCTGGCTACTGAAGATGAATGAAAGCCAGCTATGCTGCTTGTGCGCGATCGACTGATCAAGTGTGGTTGCCATAGTCGGCCCTATTCCTTCCGGTTCATACCTGCTCGATCGCGCCGGTGATGAGGCCGGTCACTTCCTCGGGAGAACTCGCCGCGATCTTCTTGTCGGCGACCTTGCGGCCACGCCGCATCACGATGACCCGGTCGGCCACCGTGAACACGTCGGGCATGCGGTGGCTGATGAGGACGATCGCAAGGCCTTGATCGCGAAGATGCCGGATCAGGTTCAGGACTTCGGCCACCTGGCGAACGGAGATCGCCGCCGTCGGCTCGTCCATCAGCACGATCTTGGCCTTCGAGAGCATGGTGCGGGCGATCGCAACGGCCTGGCGCTGGCCGCCGGACATCTGCTTCACGAGATCGCGTGGGCGGGTCTCCGACTTCAGCTCGCCGAAGATCTGGCCGGCGCGTTTGTACATCGACGCGTAGTCGAGAATGCCGAAAGAGCCGAAGCCGACACGCAGCTCGCGGCCGAGAAAGACGTTCGCCGCCGCCGTCAGGTTGTCGCACAGCGCCAGATCCTGGTGGACGATTTCGATGCCGTGCCGGCGCGCATCGACAGGCTTGTGAAGGACAAGCTCCGTGTCTTCCATGCGCATGGTGCCGTGGCTCGGCCGGAAGTTGCCGGCGATCATCTTGACGAGTGTGGATTTGCCGGCGCCGTTGTCGCCCATAAGACCGGTGACCTCGCCGGCCTCGAGTGAAAACGAGACATCGTTGACGGCCTGGATCGCGCCGAAATGCTTGGAGATGTTGTTGAGCTCGAGAAGTGCCACTCTTTTTGCCTCCCGCTCCGCGCCGTTCGTTGTCGCCGGTTTCGCTTGAACCGTGAACGCGGGCATTATTGCGATGCAACTTGCCTGTCCGTATCCGGCGAAGTCGCAGTGAATTTATGCAAACCCCGTTACACGCGTCAATCGATTGTCGGAAAAATCAAACCTCAAGAGCCAGTCCGCAGCGTTATTTTGTAGGACAAAACCGTTGACGGGTGGGTTGGTCCGATATTAGCTACCGTCGGGAGGGGGCGCATGTTGATCCTCATCACAGGGGCAACGGGCAAGGTCGGGAGAAACCTGATCGCTCGGCTACTGCAAAAGCCGCAATTTTCGGGGGCTCGCATCCGCGCGCTCTGCCACAACCGTACGTTTGACGAGGGCAGCCGTGTCGAAATGGCGCGCGGCTCGATCGCAGATCGCGCGGTCGTCAATGAAGCGCTCGTCGGCGTCACCCACGTCGTCCATCTTGCAACCTGCAAGGAAACGCCGGCCGACATCATGGACGTCACGGTGAAGGGGCTGTTCTGGCTGCTTGAGGGATTTCGCCTCAGCCCGACGGCCAAGCAGTTCATCCTGATCGGCGGCGATGCGGGCATCGGCCATTTCCATTATCGCCACGACGGACCGATCACCGAGCATGCGCCGCACATGGCCTATCCAGGCTGCTATGCGCTGTCCAAGGTTCTCGAAGAAGTGATCCTTGAGCAGTTCGGAATCCAGTACGGTACCAATGGATGCTGCCTGCGTGCGCCGTGGATCATGGAAAAGGACGATTTCAAATACACGTTGTCGTTCGGCGACGACGTGTTCGGCGGTCCCGACTGGAAGACCATGGTCCCGGCGGAAGATGCGAAACGTTACGCCAAGAACGGCACCGTGCCGCTCTTGAGAGATGCCGATGGCCGGCCGCTGAAGCGCAATTTCGTCCATGCGGACGATCTGGTCTCGGCGATCGTGGCGGCGATCGACAATCCGCGCGCCGAACGGCAGCTCTTCAACATCTGCATGGACCGGCCGGTCGATTACGGCGCGGTCGCCGATTATCTGAAGCGCACGCGCGGCCTCGATTCCGTCGACATTCCGAGCCAGTTCCACTCCAACTGGATGGACAACAGCAAGGCCAAGCACCTCTTGGACTGGCAACCCGATTACGATCTCGAGATGCTTATCGACTCGGCCTGGACATACGAGCGATCGCAGAGCGATCCTCGCATCGTCTGGTATCCGGGTTGATTTCGTGTGGCGGTCACACCGTGCCCGTCTGTTTTCAATGGGAGGAATGAATGAAAAAACTATCGTTACTCGTCGCCGCGGCGGCCCTTGCTTTCAGCGCCGGACCGGCGCTGGCCAAGAAGCAGCTGGTCATCGTCGTGAAGGGTCTCGACAATCCGTTCTTCGAGGCCATTCACCAGGGCTGCGAAAAGTGGAACAAGGAAAACGCCAGCGCCGAATATGAGTGCTTCTATACCGGACCGGCCTCGACCTCTGACGAAGCCGGCGAGGCGCAGATCGTGCAGGACGTGCTCGGCAAGGCCGACACGGCGGCGATCGCCATCTCGCCGTCCAATGCCAAGCTGATCGCCCAGACGCTGAAGACCGCCAATCCGTCGGTCCCGGTGATGACGATTGATGCGGACCTTGCCAAGGAAGATTCGGCGCTGCGGACGACCTATCTCGGCACCGACAACTACCTGATGGGCTTCAAGATCGGCGAGTACATCAAGCAGCACAAGCCGAAGGGTGGCACCATCTGCACGATCGAAGGCAACCCGGGCGCCGACAACATCCTGCGTCGCGCGCAAGGCACTCGCGATTCACTGTCCGGCCAGAAGGGGCTGGGCGCGTTGAAGGGCGAAGGTGGCTGGACCGAAGTCGCCGGCTGCCCGGTTTTCACCAACGATGACGGCGCGAAAGGCGTCCAGGCGATGACCGACATCCTGGCGGCCAATCCGAAGCTTGATGCCTTCGCGATCGAAGGCGGCTGGCCGCTGTTCGGCGCACCGCAGCCGTACCGCGATCTGTTCAAGCCGATGGCCGACCGCATCGCCAGCGGCGATTTCGTGGTCTCCGCGGCGGACACGATCGGCGACGAAGTGGCGATCGCCGGCGAAGGCCTGGTGACCGCGCTGGTCGGTCAGCGGCCGTTCGAGATGGGCTACAAGGCACCGACGGTCATGATGGACCTGATTGCCGGCAAGAAGGTGGAAGATCCGGTGTTCACCGGCCTCGATGAATGCACCAAGGACACGGTCAATACCTGCATTCAGAAGTAAGCAGGCAAACGTCGTGACGAGGGGCGCCTTCCTGGAAGGCGCCCCTCTTCCTTATTCAACCTGACGATAGACCAGCCCCGGCCGCACGATCCATTCGCCGGGGCGGAGCGTGCGGACGTCGAACCGGCCGCTCGGCCGGCGCGCGGCGACGCCTTCAAAGACATAGTGCTGGCCGTCTTCGTCGATCACCTGCGCGGGGATCGCAAGATCGCCCAGGTGCCCCACCACGCTGCCTTCGGGGCGGACATTAGTCAGGATGAAGAATTCATCGTCCATCGGATGGCGCTCATGCGACGAGACCGATTGAACGAAAGATTTCAGAACTGGGGCTGCCCACATAAAACGCGTTCCATCGCATCGCCGAGCGCGAGAGCTGCGGCCCGGTCGTGATCTCCCCGAGATTGTCACTTGTGAAGATAAAATCGCAGTAAAGGTTCCGCTAAGAATCCGTTGCGACGCGTAGTCGTACGCAACAATCCTGCCTTCTGCAGCGCCGGAGTCGCGGTGAGTTTGCCGAGCCGGTCAGCGAAAATTCCACGATTCCATGGCTCTGTCGGGCGGAAGGCTCCTGCCAATTCTTGTCACCGGTCTGCGATAGAACTCAAGGCATCAAAAGAAACGATGAAGCGGCGACGGATTGAAGGAGCCAAGTCATGTCACAACTGATTTCACGCAGATCCAACAGTTTGCAGCTGCAGGCGCAGAGCGAGCCTTCGTTCGGCTGGATTGGCGAGGTTCTGTCAGCCATTCCGCGTGCATTGCGGCGGGCCTGGGCCGTGCAGGCCGAGGAGAAATTGCTGCAGGAATTGAGCGACCATCAGCTCCGCGACCTCGGAATCAAGCGCGAGCAGATCTCGCATATCGTCCGGTATGGATGGGATCGATGAGCGGTCCGGCGCATCGACATGATGCCGGCGGGGCATTGTTGATTTTGATATGTAGGACAGGCGCTTAGGGCGCTTGCCAGAATTGCGGCGAGAGTACACGCTGCCGTGAATTGTAGGCGCCGACAGGCAGGCTAAGTTCCTGCCGTATCGGCGCTTCAAATTCACGAGCGGACGGATGTCCTCTGCAGCATACGCCACAGCGCGGCTCACACCCTATCTCCCCTGGCTCGACCGGTCGGGGCGGGTGTCAGCGTTCAAGACGCTGGTGCTGGCCCTGCTGTTCCTGCCGGGCTTCTACGTGACGTGGCAATTGTCAACGCATGGCTATGCGCGGCCCTACATCCTCGCCAATCACGACCTCGGGCTGTGGGCGATCCGGTTTCTGTTTGTCACGCTGGCGGTCACGCCGTTCCGGCAGTCTCTCGGCTTGCCGAAGCTGATCCAGGTGCGGCGCATGGTGGGCGTCGCGGCCTTCTGCTACGCGGTGACGCATTTCCTGTTCTATGGGTTCGATCAGTCGCTGCGGATCTGGGTGATCGCGCGCGAAATTGCGCTGCGCTACTACCTGACAATCGGATTCATCGGTCTGCTGATCCTGCTGGCCCTGGCGGTCACGTCGACGGATGGAATGGTGCGGCGGATGGGCGGCAAGAAATGGGCGGCCCTGCACCGGCTGGCGTATGCGGCGGGCATGCTCGCAGTCGTGCATTTCTTCATCCAGGTCAAAGCGGACGTGGCGGAGCCGCTGGTCATGGGCGGCCTATTCCTGTGGCTGATGCTCTGGCGCTTGCTGGCTCGGCGCGGGCTGCTGCAACGTGGCGGCGCTTCAATCATGGTGCTGATCCTATTGGCGGCAGTATCGGCCGCTGCCTCGGCTGGCGCGGAGGCGCTCTATTATCACTTCAAGATTGGCGCCAATTTGACTCGTGTTTTAGCGACCAACTGGTCTATCGGAATCGGGTTGCGGCCGGCCTGGATCGTCGGCGGCGCGGGGCTTGCCGTGGCGGCGGGCGCGGCTTTCCGGCCACTCTGGACCAGGCAATCTTCTCGCCCCGGCCGAACGGTGGGCGAAGCGGCCTGACGATCTTCGGCTCCTAACGTTTCCTTAATGCCGCCTGCGCTTTGCTGGCTGCCGCAAAACAGCAGCCCGACAGGCCATGCAGGAAACCTGGGACATCTCAGCCCTGATCGACAAGGGGACGCGCATTCATGAGGCGCGTGGCATGACCATGCATCACCTGGGCATGGAGCTGCGGCAGATCGCCAACCGTGCATTCATCGATTTCGTGACCCCCGATCAGCGCGCCTGGTTCCGGCGCTGCTTCGCCAAGGTGACGGCGGGCGAGGAGTTCGGGATCATCTCCGCGGAGCTGCAAACCGGCGCGACGGCGCCGCAGCCGTTCTTCGTGACTGCCCGCCGCGCGAACGCGCAGGGCAAATGGTGGCTGATGCTGACGGCAAATCTGCCGGAGGAGCTGCGCCCGGCGGCCCGCAAGCCGGAGAAGCCGGCGCTGGCATCGGGACACGAATTCATGCTGCTGGTGGAAAGCGCGGCCCAGCAGATCGGCGAGCGGCTGGACCTCATGCGGTTGAATGCCGCGATCCTGTCCGATGAAGGCGCCGCTTCGCCTGAGGCGCGTGCGGGCCTGCAGGCTGAGTTCGACCAGATCATCGTCGGCAACGCTTATGACGGCATCGCATCACGCACTGCAGCCGGCGAATACCTGCTGCTGCGGGACCGCGACGCGCACTCGAATACGCTGCTGGCGAAATTGGAAGCGGCGGCCGAGGATCTCTCGATCCTGCGCTCCCAGCTCGGCCTCGAGACAAATTCGCTGCAGCTTTCGTCCCTGGGGCCGAATCTCAACCCGGCTGGCATCCGGCGCGCCGCGGACAATCTGCGCCATCGTGATCGCGCGGAACTGGAGTGGGAAGGCGTGGTGATGGAGCAGCCATTCTGGCTGCGGCCCGGCATTCTCGCTGGCGGGCTGGTGGCGATCCTGGCGATCGCCTGGTTCGTCGTCTGACCGCTAGAACTTTCGAGACTGCACGATATTGGCGATGATGGTAGTTTCGCCGAGCGCCTTGCACGCCTCGATCCGGTGCAGGCCGCTGACCAGGACGTAGCGCGCCTTGTCGGAGCGCACCAGGATCGGCGCTTCCTGACCCTTGTCGGCGATGCTTTCGGCCAATGCGGCGACCTTTGCCTTATCGATCGGTTTGCGCAGCGCCTGCGGCACATAGATTTCCTCGATCTTGATGGTGATCGGTTTCATCGGCGCGTCATTTCCCCGCGTAGTGACGATGGGTAGAGAGCCTGACCCGCGCGATCGCCGCGGGTCAAGGCGTTTCGCGGACCCGGTCGACGGGCAGGCGCAGGTGCAAGGTCGCACCGTGACCCTTGCGGCTCTCGATATCGAGCGTTCCACCGTGCAGCTGGGCAAAGCTGCGCGAGATCGGCAGGCCAAGGCCGGTTCCCTCGGATGTCGTGAAGGAATTGGTGTTGCGGCTATGGGTATCTGCAAACCTCCGGCAACCACTCGGTGACATTGCCAGCCGCGCCGCAGCACGGTAGCTCCGCGAATTGGAACTTCGGACATCAAGCAATAATGGCAAATATTCCGATATAGCCGCGGAACAGTGCGGCGCGGCGCCGCGTTTATCGATAGGCCAATTCCTAGTCGGCCAAGGGGGAGGGCATCGGACACATTACCAGGGAGGACCCTCATGCTCCGTATCTTTGCCCTTGCGGCAGCGATCCTCGTCGCCCTGTCCAGCCTGCCCGGGCACGCGCGGGCGGAAGTGACCGTCTCCATCTCCTGTAGCTCGCTCGGCATCGAGCAACAGCTGTGCCAATCGGGCGGCGAGGCGTGGGCCAAGCAGACCGGCAACAAGGTCAAGCTGGTGGGGACGCCGGCCGACGCCAATGAGCGCCTGGCGCTCTATCAGACGCTGCTGGCGGCGCAATCAAAGGATATCGACATTTTCCAGATCGACATGATCTGGCCGGCCACCCTGGCGCCGCATCTAGTGGATCTCGGTAGCGCTCTCTCCGAACAGGACCGGGCAGATCATTTCAAGGTTCTGATCGACAATAACACGGTGGACGGCAAGCTGGTGGCGATTCCCTGGTTCGTCGATGCGGGCCTGCTCTACTACCGGAAGGACCTGCTGGAGAAGTACGGGAAGCAAGTGCCCAAGACCTGGGCCGAGCTAGCCGACACCGCGAAGGCGGTGATGGAAGGAGAGACAAAGGGCGGGAATTCAGCCATGCAGGGCTATGTATGGCAGGGGCGCGCCTATGAAGGGCTGACATGCAACGCGCTGGAATGGATCGCCAGCTATGGCGGCGGTGGCATAGTCGGCCAGGACGGCGGCGTCACCATCGATAATCCGCAGGCCGCGAAAGCGCTGGACACGGCCAAGAGCTGGATCGGCACGATCTCGCCCAAGGGCGTGCTCTCCTACGGGGAGGAAGAATCGCGCGGTGTGTTCCAGTCAGGCAATGCCGTCTTCATGCGCAATTGGCCCTATGCCTGGGCGCTGGCGAATGCGGCGGACAGTCCGGTTAAGGGCAAGGTCGGCGTGGCGGTCCTGCCGCAAGGCGAGGGCGCGGATGCGCGCCATGCCGCGGCTCTCGGCGGCCAGCAGCTCGCCGTCTCGCGCTACTCGGCGCATCCCAAGGAAGCGATCGAGCTTGTGCAGTACCTGACTTCCGCCCAGGAGCAGAAGCGCCGCGCGCAGCAAGGCTCGTTCAATCCGACCTTGCGCAGCCTCTATTCGGATGCCGAGCTGGTTTCTGCGAACCCGTTCTACAAGGATTTCCTGCCGATCGTGGACAACGCGGTGGCACGGCCTTCCACTGTGACGGGCCGCCGTTACAACCAAGTCTCCAGCGCTTTCGTGCGCACGGTGCATGGCACATTGTCGGGGCAGGAAATGGCCCAGGCGAGCCTGGTGGATCTCAGCAAGGAACTGGAGCGGCTGGGCCGAGGCGGGCACTGGTAGTCGCGGCATCATGCCGGTCGTCCAGTCGCGTTCGCCGGCGCGGGAGCTGATGAGCACCGCACGGACGACGGCTTCGGCCAGGTCCGGCCCGAGCCTGGAACGGCAGCGGGCGCGTGTCGCCTGGTTGTTCGTGGCGCCGATGCTAGCGGCTGTGGCGTTGGTGGCGGCCTGGCCGCTGGCCCGCACCATCGCGTTCAGCTTCACCGACGCCTATTTGTCAGACCTCGACAACTGGGCGTTCATCGGAATCGTCAATTACCTCGCCTTGTTCGAGGATCCGCTGTGGTGGCAGGCGGTAGCGACGACGATGACGTTCGCAGTCGTCTCGGTCGGGCTCGAGACCCTATTCGGGCTGGCGATTGCGCTCACCCTTAATGCGCACATGCCTGGACGTGGGCTGCTGCGCGCGGCAGTCCTTATCCCGTGGGCCATCCCAACCGTGATCTCGGCCAAGATGTGGGGCTGGATGCTGCACGACCTCTATGGCGTGGTGAACGCAGCCTTGCTGAAGCTCGGCCTGATCGACGCGCCCTGGGCCTGGCTGGCGGAGCCGCGGCTTGCGTTCGCGGCTGTGGTCGCGGTCGATGTGTGGAAGGCGACGCCATTCATGACCTTGCTGATCCTGGCGGCGCTGCAGGTGCTGCCGAAGGAGATCTATCAAGCGGCCAAGGTCGATGGCGTGCCGCCGATCCGGATGTTCTTGCGCGTGACCTTGCCGCTGATCCGGCCCGCCTTGCTGGTCGCGATCATCTTCCGCGGCCTCGATGCGATGCGGGTGTTCGACGTGATCTATGTGTTGACCGGCAACAATCCCGCGACCACCACCATGTCGGTCTACGCGCGGCAGCAATTGGTCGATTTCCAGGATGTCGGCTACGGCTCGGCGGCAGCGACGTCGCTGTTCCTGATCGTCGCGCTCGCCACCGCAATCGTGATTACGGTCGGCAAGGTCAATGTCAGCGCGACGGGAGAACGCGTGTGATCCGCAAGCGCATCGGCACGATTGCCTTCTATCTGCTGATCGCGGGCATCATTTTCTATGCGGTCTTTCCGTTCTATTGGGCGATCGTCTCCTCGCTCAAGACCGGCAGCAGCCTGTTCCAGGTCGAGTTCTGGCCGAGCCAGCCGACCCTCGCGAACTACATCGCCTTGTTCCAGGAGCAGCCCTTCGCGCACAACATCGTCAATTCGCTGGTCGTGGCAGTGGTCGCGACCGGCATTTCTCTGTTCCTGGCCTTGAGCGCGGCGTATGCGCTGGGACGCATCCGGTTCCGTGGCCGGACGGCGATGCTGCTGATCATCCTCAGCGTTTCGATGTTTCCGCAGATCGCCGTGCTCTCTGGCCTATTCGACCTGATCCGCGCCATCGGCCTCTATGATTCGCTGAGTGGCCTCGTGCTCGCCAACCTGATCCTCACGTTGCCATTCGTCACCTGGGTGTTGACGACCTTCATGCGGGAAATGCCGCGCGAGCTGGAACAGGCGGCGATCATCGACGGCGCCAACGACTGGCGCATCCTGACCCGCGTCTTCCTGCCGATCATGGGGCCATCCTTGTCAGCAGCGGGACTGCTGGCTTTCATCCTGGCGTGGAACGAGTTTCTGTTTGCGCTGACCTTCACGCTGTCCACGGAAAAGCGGACGGTCCCGGTCGCCATCGCCCTCATCTCCGGCGCGACGGCCTATGAGCTGCCATGGGGAAAAGTGATGGCGGCGTGTGTCATCGTCACGGTGCCGCTCATCATCCTTGTCCTGGTGCTGCAGCGCTACATCATCTCCGGCCTCACGGCAGGAGCGGTGAAGGGCTAGCGTTTGTCCAGCGCGCGGATAAGGCGATCGTAAAGAGAAGCCGGCAGCAGGCGCATCAGCCGCGCGATCCAGGCTAGCGTCCAGGGGAAAGTGACATAGGGCCGCTGCGCAAGGATCGCCTTTGTCAGCAGGTCGGCTGCGGGATCGAGCGCCATCGAGAGTGGCTTCTCGCGTTTCTTGCGGGTGTTTTTGCTGAGAACGAAACCGGGTGCGGCCAGCGTCACCGCAATGCCGCGTGGCGCGAGGTCGACCCGCAAACTTTCGACGTAGTTCATCAACGCGGCCTTGGCGGCGCCATAGGATGCTGCGTGCGGCAGGCCGCGGAAACCGGCAAGGCTGCCGATGGCGACAATCTGGCCGCTGCCCTGCTTCAACAGCGCCGGTAGAGCAGCCTCGACGAAATTGACGACGCCGAATAGGTTGAGATCGAAGGCGGCGCGCATGTGGGCGCTGGTCAATAATTCCGGTGGCATGCGGTCGCCGCCGCCGGCATTCAGAATCAACCGATCGATCCGGCCGTGCTTGCGCAACGCCTCGGTGACGCACCCCCGCGCAGCCTCGCCCACCGTGACATCGCAGACGGAGATTTCGCTGGTGCCGCCAGCTTTCGCGATGTCGGCGGCCACCTCCTGCAGAAGACGCAGGCGGCGCGCCACCAGGATCACATGATCGCCGCGCGCGGCGAGGCGCCGGGCCAATGCGGCGCCGATGCCCGACGAGGCACCGGTTATAAGGGTGATGGGCTGCCGGGCGCCAGCCAAGGCGCGCCTAATTCGCGATCCGCTGCATGGCGTCGGAAATCGCCTGGTCGCGATCCTTTTCGGCGAGCTGCGCGCCCTCGTAGCGCTTCAGGTTCTTGCGCGCGTCGCGATAGTAAGCGGTGCGTTTCAAGAGCCACATCGCCAGACGGTGAAGAACGCTGGCCGGCCAGCGCATCGGGCGGTCGAAATCGAGCAACAGGATCGCCCGTTCCTCATTGGTCTTGTTCCAGACTTCATGAGTCCTCGAATCGTCGAAGACGAACGCCTTGCCCTCGCGCCAGCGGACACTCTCGCCATCGACGATCATGCGGCATTGTTGCCATCTCTCCGGCACGATCAGGCCGAGATGGGAGCGCAGCACGCCCTTGGTCAGGCCCTTATGCGCCTTAATCTTGTAGTTGGACGAGAGGATCGAGAACCAGGCCGAGCGCAAATTCGGCACTTTGCGCAGCAGCGCCGCGGTCTTCGGGCAGCGCGCCGTGTTGCCGGTCAGCTCCTCGTCCCAGCCCCACAGGAAAAAGGCGCGCCATTTCTGCGAATGCGAGATGCGCGACTGGTCGCCTGAGATCTTGTCGAGGAAAGGGATGCGATCCCGGTCCTGCAGCACGATTTCGAGTTCCGCCCGGATGTCGGCCCAATTGGCCTCCAGCTCCGCGACGAAAGGGAAGTGATGGTTGGGGACGAACGGCAGATCCGGCACCAGCGACTGCCGGCTATAGATCTTCGCCAGGGTTTTCAGCGTCGCAAGGCCCAGCAGCTTGACGCGCCCGCGCCGCCACGCCTGCCAGGTGGACTTGCCCTGCGTACCCCGGATTGCCTGCGCCCCTGCCATTGGACCCCATCAGACCAAGTTTGACGCCGAATTCATAAAGTGGCAGGGCAGGGGTATGCAAGGTCGATCATGTCGCGGATACCATTGGGAAAACGTATGATTTTGGTACGGGTTGCAACAGACCAGGGCGATTTTCAAGCTTGAGGTTCAAGAAGATAGCGCCCCGGCCAGCGCCAGCTACTTCCTCGATGATGTGCGGGCCGGCCGCTATGACGGCAGCAGCTTTTTCAGAATCGTCACCTTGCAGAACCAGAGTGCGGAAGAAGGGCGGCGGATCGAAGTCATCCAAGGTGGCCTCAAGCACGAGCGCGAAGACCTGCCGGCGGTCATCCCGCACGAGACGACGACGATGAGCGGCTTGCGGCACCTCAAGGGCACCGTATCCCTGGCGCGGTTCGAGCCGGGCGCGGTCTATCATTCGTTCTTCATCTGCCTCCGCGATGAGCCGGCGCTCGACTTCGGCGGCGCGCGTCATCCGGACGGGCAGGGGTTCGCGGCGTTCGGATACGTAGTGGAGGGGCTCGATGTGGTGCAGCGCATCTTCGCTCGGGCGGAAGAGTCCGAGTATTTGAAGAACGAGATCGCGATCCGGCGAGCCGCTGTCGTGGCTGTCTAGTAGAACCCCGCCGCGGACTTGTGCTTGCGGAGGCCCTCCGGCCGATAGGGGCCGGACACGTCATAGAGCTGCACTTCCTTGGTCTCAAACCGCTTGAGCACGCTCTCATGCAGGGGCGCATCGACCGGAATCGTGCGATCAATCTTGGCGAGCCATTTGAATGGAATCCCCCGCGTTTCGTCATGCTGCATTCCGGTGGGGTCGGGATAGGGCTTTAGGACGCGATCATCGTAATTCAGCCCCGCACTGGCCGCGGCTTCGAGCATCCATTTGAGGGGAATGTCGGAAAGGCGCGATTCCTCTTCCAGATAGCTTCCCCCGACATCGGAATGGCAGCCGGAGAACCAGACCTGCTGGAACCATTCCGGCCCGTCCTTTGGGCGCTCCGGATGGTCGCCCCGCGTGCCCCATCCGACCCGGTCGAAGTCCTTGCGCCGTTCGTCGATCGCCAAGGCGTGGCGCGCGTACTGGACCTTGGGATTGAGTGTCATGTCGTAGAAGCGCATGCGCCAATCCAGCAGATGCAAGGGCCGCCACCACCGGCTGTGACGCAGGCCGACTTCCCAGCGCACGCGGTAGAGCAGGTTGCCGATATAGGCAAGCGCGACGATGACGGCGAGCGAGGCGCCGAGCAAGATTGGCCAGCCGAGGTCGAAACCGATCGCCTGCGCTGCACTCCAAATCACGCTGAAGTTGATGACGAGGGCAGCGATCCCGAGCACGATGGTCGCCAGTGTCATATTTCCAATGGCAGCGACGGTATCGAACGCGCCGATGAAGTGAGGGTAGACATTGGCACCGTTGCTGTCGCCGGATCGATACTTCGTCCGGAAGCGTTCGGCCAGCTCCAGCCGCTGATCCATTTGTTCCTTCTGGCGCTGGGTGGCTTTCTCCTGTGGGCGGGAATGCGTGTGCTGGTAGACGCGCTTCACGGCCTCCTTGGCGATGCGCTTGGATGTCTTAATGTCACGCTTGAACGGCTCGTGGCCATCCGCAGTGGGAATACCGCATAGCGCGATCACGGCGCCGAGGCAGCGCACGGTGTAGGCACCGCGGCTGAAGCCGAACAGGAATATCCGGTCGCCCGGCCGCCAATTTCGGACCAATGCGGCGTAGCAATCGATGATGTTGCCGGTAAGGCCGAGGCCGGTTGCCTGGCAGACCAGGTTGTAGATGAAGTCCCAGGCCGTACCGAAGACGCCGCGCGCGCCTTTGCTGGTGCCAATGCCGGGGTCGTAGAAGGCGTATTGCTCGGCCGGATCGACCGAGGAATCAGGCCCACATCGCGTCGCACGATAAAGCTTGTAGATGTTGCTGCGCCGTTCGTCGAACAGCACGCCGCCGCGCTGACCGGTGCCGTCAGAATAGATGACGATGTTCCGTGGCATATCCCCTCCCGGGCCGGAGATCGGGCCGCCGGATAGTCTACTTTAGATTGCCGGCCGAGAAAACGCGGAACAGGATTTGGATCCCTCAAAAAGCTCCCGCCCGCCGTCAGGGCCTAGCTGATGGCGGGCGGGGTGAGCAACAAGCGAAGACTCGCTCGAGCAAGGGATAAAGAGAGCCTTACGAGCACCCGCTTGTTGAGCCGCAGGTCGTGCACTTCATGCACGTCCCATTCCGGACCAGGGTGAAGTTGCCGCATTCGCCGCAGGCATCACCTTCGTAGCCTTTCATCTTGGCTTCGCGGATGCGCACCAGCCGGCTCTCGATCTCCTTGGCGAGATTGGGAGAGGCGATCAGCGCATCCATCTGCTCGTGCCGCTCCACGTGGACATGGAGCTGCGTCTCGTCGTGGCCGCCGTGCGCGTGGCTGTGGACCTCGTGCGGGCTCGGCGCCAGCGCCGTGTTGCCGACGATGCCGCCGCGCGCCACGTTCGAGAGCACCACCAGGTTGGAGCGCACATAGCCGGTCGAGGCGATGCGCTTCACGCTGGCGATCTCGCGCTGCGATTCGGGCAGGTCGCTCTGCGCGACGCCGCCGCCCAACGCGTCGGGATAGAGGTCGTGCGACTGGACATGAGCCAGATCGTTGCGGCCCAGATAGGAGATGGCGAGCTCCCGGAACATGTAGTCGAGGATAGAGGTCGACATCTTGATCGCGTCGTTGCCTTCGACGATGCCGTTCGGCTCGAACCGCGTGAAGGTGTAGGCCTCGACATATTCCTCGAGCGGCACGCCATATTGCAGACCGATCGAGATCGCGATTGCGAAGTTGTTCATCAGGCTGCGGAAGGCGGCGCCTTCCTTGTGCATGTCGATGAAGACTTCGCCCAGCGCGCCGTCCTCGTATTCGCCGGTGCGCAGATAGACCTTGTGGCCGCCGACGATCGCCTTCTGGGTGTAGCCCTTGCGGCGTTCCGGCAGGCGCTTGCGGCCCTGCTGGACCTGGCGCTCGATGATGCGCTCGACGATCCGCTCCGCGACCATCGGGGCGCGGGCGGCTGCCGGCGCTTCGATCACGTCGTCGACCAGATCATCGTCGCCGAGGATCGAGCTCGCGAGCGGCTGCGAGAGCTTCGAGCCGTCGCGATAGAGCGCGTTCGCCTTGATGCCGAGCCGCCAGGACAGCATGTAGGCGTCCTTGCAGGATTCGACCGAGCTCTGGTTCGGCATGTTGATGGTCTTGGAGATGGCGCCGGAGATGAAGCTCTGCGCCGCTGCCATCATGTGGATGTGGCTCTCGACCGACAGGTACCGCTTGCCGATCCGGCCGCACGGATTGGCGCAGTCGAAGATCGAGAGATGTTCGTCCTTCAAGAACGGCGCGCCTTCCAGCGTCATGGCGCCGGAGCAGTAGGTGTTTGCCGTGTCGATCTCGGCCCTGCTGAACCCGAGCGTCGCCAGCATGTCGAAGGTCGGCTCGTTGAGCTGCTCCGGCGTGAAGCCAAGGGCGGCCTGACAGAATTCCTCGCCCAGGGTCCACTTGTTGAACACGAAGCGGATGTCGAATGCGGAGACGAGTGCATTCTCCACCGCCTGGATGGCGCCGGTGGTGAAGCCCTTGGCCTTCAGCGATTCGTGATTGATGCCGGGTGCGCCCGAGAGCGTGCCATGGCCGACGGCGTAGCGGATGATCTGCTCGATCTCATTCTCCGCATAGCCGAGCTTGTGAAGGGCGGCCGGAACCGTGCGGTTGATGATCTTGAAATAACCGCCGCCGGCCAGCTTCTTGTATTTGACCAGGGCGAAATCGGGCTCGATGCCGGTGGTGTCGCAATCCATGACGAGGCCGATCGTGCCGGTCGGCGCGATCACGGTCGCCTGGGCATTGCGATATCCGTGCAGCTCGCCCAGGGTCAGCGCCTGGTCCCACGCCTGATGCGCGGCGTCGAGCAGAGCGGCATCCGGGCAATTATCATGGTCGAGCAGGACCGGGAGGACCGAGAGGCCTTCGTAGCCGGAGGTCTCGCCATAGGCTGCGCGGCGGTGGTTGCGGATGACCCGCAGCATCGCGTCGCGGTTCTTGTCGAAGCTGGGGAAGGTGCCGAGCTCGCCTGCCATCTCCGCCGACGTGGCGTAGGAAACACCAGTCATAATCGCGGTGAGAGCCGCTGTGAGGGCGCGGCCTTCGTCACTGTCATAGGAGAGGCCCATCGCCATCAGCAGACCGCCGACATTGGCGTAGCCGAGGCCGAGGGTGCGGAAATCATAGGACAGCTGCGCAATCTCCTTGGACGGGAACTGCGCCATCATGACCGAGACCTCGAGCACGACAGTCCATAGCCGGACTGCGTGGCTGTAGGCCTCGATGTCCACGCGCCCATCTTCCTTGAGGAAGGTCATGAGGTTGAGCGAGGCGAGATTGCAGGCCGTGTCGTCCAGGAACATGTATTCGGAGCACGGATTCGAGGCGTTGATGCGTCCCGATTCCGGGCAGGTGTGCCATTCGTTGATGGTGGTATCGAACTGTACGCCCGGATCGGCCGAGGCCCAGGCCGCGCTGCCGATCTTTTCCCACAAATCGCGCGCCTTCACGGTCTTGTGGACCTTATGGTCGGTGCGGCGGATCAGGTTCCAGTCGCCGTCCTCGATCACCTTCTGGATGAAGTCGTTGCTGACTCGCACCGAGTTGTTCGAGTTCTGGCCGGAGACGGTCAGATACGCATCGCTGTCCCAATCCGTGTCGTAGGTCTTGAATTCGATCTGCTTGTAGCCCTGTTGCGCGAAGTGGATGACGCGCTGGATGTAGTTCTCCGAGACCTTGGCCTTGCGCGCTTCGCGGATCGCGGCCTTCAGCGCCGGATTCTTCTGCGGGTCGAATTTGCCGTCGCCTTCGCCCGCATGGGCGGCCTTGATCACGCGATTGAGGTGGGCGTTGCAGGCCTGTGAGCCGGCGACCAGAGCCGCGACCTTCTGCTCCTCCACCACCTTCCAGTCGATATACTCCTCGATGTCCGGATGATCGAGGTCGACGGTCACCATCTTGGCCGCGCGGCGCGTGGTGCCGCCCGACTTGATGGCGCCTGCCGCGCGGTCACCGATCTTGAGGAAGCTCATGAGGCCGGAGGACTTGCCGCCGCCTGACAGCTTCTCATTGGCGCCGCGCAGCCGGGAGAAATTCGAACCGGTGCCCGAGCCGTATTTGAACAAGCGCGCCTCGCGCACCCAGAGGTCCATGATACCGCCTTCATTCACCAGGTCGTCGGCGACGCCCTGGATGAAGCAGGCATGCGGCTGCGGATGCTCATAGGCTGAGGCGGAGGCGGTCAGCATGCCGGTGCGGAAATCGACGTAATAGTGGCCTTGCGCCGGCCCATCGATGCCGTAGGCCCAGTGCAGGCCGGTGTTGAACCATTGGGGCGAGTTGGGCGCGCCCATCTGGAGCGCGAGCATGTAGCGCATCTCGTCGAAGAAGGCGCGGGCGTCCTCCTCCGAATCGAAATAGCCGCCCTTCCAGCCCCAATACGTCCAAGTGCCGGCCAGGCGGTCGAACACCTGCTGGGCGGAATGCTCGCCGACATAGCGCTGCTCAGCCGGCAGCTTCAGCAGCTCTTCGCGGTCCGGCTCCTGGCGCCACAGCCACTCCGGCACGTCGCGCTCGACAACCGGGCGCAGCTTCGCCGGCAGGCCGGCCTTGCGGAAATACTTCTGCGCCAGCACGTCCGAGGCGACTTGCGACCAATCGGACGGCACCTCGATGTCCTTCAATTGGAAGACAATCGAGCCATCCGGATTGCGGATCTCGCTGGTGGTCTTCTGGAATGCAATCTCCGCGTAGGGAGATTGGTCGGATTTGGTGAAACGGCGTTCGATACGCATGTTAATCCCCCGCTAAGCCCGCCTTACGCGGAATCCTCCACCTGCCGAAGAAACCGCTTCAACAAAGTGGTCTAAGTTGTTTAGATCGGTCGCTATATCTTGCGGGTGACCCCGCAGCGACATGCTTAATATAGAGCCCCCAGGGCGCGTCGGAGCAAGCAAACATTTCTACATCTTGTCACATTTGGTTCTTGACGAACCTACATCTAGTGGCTCCCCCCAGCATCTTGTAGGCGTTGCGGTCGCCTGTGGATAAGTCGTGCCAGTAATTTCAGGCTTTTCCGCGGCGCGCAATTCCGGCGAGTGTCGAAACGCCCAGGAAAATCAATAGCATAGCCATGCCGATCCATTGCTGAAGCGCGACCTTTTCGTGAAGCAGCAGAATCGCCGCCAGGGTCGAAAACAAAGGCTCCAGGTTCATGGTCAGCGCCGACTGCGCCGGCGAGATCAGCATGAGGCCCAGGAACAGGAAGAGGATGCCCAGCGTGTAGCAGACGCAGACCGCCAGAGTCGCAAGCCAGCCGACCGTCGTTTGAGGGAAATGCGGTCCTCCGCTGATGGCCAAATACAGTCCGACAGCCAGGACTACCCAGAGATTCATCCACGCATTCATGACAAATGGGTGCGCCCGCGACATGGCGGCGCCGCCGAACAAAGCGATCAATGAGATGCTTCCAGCGGCAGCCAGCGCAAACGCAATGCCGCGCCAATCCAGCGTCCCAAACCCGCCAGAGGAGGCAACGACGAGGCCGCCAAAGGCACCGATGAGGCACAGCGCTTTCATCCAGGTCATGCGCTCGCGGCCGATGAGGGGCGAGGCGATGCCGACCATCAGCGGGTAGGTATAGAGCAGCAGGACCGCCAAGCTGACGCTGATGTAGAAGACGGAAGAGAGATAGCCGAACGACATCACCAGGATGCAGATGCCGAATCCGATGGTGGTCACGATGGTACGACGCGGCAGCATGATCCTGCGGCCCAGCGCCAGCTGCAGCGCACCAAGGGCCAGCATCATGCAGAGGGAACGCAGGAAGACCTGCGTTGCCGGATTGCTTCCCGAATCGTAGGCAATCCTGGCAAAGGTCGTGACCAGACTGACAAACAGCGCTGCCAGCAGCGTTACGCCGAGTCCAAGAATGCGGCGGCGGCGTTGTTCGGCGAATTGGGAAGAGGACAGGATGACCCCCTGGAGTCGAAAGGACCGCAAGGGTGCGTAAACCGATGCCGGAGAGCAAGCCCCCGGAGATCAGGCCAGCGCGGGCCGAAGAGGCCGAGGCGGTGGTGACGCTGATCCATCGCGCGTTCGGGCAATATCGCGGGCAGTTGCAGCCGGACTCGAGCGCGCTGTCGGAAACCGCGGAGAGCATCCGGTCTTTAATGGCGAGCGGCACCATTCTGGTTGCGCTGCAGGATGGCCGCATGGTCGGTTGCGTCTCGGTGCAGCGCAAACCGGAATTCGCTTATGCAGGGCGCCTCGCGGTCGATCCATCGGCGCGGGGCACCGGGGTGGGCCGCGCCCTGATGGGGAACGCAGAATCGGTGGCGCGCCAGATGGGCGCCAGGAGGCTGCGAGTCGATGTCCGGCTGGCGCTGGCCGAGAACCGGGCGTTCTTCCAGTCCCTGGGGTTTGCGGAAGGGGTCTGGCGCTGCCATCCCGGATTCGCTCATCCGACCTATGTCGAACTGGAGAAAATCCTGGTTTGACGGCTACTTGGCGGGGCGGGAGCGGTCTTTGGTCAGCTTGCCAGCGCCGGGACCCGCCGATATAGTCCGCGGCGAATTCGAGACTTTTGAGACCGGCAGAATCCATGTCCTTCGGCACGCGCGTCTTTACCTGGCTCCACGGCGAGCATGTCGGCACCGACGAGTTCGGCAACTATTACTATCTCGACAAGCGTACCAAAGGGCAGAAGCGGGAGCGGCGGTGGGTGCTCTACAAGGGTATTCCGGAGGCCAGCAAGGTGCCGCCGGAATGGAATGCCTGGCTGCACAGCACGATCGTGCAAGCGCCGGTCAGCCGCGCACCGCAGCGCGCCTGGCAGAAACCGCATGAGCCGAACCTGACCGGCACCGACCTCGCCTATCGCCCGCCAGGGCATGTTCTCAAGGGCGGCGCGCGGGCGCCCTCCAGCGGCGATTACGAGCCCTGGGTGCCGAACTGAGGTCGGAACAATAAGGGCGGGCGCAGATTGGGGCTGTCTCCGCCATCAGGACGAGGATAGGGCAGGAGGGAACGAGAGGGCCATGGAGCGCAATACACTCGAGACCGTCCTCGGCGCAGTCGTGCTGGTCGTGGCGGGGTGGTTTTTGTACCTGGTCTATTCGCAGACCAACGTCAGCGCCGAAGCGAGCGGATACCCGCTGGAGCTGAGGTTCGACAGCGGCGGCTCGACCGGCATCGGCACAGATGTGCGCATCGCCGGCGTCAAGGTCGGCTCGGTGATCGACCAGCATTTCGACCCGAAGGCCTACCAGGCGGTCGTGACCATCGAGATGGATGATTCGGTCAAGCTGCCCAAGGATACGTCCGCAGTCGTCACCAGCGACGGTTTGCTGGGTGACAATTACATCCTGCTGAATATCGGCGGCGATACGGCGATGCTGGCTCCGGGCGAGAGCATCCGCAATGTGCAGGGCGCCATAAATTTGGCGGATTTGATCAACAAGTTCGTGGTCGGCACCGACAGCGGCGGCGGCGCCAGCAACTAGGCCGGATGCAGATGTCATCCAAGCGCGACGAGATGGGCGGGAAAGGCAAGAAGGGCGGCCATGTCTGGCGGCAGCCCGATGGCAATCCCGTATCGTGCGTCGAGAAGATCAAGGTGCTGAACCAGAATCTCGACGAGATCCGGCAACTGGCGCAGGACGCGCTGGAGGATGCCATCCTGATGGGCTGCGACGAAGCGCAGGTGCGCGGGATTCTGCAGGCCCTGGTCGAGGATTTGCAGAACCCCTACCGGAAAGACAAATGAGATATTTGACGGCGGCGCTTGGCGCGGCGGCTTTGTTCGCCCCGATGCTGGTTGCCTGGACGGCGCCTGCGCATGCGATCCAGATGAATGAGGCCGTGCTGCAGGGCCTCGACAAGATCACCGCCCGGATCTCCACCATCAAGGTGGGCGTCGGCGAGACCGTCAATTTCGGCTCGTTGCAGATCACCCTGCGCGCCTGCGACAAGCACCCGCCGGAGGAAACGCCGGAAAGCGCGGCCTTCCTGCAGGTGGTCGAGCAGAAGCCGGGCGAGCAGCCGGTGACACGCTTCTCCGGCTGGATGTTCGCCTCCAGCCCAGCGCTCTCTGCCATGGAGCATCCGGTCTATGACCTGTGGGTGCTGGATTGTGACAACAAGAACGGGGCGCCGCCGGAGCAGCCGCCGGCCGAGGGGCAGCCCGCGCAACAAGACGGCGCAGCGCCGGCGAACTAGAATCCGCTCAGGGATTCGGCGAGAGCACTTGCGGACAGCTCAGCCGGGAACGAAGCGCGATGTTTCAACGCTTCCGTCAGGTGCCTGCGGTAGAGGTCGCGGGAAATCTCGATCGCGCCGAAACGTTCCAGGTGCTTGGTGACGAACTGGGTGTCGAGCAGGGCGAAGCTGCCGCGTTTCAGTCGCGCGACCAGATGCACGAGCGCCACCTTGCTGGCGTCGGTCTCGCGGCTGAACATGCTTTCACCGAAGAACGCGCCGCCCAGCGCGACGCCATAGAGACCGCCCACCAGTTCGCCATCCAGCCAGGTCTCGACCGAGTGGGCATAGCCCATGACGTGCAGCTTGCGGCACAGATCGAAGATCGTGTCGTTGATCCAGGTCTGCCGGCGGCCGGGCGCCGGCTCGGCGCAGCCTGCCACGATATCCTCGAACGCGCGATCGGCGGTCACCTGGAACGGGCCTTTGAGGACGGTCTTTTTGAGGCTGCGCGGAACGTGGAAGTCCTCGAGCGGCAGGATGCCCCGCGCATCGGGATCGATCCAATAGAGATGCGGATCGTGGCGTGATTCCGCCATGGGGAAAATCCCGATGGCGTAGGCCCGGAGCAGCATCTCCGGGGTGATGCGGGGCGAACCAGCGCGATTCGACATGGCGCCTCCTCCAACAACGCAAGCCTAACGCAAATAGCGGCCGTGGCATAGTCGCCGCGAGCGCGTGAGCAGCCGGGAGGGAATTATGCCGCCAGTCCAGGTGCGAATGATGGCAGCGTATGGATCGTGGATGAACGGACGCATGCTGGATCTCTGCGGGCGGCTTACCGATGCGGAGCGCAAGCGCGATCTTGGGGCCTACTTCAAATCGATTCACGGCACCTTCGATCATCTCATCTACGGTGACGTCGCCTGGATGGGCCGGTTCACGGGCAGCCCGATGCCGGCCAAGCGGATCGGCACGATCGTGCACGAGGCTTGGGAGGAACTGGCAGCCGCGCGCCGCGTCATGGACCAGCGCATGGAGGATTGGGCGGCCAATGTGACGGAAGATTGGCTCGCCGAGACCATGTCCTACGTCAGCGTGAATGACCGCAAGACGCGGATCCTGCCGCGCTGGGTGCTGGTGACGCACATGTTCAATCACGGCACCCACCATCGCGGCCAGTTGAGCACCTTAATGAAGCAATTGGGCATCGAGCCCGGTGTGACGGATTTGCCATGGTTGCCGGCGCTCTATGACGGCACGGTCCTCAGCGCGACGGAAATGTGATCGGTCGGGGTCTTTACATTCCCGGCCGAGGGCGCAGGATGGCCTCGCCTTTCACAGCGAAAGGAGGTGTCCATGAAAAATGTATCAAGGCTGGCGCTGGGGCTCGCGGCCGTTCTGGTTGCGGCTCCGGCGTTTGCCGAATGCCCCAGCCATTCCAGCGTAACGGCGCAGTCTCAGAGCACGCCGGCGCCAGTGGCCCAATCGACACCCGCGCCTTCGTCAGCGGCTCCGGCCGCCGACCAGACTGTGATCCTGACGCAGAATCAGACGCAGCCGACGAAAGTTCCCCCGCAGAAATGATGGTTGCGCAGGCGTGTCGTTTTCCGAGCGCCGGCATCGCCGGCGCTCTTGTTGTCTGGCGACCCTCTAGGCCTGCTGTTCCGCGACGAACTTTTCCAGCCAGCGGATATCGTAGCTGCCGTTCAGGAAATCTGCGGCGCCGATGATGCGGCGGTGGACCGGCACCGAGGTGTGGATCCCGTTGATCACCATCTCTTCCAGGGCACGGCGCAGGCGCATCATGCATTCGTTGCGGCTGCGGCCGTGGACGATCAGCTTGGCGATCAGGCTGTCATAGTGCGGCGGCACGCGATAACCGCCATAGAGCGCTGAATCGACGCGCACGCCAAGGCCGCCCGGCGCATGAAACTCCGTGACCTTGCCCGGCGAGGGCGTGAAAGTCTCCGGGTTCTCCGCATTGATGCGGCATTCTATGGCATGGCCGTTGAAGGAGATGTCGGACTGGGTCATGCCGAGCGGCGCGCCGGAGGCAACGCGGATCTGCTCGCGCACCAGATCGATGCCGGTGATCATCTCGGTCACCGGATGCTCGACCTGCAAGCGTGTGTTCATCTCGATGAAATAGAATTCGCCATCCTGGAACAGGAACTCGATGGTGCCGACCGAGCGGTATCCCATCTTGCGCATGGCGCTGGTCGCGACCTCGCCGATCTCGGCGCGCTGCTTTGCATTGAGCGCGGGCGAGGGGGCTTCTTCAACCAACTTCTGATGCCGGCGCTGCAAGGAGCAATCGCGTTCGCCGAGATGCACGACATTGCCGTGATTGTCGGCGAGGATCTGGATCTCGATATGGCGCGGGTGGGAGAGATACTTCTCCATGTAGACCGCGTCGTTGCCGAACGACTTCATCGCTTCGCTGCGTGCCATCGACCAGGCCTGCGAAAGCTCGCTCTCGTCGTTGGCGACGCGCATGCCCTTGCCGCCGCCGCCGGCCGCGGCCTTGATCAGGACCGGATAGCCGATCTTCTTGCCCCAGCGCCTGGCATCGGCCTCATCTTTCACCTCGCCCTCGGAGCCGGGAACAACCGGAATGCCGAAGCGGGTCGCGGCGTCCTTCGCCTGTACCTTGTCGCCCATCAGGGACAGGTGGTCCGGGGCAGGGCCGATGAAAGTGAAGCCGTGCTCCTCCACCATCGCGGCGAAGCGCGCATTCTCCGACAGGAATCCGATGCCGGGATGGATCGCATCGGCGCCGGTGATGGTGGCTGCCGAGATGATGGCCGGCATATTGAGATAGGAATCGCGCGACGGCGCCGGGCCGATGCAGACACTCTCGTCGGCCAGGCGCACATGCATGGCGTCGGCATCGGCAACGGAATGGACCGCGACCGTGCGGATGCCCATTTCGCGGCAGGCGCGATGGATGCGCAGCGCGATCTCTCCACGATTGGCGATGAGGATCTTTTCGAACATTGCCTGATGCCGGCCCTAGGCGATGACCATCAGCGGCTCGCCGAACTCCACCGGCTGACCGTCCTGGACCAGGATCTGGGTAATGGTGCCAGCGTGCGGCGCCGGGATCGGGTTCATCACCTTCATGGCTTCGATGATGAGGATCGTCTGGCCTTTCGCGACGCGATCGCCGACCTTCACGAAGCTGGCGGCATTCGGCTCCGGCGACAGGTAGGCAGTGCCGACCATTGGCGAGGAGACAGAACCGGCGGCCGGCCCATCCGCAGCGGTGGGCGCCGGCGTCAGGGCGGCGGCCGCTGGAATGACCGCCGGAGCGGCCGCCGCGACAACGGTGCCGGTCGCGCCGGAATTGACACGGATGCGCGCGTCATCGGTCTCATATTCAATCTCGGTGAGGCCGGTCTCCTTCAGGAGCTTGGCCAATTTGCGGATCAGGGCCTCATCGATATCGAACTTGGTCATGCGCGATCTCTCTTGTTGATCAGCTCCGCCATTGCCTCCAGCGCCAATCCATAACCGTGCGCGCCAAGCCCGCAAATGACTCCGGTGGCAGCCTGGCTGGTATAGGTGTGATGGCGGAAAGCCTCGCGGCGGTGGATGTTGGACAAATGCAGTTCGATCACAGGTTTGTCGGCCATGCGCAGGGCATCCAACAAGGCGATCGAGGTGTGGCCGTAGGCGCCGGGATTGAGGACGATGCCTGTCGCGCTCGTGCGCGCTTCCTGGACCCAGGTGACAAGCTCGCCCTCCAGGTTCGACTGCCGGAAATCGATGGCAAGGCCGAGCCCCTTGGCCCGCCGCGCACACATCCGTTCGATGTCGCCGAGCGTGTCCGTGCCATAGATCGCGGTTTCCCGCACCCCCAGCATGTTGAGGTTTGGGCCGTTCAGAATCAATATCTTAGGCGATTTTGCCAAGACCCTTCCCCCGCCGATTCGAGCGTCCCGGTCCTTATAGCGGCGGCGACTAGCGGGCGCAACGTGGGCCGGCCAGCCGCACATCGCCCTTCTGGAGAAGGGAACAGCGGGGCCGCGGGCTGGTTCGAACCTATGGTTTCACCTTCAAGGCTGGAGTCGGCGATGAGCTATCATGTCGGGCGCCTGTTCGATCACGTCCACCTCAAGGTGAAGGATCTCGCGGCCAGCCGCCGGTTCTATGATGCGGTGCTGGGCTCCCTCGGCCTGCCGGCAACCCAGGACTTTGGCGAGTATGCGGAGGCGGACGAGCTCTGCCTCAGCAAGGGCACACCGCTGACCGGCGGCTTGCATCTCGCGTTCCAGGCAGCGGACCGGCAGGCGGTGCAGCGATTCCACACGGCGGCGCTGGCGGCCGGAGGGCGCGACAATGGCGCGCCGGGCGAGCGGCATTACCATCCGGGATATTATGGAGCCTTCGCCCTCGATCCCGACGGCAACAACATCGAGGCGGTCTTTCACGGGCCGATCGAGCGCTCCGCGCCGTCGGTCGTCATCACGCGCGTCACGGAAAAGTAGCCGCGGCGATCAGCTCTTGAGCGGCAGGGCCGGCGTGTCCTTGTGCGAGGTCAGCGTGATGACGGTCTGCGTGCGGACCACGCCGGTCACGGCCTTCAGCCGGTGGGTCAAGAGCGCTTCGAACGTGGCGGTGTTACGCATCCGGACCTTCAAGAGGAAATTCCAGTCGGCTGCGATGTGGTGGCACTCCTGCACCTCCGGCAGCTGGCTCACCAGCTCCAGGAACGCGGGAGAATTTTCCGGCCGGTCGATCAGCACGTAGACGAATGCGAGCAGGTCGAGCCCCAGCGCGCTCGGCGACAGGCGCGCATTCCAGCCCGAGATCACGCCGCGCTGCACCAGCTTGCGGATACGCTCATTGACCGAGGAAACGGCGAGCCCAACCATCCGTCCCAGCTCAGCATGGGAGAGATGGCCGTGCTGCTGCAGTGCTTCGAGAATTGTCCGGTCGATATCGTCAAGCGGTTGGCTGGACACCAACGTCGCATCTGTTCCGCGCACACGAACCCCCAAGCAAGTCAGCCCCCGACCGCGCCTGCCTGCCTACGCGACTCCCCGCCTGGAATCTGTAGCCTCAATCACGAATCCGTCCGTGGATTCGCGGCAGTTGAACCGACTATGGGTGTCTACAGCGCGCCGCGGAAGGTCCTTTGCTGCGACATTCACATCAAAGCGCTGATGGTGCTAACCGGCCTGTGCGCGGGCCGCCGAGACCAGCTTCTTCATGTCGTCGAGCGAGACGGCGCCGGGCACCAACTGCTTGCCGAACAGGAAACCGGGCGTTCCGGTAATGCCGAGCGTGGCGGCCAGGGAATCGTTCGCCTGCAACTGGCCGAGGATTGCGGGGTCCTGCATGTCGGCCGACAGCCTGGTCGCGTCGGCGCCGACGGACGCCGCGAGCTCGAGCAGAGCGGCTTCCTCGAACGAGCCTTTGTGCGCCATGAAGGCTGTATGTACCTGCTCGTATTTGCCCTGGCGCTGCGCGGCCAGCGCGATCTTCGCGGCGACCACGGATTCAGGACCAAGGATCGGGAATTCCTTGTACACGAGCCGTACGTTCGGATCGGCTTTCAGCAACTCTGTCAGCGAGTCAGCCACCCGCTTGCAATAGGGGCAGCGATAGTCGAAGAACTCGACCACCGTGACGTCGCCTTGCAGATTGCCGGCCACGGGATCGGCCGGATTGTTGAATATCTGGTCCTGCTTCTGCTCCAGCGCCTGATGTGCGTCGGCCTGCTGCTGCTTTTGGGCATTCGCCTGCGCCAGCTTGAGGGAAGCCAGCACTTCGTCAGGGTGAGCCTTGAGATATTGCGAGATCTGCTGATCGATGGTGGCGGAGGCCGGCACTTCGGCAGCATCGCGGGCCACCGCGAACTCCTTGAAGGCGTAACCGCCAGCGGCGGCGAGCAGCAGGGCCAAAGCGATCAGGATCGCGCGCATAGAGACAATCTTTCAGCAAATGTGTTGCGGCTGACAGCATAGCGGCACGCACCGGGGTCGCGCCACCGGCATCACGAACTTGTCAATCGTCGTCTTCGCTCTGGTCGGCCGCGAACTGGATGTCCTGTGCCTTGAGGTAGCCGGGAGAGCCTTCCTTGAGCCCCTTCATGGCGCGGTCGGCGAAGGCCTTGGCTTCCTTGTTCTTGCCGCGATTGAGGAATTCCTCCGCCTGGGCCAAGGTCGCCATCGGCTCATCGCCGGCCTTTCCATAGGCGATCGCCAGCAGGTGGAAGGCACGGGCATTCCTCGGCTCCACCCGCACGACTTCGTTGAGATTGGCCGTCGCCGAATCCAGGAGCGCCGGATCCTCCAGGCCCACCTGCGTTTCCGCCAGTTCCATCCGGATCAGCGGCTCTTGCGGAGCCAGATCCAGGGCCTGCTGATAGAGCGGCAGCGCGTCGGCAAGGCGGCCGCGGTCGTAGAGGATCTGCGCCTTCTGCTCGATGAAGAAGGGGTCATTCGGTGCCTCCTTGAGCAGGCTGTCCATGGAGGCAAGTGCCTCCTCGGTGCGCGAGACACGGAAATAAGCGATGGCGCGGGCGTAACGCGCAGGCACGCTCTGATCCTTTTCCGGATACATCGTCATCACGCGGCCGAGCGGCTCCAGATAGCCATTGAGTTTCGCGAGCATTCGCTGATGACGCGTCATCAACTCCGGTGAATCGGTGCGATCGGCATAGGGTGATTGCCGCAGTGCCGCTTCGGCAGCGTCGATACGCGTGGACGTCAACGGGTGCGTGCGCAAGTAGGGATTTTGATTGATCGAGGATAGTGCCTCCTGGCTCCACAGCATCCTGAAGAAATCGACCATGCCTTTCGGCGATTGCTGGGTAGCGTTCAGCAGCCGGAAAGCAGCTTGATCAGCGGAGCCCTCCTGAGCCTGCGAATATTGCAGCAGGTTGCGCTGCGCGATGCTCTGGCCAAGGGTCGCGGCCCCAATGCCAGCCCCGCCATTGCCGCTCGCCACTCCCACGGCCACTCCGGCCAGGATTCCGATGATGGATTCGATCGTGGCATTCTCGAGCTCTTCCTTGCGGCGCGCGAGATGGCCGCCCTGGATGTGGCCGGTCTCGTGGGCGATCACCCCGATCAGCTGGTTTGGAGTCTTGGCCTGGGTCAACAAGCCGGTATGGATGAAGATCTGCATGCCGTTGGAAACGAAGGCATTGATCTCCTTGCTCTCGATAATATGGACCTGGACCGCCGAGGTATCGAGCCCTGCCGCCGCGAAGATGGGGTCGGCATAAGCCCGCAGGGTCGCTTCGATCTCCGCATCGCGGATCAGGCTGGGGCCGCGTGACTGTGCCGCCGCGTCCGCCACCGGCGCCAAGGCCAGCGCCGCGGCCAGCGCAAGGCTCACCGCGCAACGCGCCGGCCTGCGCAGGGTCTGCAGGGATCGGCCAGCCCGGTTGATCACATCCATAGTCCTTCTTATGCTCGCGGCCGAATCGTTAAAACCACCAAACTCCAGCGGGGTTCCTCATATGTCCGTGCGGCATCATATCGGCAAGAGCCTATCGGGCAAGGCTGTCCGACGCCCGGTCCGGGCCGGCCGGCCGGACCATAAGATCTTTGGATTCCAGGCATTTACAGCGCTTGGAGCCCTGGCCGGCGTAGCGCTGGTCGTTGCTGCCTGCACCCGCGGCGGTGCGCAATATGCCGGCGAGCTCTACTCCGTGGACAATTTTTACGGCGGGATTGTGGCTGACGAGCCGCGGGCCGCCTTGGTCGGGCGCGAGATCCTGAACGCCGGCGGCAACGCGGCGGACGCGGCAGTGGCGGCGTATTTCGTGATGTCGGCGACCATGCCCTCGACGGCAGGTCTCGGCGGGGGCGGCATATGCGTCATCCACCGCGGCGAAGAGGACAAGATCGCGAGCGAGGTGCTGGATTTCCTGCCGCGGGCGGCAGCGGGTGGCCTGGTCGCGGTCCCCGCTTCGGCGCGCGGCATGGCAGCGCTGGCGGCGCGCTATGGCACGCTGCCCTGGGCACAGCTGGTGGCGCCTGCGGAGAGCATCGCGCAGACCGGCGAGGCGACCAGCCGCGCGCTGGCGCATGACGTCGCGCTCGGGGAAAAGAAGCTGCGCGCCGATCCGCAGATGGCCGCCTTGTTCACGCGCGCCGATGGCAGCATGCTCAATGAAGGCGACAATCTGCGGCAGCCGGAACTGGCCGGGGTGCTGGGCCAGATCCGCGCCAAGGGGCCGAACGAGTTGTACGGCGGTGTGCTGGGGCAGCAACTGGCCGCCAGCGCGCAGGCAATCGGCGCGCCGTTGACCATCGAGGATCTGCGCGGCTTCCAGGCGAAGTTCTATAAGCCGCTCGAGATCAAGTGGGGCGACCAGAGTGTCTTTCTGCCGCAACCGCCGGCGTCCGGCGGCGTTGCCGTCGCGCAGATGCTGAAGGCGCTCGACAGTGCCGGCGACAAGAATCGTGCCGCTTTCCTGGCCGATGCCAGCATGCGCCTGACCGCCGATCGTGCGCAGTGGATGGATGGGCTGGGCGAGTCAAAACAACCCGCCGATGCGCTCGTCTCCGACCAGCATGTCGCGCAGGTGATGCAGGGCCATCAATCGGGGCGCGCCACGCCGGCAGCCAGCCTGCCATTTCCAGCGCAGCGCGTGCTTGAGAATCCGTTCGCGGCCAGCGTGGTCGCGGTCGACAAGGACGGGCTGGGCATCGCCTGCAACTTTACCATGAACGCCTTGTTCGGCGCGGGACGCGTCGCACAGGGCACGGGCATCATCCTGTCGCCGGCGCCGTCGGAGAAGGGGTTTGGCTTCTCTTCGCTCGCGCCGCTGATCGTGGCGAACGACAACAATGGCGAGCTCTATTATCTCTCCGCTGGTTCCGGTGGGATGGCGGGCGTGGTGGCGGAAGCGGACATGCTCTACGCAGTGACGGAGGAACGGATACCGCTGGAAACGGCGACACTGCGGCCACGCGTCTATCATGGCGTCGATCCGGATGTCGCTTATTTCGATGTCAGCGGCGATGAGAATCCATCCGGCGCGCTTTCAGCTGCCGGATACCAGACCGAGCAGCGCGAGGCACTCGGGCGGGTGAACGCGATATTCTGCCCGCGCGGCACGCCGACCGATCCGGATTCTTGCCAACTGCGTAACGACTTCCGCGGCAATGGCCTTGCCACGCTGGTGAGCGGCAAGTAGACGCGATGACCCTCAAGGTCGCAGCCAGAGGCCGCATCGATCCCTTCATCGTGATGGAAGTGATGCGGGCCGCAGCAGAGCGCGCGGCGACCGGCGCCGACGTCGTGCATCTCGAAGTCGGCCAGCCCTCGACGCCCGCGCCACGCAAGGTGCTGGAGGCGGCGAAGGCGGCGCTCGACAAGGAGCTGATCGGCTATACGCTGTCTCTCGGCTTGCCGGAACTGCGCGCGCGCATCTCGCGACACTATCGCGAGTTCTACGGATCCGACGTGCCGGCGGAGCGCGTCGTCGTCACAACCGGGTCGTCCGGTGGCTTTCTGCTGGCGTTCCTGACGGCATTCGAGCCGGGCGACCGCGTCGCGCTCGCGAGCCCCGGTTATCCCTGCTATCGCAACATCCTGACGGCGCTTGGGATCGAGCCGGTGATCGTACCGATGGAGGCCGATACCAAGTATCAGCCGACAGTCGCGGCGCTGGAACAGGTGCAACGGGAGATGGGCGAGCACCTGGATGGGCTCATCGTCGCCAGCCCGTCAAATCCAGTAGGCGCCATCATCCACGAACCGGAGATGCGCGCGCTGGCGCAGTATTGCAGCCAGCGCGGCATCCGCTTCATTTCGGACGAGATCTATCATGGCATCACCTATGGCGTTGACGCAGTGACAGCGGCGGCGATCGACAACCAGGCGGTCGTGGTCAATTCCTTCTCCAAGTATTTCTCGATGACGGGATGGCGGCTTGGCTGGCTAGTGGTGCCGGCGGAGCTGGTGCAGCCGATCGAGCGCACGGCGCAGAACCTCTTCATCTCGCCGCCCACCCTGTCGCAGCATGCGGGCATCGCGGCGTTCGACGCGCACGACGAATGCCGCGCCAATGTCCAGCGCTATGCAGCCAATCGCGAATTGCTGCTGAACGACCTGCCCGGCGCAGGATTCGATCGGTTGGTAGCGACGGACGGAGCCTTCTACGTCTATGCTGATGTCGCGCACCTCACCAACGATAGCGTCGAGTTCTGCCGCCGGATGTTGGCTGAGACCGGCGTGGCCGCGACGCCCGGCGTCGATTTCGACGGCCAGCGCGGCCACGCCACGATGCGCTTCTCCTTCGCCGGCTCGACCGGGGACATGGCGGAGGCGGTGAAGCGGCTCAAGGCGTGGCGACGATAGTCGACGCTGTCTGATGCCGGCCTCGATCTGGTAACTTGGTTGCATCGGGGGTCGGAGTCTATGTGGGTTCTCATCAAGCTTGTCATCATCGGGTTCGCGATCCTGCCCGCGGCGGTGCTGACGGCTTTCCTGGTCAGCCACTATTGCAAGCGGATGGGACCAAGGCTGATCGTGCGCACCTTGGCCCTCGGCGTCATTTCCGGCATGCTCGTGCTGTCGGCGGGTCCCATCATCGGCTGGGCGACCAGCTTTGCCGCGGCAGGCGTCGAATCCGCGCTGGCTTCCGCCTTCATCGGCGCGGCCGGGCCGGAGGAGCTCGCGAAAATTCCTGCTGCTCTACTTCATCGTGCAGGAGCACAAGGATTGCGATTCCGGCGGCGACCTGTTCTGCGCCGCGATGCTGATCGGCCTCGGTTTCGCGGGCCTCGAGAATTCGCTCTATCTGTTGCGCAGCCCGGACTGGCTCTCGCTGGGCACGATGCGGGGTGCGCTCTCGATCCTGGCCCCCATGGTGTTCGGCGGAGTCATGGGACTTTTCGCCGCGCGCGCCTATCGAGGGCAGGCGCCGGTGCTGAGCTGGCTGCTGGCCTTGATTGTGCCGATCCTCGGCCACGGCTTCTATGATTTCCCGCTGATGATGTGGGAGGAGCTGCCATACGCGCATTTCGCAAATCCCGACCAGGTGTGGCGAGAGATGTTCTGGATCCTGATGGCAGTCCTCATCGTCGCCGGTGCGACCACCTTCCTGATCTGCCGGCACGAGATGGTGGCGATCTTCATCCAGGATAGCGGCGATGCGGACGTTCATCTCCCCGCGCAGTGGGCCGTTCGGCCGTGGCGCTGGGTTGGAACATTGTTCGTGCTGTCCGGCGCGGCGGTCGGATTAGTGGGGCTGTGGTTCGTGCAGTCGGACGAATATCGCGGCGCCTTCCTGCTGGCGCCGTCGATTTTTCCGCATACTTTCGGATGGATCATGCGGCTGCAGCCGCCAGAAAGAGCGATCGGGGTGCCGCGCGTGGCGGAGCGGTAGGCAAGGCCAATTGCAAAGATCGGGCCGCAGCGCAATTGTGATCTACCTTTCTGTCTCTATCCCGAGTCGGAGATGCCGAAGCCGACCGATAGGTTGGATATCGCCGAGATCACCTCGCCGCGCATTCACCGGCTCAATTCCTATTGGGAGGCCCAGCGTGCAGCTCGCGGCGGTTTGGTGCCGCGACGCGGGGACATTGCGCCGGACCAGATCAAGGATCTCCTACCCAACATCATGATCGTCGATGTCGAGTGTGATCCCCTGCGATTCCGCTATCGGCTCGTCGGCACGCGGGTGGTCGAATATAACGGCCTAGAGTTCACTGGCCGCTACCTGGACGAGATCGGCTGGCCCGAAGAGCAGGAGCTCTTCAATAGCTATGCCGAGGTGGTGAACGGGCGGCAGCCGTTCTTCGGATCGCTCGCTTGGGGGCTCCTGACGGGCGGGGTCGGCAGGTGCGAATTCGCCCGCTTTCCGTTGAGCGAAGACAACGACGCAGTCTCGCGGATCCTCGCGATCGAGGATTACGATTTCCCGCGGCTCGACGCGACGCCGAGCCTTGAACCGAATCGTTGATGTGCTATTGCGCGCTTGGTTGAACTGACGCGCTATTGCGCGTCGGCAGCCACCTGCATTTTCACGATGCGATCCTGAGGGGCGCTGACCACACCGTTGTTGCTGGGGTCGCCTTTCTTGATGCGATCGACGAATTCCATGCCCTCGATCACCTGGCCGAAGGCGGTATATTGGCCGTCGAGATGTGGCGCCGGCGCGAAGCAGATGAAGAACTGGCTGTCGGCACTGTTCACGTCCGATGAACGCGCCATCGAAACCGTGCCGCGCACATGCTTCACCGCAGAAAATTCGGCTTCCAGCCGCTTGCCCGAGCCGCCGGTTCCGGTGCCCTTCGGATCGCCACCCTGGGCCATGAAGTTCGGAATCACGCGGTGGAAGGGTGTGCCGTCATAGAAGCCCTGGCGTGCCAGTTCCTTGATGCGCGCGACGGTTTTCGGCGCGACATCGGGGCGGAGCTGGATGACCACGCGGCCATAGCTGAGGTCCATGTAAAGTGTGTTCTCGAGGTCTTGCGCGAACGCATCGGCAGCACCGGCCGTCGCGAGCGCGCAGCTGACGAGCACGCCAAAGGCGCGGCGGGAGAGGTTGGTCATGGAATTCTCCGTGGGAAGGGTCAGGCCATTGTCTTCTTGAGGTTCTCGTCGAGCTTGTCGAGGAACTCAGTGGTCGACAGCCATTTCTGGTCAGGCGAAATCAGCAGCGCGAGATCCTTGGTCATGAAACCGGATTCGACCGTGTCGACGCAGATCTTCTCCAGTGCCTCGGCGAATTTCTGCACCTCAGGCGTGTTATCGAACTTGCCGCGGTACCAAAGCCCGCGGGTCCAGGCGTAGATCGAAGCGATCGGGTTGGTGGAGGTCTGCTTGCCCTTCTGATGCTCACGGAAGTGCCGCGTGACGGTGCCATGGGCAGCCTCCGCTTCGACAACGCTGCCGTCCGGGTCCATGAGGACGGAAGTCATGAGGCCGAGCGAGCCGAAGCCCTGCGCCACCGTGTCGGATTGCACGTCGCCATCATAGTTCTTGCAGGCCCAGACGAAGCCACCGGACCATTTGAGGGCGCTCGCCACCATGTCGTCGATCAGGCGATGGTCGTACGTGATGTTCTTGGCTTTGAACTTGGCCGCGAATTCCTTGTCGTAGACTTCCTGGAACAGATCCTTGAAGCGGCCGTCATAGGCCTTGAGGATGGTGTTCTTGGTGGAGAGGTAGACCGGCCAGCCAAGATCGAGACCATAGTTCAGGCAGGCGCGCGCGAAGCCGCGGATCGAATCGTCGAGATTGTACATGCCCATGGCAACGCCGCCGCCGGTGAACGTGAACACGTCCTTTTCGATCGGCTTGCCGCCATCAGCGGGCTCGAATTTCATGGTCAGCTTGCCCTTGCCGGGAACCACAAAATCGGTAGCGCGATACTGATCGCCGAATGCGTGACGGCCGATGACGATCGGCTGGGTCCAGCCCGGCACAAGGCGCGGCACGTTCCGGCAGATGATCGGCTGGCGGAAGACCGTGCCATCGAGGATGTTGCGGATCGTGCCGTTCGGCGACTTCCACATCTGCTTGAGGCTGAACTCCTTCACGCGCGCTTCGTCGGGCGTGATGGTCGCGCATTTGACGCCGACGCGATGCTGCTTGATGGCGTTGGCGGCGTCGATCGTGATCTGGTCGCCGGTCTTATCGCGGCTCTCGATGCCGAGGTCGTAATATTTCAGATCGACATCGAGATAGGGCAGGATCAGCTTGTCCTTGATGAAGTGCCAGATGATGCGCGTCATCTCGTCGCCGTCGAGCTCCACGATCGGATTCGTGACCTTGATCTTCGCCATTCGATTGCTTCCTCCGAGGATCGTCGCCCAGCGCGCGTCAGCGTACGGCAGCGACGATATTGCATCGCAAAATCGGGCCGCAGAATAGCATCGCGCGCTGGAATTTCCAGCGCGCGGAAATCACAGCCTAGCCAAACTAAATTCGTTCGGGATAGCTGGGTTCGCGGGTCTGCGGCTCCGCACCGAGCAGGTCGAACAGGCGGCCGACGCCGCCGACCACCGAGAACAATTGCCGCGCCGCGGACCGGGCAAAGCCGTTGTCGATCACGTGGTCGACGAGGTCCAGGAACGGATCCCAATAGTCGTCGTGATTGACCAGGATGATCGGCTTGTCGTGCATGCCGAGCTGGCGCCAGGTGATGATCTCGAAGGTCTCGTCGAGCGTGCCCATGCCGCCGGGGAGCACGATGAAAGCCTCGGACAGGTCGAACATCATGCGCTTGCGCGTGTGCATGCTGTCGACGATCTTGAGCTCGGTCAGGCCGCGATGGCCAAGCTCAGCCTGCTGCAGATGTTCCGGGATGATGCCTAGAACTTCGCCCCCTGCCGCCAGGGCAGCGTCGGCGAGAGCGCCCATCAGGCCGATTCCGCCGCCGCCATAGATCAAGCGGATGCGATGCTCCCCCAGGGCGCGGCCTACGTCGGTGGCGATTTTGAGGAAGGTTTCGGAGGCACCATTGGAGGCGCCGCAATAGACGCAAACGGACTTCACAATCTGACTCATTTCCAATCCAAGGGGCCGTCCCCCTGGCCTTTCTTCTCTATCCCTCTTGTCACAACATTTATGGCTGGAATCGGGTATCCGGGCAAGTATTGGAGCCTAGCTCTTTTGGGCCAGTGTAAGGTCAATTCCGTGGCATTCGCGCCACAGTCGGCCGTACGACTGGGTTTTGCAATCGGCGGCTGAATGGTCTTTAGCCGATTTTTTGCCGCGGGGTCGCTGATCCCGGGCTTGACTTCGGCCTTCTGACTCACCTGCTGGTCTGATAGTGTCGTGCAACAAGTTGGTTACGGGAGGTTCAGGTGACGCGCGTCGCTCTGACCGGAACAATCGGCGCCGCGGTTCTGGTGGTCGCGCTTGGCCTTTTCTTCGCGATCTACCAGCAGGATCAGGATGATGCCGGCGATGCGGCGCCAGCGTCCGGCCAGCCTGCCGGAACCGCTGCCCCCGGCGCCGCGACCGACTCGACAGCCAACAACGCCCAGGGCGGCAATGATGCCGGCCAGACGACCCAGTCCGCCAACACTGGTGGCGCCGCTCCGGCGCCGTCTGCGGCAGGCAGCGAGGCCGAAGGTGCCGCGGCCGCCCCACCCAGCTTTGACGTGGTGCGGGTCAATCCCAGCGGCGATGCCGTCATCGCCGGCCGCGCCAAGCCGGATGCCGAGGTCACGATCCTGGATCAGGGCAAGGCCATCGGCTCGGTGAAGGCAGACAATCGCGGGGAGTGGGTCTTCCTGCCCGACAGCGCACTCGATCCAGGCGAGCATAGCTTTACGCTGGAGAGCCAGGACGAGGGGGCCGAGGGCAAACAGGCGCCCAAGCAGGAATCGGAAAGCTCGGTCGTCGTGCTGGTGCCGCAAGTAGCCAAGGACATCGCCGGCCGCACCAGCGACCAGCCGGCCGGCGCGCTGGCTATCGAGGTCCCCAAATCAGGCAATGGCCCGACGCGCGTGATGAACGTCCCGGACCAGCCCGCGGAAACGGCTGCCGGCGCGCCGAAGGGACCGGTGATTTCGGCGATCGATTACGATGCCAGCGGCCGAGCGATCCTGTCGGGCAAGGCGCCCGGCGGCGCGCGGCTGTTCGTCTATGTCGACAACAATCCGATCGGCGAAGCGGTCGCCGATGAGGAAGGGCTGTGGTCCTTCACGCCGCCGGCGCCACTTGCCACCGGCCTGCATGTCATCCGGGTCGACCAGGTCGACGAGACGGGGAAGGTGCTGGCGCGCGCGCAGACTCCGTTCGAGCAGGCGGCGGTACCGCTGGCGTCCCAGGCTGGAAACGGCGCGCAGCAGAATGCCGCCACCACCGGCACGACGCAGACGAGCGCTGGGCAGAACGGCAACATGGCGAGCCTGGTCGGAGGCAGGATCGTGGTGCAGCCAGGCAATTCCTTGTGGAAGCTGGCACGCGAAAGCTACGGCCGCGGCGTCCGCTATACCGTGATCTATGAAGCGAACAAGGACCAGATCACCAACCCGGATCTCATTTATCCTGGTCAAGTGTTCTCCGTCCCCACCGGCAATTGACCTCGCTCCCGCAGCGAAAGATGTAGCAAGATGAGCGCCGCGGGTCTCGCGCTGAGTCCGCGCGAGCTGCAGGACAGATAGCGCGGTGATCATGGCGTCTTGGCGCCGATCATCGGCGCGGCGGTGGATCGAGATGCGAGGGGACGATGAAACTGACTGAGGACGAGCTGGCGCTCATTCAAGAACTGCGGGTCTTGAACCCGGCAAGGAACATTCCCTCTTACGCCAAAGCGACCAAAGGCCAGCTGTTAGCCGACCGCGTGACCAAGTTGCTCGGCTCTTGGCCGTTCCTGTTGGCCCAGACGATCATCCTGGTGTTGTGGGTGGTGTTCAACATTGTGGCCTGGATCCAGCACTGGGATCCGTACCCGTTCATCCTGCTTAATCTCGCTCTGTCGTTCCAGGCGGCCTATGCGGCGCCGGTCATCCTCATGAGCCAGAACCGCGAAAGCCAGATCGACCGTCAGAAGCTCGAATACTTCTATCACGTCAATCTCAAGAGCGAGCTTGAGCTCGAGCTGCTGCACCACAAGCTCGACGAGCTCACGGCATTGGTCAAAGCAAAATGATGGGAACTCAGGCCGCGGGCTTTGCCCAGCGCGGCAGGACGTCACGCAGCACCATCAGATAAGGCCTGGCTTCCAGCACCAGGTCGGCTGCCACCGCCAGCAGGGCTGTCGGAGTCCAGCTCTCGCCGAGCCGCGCCTTGCCGAGGCAATAGATCCTCTTCTGCTTGGAGACCATCAGGCGGCACGAGGGTGACGTGTGGCTGGAGCGGATGATCGCATGCACGACCTCGCGCATGTCCACTCCTTCCGCTGAATAGGGATCGCCGCCGATATCCGCCGCGATCTGCAGCACGGGTCCGGACTCGGTCAGCCGCGTCACTGCGGAGAAGGGGAGCCCGCAGGCCTTGAAGCCAAATTCGACGTTGGCGCGTTCCTGCTTCAGCGCCACGGAGCCGTCGTCGAGGACGTCCAGCTCGTTCAGTTCGACAGGAACAGGTGGGCGGTTGAAGACCGTCGGCATATTCATGAAAGCAGCGCCAAGCGAAATGGTTCTGGGCCAAGCCTGATGCTAATGGCCGGGTGATTAACGAAAGCTAAAAGGTAGGCCCATAGGGTCAGGGCGAGGGTCGGCAGCCAATCATTGACTTGCGCGGCGTCCGTGGCCAGATATGTGCCAAATCAATGAAATAGCGGCGGACCGTGGCGAAGAGCTTGAAGGGCCGCCGTCAGCCGAGCGAGGTAACCTTCTTGTCCACTTTCACTGTCCCGCCGATCCATCGTGAGGGATGGCGCTTTGTTGCCCTGTTTGCGGCGGTAACGGTGCTGCTGTTCTGGGCATGGGAGCCGCTGGGCTGGGCCGGTGTCATTCTCACCTGCTGGTGCGCCTTCTTCTTCCGCGATCCCGCGCGCGTGACGCCGAACCGGCCAGGCCTCATCGTCTCGCCAGCTGATGGCGTGGTGCAGATGATCCAGCCAGCGATCCCGCCGGCGGAGCTCGGCATGGATCAACGGCCGCTGACGCGCGTTAGTGTCTTCATGAACGTGTTCGACGTGCACGTGAACCGCTCGCCGATCGATGGCGAGGTGGTCGCGCTGGCCTATCGGCCAGGCAAGTTCGTCAACGCCGCGCTCGACAAGGCCAGCGAGCACAATGAGCGCCAATCGATCCACCTGCGCGCGCCCGACGGCCTCACTCTCTGCGTGGTGCAGATCGCTGGGCTGGTTGCGCGGCGCATCAAGTGCGATCTGTCCGCCGGCCGCACCTTGCGGGCGGGTGAGCGTTTTGGCCTGATCCGGTTCGGCAGCCGGGTCGATGTCTATCTGCCGGACGGCGTTTCGCCATTGGTGTGCGTCGGACAACGCGCGATTGCAGGCGAAACTGTGCTGGCGGACACCAAGTCCGATGAATCCACAAGGCTTGGCGAACAACGGTAATCTGCGGCAGAATAGAGCTGCTGCGGACGGTTCAATCCTGGAGGATCGAGAGCCATGCGGCGAACCAGATTGCGGGACCATTCGATCAACCGGCTGATCCCCAACATGCTGACCCTGTTCGCTCTGTGCGCGGGGTTGACCTCGATCAAGTTCGCGCTCGACGCCAATGCGCTCATGAACATGACGACCTATACGGGGCCGGATTCGGTCGCCGATGCGGCGGCACGGAAATGGGAGCTCGCCTGCATCGCCATCATCGTGGCCGCTGTGTTCGATGCGCTGGACGGGCGGATCGCGCGCCTGCTCGACAGCACCAGCAAGTTCGGCGCGGAACTCGATTCACTGTCCGACTTCATCGCCTTCGGCGTCGCGCCATCGGTCATCCTCTATGTCTGGACCATGGACCAGGCCGGCCGGATCGGCTGGGGCTGCACCCTTCTGTTCAGCGCCTGCATGGCGCTGCGTCTTGCGCGCTTCAACACCAAGCTGGACAATGCCGACGTGCCCGCCTGGACCATGCGCTTCTTCACCGGCGTGCCGGCACCGGCTGGCGCCGGATTGGTGCTGTTGCCGCTCATCGCCTATAACGAATATGGCAGTGGGATCGCGGATTCCCCGTGGCTGGTCGGCACCTGGATGGTATTCGTCGCCGGCCTGCTGGTCAGCCGCATCCCGACCTTCTCGTTCAAGCGCCTTGCTATCAACCAGCGCTGGGTGCTGCCCGCCATGGTCATCGTGACGGTGTTCGTCGCGCTGCTGGTCAGCGAGACCTGGAACACGGCGCTCGCCGTTGGCGCGCTCTATCTCGCATCCATTCCCTTCAGCCGCCGGCAATATCAGCGGCTTGCGATGCAGCGGCCGCATGCGCCGACCATCGATCAGCGTGCCGAGCAGGATCTGGACCTGCATTGATGATCTGACGGCGGACGCTCTCAATGCTGGATCGCGCCGCGCGGCGGCTGGTCGACCCCGTGCTGGATCAGCTGGCGGCAATCGCTGAAAAGCAGCGCGTGACCGCCAACCAGATCACCGTCGCCGGCTTTGTCTGCGGCCTTGCCGCCATGGCGGCGATCGCGGTGCAATCCTATGGGCTGGGCCTTTTGCTGTTGTTGGCCAACCGTCTGGCTGACGGCGTCGATGGCGCGCTGGCGCGGCGGATCGGCGCGACCGATCTTGGCGGCTATCTCGATATCGTGCTCGATTTCATCATCTATTCGGGCGCCGCATTCGCGTTCGCGCTGGCGCAGCATGACAACGCCTTGGCCGCTTCGTTCCTGATCTTCTCCTTCATGGGGACGGGCTCGAGCTTTCTCGCTTTCGCCATCTTCGCGGCCAAGCGCAAGCTGGAAGGGGACACGGCCACCAACAAGAGCTTCTACTATCTCGGCGGCATCACGGAAGGGACGGAGACAATCCTGCTGTTCGTGATTATCCTGCTGTTTCCCGGCTGGTTTCCGGTCGCGGCCTATGTCTATGGCACGCTGTGCTGGTTGACCACGGTCGGCCGCATCGGAGCCGCGGTGCAGAGATTGCGATAGGAGCCGCGCATGCAGACGGAGCGAATGGAAAGGAGCTGGAGTGAAGAGACGTCAACCAGCTTCATCGTCTATGGACGGTTCTTCAATCCGGAGCGCGAGCGGCAGTTCGACGTGATCGGCGATCTGGTCGCGGCGGCCATCGGCGGAGAAGGCCTACCGCTGATCCTGGAGCTGTGCTGCGGCGCCGGTGATCTGGCGGCCCATCTGCTTGGGCGAATTGCGAAGGCGCATTATCTCGCGCTCGACGGATCGCCGGCGATGCTGGCGGAAACCAGGCGGCAATGCGCTGCGTTCGGCGGCCGGCTCGAGACACGGCCATTCGATCTCGGCAGCGACGAGTGGCGCCAGATGCGGGAGCAGCCAAGAGTGATCGTCAGCTCGTTGGCGGTGCACCATCTGGACGGGGCGGGAAAGCGCAAGCTGTTTCGGGATCTGTACGGTTTGCTCGCGCAGGGCGGCGCTTTCGTGCTGGCCGACATCATGCGGCCAACGTCGGAGGAGGGGTTCGCCGTGGCAGCGGAGGCCTACGAGCGTGCCGTCGCCGAGCGCTCACTGAGGGAACGCGGTGATCTCAGCATGCTCGAAAAGCTGCGCGAGCTGCGGTGGAACTATTTCCGCTATCCGGACGACGATACCGCTGACCAGCCATCCACGATGGCAGAGCACCTGAGCTGGCTGTCGGAAGCTGGATTCCGCGGCGTCGACGTCTATTGGGCCGTGGCCGGCCACGCCGTCGTCAGCGGGATGAAATATCTCACTCGGCCTGGGCCGGCTCGGCGCTGATCTGCAGCTTGCGCGAGCGGCGGCGGGCACGCCAGTCGTAGAGGCGGCCCTGCAGCTCGAGCGCGCAGGGTGTGAAGAGCAATGTCAAAGGCGACGCGAACAGCACACCGAAGGTGATGGCGGCGGCGAGCGGCGACCACCATTGGGTCGACGGCGCGTCGAACGTAATGTCCCGTGCGGTGAAGTCGATCGTCATGTGGAAGACGAGCGGCAGCAGCCCCAGCACCGTCGTCAGCTTGGTGAGAATAACGGGCCGCAAGCGCTGCACGCCCGTTAGCAGCAGTGCCTCGCGCCGTGATTTCGCCGTCTTCTTGAGGTGATCGTAGGTGTCGATCAGCACGATGTTGTTGTTGACGATGATGCCGGCGAGCGCAATGACGCCGATGCCGGTCATCACGATGCCGAACGGCTGATGCAGGATCAGCAGCCCGAACATGACGCCGATCGATGACATGACGACAGCCGTCAGCACGAGAAACACCGAGAAGAAGCTGTTGAACTGCAGCAGCAGGATCAAGGTGATCAGGAATATGGTGGCCATGGCCGCCAGGGTCAGGAAGTTGGCGGATTCCGCGCGGTCTTCCTCTTCGCCCTTGAATGCGACATTGACCGATGAATCGAGTCCTGGGTTGGTGCCGAGCCAGGCCTTGATGGTTTCGAGTTCGGCGTAAGCCTGCGCGCCGGGCTTCACGTCAGCCTCGACATTGATGACGCGCGTGCCGTCCACCCGGTGAACCAGCGCGAGCTTTGGCTTGGCGGTGCGCTCAACGAAGTTGCTGAGCGGGACGGAGCCGCCGCTGATCGGGATGCGCAGCTGGTCGAGCTCGCTGATGTTGCGGACTTCCGAGGGAAAACGCGCGACGATGTCGATCTCATCATCGGCATCGTCGGGCCGGTAGTCGCCGAATTTGAGGCCGCGTGTCACCAGCTGAATGACATCGCCGACAGCGGTGACATCAAGGCCATATTTGGCCGCTTCGCCGCGATCGACATCCAACTCCCATTCGATGCCGGGGACGGGCCGCGAATCCTGCACATCTACCAGGCCCGGCATGGATTCGAGCTTCTTGCGCACCAGATCGGCGGCATTCTCCAGCGCCGCGAAGTTGGGCGAGGTGAGCTGCAGTGAAACCGGCTTGCCGCCGCTCGGGCCGCCTTCCTCCTTGGTAAGCTCGATCTTGAGGCCGGGGATCGACGCTGTCCGATCGCGGATGTCCGACAGAATGGTATCGACCTTGCGCCTCGTGTCCCAATCGGCGAATTCGAGCGTGATGGTGCCGATCACGTCCTCCGCCAGCTCCTCGCCGCCGGACCTGCCGCCGACGTCCGCCTTGGTTACGCTGTAGACGCTGCTCAAATCGTGATGCTCGGCATTGATGGCCAGAACCTCGCGCTCCACCGCCTTCACCAAATTGTCGCGTTCATTCACCGACATGTTGCCGCGGGCATGGATTTGGACCTGAGCGACGTTAGGTTCGGTATCAGGGAAGAACTCCACGCCGGCGCTGAACATGGAGGAGGCGACGACGGTGCCGACCAGGATAGCAAGGCCGGTGAAGATAACAATGACCGGATGCCGGAGCGCACCGCGCAGCGCGATCAGATAAAACCAGTCCAATCCCCGAGCGCGAGCGAGCTGCTGTTCCGGCGACAGACGCTCGGCTTCGGCGGCGTGCAGGTCCTCGCCGTTCGGCTTGCCGATCAACGCGCCGATGCAGGGGATGAAGATCATCGCCATCAGCAGCGACGCAAACAGAGTCGCCGTCAACGTGATGGGCAGATACTTCATGAACTCGCCGGTGGTGCCCGGCCAGAATGCCATCGGGCCGAACGCGGCGATGATGGTGGTGATCGAGGAAAAGATCGGCCAGGCCATGCGCTTGGTCGCTTCGGCGTATGCCGTGCGGCGATCCATGCCGTTCAGCATGCAGCGATCGGCGAACTCGACCAGGATGATGGCGCCATCGACCAGCATGCCGGTCGCCATGATCAGGCTGAACAGAACGACGATGTTGATGCTGATGCCGAAGCCGGCCAGCATCATGATTCCGATCAGGAACGAGCCGGGGACGGCGATGCCGACGATGAGGCCGCCGCGCAGCCCGAGCGACGCGACAATGACAATGAGGACCAGCAGAACCGCCGTGATGAGACTGTTCTCCAGCTCGCCCAGCATGTCGCGGATCTCTTTTGAGCTGTCCTGCGAGAAGGTGACCTTGACCTGCGGCGGCCACGATTTGCTTTCCTCGGCCACCAGGGCGCGGACTTGATTGATGGTCTCGATGATGTTCTCGCCGGCGCGTTTCGAAACTTCGATGCCGATTGCCGGCAAGCCATCGATGCGGGCAACCGACTCCGGATCCTTGAAGGTGCGGCGCAGGCTGGCAATGTCCTTGACCCGTACCACCGCATCGCCATTGACCTTGATCGGCATCTCCAGGATGTCGTCGCCCGTTTCGAACAGGCCGGGTACTTTGATAGCAAAGCGGCCCTGGCCGGTGTCCATGGTGCCGGCAGCGACCAGGCGGTTGGAGCGGGCGACGATGGTGCCAATCTGATCAAGCGACAGGCCGTACGCCTCGATGCGCAGCGGATCGATAATGAGCTCGACCAGCTCTTCGCGCTCACCGCTCATAGTCGCTTCGAGGACGGCAGGAATGGCCTCGATCTTGTCCTGCAGATGATCGGCCAACGTGCGCAGCGAGCGCTCCGGCACATCGCCGGAAAGCGTCACGACCAGGACGGGGAAGCGACTGAACGCAACTTCGAAAACCTGCGGCTCGTCGGCGTCCTCCGGCAAGTCGGGTTTCGCGAGATCGACCTGCTCGCGCACATCGTCCAGCGCCTTGTCGATGTCGTAGCCGGCCTGGAATTCCAGCACCACGCTGCCGCCGCCGGGATAGGTGAGGGAGCGGAACTCCTTCAGCCCCTCGATGGTCCGCATCTTCTGTTCCATCGGCCGCGCGAGCAGGCGCTCGGCATCGTCCGGCGACACGCCTTCCAACGTCATGTTCACATAGATGAAGGGCAGCTGGATGTCGGGCCAGAGCTCCTTCGGCAGGCTCTTATAGGTGACCCAGCCGGCCACCAGCAGCAGCAGCAACGTCGCCAGCACGACACGGCTGTTGGCAATAATCCACTCGACCAGGCGATTCATTGGGGATTGCCGTCGGTTGCCGCCGGCTTGGAATCGACTGGATGCACGAGCTGGCCGTCGACGACGAAGTCCTGGCCGACGACGATCAGGCGCGCGCTCTGCGCAAGGCCGGTGATCCACAGGCCATCGGTGCCTTCGCGCAGAATCTCGACCGCTTTGAAGCGGACAATGTTGGCCTCGTCTACGGTCTTCACGCCAACTTCGCCATTCGGCCCGAGCGTCAGGACCGCGGGCGAGACACGGTGCGCGGGCACGTCGTCGACCGGTACGACCAGTTCCGCGGACAAGCCATCGCGGATCTCGTAGTCGGCGTTGGGCACTTCGACTTCGATGCGGAAGGTGCGGGTTTGCGTTTCGGCGCGCGCCGCGATGAAGCGCAGGGCGCCGACCACCTCGCGGCCATCGAGCAGGCGCGCGCGGGCAGGGCCGCCGATCGCCAGCTGGCCGACGTCGCGCTCGGTCGCGTAGCCGACCAGGACGATGGGATCTAGATCGATGACGGTGGCAACAGGATCGGCGACCTGAAGATAGTGTCCGACCTCCGCATCGCGCTGATCCAGAACGCCTTCGATCGGCGATCTAATTGAAAGGTGAGAGATCTCGACTTCCATGGTGGTGACCTGCGCCTGCGCCAGCGCCTGGTTGGCAGCCAGTTCCGCCAGATTGAGCTTTGGCGCGAAGCCTTTCTCGGCCAAGCGCTTCGATGCTTCGGATTCGGCCTTGCGCTGTTGCAGCAGAGCCTTCGCCTCGGCGAGGCGCGCGGCACGGTCGGAACCGTCCAGCACGGCGATCAAGTCGCCCTTATGCACGAGCGTGCCTTCTTCGACCGGAATCTCGACGACGCGGCCAATGGTTTCGGCGCGCACTTCGACCACGCGATCGGCTTCGGTGCGCCCGCGCAGTACGATGGTGCGAGCTTGAGGTTGCGCATTCGACGTCGTAACCTGGACACTCACGATGTCGCCCGGCTTGGCGGCAGGCTGTTCCGGTGGCGGCGCGTCGGCGGCTGGTGCCTTGGCCGGCTCCGGTTCCGACAGCTGCGCGGCTTCGGCAGTCACGGCCGGGCTCGCCGGCTCGCTCGGCTTGAACAACATGCCCGACGCCAACCAGCCAGCGGCCAGCAGCGCAATTGTCCCGGCAATCCAATATGAACGTCGCATGATCAGGTCGTCTCGTCGGTCTCGTCCAATTGCCCACTGATCCAGCGCCGGAAACGATGGCGTTTCGGCCTCAGTCGGCGGTCATCCGTTCAATTCAGCGCTCAGACGTGGGTGAAAGGGCCGTAAGCGGGTTCTTATGCTTTTTATTTGCGGCCGTGATGGACTTGCAGGCTCTGCACGATCTCCTGCAGTTTTTCCCGCTCCATCAAAAATAGGTTTCGGCCCTTCCGCTTCAATAGGCCGGATGGATAAAGCTGGCTGATCGCCCTGTTAACCGTTTCACGTGTTGTGCCGGTCAGGCTGGCAATTTCATGCATCGGCGGCAACGGCCGGACCACCCACAATCTCGGCACTGCCGCATCCGGCTTGGCCATGCGCAGAAGCTCGGCATAGACCCGCTGCGCAGCCTGGAGCGTGGCCAATTCCATGATCCGGATACCGGTCGTGCGCACGATCGCCGACAGATGCTGCAGGACGCAGAAGGCGATCGGTGCATGCTTCATGAGCAGGTCGCGAAACAGTTCCGCCGGCATGATGGCAACATCCGTTGGCTCCATCGCAGTGATGGTGGCCGAACGTGGCTCCTGGTCGATCGCCGCCAATTCGCCGAACATGTCGCCGCTGCGGATGATGCCGAGCGTGACCTCCCGGCCCGCGGGCGAGAAGGTTACGGCCGCCGCCGCGCCCTTGAGCACGAAGAACACCTCGCGCGTCAGGCTGCCCTTATCCAGCAGGGTTTCGGCCTTGGCATAGCTGCGGAAGCGGCACTGGGCCTCCACGGCCTTGAGGTCCGGGTCCGAGAGGCACTCGAACAGCTTGATTCCGCGCAGGGACCGAGCCGCCTGTTGGGTGAGGGTCGTTGACATGCGCGCCACAATAACCAAAGACCGGATGGTTTTCCAATGGCGGCGGCGTGGCTATTCCACGCAAAACGGTCACGTGACCGTCATTCCGGTGGTTAATTCCGCCGGTTCGCGTGCAGATACCAGATGAGTGCCAGAACCTGCAGAGCCAGAACCAATCCCAGGGCCCAGCGATAGCCGGCCGGATCGACGCTGCCTTCGACCGGTCCCGGAAAGAGGTCGAGGACAGCGCCGATGCCCCATTGCAGCGCCCAGGCGGATGCAAACAGCAGCAGGTTCGCCGTGCTCTGCGCACGCCCGGCGGTGCTGATGCCGAAATGGGCCGCAAGGGTCGCATAGCCGAGATTGCCGGCTTGGCCGGCAAAACCAAACAGGATCCAGGGCAGGACGGGCGGGATCGGCGCATGCAGGATGACCAGGAGCTGGCTCAGGGCAAAGGCCAGGAATGAACAGCCGACAACCAGCTCGATGGTCAGGCCGCGGCGCTGGGCACGGTCGGCAATCCACCCGGTGGTCAGCGAACCAATGACGAAACCAATCGCCATGAACAGCAGCACGTCGGCGACGGAGGCGCGGTCGAGGCCCGCGACGTCCGAAAGCCAGCGCCCGGCCCACAAGGTTTGGATTGCGATAAAGGCGCCCGACATCGCCGCGACCATTGGGGCGACTCGCCAGAACACCGGATCGGCGGCGATCCGTCCGACGACTCGGAGCTGGGTTAGCAGGCTTTCGGCGGAACGCGTTTCGCCATGCATGGGAGCGTTTCTCGGCACGCACAGGAAGATCAGCAGAGCGACTGCGACGGTCATTGCGGCAAGGAGGTCGAACATCGGCCGCCAGCCGATCAGCTGTGCCAGCCAATCGGCGGGCCGCGTCGCAGTGACGACGCCGAGGGCACCGATCGCGATGGTGGTGGAATTGCCAAGCGCCACACGCGACATCGGCAGCCAAATGGCATTCGCCTTGAACGCGGACATCAGGCAGCCGCCGAGGCCGAGGCCGAGGATGCCGCGCGCAAAGGTGAGCGACCATGGATCAGGCGCCAGGGAGAACAAGGCTGCGCCCGTGGCCGACACCAGCAGCAGCGCGGTCTGCACGCGGCGCGGCCCGAACCGGTCCAGCAGAATTCCGAGCGGCAGTTGAAACAGGGTGAAGCCGAAGAGGTAAGCGGCCGTGAGCCGGCCGAGCTCGCCCGGGCTGAGGGCGAACTCGGCGATCAAGTCGGGCGCGATCACCTGGTTCACCGCCCGGAATAGATAGGACATGAAATAGCCGAGCGCGAAGGGCAGCAGCGCGCGGAACACAGTGGCCCATGGGATGCGATCGATCTTTCGTCCAGTCTGCATGATGCTTACTCGACGGGGGGCGCGATGCGTTTGGCCTGGTTCATTTCCGCGACCGTGTTCCAGACAACAGCGGCGATGACCAGCCCGCCACCGATCAAGGCGCGGTCGCCTGGATACTCATGCAATGTCGGCCACACCCAGACCCAAATCGGTGCCAGGATGGATTCGAGCAGGCTGAGCAGAATCGTTTCGCCCGCTGGGATCAGGTGCGCACCGGTGGTGAACAGAATGAAGCCGATGCCGAGCTGGCAGGCGCCGAACAGGAACAGCAGCGCAAGCTCAGTGCCATCGACCGAAGCGGGATGGCCGAGCGTTCCGCCGACCGCAAACAGCCACAGCGATGACAGGCATGTCGCCGGCGTCATGCGAATATGGCTGAAGCGGCGCACCAGGACGGTCGCCAGCGCGAAGGCGATCATGATCACAATCGAGAGCGCGATGCCGAGGAAGTCGCCGTTCGTTTCCTCGCCATAGACCGTGATGCCGACCCCGACCAGTGCCAGCAGCATGGCCGCCGCCTTGATCCAGGTCATGCGCTCGCCCAGCCACAGCCATGCCAGGATGCCAGCGACCAGCGGCGCCGCGCTTTGCAGAAACAGAATTGTGGCGACGGAAGTGTGCTGCAGCGCGATGACGAAGCTGGTGGAGGCGCTGCCGAAACAGACCGCGACTCCCAACCCACCCCAACCCAAACCGCGGAAGAGGGCCAGCATGTTGCGGCCATCGCGAACAGCCATGTACAGCAGCAGGGTGAGAGAGGCAAAGACACCGCGCCAGAAGACGATGGTCCAGGCGTCAGCCTCGACATGACGCACGATCAGGCCGCCGGTGCTCCACACGATGGCAGCGCCGGCGACCATTGCGACACCGCGCGCATGGAGCGACCAAGACACGACAAATCCCCCTGACAAACGGGTGCAGCATAAGGATGGCGCGGTTTCTGGCAAGGCGACGCGCCGCATGACTGGCATGCGATGAGGCGCGTCAGCTTTCGGCGCGCGCCTTCGCGAGGAGCCAGCTGCGGAAGGTGCGGAAGGCGGCATGGCTACGTGCCTCCGGCCGATAGATCAGGCGCCAGCGGAACTGCGTATCCTCGATGGTCAAAGGAAATGGCGCGACCAGACGGCCTTCGCGCAGATCGTCCGTGATGTAGGGCGCGCGGATCAAGGCGACGCCCAGCCCATCCAGGGCGGCCTGGATGGCAAAGGCGGAGAAATCGAAAGAGAGTGTCTGGAACCGCTTGCGGTCAGGTAAGCCAGCCGCTGCCAGCCAACGCGGCCAATCCTCCGGTGAGTGGCGGACATCGAGCAGCTTTTCGCGCGCCAGATCGGTGGGCGCTTTCAATCGCCTAGCGATGTCCGGCCGGCACACCGCCATCAGCCGGCCGGAGAACAAGGCGTCACTGTTGAAGTCCGGGATCTGCGTGCCCGCAAGGCGAATGGCTGCAAGCGTATCGGGCCCAGGCGTCACCTCGCGGTTGATGGTGGTCGCAAGACGCAAATCGATCTCGGGATGCGCCGCGTGAAATTCGGTCAGGCGCGGGATGAGCCAGCGCATCGCGAAGGTCGGCCCGACGGAGAGCGTGATGGTTGGATCATCGATCGCCCGCCGCGCCTCCGTCACCGTCGCCTCCAGGCGGCGGAAGCCGTCGCCCAATCCAGATTGCAGCGACAGAGCAAAGGTCGTTGGGCGCGATTGATTGGCCCGCCGCTCGAACAAGGGCCGGCCGAGCTGGCGCTCCACCTCCTTCACCAGGCGGGAGATGGCGGTCTGGGTGACGCCGAGTTCCTTGGCGGCGGCGGCAAAGCTGCCGAGGCGCAAGGTGGCCTCGACCGCACGCAGTCCCCTGAGGCTCGGCAACCACATCCCATACCCCAATCAATTATCGGCCTAGATCGAGGAAACCCGGTTTGCTTTCAGCCGGACAATGGCTGAAATTGCCGGTGAGCGGAAGGGATTCTTCCAGCCATCCGGGGGTTCAGGCCGATGTTTGATTGGAGCATTGCCATCGCAGTCGCGGTGGCGGCGCTGGGCACTTCGTTCCTCAGCGGTATCTTCGGCATGATCGGCGGCCTCGTCCTCATGGGCGTCCTGTTGCTGTTCCTGCCGGTGCCGGCTGCCATGACGCTTCACGCCATCACCCAGATGACTGCCAATGGCTGGCGCGCCGCGGTCTGGAACCGGCACATCATGTGGCGCGTCCTGCCGGGCTATCTGCTGGGCAGCGCGGTCGTGTTTACGCTGCTGGCGCTGGTGCAGTTCTCGCCGCCCAAGGCGTGGGTCTATCTCTGCCTCGGTATCATGCCGTTCGCCGCCCGACTGCTGCCGCGCGAGCGTGCGCCCGACGTCCGGCGCAAGGGCGCGCCGGTGCTGGTGGGCGCGATGGTGACGGCATTGCACGTGCTGGCTGGCGTTTCCGGCGCGGTGCTCGACATGTTCTTCCTGGCGCGGGATCTGGACCGGCGAGTGGTGGTTGCCACCAAGGCCATGACCCAGAGCCTCGGCCATGCCATCAAGTTCGCCTATTTCACCCTGATCGCGGTGGCGCCGCTGAAGGTCGAGCCGGCGACGGTCTCCCGTGCGCTGGAGGTGCCGATCTGGGTCTACGCAATGGCAGCGGGACTCGCGATCGTCGGCACGACTCTGGCGAAGCCGGTGCTGCATCGCTTCAGCAACGACTCGTTCCAGCGCTGGTCGCGGCGCCTGGTACTCGGGATCGGCGGGGTCTATCTGGTGCAGGGCGGTGCCGGATTGATCTGGTAACGTGCGGTTGCTCACATAAGCCGTCCACCGGCCATGACAAACCGGCGCGCCCAGCCTATCCTCGGCCATCGATTCGCAATCTGGATTCGGGTGTGGGCATGCGGACGCGCAATCTGCAAGGGCCGGGGCTGGGGAATTCTGTTGGCATCATGATCGT
>DASRRI010000043.1:0-38823 GCA_035695765.1 Dongiaceae bacterium
CCGCAAGCGACGTCCGCAGCGGCTCGCCCTCAGCCGTGTCACCCGCAGCCATGTCGGCCACCCCCGTCCCTCGGCTTTCGCCCTGGTCTTGCGCAGATCATAACAAAATCTGATGGCACGAGTGGAACTTGCCGCAACGCCAGCTCGCAGTGATCGCTCATTTGCCATGCACCGCGTCATGGACCTGCGATGCCGGTACCTTGATCGATTTCGCCGACCGATGTTGCGTGATGCCCATCGGTTTCAGGAAAAACCTCAAGGAGAATCTTACCGGGCTCCACCGGTTTTGATGCTCCGCACGGATTCACCTATTGTGGTATGGGAGGCAACGCATCCTGACTTTCGCCATCGCATAGCCGACGGTCAAGCCGTGAAGCCGATCACCCTCCACACCCCCCGCCTCATCCTCCGCCCCTGGCGCGACGAAGACAGCGACGCCTTCGCCGCCATGTTCGAGGACCCGGCGGTAATGGCGTTCCTGCTGGCGACACAGGGCCGCGCCGCGATCGATGCGCTCATCGTCCGCATCAGACAGCATTTCGCCGAGCACGGATTCGGCTGGTGGGCGGCGGAGGTGCCGGGGGTCGCGCCCTTCATCGGCTTCATCGGCCTCGCGCGCATATCCCGGGAAGCGCACTTCACGCCGGCGGTGGAAGTCGGCTGGCGCCTCGCGCGGCCCTATTGGGGACAAGGCTACGCGACCGAAGGCGCGCGGGCGGCCCTCGACTTCGGCTTCAGCCAGCTCAGGCTCGACGAGATCGTCTCGCTCACGGTGCCGGCCAATCGCCGCTCGTGGCGCGTCATGCAGCGCATCGGCATGCGGCGCGATCCCGCCGACGATTTCGACCATCCGCGTGTACTCGACGGACATCCGCTGAAACGGCACGTGCTCTATCGCATCGACCGCGCGCGCTTGGAGGAGATGAGCGAGAAGCATTGAAGTCGGCCCTGCTCGCCGGCCTTACGACGGAGGTGCGATCATGGAATACCAAGCCCGCTGCCATTGCGGCCGTGTCCGCTTCTCGTTCCGCAGCGCCGAGATCAGGACCGGCTGCCGCTGCAACTGCTCGCTCTGCACCCGCAGAGGTGCCGTGCTGTCGTCAACCTACATTCCAAGGGCCGACTTCACGCCGCACCACGACCCGCGCGACCTCGGCGTGTACCTCTGGAACGAGAAGGTGCTGCGCAACCACTTCTGCAAGACCTGCGGGATCTTCACCTATATCGGCGACGGCGAGGACGCGAAGGACGGCTACCGCGTCAATCTCGGTTGCGTCGATGGGCTCGATCCCTTCGCTCTCGACATCCGTATCATCGACGGCAAGTCAGTGCCGCTGATCCATCCGCCGCGCGAGGCGTTCTAGTCTCGTTAATTCCCGGCCTTCAACGTGATCTGCCCGAACCCCGCCGCGACGTTGAGGCCCTGCACGCCTTCGATGCTGGCGGGCTGCAGCGCGATCTGGTCGTTGCTGCCGCCGATCAGCACATTGGCGCCGAGACCGAGGCCCACGGCCGCGTCCGCAGTGGCGCCCGCATAGGTGCCGGCGAGCGCGCCCTTCTTCACCTGCCCTGGCGCGAACACCGCCCAGATCATGTAGGCGCCCTCGGTGAAGCCGAGGTCGACGCCATATTTCTTGATCTCGCCGTGATAGCGCTCCGCGGTGCCGTTCGGGCGCGTGAACAGGCAGCTGAGACTCTTGGTGGAACCGAAAATGAAGCCCGATCCGCCGGCGACCTTGCAATTGAGCGACCCGACATTGACGCCGGACCCGGCAATCGCCGGCGCAGCCGCGAGAACCGCCGCAAGCGCGGCGGCGGCGATGCAACGTTTGACCATGGAAGCCCCCCAAAGAATTGCCCCAGGGAAATTCTGGTCCGTTTCGCCGCCTCCGGCAAGACAGGAGCTGAGGCGCTCCGCCGCCGCGCCGCTTACTTCACGACGTGCCAGACGCCACCTTCGCCGTCGCCTTCGACGTCACCCGGCGCATCGTCGTCGCCATAGAGATAGAGCGGCTTGCCGTCATAGGCCCACTGCCGCGCGCCGTCGGTGCGCGCGACGATGGACATCTTGCCGAAAGGCTGAGCGTCGCTGGAAGCCGTGACCGGCGGCCAATGCTCCGCGCACTCGCCATAGCAGTTCGAGGTTCCCGCCGTGTCCTTGTCGAAGGTGTAGACCGTCCTGCCCTCCGGCGTGGTCATGACCTGTCCGGCCGAGGACTCATGCATGTAGGTCCCGGACGACATGTAGTTCGCATTGGCCATGTGATGCTCCATGCTCTTGCCCGACGAGCAGCCGGCGAGCCCGGCCGCCGCGACAAGGCCGGCCGCCGCGATGATCTTGAGAATCGTCATATGAGGTCTCCATCCCTGATGGCGTGCCATCCCGCGCCGCGTCAGCCTAACAACGGGGAACCTGACGAGGTCCCAACGCCGCGAACAACTTTTGGTGAAGAGGAGTGGCTGTTCGCGCTGCCGCCTCACCCGCGATAGCGCAGCGCATCCACCAGCAGGGCAAAGGCCGGCGAGGATTGCCGCCGGCTCGGGTAATAGAGGTGGTAGCCCGGAAACGGCGCGCACCAATCCTCGAGCACCCGCTTGAGCCGCCCCTTGGCGATATTGGGCTCCGCCAGATCCTCCGGCACGTACGCCAGGCCGAAGCCGGCCAGCGCCGCAGTGAGAATCTGCGCGAGCCGGTTGAACACGAGCTGGCCGTCGACGCGCACCTTCAATTCGCGAGGACCTTTCTCGAACTCCCAGGCATAGAGCCCGCCATAGGTCGGCAGCCGCACGTTAATGCACCTGTGTCCGACCAGGTCCTGCGGCTTCTTCGGCTGCGGCCGCTGCGCGAAATAGGACGGAGCTCCGACCACCGCCATGCGCATGTCCGGCGCGATGCGCACGGCGATCATGTCCTTCGCCACCTGCTCGCCGAACCGCACGCCGGCGTCATATCGCTCAGTGACGATATCGGTGAGGCCGTACTCGATGGCAATCTCGACCTTGATATCCGGGTAGTGCGCCAGGAGCTTCACCAGCTTCGGCCAGAGGATCGTCTCGGCCGCATGCTCTGCGGTCGTGATCCGGATGGTGCCGGCGGGCTTGTCCCGCAGCTCGGTCAGGGCATCAAGCTCGGCGTCGATCTCCTCGAACCGCGGCCCCACATTCTGGAGCAGGCGCTCGCCGGCCTCGGTCGGAGAGACGCTGCGCGTGGTGCGCGTCAGCAGCCGGAGGCCGAGCCGCGCCTCGAGCCCGCGGATGGTGTGGCTGAGCGCCGATTGCGACACCCCGAGCTTCGCCGCCGCCCTGGTAAAGCTCCGCTCCCGCGCCACCGCGAGGAAGGCCAGGAGATCATTGACGTTCTCGCGCGGCATTCATGAACCCGCCTCATAAGTCTGTGCGCATTCTACCACCTAATCCCCGGCGATCGCAGTCCTTAGATGGTGACTGACCAGTACTCTCGGAGAGCGAACGATGCAAACGCGCAAACTCGGAAACAGCAACCTGGAAGTCTCGGCCATCGGCCTCGGCTGCATGGGAATGAGCTTCGGCTATGGCCCGGCCGTGGACAAGCAGGACGGTATCTCGCTGGTCCGGTCCGCCGTCGAACGCGGCGTCACGTTCTTCGACACCGCCGAGGTCTACGGCCCGTTCACGAACGAAGAGCTGGTGGGCGAGGCCCTCGCGCCCGTCCGCGGGCAGGTGGTGATCGCAACCAAGTTCGGCTTCGACATCGATCCGAAGACCGGCCAGCAGCGCGGCCTCAACAGCCGGCCGGAGCACATCAAGGAAGTCGCCGAGGCTTCGCTCAAGCGGCTCAAGATCGAGTCCATCGACCTCTTCTATCAGCACCGCGTCGATCCGGAGGTGCCAATCGAGGACGTCGCCGGGGCCGTGAAGGATCTCATCCGGCAGGGCAAGGTGAAGCACTTTGGCCTGTCGGAGGCGGGCGTGCGGACCATCCGCCGCGCCCACGCCATCCAGCCGGTGACCGCGCTGCAAAGCGAGTATTCCCTGTGGTGGCGGGAGCCTGAACAGGAGGTGCTGCCGACGCTCGAAGAGCTCGGGATCGGCTTCGTCCCCTTCAGCCCTCTCGGCAAGGGCTTCCTCACCGGCGCCATCAGCGAGACCACGACCTTCGACAGCGGCGATTTCCGCAACGTCGTTCCCCGCTTCACGCCGGAGGCGCGCAAGGCAAACCAGGGCCTGGTTGACGTGGTCCGCGACCTAGCGGCCCGGAAGCAGGTGACCCCGGCGCAGATCGCGCTCGCCTGGCTGCTGGCGCGGAAGCCCTGGATCGTGCCGATCCCCGGCACCACCAAGCTGCACCGGCTGGAGGAGAACATCGGCGCGGCCGCCGTCACGCTGACGCCCGGCGATCTCCGCGAGATCGAGGGCGCGCTCTCCAAGGTCGCCGTGCAAGGCGCCCGCTACCCCGAACATCTGCAGAAGCTCGTCGGCCGCTGAGCGGCCGCCCTCAACTCATTCAATCCCATGGCCGGAGCCTTCCATATGAAAACCATTGGCTACGCAGCCCGATCTGCCGAAACGCCGCTTGCGCCCTTTGCCTTCGAGCGACGCGCGCTGCGCCCGAACGACGTCGCGATGGAGATCCACTTTTGCGGCATCTGCCACACCGACCTTCACCAGTCCCGCAACGATTGGGGCTGGAGCCAGTACCCGCTCGTCCCCGGCCACGAGATCGTCGGCCGGGTGATCGAGGTCGGCAGCGAGGTCACCCGCTACCAGGTGGGCGATGCGGTCGCCGTCGGTTGCATGGTCGATAGCTGCCAGCATTGCGACCAGTGCCACAAAGGCGAGGAGCAGCTCTGCCGCAACGGCATGACCCAGACCTATAATAGCCAGGACCGCATCACGGGCGAGCGGACCTACGGCGGCTATTCCAAGCACTTGGTCGTGCGTGAAGAGTTCGTGCTGCGCGTGCCCGACGGGTTGGATACGTCACGTGCTGCCCCGCTGCTGTGCGCCGGCATCACCACTTATTCGCCGCTGCGCACCTGGAACGTCGGCCCCGGCAGCCGCGTCGGCGTGATCGGCCTCGGCGGCCTCGGCCACATGGCCGTCAAGCTCGCGGCGGGGCTCGGCGCCAGCGTGACCGTGATGAGCCGGTCGAAAGACAAGGAGGCCGACGCCCGCGCACTCGGCGCCGATCGCATCCTGGTCTCGACCGACCAGGACGCCATGGCGAAGGCGGGGTCCAGCTTCGACCTCATCATCGACACGGTCCCCGTCAAACACGACCTCAACCCCTATCTGCCGTTGCTGGATATCGACGGCACGCTGGTGCTGGTCGGGCAGATCGGCCCGCTCGCGGAGCCGTCCACCGTGCCATTGCTGTTGGGGCGCCGCCGGGTGGCGGGCTCTCCCATCGGCGGCATCGCCGAGACCCAGGAGATGCTCGATTTCTGTGCCCGCAAGAACATCCTGCCCGATTGCGAGATGATCCGAATGGACCAGATCAACGACGCCTTCAAGCGGATGGAGCGTTCCGACGTGCGCTACCGGTTCGTGATCGACATGGCGTCGCTCAAGGCCTGACGGACATGCGCATCGGCATTCTCGGCTCGGGCTTGATGGGCGGTAAGCTCGGGACGCTGTTCGCGCATGCCGGGCACGAGGTGGCCTTCAGCTACGCCCGCAGCAAGGAGAAGCTGAAGAGGCTCGCGCGCGACGCCGGTGGCAATGCGCGCGCCGGCACGCCGGCCGAGGCTGCGCAGGATGCAGATGCTCTCCTGCTGGCCGTGCACTGGTCCCGGATCGAAGACGTGCTGGAGCAGGCCGGCGATGTGTCAGGCAAGGTCATCCTCAGCTGCTCGCTGCCGCTGAACGCCGACAATACCGCGCTCGCGATCGCCCACACCTCCTCAGGTGCCGAGGCGCTCGCAAGGAAAGTTCCAAAGGCTCACATCATCTCGGCCTTCAACACCGTGCCCAGCGAAGTTCTGTTCGGTGTCTACGAGGCCCGGCGCAATCCCGCCCGGCCCAGCCTGGTCTATTGCGGCGACCAGCAGAGCGGCAAGTATGTGGCCGACACGCTGATCCGCGACGTGGGCTTCGTTCCGGTCGATGCCGGCCCGCTCCAGTTCGCCCGCTATACCGAACCGTTCGCACTGCTGGTCGCCCAGCTGGCATACGGCGGAAGAGCAGGCCCGGCACTGGCGTACCGGTTCGAGCGGTTCGGGAGATAGGAAAGACAGAACGTTCGTGACATCCTGGCGATCGTCACGTCAGCGGACCGGTCAGGAACAATGTCACGCGGATTCCGCCATGCGAGACCGGGCCGGCCGGCGCCGCGAATGGCAGGCCGGTTGACTCGGCGAGCGACGCATCGTTCGTCACCAGGCCGACGCGCCAGCCGGTGAAGCGGGAGCGGAGTGTCTGGCCGAGCGCGCGGTGCAGAAGAGACAAGCGCTTCGTGTCTCCGATGCGCGCGCCGTAGGGCGGGTTGACGATGACAAGGCCGGGCGGGCCGCCGGGCGCGACGAGGTCGCTGATCGCGTGCTGCCGGAACTCCGTCAACTCGGCGACGCCCGCGCGCGCCGCATTGGCGCGGCTCATCCGGATCGCGCCCGCGTCGCGGTCGCTGCCGTAGAACCGCACTGCCGGCTCCTGGCCGTCCGGCTTGGCGGCGCCTCCCGTTCCACGCAGCCGCTGCCAGGCCGCTGCATCAAAGTTTGCGAGCTGTTCGAACGCGAAGCGCCGCGACCGGCCGGGCTTGAGGCCGGCTGCGATCTCGGCCGCCTCGATGACGAACGTGCCCGATCCGCACATCGGATCGAGCACCGGCTCGGCGCCGTCATAGCCGCATTGGCGCAGGAAGAGCGAAGCCAGGTTCTCCCGCATCGGCGCCTTGGCAACCGCTTCCTTATGGCCGCGCTTGTGCAGGGACTCGCCCGACGTATCGACGCTGATGGTGCAGAGATCATCCTCGATGCGCGCCTTGATGCAGAGCTCGGCGTCGGGCGAGACCGGCGCACCAAGCTGCTCCCGGATCGCTGTTTCGATGCGCTCCGCCGCCGCGCCCTGATGATAGATGCGGGAGTGCTTGCAGGCCGCCTCGACGCGGAACGGCACATCGGGGCGCAGGGTCTCTGCCCACGGCACTTTGCGCGCCCGCTTGTCGAGCTGCGCGAGGTGGAGCGCGCGAAACGCCGCGATGCGCGCCAGGACGCGCGCAGCGCCGCGCAGCTCAAGGTTCGCCCGCCAGACCTCTGGCCAGCCGCCTTTCACCGTCACGCCGCCCAGGACCGGCCTTGGGTCCACGAATCTCTTGGCCCGCGCCTCCGCACACAGCACGGATTCCAGGCCCGGAGCAGTCACCAGGAAAATCTCGAAATCGCCCTCTACACTCATCCCGCCTACATATCGCGCAGGGACATCGTTTTCGACATGTTTCTCGCCGCGGCTCCTCTGAGCCTGACTGTCGGCTTTGGGCGCTAAATGGGCTCGCCGCGGTTGCGGTAGCCGTCAGAACTCCGCTTCTATGTTGCGGCGCGGCTGGAAGAGCGCAAAAATACGTGCGGTTTTTGGAATCAACTGGGGAAACCCGGCTCAATGGATAGGATCGATCCGCATGTCGCCTCTGGTTTCTCTGCTTGCCGAAGTGCCGCTGTTCCATCTGCTGGATGCCGATGAGCGCGCCGCCCTGGCGCAAATGATGGAGCAGGCCAACTTCCCCACGGGATACCGGATCTTCGAGGAAGGCGAGCCGGGCGATCGCATGTATGTCGTCTGCTCCGGCCAGGTGGAATTGGCCACGACGGACAAGCTCGGCCAGAAGCTGCTGCTGGCCACGGCCACGCGCGGCGACCTGTTCGGCGAGCTGTCGTTGCTGGACCTGGGGGCCCGCACCGCCAAGGCGACGGTTCTTGAGGATGCCGAGTTGCTCGTCCTCGACCGCGCCACCCTGACCGATTTCATCCGCCGCCGGCCCGACGCGGCGCTCGACATGATGGCGTTCATGGGCAGCCGCATGCGCGTCACCACCAACCGCCTGCGTCAGATGGCGACTCGCAACGCCAATGAGGAGATGGAAACCAAGGTGACGGTGCTGGAGCGCATCACCGACGCCATCGCTGCCTTCAGCGGCAGCCTGTCATTCCTCGGCCTCCATGGCATCTGGTTCCTGATCTGGATCGGGCTCAATACGATACCAGGCCTGGCCGCTTTCGATCCGTTTCCGTTCGGCCTTCTGACGATGTGCGTCTCGCTCGAGGCGATCTTCCTGTCGGTGATCGTCCTGCTCAGCCAGAACCGCCAGTCGGCCAAGGACCGCATCCGCGCCGATGTCGACTATGACGTCAATCTGAAAGCCGAGCTCGAGGTTTCGCACCTGCATGAGAAGGTTGATCGCCTGCATGCGGTGCTGCTCAACCGGCTGCACCAGATAGAATTGCGCCTGCGCGGCTGAAATCGACCATGGCCGGCTTGAACGTGAAACCACTCGACAAAACCACATGGCCGGCCTTCGCGCGGCTGGTGGAGCGGCACAATGGCGTATGGGGCGGCTGCTGGTGCATGTCCTTCCACGCCGAGGGCGTGGGGCGCACCAAGACGCCGGCACAGAACCGGTCCGAGAAGGAATGCCGGGTGCGGGAAGGCCGCGCCCACGCCGCCCTGGTGTACGATGGCGCGGCCTGCGTAGGCTGGTGCCAGTTCGGGCCGCCGGACGAGCTGCCGCGCATCAAGAACAAGCGCGCCTATCTCGAAGGTCTCACGGATCTTCCGGATTGGCGGATCACCTGCTTCTTCGTTGACCAGAAACATCGCGGCCAAGGCGTTGCCTCCGCTGCTCTCAAGGGCGCCCTGCGCGAAATCGCCCGCCTGGGCGGAGGAACGGTGGAAAGCTATCCCGAAGCCGTCGACGGCCGATCAGTGTCAGGATCCTTCCTGCACAATGGAACCCTGTCGATGTTCGAGAGCGAAGGCTTCGCGCGCACCCGCCGCCTTGGCAAGAACCACTGGGTCGTCACTAAGGTCGTGCGCAAGCGCTCGAACAAGAGCGCACCGTGACCGTGAGTTCCTCAGCCGAGGCTTTGATCATCCAGGTCAATAAGCGTCAGTGTCCGTTTAATGCCAGGAGGCTGGTGGATTGACGCCGATGAGGACCATTTGCAGCTCAGCCACCAGGCGGCACGATCCGCTGTGTCGCAGTCACCGTTCGGATGTCGTCGCCATGCGAAGTTACGATGAACTTGGCGCCGCAGGTGACTTTGCCTCCGCACCAGTCTATCGGCCATCCCAATCGAAATTGAACCCAGCCGCTATCGTTGTTTCGGACAGTTCCGTCCGCCCAGCGAGTTTCGGAGCCCTTCGGTCCAAAGTAGAGGTCAACGGCCGCCTCGCGGTCGATAGGCTCGCCTATTTCGGCGCGGCTGATCTTCAGCGAAGATGGAGATATCGCCATGAGAGCGGTGATGCGAATTGTCTCGGGCGCTTGGTTCCGAAGGCGAAATTCGCAGATCGCCTCGCGGGCGCTCAGTTCCAGCAGATGGAATTCTAACGCTGGATCCGGCCGCCGGTGGGCGCGCCACCACTGGTAGCCACCGAACAGAAGGCCGGCGAGCCCAACAGCGCTACCGGCAAGGATGCCCCAGTCAACGTTCATATTCCGAACGCCCGATATCCCGGAACGACAATGCTATGCTGCGCGGCACCGGGAGCCGAATCCAGCAACCTGATATGTCGTGTTTACCGACCCAAATTATGTCCTTACACGCGCGCTCACGATCTCAGCTAAGTGTTCGCGTCGCGTCCGCCTGCATGGGCGATCAATGGCCGCCGTCGGATCATTGCTGCTGAGGACAAATAAAGGCGGCGAAGCGACATGTGGGACACGACCTCGCCGCCTGAACAGCCGACGCCAATCGGGGGAAAGAGCATCGGCTTGCCTTGGGGTCTTGAAAACCTACGCCCCGCTGCAAGCCGTGGCAATGGCATGACGGTACGAAATGGATCTCGCTACGCGCCGTAATGGGGGACTTTGATGGCCCGCCCACGCCGGGCGAAGTAGACCACTTCTTCCACTGCATGCGGAACCTGGATTAACTGCCGCAAGCTCGGCGGTGCTCGCAGATGAGGATTGGTGCTCCACAGAGGGGCACATGACTATGCCGGGACAACAGATCCAATTGAACGTCTCCGCGTTAGCGTCGAACACATCGAAGAGCGATTCGCCTGGCCCATACACGGTTGGCGGTCTTAGTACCTCGGTCGGAACGTCAGCATCGCTCATGCCAGATCGCAGCTGGACGTCCACTCCGTAACAATTCTGTAGCAAACCTGCCCCGAAATTCACAAAGCCTACTTTTCTATGTCAAAATGACGCCAATGCGTAGAAGTTGCCACTGACGGTCGTTGGAATCGGCCCTTGTCAAGAGAAGTTATCTGGAGCCGTGACGTGACAATCGTCGCTGGGTTTCACGCCGCCAGAGAATCCATGTGAGCACGCGATTCCTTAGAGAGCTTACAACCGGCGCGCTGGCGCAAGACCTGTTCGCTTTTGATTCCGGCGGCGTGCACATGCGGAGCGATCGCGCGGGCCGGTTCGCCAGCAGGCTATGTAAGAGGTTTCCCAACCTTTTCATTAGAAAATTGCCGCTCTCCAACCTCCTCATGGGCGGCGAGCATCGTCGTTCCGCCGCGAACTATGCTCGTCTGACGGGCGATTTGCTGCGCCCGTCAACGCCGATTGCGCAATCGCCACATGCCGAGTTTCTTAGGGAGTATCTTGAGTTTGGAGACGCGCTTCTTCAGCCTGAGCGATTTTCTTTGACTCGATATTTTAGCAATGCGCGAAGATGCATTGAATTGTTCGGTCAGTACTTTAATGCCAAGACGATGGACGACGTCCGCGAACGAGCGGCAACTTTCGGTCGCGCGCTCACTGGCGGGCACAGTGCGATCCGAAACGCCGGCGGAACGGCTGCCGGTGTGCCGGTTAGGGTTCAGCGCATAAAATTTTCAGACTGTTTCGAGATCGTTGACGGCAACCACCGGCTCGCCCTCGCGAGCGTCCGCGGGGCCGAGCATTATCCTTGCGCAATACTGCCCGTCGATCCGGTATTAACCCCCATCCAGCAGATGATCATAGATTCATCATGGACAAATGAACACTGTCTTCTGTACCAGCCGCTCACCGTGCCAGAGGTGCAAAGTTGGACCACAGTGCGGCGCTGCACCGACCGTATGGCCCTAATTCAGGAATTCTTGGAGAGCCACGGCCCGCTGAGAGGTTCTTATCTCGATGTTGGCTGCAGCTATGGGTGGTTCATCGATCAGATGTCGAAGCGCGGATACAACGCCTCCGGTGTTGATCGCGACGTTTCCGCTGCGGCGGTCGGCCAGGTGGTCTACGGCCTGGATCCTTCAGTATTCACTATTGACGATCTGGCGAACTTCTTGCGTCATCCGAATCGTCGATATGACATCGTGTCCTGTTTCAGTGTTCTTCATCACTACGTGCTTGGAAAAGGGCAAATGCCCGCCGAGGAGTTTATCCGTCAGCTGGACGCCATAACGGGGTCAGTGCTGTTCCTCGATACTGGCGAAAGCCATGAAGGGTGGTTCAAGGACAGCCTGAAGGACTGGAATGCCCAATTCATCGAGGATTGGTTGCGGGAGAACACGACGTTTCGCTCCGTGCAAATTCTTGGCACGGACCAAGACTGCCAGGGAAGATACCAGCGGCAATACGGACGTCATCTCTTCGCCTGTTATCGCTCCTGATCAATGTCCGTTCATGCACGGGCAGTATTTTGAATCTTCATTCCCATGGGAACGCTGCGGACGAATCAGTGTTCCGCGCAACGCCCCTCAGAAGTTGAAGACGAAGCCGCCGCACCGGAAATGATCGCGCTCACTGCTTCCCCTCACCGCCTGTCGCCTGCCGATGAGCGGCTATACGTGCCCGCCTCGTGTGCCAGGTCCCACGTCACATCGGCGGCATCTTGTCGAACTTCGGCAGGGCTGGATCGACGTGGTCCCAGGCGTAACCGCGCACGGTGTACGTCACTATTTGCGGCCTGTATCGGCTTGGATCATCCAGGCTCGCAGCGTGCACGGTGAAGATATCAGCCATGGCTGCAAACGTCATATAGACCGGTGACCCGCAGGTGGGGCAGAACGCGGGTCTTCACATTGCCGCTATCGCCAACGATATCCCAATGCGTCGCTTCGCCCTTGAGCTTCACGCCCGTGCGCGGAAAGGTCAGGTAGGATCCGTGCCCGGTGCCGCTCTTCCGCTGACAGTCGCGGCACTGGCAGTCATTCATCACCAGCGGTTCGGCTGAGATTTCATAACGGATGCCGCCGCAGGCCCATCCGCCGGTATAAGCCTCGCTCATGTCTCTCTCCTGCAATGAAGCGGTCTTGGGTCACGAATGTGTCGAGGCATCAAGCCGTCTCGCCTGCTCGAAATAGAATCCGTTGTCGAAGCGCCGTTCCTCACGCAGGTCGGAATCCCAGATGCTGCGCTCCACATTGGCCAGATCGCCGAAATAGACATGGATGGCCCCGGAACGCACCGCGCCCATGTTGACGACAGAGTGAATCGCATCAGCCGGCAAAGAGGCAACGCACGGCGCCGCGTGGTCGTGCCTCCCGGTTCGCACCAGCGCCATGCCGTTCCGTCGATACGAGAAGCTCGTCTCCGTCCCCTGGTAGAGTCCGATCATCGCGGGCACGCGATGGTCGTGCGGCGGATAGTGGACGCCCGCCGACAACGCAATGTGATAGACGGTCATGTCCGGGGCGGATGCTAACAGCATTTCGTCCCCCTCGTGCTCGATCCATCTGCACGGTCGGGTGGACAGCGCCTCCACTGTGGCATCGAGCAACGCCCGCATCGCACGCTGGGGCGAAGCACTGGCGAGCGCCTGCCGCGCGGCCGCAAGAAAGGTCTCAATCGTCGGCTGGACAATCATGCGCGCGACCGGCCCAGACGGCGCTGTTCGCCGTCTCCAGGATGCGATTCATCCTGGTCGACTGATCGGCCCATCCGTGCCAGGCTGAATGGCGGCATCTTCTTATATGCGCAGTTACCCGTACTGAGATGCTCACAGCAAACACTCATCATCCCAGCTTGTCAACAAGGCTTCTCCCTTTACAATTGAGCGCGCATGACCTCCAGGAAGAAGAAATCGCCGTCCGACCTCCTCCGCAGCGCCGCGGCCTACGAACAGATCAAGATCGACATCGTGGCCTGCCTGCTGAAGCCGGGCGAGCAGATCACCGAGGGTGAGCTGCAAGAACAATACAGCATTCGGAAGGCGACCCTCCGCGCCGCACTCGCGCGCCTGTCGCAGGAGGGGTTGGTTCGATCGGAACCGCGGCGAGGCTATAGAATCACGCCGATCACTCTGCGGGATATCAATGAGATCTTCGACACCCGGCTGATCGTCGAGCCGGCGGCGATGAAACTTGGCGCCCGCGCCATGGCCGACCACAGCCTGGTATCTCTCGAGGCGGCCATGCGCCAGACACAGAAACCGGAAACGTTGCGCAGCGCGACGGCGTTCCTCGCCGCGAGCAAGGAACTGCGCCTGACGATCGCGCGCACGACGGGGAATTTCCGTCTGGTGAGGGCCCTGGCGCAGCTGCTCGACGAATCCGAAAGGGTGTTGCACTTGGGCTACCTCCACCTTGACCTGACGAAGATCCTGGCAGAGCAGCACAAGGCGTTGGTCGGTGCCGTGAGGAAAGGCAACGGCGAAGCGGCAGAATCACTCAGTCTTCGGCACATCGCCGATACCAAGCACATCCTGGTGGAGGCACTCGTGTCGAGCGCCTCCTTCCTGGCAATCAATCTGCACGGCCTTTCGGACGCTGATCTACCCGCACCTGGCCAACCGGGGCCGCGGCCGCGCCGGCCATAGAGAGTGGGCGGAGCGTCGGGAAACCTTCCAATCCCCCGAAGCAAGGCCATATCTATCTCACCTTGACGACGACCTTGCCTTTTGCACGTCCTGTTTCGACGTAAGCCATGGCCTCCTTGGTCGATTCGAACGGAAAGACCCGATCCACGACTGGACGTATGATGCCGGCATCGATGAGAGAGCCAATCTCGCGCAATTGTTCGCCGTTTGCTTTCATGAAGAGAAATGAATAGCTGACGTGGCGGCGTTTTGCCTGCTTCCTGATTCGATGGCTTAAGAAGCACATGACCTGCCTCAAGATCCAACCCGAACCAAGGTCTTTCGCAAAATCGGGATCAGGCGGGCCGGAGATCGAGATGAGCTTTCCGCCGGGTTTCTGCACCCGGAGGGATTTCTCGAGCGTCTCTTTGCCCAGACTGTTCAAGACAACGTCGTAATCATGCAGGACGTCTTCAAAATCGGCGCTCTTGTAATCAATCACGACATCTGCACCGAGGCGCTTCACCAATTCGAGGTTCGCCGTGCTCGTTGTCGTCGCCACGATCGCACCAACATGCTTCGCCAGCTGAATTGCAAATGTTCCGACACCACCGGAGCCAGCATGGATGAGAACTTTTTGCCCTTTCTTCAGGTTCGCTCTTTCAATCAGCGCTTGCCAGGCGGTCAAGCCGACCAAGGGATGGAAGCCGCTTCCTCCATGGTGAGCCCCTTTGGCTTGATCACCACGTCATCTTCATTCATCGCGGTGAATTCCGCGAACGTCCCGATCCGATCTTGATGCGGCCGTGCATAGACTTCGTCGCCAGGATTGAATCGCCGCACGCGAGATCCGACTTTGACCCGACCCCAGCCACGTCATTTCCCAAAATGAGCGGCAGGCGATAAGGCAAAATGAGCTTGAACTCTCCGCTTCTGATTTTGGAATCGAGAAGGTTGACGCCAGCGGCGTGGATCTGGACCAACACGTCATCGTCACGCAGCTCCGGGTCCGGCATGTCGCCAAACCGTCCGCCATCCTTGCTTCCATAACGATCGACGATGAAGGCCTTCATGATGTCTTCTTTGTCCAGTTTCTCGGCAAGAGCTCGCTGCGTGCTCATCAGCGACGCCGGCGGGAGAAGCGATCGGAAGGTCAGGCGTTGACGTCGACGACGGTACGTCCCTGCACTTTCCCCTCGATCGACAGCGGCGCAATCCACTTGGCCGCGCTCCTGCGGCGGAGTGGTCCAGTATCAACCATGCTCCTGTTGATCACCCTGTCCGGCGCGCATTTCGTCCCTTTGTCCGCGCCTTGGGCCTTCTCTGGTCGTGCGCCGCGAGCCAGGCTCGGGTCTCGCTCAACACCTCGTCCGAGAGCTCTGAATCATCACTCATGCGCGCCAGGATCATCGCGCCCACCATCGCCGCCCAGCTGCCAATCGCAGCGCGGCGCTTGCGCGCCTGATCCGCGCCCGGCGCAATGCGGCTGAGGCGTTCGATCTGATGCTTGAGGCCCGCTGTCATTTCCGCGCGTGCGCCGCCCGGTTGTCGGATGGTCTCCGACGCCAGCGCTGCAACCGGACAGCCGCCCGCGACATTGTTCCGGTGCGAAGGCGACAGATACCGCGCTGCATAGGCCGTCAGGTCGGCGGGTGGCGTCCCGGCGCGCCCCAGCACCTCCGCCAGCGCCTGGGCGATCAGATCATCCTTGGACTTGAAATAGCCGTAGAACCCGCCATGCGTGAGGCCGGCGGACTTCATGACGTCCGCCACCGTCACGGACTCGAAGCCGCGCTCCCGGAACAGCCGGCCGGCGGCCTCCAGGATCGTCTTCTTGTTCTCCAGAACCTGCTCGCGGCTGACCTTCATCGCCTTCTCCCTGAACCCTCTTGACAATATACATGATGATCATCATATGTCCAATACATGATGATTGTCATGAATAGCAACCAGGAGCTCCCTCATGAGCACCAAGCCTGCCGTCCTTGTCACCGGCGCCTCGACCGGCATCGGCGCCGTCTATGCGGATCGCTTTGCCCGCCGCGGCCATGATCTCGTCCTGGTGGCGCGCGATGCGGCGCGCATGGTGGCCCTGGCAGAGCGCCTGCAGCGGGAGACCGGCATCAAGGTGGATGTGCTGCAGGCCGACCTGACGGACCCGCAGGACCTTGCGCGCGTCGAGCAGCGCCTGCGCGAGGACGCGCGGATCGGCGTGCTGGTCAACAATGCCGGCGCAACGATCCGTGGCGGCTTTCTGGAGCAGAATGGCGATGACGTCTCCAACCTGATCGCGCTCAACATCACGGCCCTTACCAGGCTCGCCAACGCCGCTGCGCCGCGCTTCGCCGAGGCCGGCCGGGGGGCGATCATCAATCTTGGCTCGGTGGTCGGCCTCGCACCGGAGATCGGCTTCACCGTCTATGGCGCGACCAAGGCGTTCGTTCTGTTCCTCTCTCAGGGTCTCAATAGCGAGCTCGGTCCGAAGGGTGTCTATGTCCAGGCTGTCCTTCCCGCCGCCACCCGCACCGAGATTTGGGCGCGGTCCGGCCGCAACGTGAATGACCTGCCGGCGGTGATGGAGACCGACGAGTTGGTGGACGCCGCACTCGTGGGCTTCGACCGCCGCGAGACCGTGACCATCCCGCCGCTACCCGACGCCGGCCAGTGGAGCACCTTCGATGCAACGCGTCAGGCGATGCTGCCCAACGTCATGCAGGTCCACGCGGCGGAGCGATATCGGTCCGCCGCGTGATAGATTTTGAGAGACATCGGGCAGACGCCCTGAATTTGGAGAAGTTATGAGCGCACATTCGGGAAAGACGGCGATCGTGACCGGCGCTTCCACCGGCATCGGCCGAGCCAGCGCCGAGGCCCTGGTGCGGGCGGGATTCACTGTCTTCGGGACAAGCCGCCGGGCGATCAACAACGGTCCGGACCAGGTATCCATGATGACATGCGACGTGACCGACGATGGAGCCGTCAGCTCCCTCGTCTCAACGGTGCTGTCGCGGACCGGCCGCATCGACGTCCTGGTCAACAACGCCGGCATCGGTCTGCTGGGCGGCGCCGAGGAATCATCCATCAGCCAGGTCCAGGCCCTGTTCGACGTCAATCTGTTCGGCGTCATGCGCGTGACGAACGCGGTGTTGCCATCGATGCGGCAGCGCGGCCACGGGCGCATCATCAATATCAGCTCGGTGTTGGGCCTCATACCCGCGCCATACTCTGCCCACTATTCGGCGACCAAGCACGCACTCGAAGGATATTCGGAATCGCTCGACCACGAGATCCGCGCCTTCAATATCCGCGTCTCGCTCATTGAGCCGGCCTACACGCGGAGCGTCTTCGAGCAGAACGCGCTCGAGCCGGATTCGGTGTTGCAGGAATACGAACAGGCTCGGGCCGGCGCCCGCGCGCTTGTCCGGGATGTGATGACCACGGCCGATCCGCCTGAGCTGGTAGCGGAGTCAGTGCTCCTGGCAGCGACCGCCGCTCGCCCGCGGCGACGCTATACCGCCGGCAAGATTGCGCGGCAGATCAGTATGCTGCGCCGGTTCGCGCCCGCAGAGATGTTCGACAAGAGCCTGCGCAAGCAGATGCGCCTGCCAGTCTAGATCAGGTCGCGGCCGAGGTGGACAGCGAAGGCCGGGACCTCGCGCGTGCCGACCGGGCGAGATTTTCCGATCTCGGTGCCTTCCTCGCGCCGGTGCAATCGCCTATATTCGGACGATGGCTTCCTACACCCGCATCGAGGTCCGGCCGATGGCCGGCGCGCTTGGCGCCGAAATTCATGGCGTGGACCTCGCCCAGCCGCTCGACGACGCGACCTTCGCGGAGATCGAGCGCGCATTTCACGATCGCCTCGTGCTGTTCTTCCATGACCAGCGCCTGACGCCGGAGCAGCACGTTGCCTTCTCGCGCCGGCTCGGCCCGCTCAGCCGCTCGCCCTACATCAAGCACATGACGGAATACCCGGATATCATCGCCGTGCTGAAGGAAGCCGACGAGCGCAACATCAGCACCTTCGGCAATGCCTGGCATTCGGATTTCAGCTTCCTCGAGGAGCCGCCGCTCGGCTCCGTGCTCTATGCGCGCGAGGTGCCGGATCATGGCGGCGACACGCTGTTCGCCAACATGTACAGCGCCTATGACGCGCTGTCCGAGGGCATGCGGCGGATGCTCGACGGCCTCAACGCGATGCATGCCGGCCGGCCCTATGGCGTCGGCGGCGTGGCCGCCGATCTCAAGGTCTCGCGCTCCATCGGCATCGAGCGAAACCAGCCGGAGGCCGACCGCGAGGTGGCGCATCCCGTCGTGCGCCTGCATCCGGTGACGGGCCGCAAGGCGCTGTTCGTCAACGCGATCTACACCACGCGTTTCGAGGGCATGACCGAGGCCGAGAGCCGGCCGCTGCTCGATTTCCTCTACGCCCACGCCATCCGGCCCGAATTCACCTGCCGCCTGCGCTGGCGCACCAACGACCTGGCGATCTGGGACAATCGCTGCGCCATGCACTACGCCGTCAACGATTACGACGGCACCCGCCGCCTCATGCATCGCACGACCATCGCGGGCGAGCGGCCCATCTCCGCCCGCCGCAAGAACTCTTAGAGCGAGGCTCCTGCTTCTGCAACCAAGTCTGATGTCGCTGTTGTCACTCCGCCCCGTGCATGGCTACTCTACAATTTTCCAATAGGAATCCTTACGAGTAACTTTTCCATGCTGGAACGTGTAGAAATCACAACCCCACACCTCGATCCGTTGTCCATCACGGCGAGTTCCGGTCAGCGTCCATTTCGATATACCGGTACTAGCTCTGTTATCGATGAAGTGTTGTTCGTTCCCGTAGTGGACATCGGGGAGCCCTTCAAATCGTCCGGCTAACGCCTTCCGCACATTCTCCTTGCCTTCAAGTCGCGAACCCCAGGGTTGGCTTCCTCTGGGCATTTCCAACACACAGTCATCAGCGAAAAAGCTCATGATGCGGTCGAGATCGTGCGCATTAAAGGCGTCACAAAGTCGCTTAAGGTTCTGACCGATGTCTGACATCGCATCCTCCCTGCAACTCAGTACTTCAGCTACGCTGCCACCATCGCGACACGAGCACAGCAATGTACTTCGAAAGGCGCGTGCATGCACGAATGAACTGCGCCGGCTCGATGTTGGCATCATATTCTTTGGGGGGTTCCATGCAGTCACGCCGGTCTAATGAAACCGAATCGTGCCAATAGCCGCTGTGTGCACGCAGGGATATGTGAGCCATCCCGTTGAGATGCTGAGGGCTCAACTGCCTTCCTCCGCTCCCCAGGGCGAGGAACGGGCGCGACAAGCTATTCGCGCATCCATTGCTCGCGCAGCTTCTCGCCAATGAGGCAGTCGATGCGCTTCCCGCCCGACGTCGCGGCGGCGGGGATCACCCGTGGCTCGCGGCCGGCGATCTCGAGCACGAGCTTGCGGCGGATCGCTTCTGCGAACTGGCCGGCCGACCGCACGACGACCAGGAAGGCGCCGAACCCGCCGATGACGCAATCCTCGTAGTAGACATCGAGATTGCTGATCGAGGCGAAGCCCCCCGGCCGCTTGATCATGATAGGCAGGCCATTGATTGTGATTCCGGCGCGGACGACCGGCTCGCGTGCCAGCTCGATGGGGATGCCCATGTTGTTGGGCCCGTCGCCCGACACGTCGATGACGCGGCGCGTGGCCTCATAGCCATTATTGTCGAATTGCGGCGCAAGGAACGCGAGGCTGTTCGAGATCGAGGTGCCGCGAAAGTACTGGATCGGCGCCTCAGCGAGCGCGGCGGCGAAGGCCCTGGCCGATGCCGGGCCATCGATCACGCGCCAGTCCATCACCTTGTATTGCGTGGCCGGCCCCGCCCACTCGACATAGGAGAGCGCGATCCTGCCATGGCGCCCCTGGGTGATGGCGGCGACGACATCGGGATGGGTGAGCGCCGCGACATAGCCATCGCGCTGGAGTTCCTGCTCGTCGGTATCCATCGAGCGCGACACATCAACCGCGAGGATGAGCTCGAGATCGACTGGCGTGTCGGCCGCCCGGGCGAGCGGGGGCGCTGCCGCCCAGAGAACGGCCACCCAGAGAACGGCCGCAAGCACAAGAATGAACTCGCTCCCACGCATGGCAATGCCTCCCTGCCATCCGCTCCGGTGGCCAGGGTAATGCGCTTCGCCGCGATCGCCAATCACTTGTCCGCTTGCGCCGCGGAATGGCGCAGGTCGATGTCTGACCACGCCCGCAGCCGGCAAGCGTCTTCTACTTGCTCGTGCGGTCGGCGCGCGCGCCCGCGGAACCTCGCCGGGGCCGACGAACGGCTCTCACCTTTCCACTCCGGCCCCCGCCGCAGAAAAACCGGTCGCCGCCATCGGATTCGAGCCCCGACACGCCGACGCCGGGCGGCATGTCGAGCCGCTCCAGGACCTCCCCGGTTCGAGGATCGATCCGCCGCACATCGCTCTCGTCACCTTCCCAGGTGCCGTGCCAGAGCTCGCCGTCGACCCAGGTGACCCCTGTAACGAAGGAGTTGCACTCGATGGTGCGCAGAATCGTCCCTGTTTCGGGATCGAGCTGATGGATCTTCCGGTCCCGATACTGCCCTATCCAGAGCGTCCCTTCGGCCCAGGCGAGACCTGAGTTGCCGCCGCCGGGAGCCGGGATCGTGGCCAGCACCCCGCCGGTCTTCGGATCGATCTTCTGGATGCGATCCTCTGCGATCTGGAACAGGTGCCGGCCGTCGAAAGCCGTTCCCGCATGCGCGGCAACCTCGATCGCTTGCTCCGTCTTCCCATTCGCCGGATCGAAGGCATTGAGCTTGTCTCCGGATGCAAACCAGACATGCTGACCGTCAAACGTGACGCCATGCACGCCATCGACATCGGGAAAGGGTCCATACTCGCGGAGGATTTCGGCGGCTGATCGCTTCATGTGTCTATCCTGGGATTTCGGTGGCTGATCGCTTCATGTGTCAATCTAGTCGCCCGGGAGGGGAGCCGGGAGTAACAAGATTGTCGGGAGTCCCGGCATCGGCGGGGCCATCCAGCGGCGCGCCCGTCCGCGGCCAAACGATTGCACTTTACCGGCCGCCGCCAGCGAATCCAACGCCCGCTGCACCGTGCGCGGGCTGGTGCCAAGCGCCAGCGCCAGGGCCGAACTCGACCATGACTCGCCGTCTGCCAGGAAGGCGATCACCGCCGCGTGCTGCTCTTCGACCGGCGGCGCCAGCACGACAATCTCCCCCGCGTGGCGCGGCGCCAGCGCAAAGCCGCGCTTGGTCGCGCTCACCTCGGCAAGACTCCGAAGCTCGGCGCGAAGCCGCCCGACTTCGACCCGCAACCGCGCGCGATGCGATTCATCGGCATGCTTCGCCCGGAAGGCGCGGGCAACGAGGGTGTCCCGTGGCGCTTCTCCCGGCCAGGCCTCAGCCAGCGCGCGTGCGAGCGCGAATAACACCGGGCGCGTCGCCAGCTGGACCACCGTGCCGGCCTCCCGAACCGCATTGCGGCACGCATCCACGACGAGCACTTCGGAGGCCAGCAGCTCTTCGACCTCCTCGAGCCGGAGGGGACGCTCCCCGCCCCGGGCGATCAGGCGCGCCGCCGGCATCTCCAGGACCCGGGATGCCTTTTCAACTTCCGCTGTGAGTGCCGGAATACCGGCGTCGCGGGCGGCGCGCGCGGCCCGTGCGAGCGCAGCGCGGGCAACCTTCGCCCAAAGGTGCCGCAGGGCGATCCCCGCAACGACCAGCTCGTGGGCGGCCTTCAAGGCGGGCGAGAAGGGTGCGGGATCGAGCTCGGCCAGTGCCTGCTCCGCTGCGTCGAGGCGCCCGATCAGGAGCAGGCGCCGGACCTCGAGATGCCGCGCATGCGCGGCGTTCACGCGGTCGCCGTGCTGTTCCAGCGTCGCCCGCGCTGTTGCGAGCGCCTTCGCCGGCCAGCCCAGGTCGCGCGAGACCAGCGCGATCTCCGCCTCGGCGACGACACAGCGTGCCCGGGCCACGGCCTCTTTCGGACCGAAGCCGCGCGCCGCCCGCTGCAGGAGTGCCTTCGCGCGAACCAGATCGCCGAGCCGCGCCATCACGATGCCGCGCAGGGCAAGCGCCGGCGGGTCGTCGCGCAGCGCGACCCGCTTCAAGGCGCCGAGCAGATCGTCCGCCGCGAGTGCACGTGCCGCCGCCGTGATCAGCGAGTCCATCGAAATCCCGTCACACTTGTAACTCCCACCGTTCGATGCCCGCGGCCAATCTATCTCATCACCACCAAACACCCCAATGGAGAGAAAGACGATGACAACACATCTGACCGCAACACGTGAGGAATGGCTGGCCGCTCGGCTCGAACTGCTCACCGCGGAGAAGGAGCTGACGCAGCGCAGCGACGACCTGGCGCAGCGGCGCCAGGCGCTGCCGTGGGTTCGGGTCGACAAGGCGTACCGGTTCGAGACCGAGGATGGCAGCGTTTCGCTGAAGGACCTGTTCAAGGGTCGCTCGCAGCTCATCGTCTACCATTTCATGTTCGGGCCCGACTGGTCGGCCGGCTGTCCGTCCTGCTCCTTCGTTGCGGACGGGTTCAATGGCTTGGTCGTCCATCTGGAAAACCACGACGTCGCGTTTTCGGCGGTGTCGCTGGCGCCGCTCGCCAAGTTGCGGGCCTACAAGCGGCGGATGGGCTGGACCTTTCCCTGGGTCTCCTCGCGCGAGAGCGATTTCAACTTTGACTTCAGCGTCTCGTTCACCGAGGAGCAACAGCGGAAGGGGCTGATCGAGTACAACTTCCGCCGCGGCGGTCATGCGATGGATGTGCAGCCGGCCCCTGCACCTGTGGCCCAGTTCGCGGCCATGAGTGGAACCGACGCACCGACCTACGCGCGCGATCGGCCGGGCATGAGCGCCTTCGTGCTCGAGGACGGCGTTGTCTATCACACCTATTCCACCTATGCGCGGGGGGTGGACAGCCTATGGGGCGCCTATCAGTGGCTCGACCGCGCGCCCAAGGGGCGCAACGAGACGGGCGTCTGGTTCCGCCGCCACGACGAATACGCCAAGGGCTGAGGCAGCGCGTGGCGTCCCAACGCGCCTTCTTCGCCGCCGCCGCGCTCCTCTTCACTGCGAGCGCGGCGGTGACGATCGTCTGGTCCGCTTCCATGTCGGCCATGGGCGGGCTGCCGATGCCAGGCGGCTGGACCATGTCGATGGCCTGGATCCGGATGTGCGGGCAGACCTTGTCCGGCACGGCGGTCTCGTTCGTCGGCATGTGGGTCGTGATGATGGTGGCGATGATGCTGCCGTCCCTGGTCCCGATGCTGCAGCGCTACCGGCAGGCGGTCGGCAGGACGGCCGAGGCGCGCCTCGGCCGCCTGACTGCACTGGTGGGCGGGAGCTACTTCTTCGTCTGGACCCTATTCGGGATGGCCGCCTTTGTGCTCGGCACCGCGTTATCGGCGGTCGAGATGCAGCATCCGGCGCTGGCCCGCGCCGTTCCGTTTGCGGTCGGCGTCGTGGTCCTGATTGCCGGCGCGCTTCAATTCACCGCCTGGAAGGCGCATCACCTGGCCTTCTGCCGGATGGCACCGGAGCGGAGCTGTCGGTTGCCGGCGGATGCCGGCACGGCCTGGCGTCATGGTCTGCGCCTGGGCCTCCACTGCAGCTACAGCTGTGCCGGCCTGACTGCGATTCTCCTGGTCAGCGGAATGATGGATCTGCGCGCGATGGCGGGCGTGACGGCCGCCATTACCCTCGAACGTCTCGCACCAGCCGGTGCGCACGCCTCGCGGATGATCGGAGGCATCGTCGTTGCGGCTGGCCTATTTCTGATCGCGCAAGCAGCCGGCCTCCGGTGACGTACTCCGGTCGCGGCTACCCCGAATGAACCGTCCTCCACATTGCTTAGTCGCCGACATCGCGAGCATGAGCGGTAGAATTGTTGCTGAATCCTCGTGTCAAGCGATGGAGACAAGGAGTCCGACCGAATCCCCTTTATGATGGGGCCCCGGCGTGAAGGTGCGGACATCGACACAAAAATAGCTGGCGCCGTCGATGATCACGTCGCGTTGCTGGACGGGCCCAATGTCCTCCGGTTCCTGAGGAAGCTCTACAAAGGCCAAGCGCCGATTGCCCGGGCATTCCACCCAGGCGAGCGCACGAAATGACCGGGTTGTTGCCGCCTTGGAATTCCATGTGTTGGATTTTCGAATGACCATGTGCACTCCCCCCTTTTGTGCAGCAAATGCTCCCTTAAGCCCGGCGATTAGCCATTCCTTCAATCTCATCACTCGCACCGTCGGCCGTGATCGCAATGAAATCCATCCCACAATTCGTGCGGTCGGCCGACAGGTGCGTGATCTCGATCGGCAGCAGCCATCTCTTGTCGGGATATAGCAACGTCACTCGAGCGTCGGCCGGATAGGAGGACAGCTTTGAAATCAGATCGAAGACAGTCATCACGACCTTGGTCTCACTCGCCTGCCACAGAGACAACGACCGCACCGGCGGCTGAAGGAACTACTCGGGTACCCAGTACACTCGAGATCGGTCGCTCAAATCCCTCTGGCTCCGCGCCCAAAATGAGCGCTCCCACATCGTCATACGCCCACGCCGGCTGAAACTTGATCCTTACGCTCTCGTAAGCGACCACGATGTCATCGCGCGATTTGTATTTTTCGCTGCGGAGGTTCCCTCTGAATGTCATGTAGAGCGTGCAAGGCATGGATCCTCTCCCGCGTTTAGCTTTCCCTTATCCTGCTCTGCGCTGTACCGCTTCCGGCGGCTGCTCCGCGCGGACGACCAAGCGCTTGCCGTCCCAGATCTCGATGGCGGCATATTCGGAATGTATCAGCAGGAACTCTGCCTCGGCAGCGGCTGAGGCGTCTTCTTCCGCCTGAATGACGGTCACTGCTCGAATGTGGTCACTGGAATTCAGAAAATATGCACGATAGGAGCGCGTCTCGCTCATCGGGCCCTCATGCAACTGCGAATACCAAAATCAAACTCCTGCATGCTGGAGCCGTCAAGCAGTGCCACGACGATCTTGGTACGTTAGCGCACACAGGCGTTCAGCACTTGCGCAGCTCTGCTGCTACTGCCGTGTCCCGCGCAGGACCATAGAGCAGCGCATCAAGATCGATGCGTCGGGCTGCATGAGCCGCGCAGGAGTTCATTGACGGTTCAGCACAAAGGTGATGAGCTTGCCGAACGCGCAACAGCTCGCGCGCTGGCGCTTTTGTGTCCCTACACCACAGCGCCCATGCCGGCGGCCGATGCTCTCACCCCCAAATGGAGCATGCCGCCGGCACCACGTGCGAAATCCGAGACTCTATTCAGCGAGCAGGCGCTCAATCCGCCGCTCTAGTTCGCCAGTGCTGTATGGCTTCGGAAGCATTGGAACTTCGCTGCACAATGCCTGCGCCGCGTCGGCGGCCTTCGCTATGCCCGAGGTGAGTACAGTCTTGAGTTTTGTCGCTGCTGCCGGACCCATCGGGCGACAGCGAAGCCATCCATCGAGCCCGGCATCTTCGTGCTCCGCCACAAGCACGGTTTTTGGAAGGTCAGATTCGCGTGCGTCGGCCGCTCTACCCACTGGGATCTCCTCTGGCCGCGTCCACACCCGGCGCGGCGGACAAGGTTCCTGGGCGAACCGCCGGCCCCAACCGCGGCCGCTCAGATCGTTTATTTGCTTCGGCCTTTTGCCGCCAAAGCAGTGGCCCGTCGCTCCTAAGGCGATAGCTGGAAGAAAAGCAGGATCGCTGTCAGGACAACGGCGACAAATCCAACGATGACCGCCGCCGTCTCGAAGACCGTGATCTCTGGCGCTGCGGACTCGTTCCTATCGAGCGATACCGTCGGCCGCTTTTCGGAAGCAGGCTCTGATGGTCGTTTGTCACGCCGGAACATGGTGATAGCTCCGGCGGGCGAGGACCTCGTTCACCAAAGTCGCCACCTCCGGGCCGCTTATTGGATCCGACCTGCGCTTTGGGACATCGGTCTTGCCCATGTGCTGCCCGGCAAAGGCGCTGCACGTGAATAAGTTCCCTTGCCTGGAACCTGGACAAGCCGCCCGATGAGCGTAGGCTAATGTCATCGTCCGCAAACCATCAGGGCGCGGACGGCTGGGAGATGCGAGTGCTCTTGCCCTTAGCCGGTAAGAGCAATGCCAACCAAATCTCCACTCGAGAGCTCGAACCGTATTCTCGCGCGTCTTTCGCCGTCGGATTTCGCGTTGGTGGCGCCGCACCTGAAGCAAGTCAAACTGCCGTTGCGCAAGCAGCTCGAGACTCGTAAAAGGCCAATCGACTACGTCTATTTCATGGAGAGTGGGTTCGCCTCTGTTGTCGCGAACGGATCTGGCCGCACGATCGAAGTCGGTCTCATCGGCCGCGAAGGCATGACTGGCCTGGCGGTGATCATGGGAGCAGACCGAACCATCAGTGACACGTTCATTCAGAACGCGGGCACAGGCTCAAGAATCACAACTGCCCAGCTGCGTCAGGCACTGGAGAAAAGCCGGACACTGCAAGGTGCATGCCTGCTGTACGCGCACGCCTTCATGACGCAGATGACCTATACGGCAATATCCAATGGCCGCAGCAAGATCGAAGAGCGTCTCGCACGCTGGATCCTGATGGCACACGACCGCCTCGAGACGGACGAATTGGTACTGACGCACGAGTTCCTGTCCATGATGCTGGGCGTCCGAAGGGCGGGCGTCACGGTCGCGCTGCACTTGCTTGTGAGGGCAGGGCTTATCCAAGCTCAACGCGGCATCATCACGATCACCGATCGCAAAGGGCTCGAAGAGATTTCCAACGGCGCCTACGGCGTGCCGGAGGCCGAGTTTCGGCGATTGTTCGGATAGCGCGCGCGTTTGTCTTTCATGCCGCCTTCATTGCGTTACGCGAAGGAAGTAACGAAAGACCACGGCCGCCGCATAATTTCCCCCCGGGCGCCATTTTCTCTCAACTGACCTGGCTTTCAGCAGAGTCAACTGAGACTGGCGACGCGCAGCACGGAAAAAAACACCATGGAATGATGCGGCCAGTTCGGCTGCCTTGTGCCAAGAACTGCCGACCGTCGAATGTCGAAAACTTTTCAGTTGCCCGCGAGTGCGCCGCGACGCTGGGATTAGCTTGCACATAGCGGACATCGGTGGGCCCTTCGGCGCGCAAACCTCGAAGGATTTCTGAAAGTCATTGCCACCGGGCGCGCATTCGATGTTCGCGCCCTCGACAGCAGTCCCGACTTCAACTTGGTTCTGGAGTTAGCAGCCAACGATCGATGCGCTGCGCTTCGGGTTACGACTTTAGGCGTATACATGATCACTATGGGTAACTCCTGTTATGCCGCCGGATTCGCGAATCATATCTGGTCTTGGGAGAAAATCGCTAAGCTCGCCGGATACCTAGGCCCAGCTTCAAGGCCACGGAACGGATCCAAGCATCCAAGCCGCAGCTGGCGATCGCATGAAACCAACCGACGCATCCATAGTGCGGCCGTTCTCAGGCAAGGGTGGTTGCCTGTTTCAGAGTGCCGCGGGAGAACATTCGAGAGCTGAACCCGGGCTTTAGCCTGCAATGGCACGTCAGCCAGAGGTGACCGCTGCCAGCGAGGAACCCAGTGTGAAATCGACATGTCTCATGGCCCTATTGGCCATTGGCGCCCTGGCGTATGGGCCGGCGGAAGCCGGCAATGTTTCAGAGGACGACTCCCGGCCTTCCGTCGACGCCGATATCATCACTGCCATCGACGATTCCTCCTCCATGACCCGGCTCAAGAGGATGGTCGAGTACACTGGCCTGGCGAAGGCGGTCATGGATCCTGGCTTCCTCGCGCGCATCGCGAGCGGGCCCAACGGACGGGTGGGCTTCACGGCCTTCGCCTGGTCGAGCGACGGAAAGATGGAGGTGATCGTGCCCTGGATGCTCATCACCGCGGCCGATGATGCTGCAAAAGCTTCGGCGGAGTTGCTGAAGGCGATCGAGATCGATGCATCTAAGCAGTTCGCTGTGAGACGAACCGATGTCGCCCTGGCGATCGGAGCGGCGGCGGCGATCGGGCAGGCCTCGCCATTCGCCAGCAGCCATACCTTTATCAACATATGCTCGGACGGGGTTTCCAATTCCGGCGTGCCGCCGCATGCGGTCCGCAATCGCGCCTTGGCCGAGGACATGACGATCAGCGCCGTCCTCTTCGGCAGCCGGCCGATGCTCGTCGACTATTATGCGCGCAACGTGATCGGCGGCCCAGGCGCCTTCATCCTGACGATCAGCGACGCTGCCGCGATGTCGAAGCTGTTGGCGAGAAAATACTGGTTGGACCTCACGTCCTGAGTGAACGGCTGGCTGTTGGCCCTGGGCAGACTTCATCTGCGCTCAGGAATCGAGCCAATGCCGTCCGCTCTGCCTTCAAAGGGGCATGGCGATTCGCAGGTCTGAAAGTGAGTCGGACCAGGGCCACAAAATCGACTCTGATCCTCTTTGCTGTGTTATAATCCACCAACCTTCAACCCGGAGCCAATTCTCGCGCGGCGCCGCCACAATGCGGCGGGCCGGTTTCCGAACGTCTTTCACCCGGCCGGGTTGAGAGCGCGCCGCTCCGGAGCCGGCGCCAACATCTCAAACAAGACTGAGAGGGGGCTGCTATGACGGACTCACTCTATGCACGGCTCGGCGGATACGACGCGATCGTCGCCGTCACCGAAGACCTGCTGTCCCGCTTGACCAAGGACCCAAGACTTGGCCGCTTCTGGAAGCACCGGGGCGAAGACGGCCTGCGCCGCGAAAAGCAGCTTCTCATCGACTTCCTATGTGCCTCGGCCGGCGGTCCGCTGCTCTATGTCGGCCGCGACATGAAAACCTCGCACAAGGGCATGGGCATCGATGAAGGCGACTGGCGCGCCTTCATGGGTCACGTTGAGGCCACGCTCGACAGCTTCAAGGTTCCAGCCCGCGAGCGGGACGCGGTGCTGGTGTTCGTCGATTCGATCAAGCGCGACATCGTGGAGTAGGCCCTTCGATGAAGGAGAGGGAACATGGCCATCATCGGTACTGTCGAAAGTCTTTGGCGCTACCCGGTCAAGAGCATGCGTGGCGAACAGCGGGACGAGTTGTTCGTCAGCTTTGCGGGCATCTACGGTGACCGCCTGTTCGCCTTCAAAAGCGCCGAGCGGCCCGAGGGATTCCCGTATCTGACGGGACGCGAGCAGGCGAGGATGCTGCTGTACCGCCCGCGCTTCCGTCATCCGGACAAGGCGGCGCAGCCGCCCAACCTGGCTGCAGCGGAGAGCATCGCGCCCGGCCTGAACCCCATCAATGGCGATTCCGCGGATCTCGCGATCGACGTCGAAACCCCATCGGGTGAGTTTCTGTCGGTCGAGGATCCAAAGCTGCTTCGGGCCTTGGGCGACGGGGAAGCCCTGGCCCTGCTGCGATCGGACCGCGCCATGACCGATTGCCGCCCCGTTTCGCTGTTTTCGCTCCAGACCGCGCGCCGGCTTGGCGACGAGCTGGGGATGGATATCGACAAGCGGCGCTTCAGGGCGAACATCTTTGCGGATCTGCCGGCCACGGCGGGTTTCGCCGAGGATGGCTATATTGGCCGGACGCTGCGCATCGGCTCGAAGGCCGTGATCTCAATTCTCGAGCGTGACCCGCGCTGCGCGATGATCTCGCTCGATCCGGACACGGCCGAGCGCAATCCCGAGATCCTGGGCAGAGTCACCAAAACCCATGACGGCAAGGCCGGCGTCTATGGCGCCGTGCTGGTCGAAGGCCTGGTACGTGTCGGGGACGAGATAAGTGATGAGCCTATCTAAAGGAATCACATGATGCAGTGTTTCGCCGCCATGGCGATGCACGCATCAGTACGCGTATTTCCGTTCTGTGAAAGCTTCTCGGATGCTGCCATCCCAGTCAGACCGGCAAGGCGCTCATCTTCCGAATAGCCGCTCTTGAAGGTACACATCGGCCGTGAGCTTGAGGTCAGCCGCGCTTTCACCGACCGCGACGTGATAGCGTCCGCCCATTATCCTCCATTGCTTGGCGCTCGCATCGAAGCGGGCGAGGAACCGTGGCTCGGCCCTCAAGGTGACAGCCCGCTTCTCACCGGGGCGAAGTTCGACGCGCTCGAACCCGAGAAGACGCATCCGTTTCTCGCCGGCGGCGTCGGTCAGGTATAGCTGCGGCACATCTGCGCCGTCACGGTTGCCGGTGTTGGTCACGGTGAAGGTCGCGGAGATGGTATCGCCACCGCTGACCGCCAGGTCGCCGAGGGCAAAGGTCGTGTAGCCGAGGCCATAGCCGAACGGAAACAGTGGCGTGACATTGGTCTTTGCGTACCACCGATAGCCAACCTCCGCCCCCTCGTTGTACTCGATTGTCGTCGGTGTGCCCCACGGCGTGCCGAGACCGGGCAACTCGGGCCTCGGAGTCTGGGCGAGGTCAGCTGGAAAAGTGATCGGCAGGCGCCCCGAGGGGTTGATCTTGCCGGTGAGTACCTCGGCGATCGCCTGCCCGCCGACCTGGCCGGGATACCATGCCTCGACGATGCCCCTCACCTGGTCCCGCCAGGGCATGCCGACCGGGTTTCCGGTCTCGAGGACGACGATCGTGTTCGGGTTCGCGTCGGCGACAGCGTCGATGACCGCGTCCTGTCCCCATGGCAGCGCCAGATCGGGAAGGTCGATGCCCTCGCCCTCGATGCGAATCCCAAAGATGATGACCACATCCGAACGCCGCGCCACCAGGGCGGCCTCGGCCGGGCTCTGCCCCGGATCGTAATCGATCTGCGCCTTGGGCAGGAGCTTCTTTAGCTCGGCGATGGGCGAAGACGGGAGGAGGTAGAGGTTCCGCAGGACTCCCGGACCGCCGATTTTGATGACGGCCGCATACCCGCCTGGCGGAACAACCGCACTCGACCCCGTGCCCGTCGGCACTCCTTCCTGAGCGTGACCTCCGATCACCGCGATGCGCGTTGCCCTATCGGCAGCGAGCGGCAGCGCGCCGTCGTTCTTAAGCAGCACGATGCCCTGCCGGGCGACCTCCAGCGCCACGTCATTGTGCTTCGTCATGTCGACCGTGGGCGGCACCCCCCACGTGTCGACACCGACGGCATATATCGAGCGCAGGATGCGACGCACCATGTCGGAAAGGCGCTTCTTTGGCAGCTTGCCGTCGGTGTACGCCTTTCGCAGCGGTGCAACGAACCATTCACCGCCATTCCAGGCGGCATCGAACTGAACACCTGATTCCTGATCCAGTCCATCGAGCGCATAATCCTCGCCATGCACCGCGCCCCAGTCGGACATGACCCAGCCGCGGTAACCCCATGCCTTCTTGAGCACGTCATTCAGCAGGTCGTTGTCGCTGCAGGTGTGTACGCCGTTGACCTTGTTGTACGCACACATGACCGCGCCCGGATGCGAACGCTCGATCGCGATCTGGAAGGCCAGCAGGTCCGACTCGCGACCGGCCGCGGGATCGATAATCGCGTCCAGCCAGTGACGATTGGTCTCGTTGTCGTTCAGCGCATAGTGCTTGATCGTCGAGATGACCTTCTCGCTCTGCGTCCCGCTGATGGCTGCAGCGCCGAGGCTTGCGGTGACGAGAGGGTCCTCCGAGAAATACTCGAAGTTCCTGCCGTTCCGGGGATCGCGCGCGAGATTGACGCCGCCGCCCAGGACCACGTTGAAACCCCGCGCTCGCGCTTCGCGTCCGACCGTGGCGCCGGCTTCGCGCGCCAGCGCGGGGTTGAAGCTCGCGCCAAGAGCAATGCCCGCCGGCAGCGCCGTGGCCGTGTCGCCAGGCCGGTAGCCGGGATTTGTGATGCCGAGGCCGGCATCGCTCATCAGCAGGGCCGGCACTCCAAGACGCGGCACGCCGGGCGTGTAGCCCGCGCTCATCGGAATGCCCTCGGGGATGCGCTTGTCCCGCACCGGAAGATTGATGTGCTGGCCCATGACGCTGATGAGCATCGAGAAGCGCTCATCATCCGTCATTTTCTGCTCGGTCTCCCGGGCTCGCTTGTCGAACTCCGTTTCCTGCGCGACGGCATGCCCAGCGCTTGCGGCCACGGATGCGGCAACCAGCCAAGCCATCAGTGTCCGCATAGGGCGACGCTCCCGCAGCAAGGTCTCCGATTCACCTCGTCAGACGCGAGGGCCGGTGCGCGACAGAGGCGGTATCGCGCGCCTCAAAGAATACTCGCGTCACCCGATATGACAAGCTCGCTGCCACATGTTGGATCCGGGTTTTCGATCGAGCCGAAGAGGGTCCGGCTCGACGGGAATACGATTCAAGATGCTCGCTGGGAAAGGGCCGTCATGGGCAAATAAAGCACCATCGCAAGATCTGCGGGCCTCGCCCTTCCTGTGCTCGCCTACCCACCTTCAGTGAGTGACCGCTTGGGAGTCAAAGTCGGCGACCCTCAGCCGATGTCGCGAATCCCTGTCAACTACTTCGTTCGTTTGATTCCCGTCATTCGTTGTGTGCGCTTGTCAGAACCATACCTATCGGTAGAAGAAGAGGATAACTGTGCCAGGGCCGCGATGAAAGGCAAACGTGCTCCAGCTCGGCACCACTGAGCAATGGCATGATGATCGGCAGGTCTCGGACTCGCCGTTGATGCGGTATATCGTCGCCTTGGTCCTAATCAACTTCGCATTCGGTGCGCTCATCGCTTGGTCTCCATGGTCTGTTGAATCGCTTCGCCTGGCGATAGGCAATGGTCGGCCATCGGATCAGCAGCGCTGAGCGTAGTGCCCACGCCCCGGCCCGGCTCCGCCGCGGTCAAGCCGCACGGCGCCGGCGTTTCGAATGCTTCGCAAACCCTGATGTGAGCGTGCCGAGGCGTCGACCGCATCATCGCTCGGAGCACCGGGGAGGCGTTCGCGCACAAGGGGGGAGATAGTGACCAGATCCAGCGCATTTCGCGACTTGATCAGAGCAGCCCGGATCGCACGGTATTGCGAAGAGCGCAATCTTGCGACCGGGCAGGGAATTGCGCGACTTGCCGAAAACGCGGCGTGGCGGCGCACAGCGAAAGAGACCCGCCGTGAATTCCTCGCTGGCCTCGGCAAGGCGGCGGCGCTAGGCGTGACGGCGACGACGTTCGGCCCCTTCCGTCGCGCCTTGGCCGCGCGGCGTCCTCCCAGCGTCGATGTCGCGATCGTCGGCGGCGGTATCGCCGGCCTTGCCTGTGCCGATACCCTGCAGGCTGCTGGCGTCAATGCCACGATCTACGAGGGCCGCGACCGGCTCGGGGGCCGCATCTGGTCACTGGGCGAGGCGTTCCCCGGTCCGGTCACGTTTCCGGGCCAGGTCGCCGAGCGCGGCGGCGAGTTCATCGACACCACCCATCTGACCATCAAAGCCTACGCGCGGCGGTTTGGCCTTGCTCTCGAGGATGTCGAGAAGGCGTGGCTCCCTGGCGATGACACTTTCTTCGTCAATGGCGAACGGGTGCCGGAGGTCGTGGTTGTCGATGAGTTTCGCGACCTCGTCGATGCAATTCGACCCGATCTCACGAAACTCTCCAGCGAGGTCACTGCACGCTCCTTCACCGAGTTCGACCGCACCCTCGACTTCACCGATCTGACCACATACCTGGCGGAGAAGGATGCCGGCGATATCATCAGGGCGATCATCGACGTGGCCTACACGACCGAGTATGGCTGCGAGATCTCGCAGCTCAGCACACTGGCCTTCCTATTCTTCATCCACATCGACAAACGAGCGAAGTTCGCGCCGTTCGGCGTGTTCAGCGACGAGCGATTTCACGTCATCGATGGCAACCAGCAGATTCCACAGAGCATCGCCGAGGAGCTGGCCGGGCCGATTGAACTCGAAGCGCTGCTCCTGGCTGCCCGCAAGCTATCGGACGGCCGCATCGAGCTCACCTTCGAGCAAGGCGGATCGAGTTTCACTGCCCTTCACGATGCCGTCGTCTTCGCCCTCCCATTCTCCACCTTGCGCGACGTCGAGCTCGATGCCAGCCTCGACCTGCCTTCCGAAAAACGATTTGCCATTGACAATTTCACTATGGGCACGAACGCCAAGCTGAACGTCGGCTTTACAGGCCGCTTCTGGGCCGGGCTCGACACAAATGCCGAGACCTGGTCTGACCTGCCCAACCACCAGCTCAGCTGGGAGGTGAATCCGAGTAGAGCCACGGACCAGCACGCGGTGATCGTCGACTATTCGGGTGGTATTCGCGGCGCCAAACTGAACCCGAAGCGGGTGCAGCGAGAGACCTTGTTGTGGCTCACCGATCTCGACAAGGCCTTGCCGGGCGCTCTCGCCGCCGCGACACGCACAGACGATAGCAAGTTCCTCGCACAGTTGCAGCACTGGCCATCCGATCCCCTGACCAAGGGCAGCTACACCTGCAACCAACCTGGCTACTTCACGACCATCCTCGGCAACGAGGCGACACCCGTTGGCAACATCTTTTTCGCTGGCGAGCACACCGATTCCTTCTACGAGTGGCAAGGATTCATGGAGGGCGCAGCCAACAGCGGAATTCGTGCCGCAGATGAGGTGCTTGCCGTTTTCGCATGAGCCGCGGCGAGGCCCGTCGGACTGGAAACACGCAGGAGGGGCCTCACGTTAAACCGCCCACCACCACGCGGATCGGCCCCGCCGCGTCCAAGACCCGGTCTTGCAGGGCTCCGCGCGTAATCCTCATCATGTTTCCGGGCCCGTCGGCACACCCTCTTGCCGCCGATCAGCCATGAAGCACATCTTTGGGCGAAAGGAGTCCCCGCCGGTTCTATTCAGTGTGATTTTGCTCTGGCGCTCCCGCGGTCACCCCCGCACGGAGGGGCCTTCGCCTGTCTGACGTCGGCTTCCGAAACCGCGCAATCGCCGAGTCGCGAGTTGGCTGCGGGTCAATTGCGGAAGATACAGTACGTGCACCAACATGGATTCTCAACGCGCTTGGGACGGTTAGGCACGTTGCGTCGCTGTTCGGATTTCAGCCAGTTTGGAACGAGGCGCGCAAAATCCCCCGCCCGTCCGAGCAATGCAGGTCACTCGGAGCTAATCGACGCCGCCGCGATGAGCTTATCGCAGCCGGTCGAGCAACTCTTTGGCATCGACGAGATCGCGCGTGTCGAAGCCCTCGGTGAACCAGGCGTAGACGGGAGACAGAACGTCGCGAGCCTCCTCGTAGCGATCCTGTGCCCAATACAGCCGTGCGAGACTGAGAGCGGCTCGCAGTTCAAGGGATTTTGTTCCATCATCACGGGCCATCGCCACGGCCTGTTGGAACCAATCCTCGGCAGTATCGTCGCGTGGATTGAGCCTCAGCAGGAGTTCACCCTTGGTGCGGAGCAACTCGGGCAACTGATACTTTGCGCCAGACTCGGCAATAACCAATGCTCTTTCGAGGAGGATAAGGCCCTCGCTTATCTCATGTTCGCCGCAGGCCCTCGCGAGGACACAGAGATTATTTAGGTCCACTGCCGCACCAGTCGCTGTGATGGCTGCAAGTCCCTCGCGCATCTCCGCGATGCCTTCGGCGGTATGCCCCTCTTCGGCAAGCGCCCAGCCGAATTGGAACCTGCCCTCGGAGGTCGCGAGCTGCAGGCCGAATTCATTGGACAGCGCGATCCATTTGTCCAGACATCGGCGTCCCTCGTCGGGTTCGCGCCGCAGTAAATGGAGGTAGCTCAAGTTCTGCTGCGCCATCACCCTTGTAAGGGGGTGCGATACGCGCTCGGCCAGCGCAATGGCCTCCCTGCATCGGTCAATGGCCTGGTCGGAATAGCCACGAAGCCAGAGGATTCGGGCAGAGAAGTTCCGACAGCAGACGCCGGGATCGTGTCCGGTAAAGATGTATGTCAAGGAATGATCCCGGTCGGGGTCGTAGGTCGCGATGCCATGATCTGCATGACGGTCGGCGGCGGCATAGTCTCCCATGAAGAACTTGGTGGCCCATTGCCGATGATGCGCTTCGAGGAGCAAGGAGTGATCGCCGGAGGCTAGAGCGAGCTCAAGGCACCGACGGCCGAGCTCATCAGCTGCGCGGAGATTGCCGGAAATCATGTGATACGAGGCTTCGCCGCAGAGCGCGACGAAGAGCTGGTCCTTGTCACCCAGCTTCTCACAAAGCACCCGCGCTCGAGTACAGGCTTGCAGAACTGCAGGTGCACCCCAGCCCCTGGCTGCCATCATGGTCACGCCCATGGCGGTCTGGAGATGAATCTCCTGCCTGAGGAGGTTCTCCGAGTCCGGTAGGGATGCGACCAATTCCAGTCCCTTGCCGAGGTGGGCCACCGCCTCGAGATTTGCCGATCGCTTCTGGGCCTGCTGTCCTGCCTTCAGCCAATAGGCGACGGCCCGCTCAGTCAGGCCGGCTGCAGTGAAGTGGTGCGCCAGTATTTCCGGTTCGGCCTCCGCAACCTCGGGGAACTGCGACTCTAGTGTTGACGCGATGTTGGCGTGGATATGTTGCCGCCGGCTTTTCAGAAGGCTCTGATAGGCGGTGTCCTGGACCAGCGCATGCTTGAATGTGTAACTTGCCTCGGGTGGCGTCCCGCGCCGAAAAACGAGCTCGGACTTTTCGAGCTTCTGCAGGGCGCCTTCGAGCTGGGCACTATCGGAACCGGTCACGGCAGCCAGGAGCCGATGGTGGAATACGCGGCCGATGCAAGCACCCGTCTGCGCTACCTCCTTGACCACGTCGAGCCGGTCGAGGCGCGCCATCAGCGAATCTTGCAGCGTCGACGGGATGGCGAAGAGAGGCAAAGGACCTGACAACGCGTAGTGGTCGCCGGCGTCGATAAGAAGACCGGACTCCATAACCGTCTTGGTAAGTTCCTCGACAAACAGCGGCACGCCCTCTGTTTTGGCCAGGATCTGGTTCTTGACCTCAGACGGTAAAGCCTTGCCTCCAGCTACACGGTCCGCAATCGCTGCCCCCTCATCGCGCCCAAGGCGGGTCAGCGACAACGCGGTGACATGCGAAGACAGAGTCCAGTGCGGCTGGAACTCGGGTCGGAAACTGATGATCAGGAGCGCCGACAGGTCCTGAAGGGCATCGATCACCATATCGAGCCACTCGCTGGTCGTCGGGTCGATCCAATGCGCATCCTCGACGAGCACTATGAGGGGCTGCCGCGCCGCCAGTCCCTTGAGCAGTTGAGTCAACACACCTAGGGTGCGGGCCTTCCGCGCTTGTGCCACCAGATTGACGGGCGCGTAGCGATCAGCCGCGTCGATTGACAGCAGCTCCGCCAACAAAGGAGCTGGCTCGGTGATGTCGGATACGGCCCGACGCAACAAGACCTCGAGCTTATCCAGCTTCGTGCTGGTGTCATCGTCACGACGGAGTCCGGCGGCGCGCTCGAGCTGCTTGATAATGGGGTGAAGTGCGCTGTTCACGTAATATGGCGAGCAGAAATAGCGCAATCGAGCGTGCGGCTCGGTGCCCAATCGCTCCTGGAGCGCGGCGATCAGGCGCGACTTCCCAATTCCCGGTTCACCCGACAGGAGCACCACCTGCCCCTTGCTCACCCGAGCCTGCTGCCAGCGTTGAAGCAGAAGCTCCAGTTCCTCAGTCCGCCCTACCAGCGGGGTCGCAACGCCATGGAGCGCATCAAAGCGGCCCTCCGCGCTGGCCTCGCCGGCCTCGCCGGCAATGCGCCAGGCGCGAACCGGAGTCGCAAAGCCTCTGAGATCCCTGTGGCCGAGGTCGACCATATCAAACAATCCGGCGATCAGACGCTGCGTGCCGTCAGCGATCACGACGGTGTTCGGCTCGGCAAGAGCCTGTAGGCGTGCCGCCAAGTTGGGCGTCTCGCCAACAACGGCTTCCTCCTGCGCCGATCCTTCGCCGATCAGATCGCCGACGACGACGAGACCGGTGGCGATGCCGACGCGGGCAGCTAGAGGATTACCCTGTGGCGTCACCAGGGTGGCGGTCGCAGCCGTTGCGGCCAGACCGGCACGAGCCGCCCGTTCCGCATCGTCCTCATGCGCCTGCGGCCAACCGAAATAGGCGAGCACTCCATCCCCCATCAGCTTGGCAACACGGCCTTCGTACCGTGTGATCTCCGCCGACACCGTGTTCTGGTAGGCACGGATGATACCGCGCATTTCCTCCAGATCGAGCCGCTGCGACAGCTCGGTCGAGCCCACGAGATCGACGAACATCACGGTGAGTTGACGCCGCTCGGCCTCGCGCCGGTAAGGGGCAGACGCTGGGGCGACCGCGGACCTCGATGTCGATTTGGCCCCATCGTCCAGCTCGGCAATCGCTGCCAGGACCTTGCGGCGCGGGCCGATCGGAAGGCCCAGTTCCTTCAAATCATCTTCGCTAAGGTGCCGGAGCGAATCGAAGTCTACTTCGTTCGCAGTAAAAGCCTCGATGTACTTATCCAGCCCATGGCGGGCCAGCCAGGAGGCGACATCCGGCATAGGGACTACCTCATGGTACGGAACCCTAGCACTGACAGCCCACACCTGAACAGCAGGGATCCGCCACTCCTCACCGACCGAGAGTCAACCGGCGCCGCACAAGGGCTAGTCCCGGGTTGACTTCAATTGCGGATCTCAGCTCACCAAATCGCGCATGACCGGACACAGGCGCTCGTTCCGGACTGAAAAGTGATATTGGGCCTGGGGTCGGCTGAGTCCCGAAAAACCAAATATGATAGTCGATACACGTCCGGTTCGGGGTCAACCTGAGACGATCCGGCGACCATCGTGAGCGTCAGCTGACGAACATACGCCGGAAATGATTGCAGTTTTTGTCAGCTGAACCCTCAGCTCCGGACCTCGGCGGGTAGTGCCAGTAGGTCGCAGCAGTGTAGAGTCGAGGTGTGGCGCGGTGACTGTAGGTCGAACATATCTGTTTCCGCCCCTTTCGTCTGGCGGTGCCTCACTGGTTCGCCCGTGGCTCCGTTTCCACACCCCGCTCATCGAACCGGACATGCGGAGCTACCGC
>DASRRI010000044.1:0-2856 GCA_035695765.1 Dongiaceae bacterium
GGGATCGTAGCCGGCCCGCATCAGCGGTGCGACCGTGATCGTCAGCGCCGCCATCCATGGCCGCAGCGGTTCCAGCATCGCCGATCTCAGGCCCATCGCCTTCGCCGCCTCGTCCAGCTTGGCCCTGGCGTCGGACGGCAACTTGCTGGACAGCGGATGCTGCGGATCAAGCCCGTATTTCATCGCGAGCGACTGAATCATCGTGGGATCGTCACCCTCGGTCGCTTCCAGCCACACTTCGTCGCTGCTGGCGAACGCGTCATTGATCTTGGCCGACCGCCAATCGGTGCCGGGCTTCACCATATGGAAGGTGCCGAGCAGATAGATCGTGGAGTCATCATCCTTGATGACCCACATTGCAGGCTCCGCCGTTGCTGGCGCCGCAAAGCGCAGCATCAACAAGAATGCCATCAGGATGGCTGGAACAGCGCGCATGAAGGCCCCCCGGGTGAATATTCCGGAACTATCCCACTCGCTTCCTTAAGCGACCATTACCCCCTCGCCTCATCGCTGCCGAGGCCGATCCACCGCGCGACCAGCCAGCAGCCGAGCGCCCAGGCCGCGCCGGCCGCCCAGCCGGCCAGCACGTCGGACGGCCAATGGACACCGAGATAGATGCGCGAAATGCCTACCAGCAGGGTGAGCAAGATCGCAACGCCGAGCGCATAGGTTTTGAGCCGCCTTTTCTCCATCAGCCGAGCGATCAGCGCAGCGAGCGTCAAATAGACCACAGCCGACATCATGGAATGGCCGCTCGGGAAGCTCGTCGTGTAGATGAGGTTGCCGTGCGGCACCAGATCGGGTCGCGGCCGATCCACCACATACTTGAGCAGCGAGGAGACGACGAGCCCGCCACCGCTCGCCGCCAGTGTGAAGATCGCGAGCCGCCAGGCCTTGGCGAGTGCGAGGAACCCTGCCACCGCCAGCACGGCGATCACCAGGGTCGGCGCGCTGCCCAGCGCGGTGATGTCGCGCATGGATTCTTCCAGCCAGGGCGGACCGATCGGATCGGCGGGATCGCCCGGCATGCGGAAGCTGAGGATGATCGCCTCGTCGATGGCGCGCGTCTCGCCTTCCACCACCTCATCCAGGATTGCGATGAAAGCCGACGCAGCCGCCGCCACCAGGATGATGGGAATGAGGATACGCGGAACCTGCCAGCTCTTCGCAATCCTGATCATGTTTCCCCCCGCGCTCTGGCTAGGGCGGCCCGCACCGCCCTGTCAAGCCCACACCAAGGTCGCGGTGTATTCCGCCGCCGCGCATGGCTAGAGTGTCGCTCCCGCAACCCTCGCATCGGAAAGGATCCCCCATGAGCTTCGTCAAGGCCAAGGACGGCACGAACATCTTCTACAAGGATTGGGGGACAGGGCAGCCGGTGGTGTTCTCCCACGGCTGGCCGCTCAGCGCCGATGCGTGGGATGCGCAGATGCTGTTCCTCGGCCAGCAAGGATACCGCGTGATCGCGCATGATAGGCGCGGCCATGGCCGGTCAGACCAGACCTGGGACGGCAACCACATGGACACGTACGCGGATGATCTCGCGGCGGTCATGAACGCACTCGACCTCAAGAATGCGGTGATGGTCGGCCATTCCACCGGCGGCGGCGAGGTCACGCGCTATATCGGACGCCACGGCACGCGGCGCGTCGCGAAGATCGTGCTGCTCGGCGCCGTCCCGCCGCTGATGCTGAAGACCGACGCCAATCCGCAAGGGCTGCCGATGAGCGTGTTCGACGGCATCCGCGAAAACACCGTCAAGGACCGTTCGCAATTCTTCAAGGACCTGACCGATCCGTTCTATGGCTACAATCGCCCGGGCGCGAAGATCTCCGAAGGCGTGCGCCTCGAATTCTGGCGCCAGGGCATGATGGCCGGCGTCAAACCCGCTTATGATTGCATCCAGCAATTCTCCGAGACCGACTTCACCGAGGATCTCAAGAAGTTCGACGTCCCGACCTTGATCGCGCACGGCGACGACGACCAGATCGTGCCGATCGTCGCGTCGGCGCACATTTCATCCAAGCTGGTGAAGGGCGCGGAGCTCAAGATCTACAAGGGCGGCCCGCACGGCCTGGCGCAGATCAACGCGGACGCGTTCAACAAGGACCTGCTGGCGTTCATCAAGGGCTGAGGGGCGCTAGGACGGCGGCGCTTCCGCTTTCACCACTTGCGTCTCATGGCCGGCATCCTGCCAGCCTTCGATGCCGTCGGGATACCAGTGCACGGCCTTGTAGCCATAGGAGATGGCGCGCTTGGCGGCGTTCCAGCTGCCCCAGCAATTGGGGTGGCAGAAGATGGCGATCGGCTTCGATGGATCGCCGTCGGTCAGCGATTTGAGCCAGGCGCGATACCACGCGTCGATCTCCGGCGCGATCTCGCCCTTGCCGACACCCGGCAGCCAGACGCTGTAAGGGATGGTGCGATGCGGCGGCGGTATCCACACTGCGGCCGAAAGATTCTGCGGCTTGTGCGGCAAGGGCCCGACATCGACGAGCACCGGCATCTCGGTCTTGATGAGGCTCGCGAGCTCCGCCGTCGTGACGACCTTGCCGCCCGCGATGGTCGCCGGGACAGCACCTTGCATCGGGCCGGTCCAGTAGCCGGCGGGTTCGGGGACGGGTTGTTGGGCGTAAGCGGGGGTTAGCAGCAATGCCAGCACAATAGCGACCCCAGAAAAGAAACCCCCTCCCCCAAATTGGGGGAGGGTTAGGGTCATAGGCGCTAGGTTAAGGGGTAGACGCGAAGAATCGGAATGTGATTCAAGCTTGGGATGGAGATTTGCCCTGACATCTTGGATCACTGGCCGGAAGTGCGGATGCGCTTGCCGGCGGGCTTTGACTTGGAAGCCACGGC
>DASRRI010000045.1:0-18212 GCA_035695765.1 Dongiaceae bacterium
CACCGCGATCACCGTCGCGTCTTGTTCAAGCGTGACAAAGGATCTGCTCAGGTCGTGCTGCTTCGGCATGGGACGCTCCATCGCTTGGTTGCCGCGACGATGGTGCCATTGCCTCGCCGCGCAGCCCATAGCATCTAAACCAGGTGCTGGGTAAGCTCGCTCAAGCCGCGCAAGATTGCTGCGTGGTGCTGGATCTCGTATTCCGGCGGCTGGCCCGCACGATTGATCCAGAAGGTGCGGAAGCCGAACGAAGCTGCCCCGCCAACATCCCAGGCGTTGGCGGAGACAAATGCGATCTCTGATGCCGGCGCGCCTGCCCATGTGCGTCCCAACTCATAGACGCGGCGATCCGGCTTGTAGATCTGCAGGGAGGCGACCGATAGGACATCGTCCAGTAGATCGCGAATGCGCGCGGCCCTCAGGCCGGAGTCCAGCATCTCGGGATCGCCATTTGAAAGCGCGGCCAGGCGCAGGCGCTGCTGCCTCAGAGCTTGCAGCGTTTCCGCCACGTCCGGAAAGGGATCGAGCTGCGTATAGGCTTGCAGCAAGCGATCGCGCAGCACTCCCGATTCAAGGCCGTGGCTAGCGAGCGCGAAGTCCAGTGCGGCCTCAGTCAGTGCGCGGAAGGTGCGATAGGCGCCGCGCAACGACCACACCCAGGTATATTCGAGTTGCTTCTGTCGCCACAGTCGAGACACGGCATCGGCCGACGCGCCCAATTCTTTTCCTTCGCGCGCGATCGCCGAATGAACATCCAGCAACGTACCGTAAACATCGAACAACACTGCGCGAATTGGCATGGCTACAATATTCCATAAATGCGCACGAGGCGCGTGCGCATAGGCCGAGCGCCATTGCATTAAAGCGGCATTAACCCACCGCGTCGAACAATCTCACGAGCACACACGCTGGGTCAATTTTCGAGGCGGACTGGCATGGCCGGCAACCGGGTGAGGGCACAGGGCGCGGAAACGCGCGGCTCGATCGTAGGGCGGCCGGTCGGGCAATCGCCGATCGCGCGCCGGACGTTTGGCCGCGAGGTTCCGGCGCTCGATCTCGGCGGCATCTCCCTGCTCGTGATCAACGACAATGAATTCGTGCGCACCTATATGGAGCGCTTGTTCTCCATCATGCGCGTCGGCAGCGTCGTGACCTGCGCCAATCCCAGGTCCGCGCGGGCCGAGATCGCGACCGTCAAGCCGGACATCGTGGTGATCGATCTCGACCTCACCGGCATGGACGGACTGGAGCTGTTGCACGAGATCCGCCGCGGCGGCGCGGGCATCCCCAGCGACATCGCTATCCTGGTGGCCTCGGCCCATGTCGACCGGGACTACGTTACGAAGGCGCGCGACAGCGGCGCCAACTGGATCCTGGTCAAGCCGCTCACCTTCCGCCGGCTCTATGAGGGCCTAGTGCGCGTGATCATGGATGAGCGGCCATTCGTCGAAGGCGAGGTCTTCGTCGGACCGGATCGGCGTGTCCTGGTGGGCATGGCCGGATATGACGGCGTCGAGCGCCGCAAGGATGCAAAGCCATGAGCAGACATCTCCGTTCCAAGGTCCGCGTGGTGTCGCAGGGGCGGCTGCGCCGGATGGAAGCAGTGGCCAGCGTCGCTATGCTGGAGCTCAGCGCCTCGTTCCGCCGGCACGTCAACATGACGCTGCGCGACATGTTCGTCCTGATGTCGGCGCCGCGGCACGGCGACGATGCCTGGCGCGGCAAGCTTCATGAGCTGGCGCGCGACCTGCAGAGCGTCGGCGGCTCGTTCGATTACGGGCTGCTCTCGACCATCGGCGAGGTCATGTGCCGGACCATCGAGGACGAGGATCTGGCGACCGAGCAAGTATTGCAGCGGCGTCTCGCGGCCTATGCCGCGGCGCTCGATGCCATCATCCGCATCGACCTCAAGGGCGATGGCGGCGATGACGGGCGCGAACTGCTGAACGTGCTGCGGATCACGCCTGCGGCCGCCTAACTTACAATCGCTTTTCGTAGAATACGCTGAGCTCGATGGCCTTGGCGGGCATTTCGGCGTAAGGGCCGAACGCTTCGCATCGGCGATAGCCTGCGCCTTCATAGAACCGCATGGCCTCGTGCTGATAGGTACCGGTCTCGATGCGCAGCATCGGAGCGCCGGCATCGCGTGCTTCCAATTCAAGATGCGCAAGCAGCTTCTTCGCCATGCCCCGTCCGCGCACCGCAGGCTTCGAATACATTCGCTTCAACTCGGCATAGCCATCGTAGAACCCGACACCACCGCACGCGACCGCTTCGCTATCCATGCGCGCGATGAAGAAGCGGACGTTCGCCTGGAATAACTGGTCGACGGAGAGCGCGTGGGACTGCTCCTCCGAATAGCCGGCTAGTGCACCGTTCAGCTCATCGAGCAGCGTGATGACGTCCTGGGTCGCTCCCTTGACGCGCTCGATCGTGATGTCGATCTGTTGGCTCATGCTCCATGCAACGGGGGCCAGGATTGCTCCAGGGCCCCCTGTTTAGTTGCTCCGTTGCGCTTTAGGGCGTGACCAGCCCGACTTCCTTGTAGCCCGTGCCTTCGACCACGAAGTGGCCGATGACGCCGGCGACGTCGCCCTGGTCGTCGAAATCCATCGAGCCGGTGGCGCCGGTATAGTCGATGTCCTTGCCGGCTTTGATCAGCTCCACCGCTTTCGACCAGTCGCCGGGGCCGACCGGCTCGCCGGGAGGGTTGGCGACGGCGCGCAGAGCATCGCGCACCTTGGCGCGATCGGTCGAGCCGGCCTGTTGGATCGCCAGCGCCGCCAGCATGACCGAGTCATAGACCTGGCCGATGAAGATCTTGTCCTTGGTGCTCTTGAACTTCGCGGCATAGAGCTCATTGAACTTATCGGCCGCCGCGCTCTTCGGCGAAGAGGGCGAGGTGAAGAACGAACCCTTGAGATTGTCTGCGCCGATCTTCTCGATCAGCAGATTGTCGCGCAGCCCGTCAGTGCCGATGAAGCGATTGAATAGCCCGTTCTCCAGCGATTCCTTCACCAGCGTCAGGCCGGAATCGCCGGCATAGGCGATGATGACCAAAGCCTCGGGCCCGCCCTTCGACAGGGTCGCCAACTCCGTCGTGTAGGATGGCTGCTTCTCCTCATGTTTCACTTCGGCGGTGACGGTGCCGCCGAGCTTCTTGTAGGAATCGGCGAACGCCTTGGCGAGCGGCGCGGCATAGTCGTTATTGGCGTAGGTCAGCGCGACCTTCTTGACGCCCTGGTCCATGGTCAGCTTCGCCAGCACCTGGCCCTGATAGGCGTCCGACGGAACCACGCGGAACACCCAATCCTTATCAGCGAGGGTCGTCATGTCGGGCGAGGTGGCGGTCGGCGAGATCTGCATGATGCCGGTCGGCACGATCACGCTGTTGGCAGCCGCGATGGTCGTGCCGGACATCAGCGCGCCGACGATGTCGGCGACGTTCTCGACATTCACCAGCTTGGTCGCGGCGTCGACCGCGCCCTGCGCGGAGCCGGTGGTGTCGCCGATCACACTGACCATCTTGCCGTCCAGCAGCCCGCCGCCGGCATTGACCTCGTCGGTCACCAGCGTCACGGAATCCAGCATCGGCGGGATGAAATTAGCGATCGGCCCGGTGACGTCGAACAGGATGCCGACCTTGACGTCTTTCGCGTTCGCGGCAGTGGCCGCGAGCGCCGTGGCGAGAATTGTAGTGGCGCCCAGCAGCGCCTGTTTGCGGAAACTCATGTGACCCCCCATTGAGATTTTTTCAGGTTTTCAGGTGAACGCGTTGAAGGTGATGATCGTCAACGTGTCCTTCACGTTCGGCAGCGTCTGGAGCCGGCCGGTGACAAACCGGCCGACATCCGCATCGCTCTGCAGGTTGCATTTGACCAGCAGGTCATAGGTGCCGGAGATCGAATAGAGCTCGCTCACTTCCTCGACGGTGTCGAGCGCCCGGGCGGCCACGTCATAAGCCGTGCCGGGATCACATTTGACCATAACGAAAATCGGCCGCATTGCGGGCTCATTCCATTCAATCTGCCAGGACTGGCGGCATGTTGCCCCGCTTGCCCCGGAAAATCCAGCTGGGAAAATCCAGCCCCCGGCAGCTGCTCCAGCGTCACGTAACGGCGGCGCGCCGGCGGAATTCCGGCCTTTGCCATTCCGCTCCCGCCAATACCGCGGAAAGCTGCGCGACGGCGTTCCAGATGTCGGCGAACGAGACATAGAGCGGGGCGAAGCCGAAGCGCAGAATGTCCGGCGCCCGGAAGTCGCCGATCACGCCGCGTGCGATCAGCGCCTGCATGATGGGATAACCTTCCGGATGCCGGAAGGATACCTGACTACCGCGCTCCGCCGTGCGGCGCGGGGAGGCGAGGGCGAGGCCGCGGCCGGGCAGTTCCTGCTCCACCAGCGCGATAAAGAGATCGCCGAGGGCGCCGGACTTGCGCCGCAGCGCTGGAAGCTCAACATCGGCGAACAGATCGAGCCCCGCTTCCAGTGCGGTCAAGCTCAGGATCGGCGGTGTGCCGACCAGGAAGCGGTCGATGCCGGGCCGCGGCCGGTAGTCGAGATCGAAGGCGAAGGGCGCATCGTGGCCCATCCAGCCGAACAGGGGCTGCTCGGCACTGGCCTGCCAACGCTCCGCGACGAAGAGGAAAGCCGGCGCGCCCGGCCCGCCATTCAGATATTTGTAGCCGCACCCGACCGCGAAATCCGCGCCGCATCTATTGAGATCGACAGGAAACGCGCCGGCCGAATGGCACAAATCCCAAAAGGCGAGGGCGCCCTTGTCATGGGCGACCTTGGTGAGCGCGGCCATGTCGTATAGCCGGCCGGAGCGGTAATCAACTTCGGTCAACATCAGGACGGCGACATCTTCATTCAGCGCCGAAGCGATCTCATCCGATGAAACGATTTTGAGCTCATGCTTGTCGCCGAGCAGCTTCGCCAATCCCTGCGCCATGTAGAGATCGGTCGGAAAATTACCGTCGTCCGACAGGATCACGCGCCGATCCGGTTGGAGGCGCAGCGCGGCATGCAGCACCTTGAACACGTTGAGCGACGTTGAATCCGCGACCACCACTTCATTCGGCTTGGCGCCGATCAGGCGCGCGATCTTGGCTCCGATCCGGGCCGGCGCGCCGATCCAGTCATGCAGGTTCCAGCTCTTGATGAGGTCCTGTCCCCATTGCCGGGTCATGACATCGCGTACGCGCTGTTCCGCCTGCTTGGGGAGCGCGCCGAGAGAATTGCCGTCGAGATAGACGACGCCTTCCGGCAGCGCGAAGGAATCGCGGCAGCGCGCCAGCGGGTCGGTTTCATCCATCGCCCGGCAATCCTGCAGCGTGATGCGCTTGGCGCTCATGGCTTTTCGTAAAGCTTGTCCGGCGATATCTCGACGTCGGCGATGATGGTGCGCGCACCATTGCGAACCGCGGTGAAGAAACAGGAGCGACGGCCAGTGTGGCAAGCGACGCCCGTCTGATCGACCAGCAGCAGCAGGCAATCGTTGTCGCAATCGATGCGCAGCTCGATCAGCTTCTGCACCTGGCCGGACGTCTCGCCCTTGCGCCACAGGCTGGCGCGCGAGCGCGACCAGTAGCAGACGTGGCCGGTCTGCAGCGTCTCTGCGATGGCGGCACGGTTCATCCAGGCCATCATCAGCACTTCGCCGGTATCGTGCTGCTGGGCGATCGCCGGCACTAGGCCGTTTGCATCGAACGCCACGCTGTCCAGGAAATCCTGCGCCGCTGCCATTCAGTTGCCTCTGAGCCGCGCCAAGCCATCCTCGAGATCGGCGATCAGGTCGACCGGATCTTCCAGGCCGGCGTGGATACGGATTGTGCGGCCGACGGCGTGCCAGGGCTTGGCGCTGCGGCTGGTGGTGAGGCCGGCTGGCACCATCAGGCTCTCATAGCCGCCCCAACTGTAGCCCATGCCGAACAGGCGCATGCCGTTCAGCATGGCATCGACCCGGTCGGGCGCGCAGGGCTTCAGCACGACGCCGAACAGGCCGGAGGAACCGCCGACATCGCGCTTCCAGACCTCGTGGCCCGGCGTGCCAGGCAGGGCCGGGTGCAGCACCTGCTCCACCTCCGGCCGCGTGGCCAGCCAGCGCGCCAGGGTCAGCGCGGTTTCCTGATGCTGCGCCAGCCGGGCGTGCAGGGTCCGAAGCCCGCGCAGCGCCTGATAGCAATCGTCGGCGGACGAGGAGTGGCCGAGCGTGCCGTGCGCCATCTTGGCGATCTGGTGATGCAACTCTGCTCGGCAGGTGATGATGCCCATCATCACATCGGAGTGGCCGCAGATATATTTGGTGGCGGCATAGATGCCGATATCGATGCCGAACTGGGGCGGCTTGAAGAACAGCGGCGTCGCCCAGGTATTGTCGATCAGGGTCAGGCAATTTCGCGCCTTGGCAGCCGCCACAATCGCCGGGATATCCTGCGTTTCGAAGGTCAGCGAGCCGGGGCTTTCCAGATAGATCGCCTTGGTATTGGGGCGGATCAGGGCGGCGATCCCGCCGCCGATCATCGGATCGTAGTAGGTGGTCTCGATCCCGATCTTGGCCAGGAACCCGTCGCAGACGCCGCGGGTCGGCTCATAGGCAGTGTCGACCATCAGCAGATGATCGCCTGGGTTGAGGACAGCCAGCAGGGCACCGGAGACGGCTGCCAGACCGGACGGCACGACCACCGCCTTGTCGCAGCCCTCCAGCGCAGTAAAGGCCTCGGCCAGGGCGCGGTAGGTCTGGGTGCCGTCGCGGCCATAGGTGATGGCCTCGAACTTGTGCTTGTAGCGTTCGCGCAGGTCCTGGACGCTCTGGAACAGGACAGTGGAGGCACGATAGATCGGGGGGTTAACTACCCCCTGGTTTTCGTGCGGATGGTTGCCCGCGTGGGTGGCAATCGTGCGGTCTTTTCTGCCTTGTTCGGCCATGTTCTTCAGTCCAGGATTGACGAGAGATGCTTGTAGCACCCGGCTGGAATGTGTAAAAGGTCAGTCGGTTACGCCCGCAATGGTCGTCGATCTGGCCCTGCGCGGCGAGAACAAAAAAAGACTGCGCAAAAATCAGGGAAGGTAACTCACATGAACCATCTGAAGACTTTGGTCGCCGGTGTCGCGCTCATTGCGGGACTATCAACGGCGGCTCATGCGGCTTCGACGCTGGAAAGCGTGAAGGCGGCGGGAAAACTGAAATGCGGCGTGACGACGGGCCTTGCGGGCTTCGGCGCGCCGAATGACAAGGGCGAGTGGGCTGGCCTTGACATTGATCTGTGCAAGGGTATCGCTGCTGCGGTGCTCGGCGATCCCAGCAAGGTCGAATACAAGCCATTGAGCGCGGAGCAACGCTTCACCGCCCTGCAATCGGGCGAGGTCGACGTGCTGGCGCGCAACTCCACCTGGACGCTGTCGCGCGACACCCAGCTCGCGCTGGATTTCGTGCAGGTGAACTACTATGACGGCCAGGGCTTCATGGTGCGCAAGGATCTTGGGGTCTCGAGCGCGAAGGAGCTGAAGGGCGCCACGGTGTGCGTGCAGGAAGGCACCACCACCGAAAAGAACCTCGGCGACTTCGACAAGGCGAACGGCCTCGGCATCCAGCCGGTGAAGTTCAAGGAAAACGACCAGGCACGCTCGGCCTATGAAGAGGGCCGCTGCGACGCCTACACGACTGACTCTTCGGGCCTGGCCGGTGAACGCACCGCCATGAAGAACCCCGACGATCACATCATCCTGCCCGAAATCATCTCGAAGGAGCCGCTGGGTCCAGTGGTCCGGCACGGCGACAACCAGTGGGCGGATATCGTGCGCTGGACGCACAACGTGACTCTGATCGCCGAAGAGAAGGGCATCACCCAGGCCAACGTCGATGACATCAAGAAGGCCAATGGCACCGACAATCCGGCGGCCGACGGCGAGATCCAGCGCATGCTGGGCATCACCGAAAAGATGGGCGAGGGCATGGGCCTGAGCAACGACTGGGCCTACAACATCATCAAGGCGGTGGGCAATTACGGAGAGATCTTCAACCGTAATGTGGGGCCGGACACGCCGCTCAAGCTGCAGCGCGGCCTGAACGCGCTGTGGAACAAGGGCGGCCTGCAGTACGCTCCGCCGATCCGCTAGCAGCCAATAAGGTGGGTCAACGCCCGGCGATTCCGCTCGCCAGGCGTTGACACCTTTTTTCATTCCCGCTCTGGCAAAAGGGAGGGGTGACGTGGCTGAGATCAGTAGCGGTGATTCCGGGCACGCGACGAGCGTGGTGTGGTGGCGCGACGAGCGCAAACGCGGCATGCTGGCGCAGCTGGTTGCCGGCTTGGCGGTCGTGGGCGCGGCCTACTTTCTCGCCAACAACATGATCACGAACCAGGCGCGCCTCGGCGTTCCCCTCAGCCTTTCGTTTCTGACCGATCCCGCCGGCTTCCAGCTGAGCTTTGCGACCATATCGGTCACGATTGAATCGCCGATCTGGCGCATCCTCCTGGTCGGCGCGCTGAACACACTGGTTGCTTCCATCATTGCGGCGATCATCGCAACTGTGGTCGGGCTTGTGGTCGGCATCATGCGGCTGTCGACGAACTGGCTGGTTGCGCGTATTGCCGAAGTCTATATCGAGGCAATTCGCAACGTTCCCCTGCTGTTGCAGCTGGTGTTCTGGTACGGCGGCGTCCTGGTGGCGCTGCCGAAACCGAAAGACAGCCTCAGCCTCTGGGATATCGTCTTCCTGAACGTGAAGGGCCTGTCGACGCCGAGGCCGATACTAGGGAGCGACTTCTGGTTTGTGGCTGCCACCTTCGTGGTGGGGGTCGCGTGCGCCATCTGGATCCGGCGTTGGGCAAAGAGGCGACAGCAACAAACCGGCGCGCAATTCCCCTCTGTTTCGATCGGCCTCGGTCTGATCATCGCATTGCCCCTTCTGGTCAACTTCATTCTCGGAAATCCCGTGACGTGGGAGCTGCCTCAGCAGGGGACATTCCGGTTCACGGGCGGGCTCTCTTTCCAGCCTGAGGTCGTGGCCCTGATCATCGGCCTTTCACTCAACTCGGCGGCCTTCATCGCGGAAATCGTGCGCGGCGGCATCATCTCCGTCAGTCATGGCCAGACCGAGGCCGCCTATGCCCTGGGCCTGCGGCCGGCCAAGAATCTTCGCCTGGTGATCATCCCCCAGGCGCTGCGCGTTATGGTACCGCCGATGATCAGCCAATACCTGAATGTCGTGAAGAATTCCACGTTGGCCGGCTTCATCGGCTACCCGGACCTGTTCTCCGTCATCAGCACGTCGCAGAACCAGACTGGCCGCGCCGTCGAGTGCGTCACGATGCTGATGCTGTTCTATCTGACCGTCAGCTTGTCGATATCGAGCGTGATGAACTGGTACAACAAACGCGTGGCCTTGATAGAGCGATGAGGCAGGGGCGATGAGCGACATCCCGATGTCCACCATGGAGCCCGGCACGCGGCCCAGCCTGCCGCCACCCGTGACGGAAACCGGGATCATCGGCTGGATGCGCCACAACCTGTTTGCCACGTGGTTCGACGCGCTTCTGACGGTCCTGGCGATGGTCCTTGTCTATCTGATCGTGCCACCCTTCGTGAACTGGACGATCGTGGCTGCCACCTGGGTCTTTCCGCCCGATGTGATAACCGGCACACGCACAGCGCAATTTTCGGATTGCAGCGCCAATGCCGGCGCCTGCTGGATTTTCGTCCGCGCCCGCCTGCCGCAATTCTTCTACGGCTTCTATCCGGCAGACGAGCGCTGGCGGGTCGATATCGTGCTCATCATGCTGGCGGTCTCGATCTATGGCCTGCTGTCGGAGCGCGTGAAGAACAAGAAGGTGGTCGGCTGGTTCTTCTTCGCGGCCTTCCCGATCCTGGCATTCTGGCTGCTGCTTGGCGGTCTGGGGCTGCAGCCGGTTCCGACCCGCTTGTGGGGCGGCTTCATGCTGACCGTCGTCATCAGCAGCGTCGGCATCGTGTTTTCGCTACCGCTCGGCATCCTGCTGGCGCTCGGCCGGCGGTCGAGGCTGCCGGTCGTTCACATGATATGCGTCATCTTCATCGAGTTCGCCCGCGGCGTCCCGCTGATCAGCATCCTCTTCATGGCGAACGTGCTGCTGCCTTTGTTCCTGCCGCAGGGCGTGAGCCTCGACATCCTGTTGCGCATCCTGATTGGCGTCACGCTGTTCGCCGCGGCCTACATGGCGGAGGTCGTGCGCGGCGGTTTGCAGGCGCTGCCCAAAGGGCAGTACGAAGGCGCGATGGCGCTCGGCCTCGGCTACTGGCAAGTGACGCGCTTCATCATCATGCCGCAGGCGTTGCGCATCGCCATCCCTGGCATCGTCAACAACTTCATCAGCCTGACGCAGGATACGACGCTGGTGGCGATCGTGGGACTGTACGATTTCCTCAACATCGTGCGCGCCGGATCGCGCGACAGCAAATGGATCGGCACGGAGATGGAGGGCTATGTCTTCTGTGCCCTGATCTATTTCATCTGCTGCTTCGCGATGTCGCGCTACAGCATGTATCTGGAGCGCAAGCTCCACACCGGGCACAAGAAGCGCTAGCGAGGGACACAGGCATGACCGCACAAGCCGCAGCCAAGGGCAACGCCGAGATGCAGGTCGGCACCGACGTGATGCTGGAACTTTCCGGCGTCAACAAGTGGTATGGCCAGTTCCACGTCCTCAAGGACATCAACCTCACGGTCTATCGCGGCGAACGGATCGTGGTGTGCGGTCCGTCGGGCTCCGGCAAGTCGACCATGATCCGCTGCATCAACCGCCTGGAGGAACATCAGCGCGGCAAGATCAGCGTGGAAGGCGTCGAGCTCACGCACGACCTCAAGAACATCGAGACCGTGCGGCGCGAAGTCGGGATGGTGTTCCAGCATTTCAACCTGTTCCCGCATCTGACCGTGATCGAGAACCTGACGCTGGCGCCGATCTGGGTGCGCAAGATGCCCAAGAAGGAAGCGGAGGAGGTGGCGATGCACTACCTCCAGCGCGTGCAAATCCCCGAACAGGCGCAGAAATATCCCGGCCAGCTCTCTGGAGGGCAGCAGCAACGCGTCGCCATCGCGCGCTCGCTCTGCATGAACCCGAAGGTGATGCTGTTCGACGAGCCGACCTCCGCGCTCGATCCCGAGATGATCAAGGAAGTGCTGGAAGTGATGATCGAACTGGCGCGCTCCGGCATGACCATGCTGTGTGTGACCCACGAGATGGGCTTCGCCCGCACCGTCGCCAACCGCGTGATTTTCATGGATCGCGGCGAGATCATCGAGCAGAACACGCCGGAAGAGTTCTTCAGCCATCCCAAGTCCGAGCGCACCAAGCTGTTCCTGAGCCAGATCCTGCATCATTGAACTGGAGCACAATCAGCTGAATCCCTAGCTCGTCATGGCAAGGCCTGGCCAAGCCAAGCCAAGCCAAGCCAAGCCAAGCCTTGGGATGACGGAGTAGTCATGTCGTTAGTATCTAGTCGTTGATATTGGCACTGGCGCTGTTGACGCGCTTCTCAGTATTTCGGGCCTTTCGGAAACGTCCGATTCCGAGGCCATCGATCTCCGTCGTCGTTTTCCCATCGACGATCAGCTCCGTCAGCACCGCGCCCACAGCGGGTCCGAGCAGGAAGCCGTGGCCGTTGAAGCCGAAACCGTGGAACAGGCCGGGATGCGTCTCGCTTGCGCCCACCACACAGATGCCGTCCGACGTATCGCCATCGACGCCGGTCCAGGAGCGGATGATGGGCACGTGTGCCAGGTCGGGAATGAAGTCGATGGCGATCTCGGCTCCGCGCTGCATGGTCTCCGGTAGCGGCCGGCTGCGCAGGGCATCCGCACTCGCGCGGCCCTGGCCGGAGCCGAACAGGATATTGCCGCGTAGGGTCTGGCGCAGATAGAAATCGCCGCCCATGAAGCCCAGCACCGGCTCGATACGGTAAGGCAGCGGCTCGGTCACCTGCACCTGCGGGATTTCGGGGACGAGCGTCACCGGCTCGTCGAACCAGCCCGCGACCTTTCCGGCCCAGGCGCCGGCGCAATTCACCAGAACCGGCGCTGAATAGGTGCGCCCGTCGGCGGCCCGCAGCTGGAACGCGCCATTGGCGTACCAGCCGTCGGTAATCTCGGTATGCTCGAACAGGGCCGTGCCCGCATCCTGTGCCGCGAACGCGAAGGCCGGACCCACCAGGCGCGGATTGGCATGGCCATCGGAAGAGCAGAGGACACCGCGCAAGGGCTTGTCCGACAGCCATGGGAAGCTGGCTTTCAAATCCGCGCGTTCCAGACGCACGAGACCGAGGCCCCGCGACGTGGCATCGGTGAAGAACTGGTCGAGCTGCCGGACGCGCTCCTCGTCGGAGGCTAGGCGCAGATTGCCGGTGGCGCGGAACTCACCATCGAAACCGATCAGGCTCGGCAGCTCGTCCCACATCGCGCGGGCGCGCATGGCGATTGGCAGCTCGCGCATATCGCGCCCGTTCTGGCGCACACCGCCGAAATTGACGCCGCTGGCGCGCACGCCGGCCTGGTCGCGTTCCAGTAGGGTGACCTTCCTGCCGCGGCGCGAGAGCTGCAGGGCCGTGGCGCAGCCGGCGATGCCGCCGCCGATCACCAGCACGTCGCTCTTGATGCCGAGCCGGCCGTTCATGGCCGCCGCTCCGCAACAGTGGCGATGGTGACCGGTTTGATCGGCGGCTGGCCGCGTATCCGTCCCACGCTGTCGCGGCTGACGCCGAGCTTCTCCGCCAGGATCTCCGCAGCCGCGTGGCCGCAGAGCCGGCCCTGGCAGCGGCCCATGCCGACCCGCGAATAGGATTTGGCGCGGTTCAGCTCGCGTGCGCCCATCAGGCCGGCGATGCCGCGCAGCTCGCCCGCGGTCACCTGTTCGCAGCGGCAGAGGATGGTTTCGTCGGGGATCGCGGCGATGACATCGCTGGGCAGCTCGAAGGCGCTCCGCATGGCGGCCTGGAGCTGCGTGGCGCGCGCCAGCGTGTCGAGGTCCGGTTGCGGACGGTAGGTGACATGCGAGATGTCGCGGTCGGTCATCAGCGCATGGGCCGCGAGCCGGCCACGCGCTTCTGCCGCGTCGGCGCCGAGCATGCCTGCGCCGTCGCCCGCCAGATAGACATCCTTGCGACCCTTGGCGCGGCCGAATTGATCCATCTCGGGCAGCCATTGGCGGCGCGCAGGATCGAACGCGAATTTCACTCCAGCGAGATCGGCGAGCTGCGTCTCGGATTGCAGGCCATAACCCATCGCCACTGCATCGCAGGCGATCTCGTGCCGCCGGCCGCCCCGCTCGACGACAATGCCGGTCACGCTGTCCTCGCCCATGATCTGCAGGAGGCGGTGGCCGAACACGGTCGGCACCCCGCGCCGCATCAGATCCAGCAGCCAGAACAACCCCAGCGCAAGCTCGCGCGGCATGCGCAGCAGGCGCAGGCTGGCAGCCGCGAGCGATCGGAAATGCGACGGCATGACGATCGCGGCGGGAAGCGCGCCGACCTTGGCATATTGATAGGCGGTGAGCAGCAGCAGCGGGCCGGCGCCGACGAAGGCGACGCGCTTTCCGATCGCGCAGCCTTGGTGCTTCAATGCGATCTGCGCACCGCCGAGCGTATAGACGCCAGGCAATGTCCATCCGGGCGCCGGAATGATGCGGTCCATGGCGCCGGTCGCCAGGATCAGGCAGTCGAACTCGATTTCAGTGCTCTTGCTCTCGCTGGCGACGATCGCGCGCTGATCAATGAGATCATAGACCAGGGTGCCGGGCCTATAATCGATGCGGTGGCGGATGCGGTCGAAGGTGACGAAGAGATCGCGCGCCCGATCGGCCGCGCCGCCATACAGCTCGGACGCGGTGCGCGAGAACCCGGGGACGCGCGGCGGCTGGCGATAGATCTGACCGCCCACGCGGGGCGCTTCGTCGACCAGGATAGGATTGCAGCCGGCCTCCGCCAGCATCTCCGCGGCGCGCAGCCCGGCGGGGCCAGCGCCGATGATCAGGATGCGAGCAGGCGGTCTGGCCATGTGGTCCGAATGCGCATGCCCGGCTCGGCATAAGTGGTGCAGGCGCGGATGCGTTTGCCATCCTCCTGCCACACCCAGCAATCCTGGCACGCCCCCATCAGGCAAAAGCCGGCGCCGAGCGGCTCGCCTGCAGTATCACGCAGATGCGACCGCTGGGCCAGGATCGCGACGAGAATTGTGTCGCCCTCCATTGCGCTCATGCCCCAGCCATCGACGATGATCTCGATCAGGCGCCGGTCCTGATCCGCAACCCTTTGCAGGCGCGGCTCGCTCACGACGTGCCTGCGGGTGGTGCGAGGCGCGGCTGCACGTCGGCCGGCACCATGCCTTCGAGACGAGGATCGAGCAGCTTTCCGCGCGCCTGCTTGTACGGGCGGAAGCCGGCCTTCTGGTAGTTGGCGAAGGCGCGCGGATGGTCGAACGACCAGGTGTTGACCAGCAGGCGCTGCGGCCCGTATGACCAGGCCAGATCGATCGCCCAGTTGAGCAGATAGCGGCCGAGACCGCGCCCGATATAGAGCGGCGCCAGGCCGAAATAGGCGATGCGGATGTCCGGCTTCGCGCGCCGATCCAGCTCGACATAGCCCGCCGGCTCGCCGCCGGCATAGAGCACGTAGATCTCAACGCCCTCGGCATTGATTTCGGCATCGAGCGCCGCGTCGCTCATCTTGCTCCGGTCGGTCCACATCCAGCGCTCGCCGACCAGAGTGTAGAGGTAGCGATAGAAATGGACGGACGGTCGCTCCAGCCGCAGCACGGCATATTGCCCGGCCGGGCGGGGGACGGTCGGGCGCGTGGGCCGCTCCGTCATCTCCATGTAGGTGGTGAGGACGTCGAGTTCGCTCGGGCTCATGTCGATCGCGTCGGGCTTGAGCCAGCGTTCCATGACCGTGCGTTCGGCGACCGAATAGCCCAGGCGCTGATAGAATTCGCGCACCTTGATGTTGGTATCGCGGATCATCAGGTTCACTTTCGGCACGCCGCGCGCAACCAGCCATCGCTCGGCCTGCTGCACCATGTCGCTTCCATAGCCCTTGCCCTGGAACTCCGGCATCACTGCCAGCTTGTAGAGCCAGCCGCGATGCCCCTCATGGCCGACCATGATCGAGGCCATCACGCGCCCCTCGATCGTGCCGACATAGAGCTGGCAATTGTGTGTTGCCTGCATGCGCGGAATGTCTTTGGCGGGGTCGTTGTAGTGGATGGAGATGCCGGTCGCGTCCCACAACGCCGTCACCGCGGCGAAATCGCCGGAGACATAAGGCCGGATGAGCATCAGGTCTCGACCGGGGTGTCGCCGGGCAGGCCCCATTCGGCCCAGGATCCGTCATAGACCGCGACGTCACGATGGCCGATCAGGTGCAACCCGAAGGCCAGCACGCAGGCCGTAATGCCGGAGCCGCAGGAGGTGACGATTGGCTTCTTGAGATCGATGCCGGCGCCTTCATAGAGGCGGCGTAGTGCGTCGCCGTCCTTGAGTGTGCCGTCGGCATTGAACAGCTGGTTGTAGGGCAGGTTGTGGGAGCCGGGAATGTGGCCGGCGCGGCGGCCAGGCCACAGCTCCGGCTCGCTTGCATGGAAGCGGCCTGCCGCGCGCGCATCCAAAGCCTGCTCGCGCCTGCTGTCGATGTTGCGCAGCATCTGGTCCTTGCTCCGCACCTGCGTGTTGTCGAGCCGCGCAGTGAAATGGCGCTCCTGCAGCTTCACCTCGCCATCTTCGGTGGGGCGGCCGTCCGCCAGCCACTTGGCAAGGCCGCCATCGAGGATCGCGACCTCGCGGGCGCCGAAGATGCGGAACATCCACCACGCCCGCGCTGCGCTCATGTTGTTCGCGTCATAGACGACGATCCGGTTGCCATCGCCGATGCCGAGCTTGCGGACGCGCGAGGCGAACTTCTCCGGCGGTGGCAGCATGTGTGGCAGGGACGAATTGGTGTCCGAGATGTCGTCGAGATCGAAGAACAAAGCGCCCGGGATATGCCGCTCCAGATATTCGGCGCGCGCATCCTTGCCCTGCATCGGCAGGTAATAGGTGGCATCGACGATGCGCAGATCCGGCTGGTGCAGATTGGCTTCCAGCCATCCGGTCGAGACCAGGCTCTGCGGACTGGCGTAGGTCATTGCGAGGCGGCGCCGACGAAGGCGAGGTTGACGCGGCGGTTCATCTTGCCCTTGTTCTCGATCTTGGTGACTTCGATCGCGCCGATCTCACCCGTGCGCGCGACGTGCGTGCCGCCGCAGGGCTGCAGGTCGACGCCGTCGATCTCGAGCAGGCGGACCTTGCCGGTGCCCATCGGGGGCTTCACCGACATGGTGCGCACCAGCTCCGGCTGGGCCGCCAGCTCCTCATCGGTGATCCAACGCGGCTTGACCGGGTGATCTTCGATGATAAGGCGGTTGATCTCGCGCGCGATCGGCTCCTTGTCCAGGCTCTGGTCCGGCAGGTTGAAGTCGAGGCGGCCCTTGCCGTCGCTCACCTGGCCGCCCGTGACGTCGCCCTTGATGACGGCGCTGAGCAGGTGGAGGCAGGTATGCATGCGCATCAGGCGGTGGCGGCGCTCCCAGTCGATCTCCGCCCGCACCTTGGCGCCGGGCGCAACGGTGGGCGAGCCCGGCTTCGGCACATGCACCACGTCCTCGTGGCTGGCGCCTTTCACGGCATCAACGATCTCGATCACGCCGCCGTCGGGCAGGGTGAGGCGCCCGACATCCCCCGGCTGCCCGCCACCCATGGGATAGAAGATGGTGCGGTCCAGCCGAATGCCCTTCTCGTCGACCGCGACAATTGTCGCCTCACAAGTCTTGAGATAGGCGTCCTGGCGGAACAGCAATTCCATGGGGCTTTCCTCGGGAATCCGGCTTGCAGCCATCATGCGAGGGCCAACCTTGACGGTCAAGGACCGCGGCGCTTAGCTCTCCTGCGCCTAAAACGGGAGCGGAATATGGGCAAGCCGGTTCTCTACGGCCCGACCTACAGCACCTACACGCGCTCCATGCGCATGGTGCTGGCGGAGAAGGGCGTGGAATACGACCTGGTTGACGTCGACATGATCGCCGGCGCGCACCACCGACCGGACTGGAAGGAGCGCCACCCATTTGAGCGCGTGCCGGCCTTCGAGCATAACGGGTTTGCGATCTACGAGACCAACGCCATCGCGTACTACATCGACGATGCGTTCCCCGGCCGCCGCCTCGCGCACCCGGATATCCGGCGGCGCACCCGCGACCAGCAGATCGTCGAGGTGATCAACGCGTACGGCTATAAGCGGATCGTGACCGAGATCGTGCTGCGCTATTTCTTCGCCGACAAGGCGAAGGGACCGGACACCACCGCGATCGCCGCGGCAGCGCCGGCGGCCGAGCACGCGCTCGGCGCCATCCAGGACCTGATGCTCGGCTCCGATCCGTACTTGGTCGGCCGCGACGTCAGCTTCTCCGACCTCCACCTCGCGCCGATCGTCGCCTACTTGGTGCAGTTCCAGGAAGGCACCCGCGCAATGGCAAAGCTGCCGCGCCTCTCGCACTGGTGGCTTGCAATGCAGCAACGCCCGAGCTTCACGGTGACGGCGCCCACGATGTAGCTACAACCAGTCCGGCGCCGGCAGTCCCTTCGAACGCAGGAACTCGGGATTGAACAGCTTGCTCTGATAGCGGGTGCCGAAATCGGCGAGGATGGTCACGATGGTATGGCCGGGGCCGAGGTCATTCGCCAAGCGAATCGCGCCGGCGACGTTGATGCCGGTCGAGCCGCCCATGCACAGGCCTTCTTCCTTCAGGAGGTCGAACACGATCGGCAGGGCTTCGCTGTCGGGGATGCGATAGGCGAAATCGACCGGCGTGCCGTCGACGTTCTTGGTGACGCGGCCCTGGCCGATGCCTTCGGTGATGGAGCTGCCTTCGGACTTCAGCTCGCCCGTGGTGAAGTAGGAGTACATCGCCGCGCCTTCGGGATCGGCGACGGCGATCTTCACGTTCTTGTTGCGCTCCTTCAGCGCCATCGCGACTCCGCAAAGAGTGCCGCCGGTGCCGATGGCGCTGACGAAGCCGTCGACCTTGCCATCGGTCTGGTCCCAGATCTCCGGGCCGGTGGTGCGGTAGTGGCCCTGCCGGTTGGCGACGTTGTCGAACTGGTTGGCCCAGATGACGCCGTTGGGGTTGCTCGGCTTCAGCTCTTCGGCCA
>DASRRI010000046.1:0-66711 GCA_035695765.1 Dongiaceae bacterium
AGGCCACAGGGTCCCACGGGTTCTCCCGATCCTCGGTTTGACCGATCGCCATCTCGCTGCTTCCTTGCAAGTGCCGACCTCGCTTGGCCTGTTCGTCCGCTTAGCGGGCGCGGTAGACCTGACCGCTGACCATCATCGCCCAGGCGATGCGGGCCATCTTGTTGGCGAGCGCCACCGCGACCACCTTGGCCGGCCGGCGCTTCAGCAGCGCCAGCAGCCAGGCCGGACCACGGCCGCGCTGGGCCAGCTTGATGACGGAGGTCGCCCCCACCACCAGCAGCCGGCGCAGCGCCTCGTCGCCTTCGCGACTGATCTTGCCGAGCCGTTGCCGGCCGGCGGTCGAATGCTCGCGCGGCGTCAAGCCGATCCACGAGGCGAAGTGCCGACCGGAGCGGAATACCGTCGGGTCCGGCACCCGCAGCACCATCGTCATCGCACCGACCGGTCCAACCCCCGGGATCGTCGCCAGCTGCTGGCTGCGTACATTCTCCCGATGCCAGGCTCGCAATTGCTTCTCGGTTTTGCTGAGTTGGATCTCCAGTACCTCGAGCTGGCCAGCCAGCACCGCGAGCAGATCCCAGGCCAGCTTCGGCAAGCCCTCCCGCGCCCGCGCCAGAACGTCCGCGATCCGACCCACGCCCTTGGCGCCGATCACGCCGAACTCGGCCGCATGGCTGCGGATCGCGTTCACCAGCATGGTGCGCTGCTTGACCAGCATATCGCGCACGCTCAGCACCATCGCCGCCGCCTGCTCATCCGCGCTCTTCACCGGTACAAACCGCATCGAAGGCCGGCTCATCGCCTCGCAGATCGCTTCCGCGTCGATCCGGTCGCTCTTGCCGCGCTTCACATAGGCCTTCACGTATTGCGGCGGCAGCAGTCGGACCTCGTGGCCCCATTCGCCCAACATCCGCGCCCAATAATGCGAGGCCCCGCATGCCTCCAGCCCAACCACCGTCGGCGCCAAGGCCGCAAAGAACTTCTCCATCTGGCTGCGATTGAGCTGCCGCGACAGCACGACCCGATCCGACCGACCCATCAACCCCGTGAACCTGGAAAACGTGCTTGGACGTGTCCAGACCAATCCTGATAACCTCACCCATGGACGGCTCCCTTTGTCTGAGACTTGCAATAGCCTCATTCTGGCACATCGATGCCGTTCGGGGGCCGTCCACCCCAACATACAATATGTCGGCACTGCTGCGATGCCGCATAGGTTCCGGCTCGCGCGGAGCCTGTCCTTGGGCCGCGCAAAGCGCGGACCCGAGGGCTTGGCCGGGATGACAGAGGAATGGTGGGCGACGGCGAAGCGATCATGACCGCCACCACTTCTCACTACCGCGTCAACACACTCCTCGCCGGCGTTGCCGAACCCGCTATTGCCGAAGCGCAGGCGTGGATCGCCGGCCGCACGTTCCCGAACGATAAGCCGCTGATCGATGTGTGCCAGGCCGTGCCCGCCTATCCGCCGCCCGCCGCCCTGACCGATCATCTCGCGCGCATCATCTCGGAGCCGGCGACCTCGCGCTACACCGACATCTGCGGCTTGCCCAAATTGCGCGCGTCGCTGGCCGAGGACATGACGCGTTTCTATGGCGGCCCGATTGCGCCGGAGCAGGTGATGATCACCGCCGGCTGCAACCAGGCCTTCTGCCTTGCGATGATGAGCCTTGCTCAGGCGGGCGAGGAGATCGTCATGCCCGCGCCCTTCTACTTCAATTACGAGATGTGGCTGCAGATGCTCGGCATCCGCCTGGTGCCGCCCTCCTTCCGTCCTGATGCGGGCGGCGAGCCTGATCTTGCGGAAGCCGCGCGCACCATTGGGCCCAAGACCAGGGCGATTGTCCTGGTCTCGCCCAACAACCCGACCGGCGCGATCTATAAGCCGGCGACCTTGCGCGCGTTCTACGATCTCGCACGCGAGCGCGGCATCGCCCTGGTGCTGGACGAAACCTACCGCGATTTCCTTCCCGCAGACGGCGCGCCGCACGATCTGTTCCACGACACAGATTGGCCCGGCACGCTGATCCATCTCTACAGCTTCTCGAAGGTGTTCGCGCTGACGGGGTACCGTATCGGCGCCATCGTTGCCGGCAGCGGCTTCATCGATCATGCGGCCAAGGCGATGGATTGCGTCGCGATCTGCGCCCCGCGCATCGGGCAGGAGGCGGCGCATTTCGGCCTCGGCCATCTCGCCGACTGGCGCCAATCCAACACCCGCATGATGCGCGACCGGCGCGCTGCCTTGCTGAAAGCCTTCGCGCGCAACGATCTCGGCTACGAGCTGATCTCAGCCGGCGCCTATTTCGCATATCTGAAGCATCCCCATCGCGGCCGCCAAGCAACCGAGGTCGCGCGGCGGCTGGTCGACCGGCAGAATCTGCTGGCTCTCCCCGGCAGCGTGTTCGGCCCTGAGCAAGACGATTATCTGCGCGTTGCCTTTGCGAACGTCGATGCCGCCCTGATGCCGGAGATCGCAGCGCGGTTGGCGGCGGACGCCGCCGATCGCGGTTAATGTAGCGGGACAATCGGCATCACATGTCCGCCATGCACCCGATTCGGATTGTGCAGCGGCCATTCCCTCGATAGCTTCGCGCGCATGCCGACCTGGTCGCTCTACACCATTACCGTCATCGTCTGGGGCTTCTCCTGGCACGCCATGCTCTATCAGGTGGGCGTGGCGCCGGAGCTGTCGATCGCCTATCGCTTCCTGATGGCGGCGGTCATCATGGCGGCGTTCTGCGCGGCGACGCGCCGGCGGCTCACCTTTCGCCGGCGCGATTACGGCCTGATGGCGCTATTGGGCCTGTTTCTGTTCTGCACCAATTACATCCTGTTCTATTACGCTGCGCACTATCTCGCGACCGGCCTGCTGGCCGTGGTGTTCTCCATGATCACGGTCCTCAACATGGCGAATGCCGCGATCCTGTTCGGGCAGAAGATCGAGGGCAGGGTAGCCATTGCCGCAGCCTTCGGTCTCCTCGGTCTCGTGCTTACCTTCTGGTCGGACATCGCGGGCCACGCGCTCAATCACGCCGTCCTGGTCGGCCTTGGCCTGGCGCTGCTCGGCACGCTCTCCGCCTCGCTCGGCAACATGGCGTCGATCGGCCTTGGGCGGCGCGGGATCGGCGTGGTCGAATCCAACACCATCGGCATGAGCGTCGGGGCGCTGGCGTCCTTTGCGTTCGCGATGCTGCACGGCGCGCCGCTCGCCTACAATCCGGCGCCGAGCTACACCATCTCGCTGCTGTTCCTGGCTTTGTTCGCGACGGTGTTCGGGTTCGGCGCGTTCCTCACCCTGGGGCGGCGCATCGGGGCGGCGCGCGCGGCCTATTCCTCCGTCCTGTTCCCGATCCTGGCGCTGGCCTTGAGCGCGTGGTTCGAGAACTATCGTCCCGCGCCGGAAGCGATCCTGGGCGTCGCCCTGATCCTGGTCGGCAACGTGTTCGCGCTGCGCCGGACCCCACGTCCTGCGCCGGCGCCCGCCCAATGAGGAAAGAATGTCGTCCCCGCATACCGAGCTGAACATCCGCCCCGACATCGCGCACTTGGAAGAATCGCAGATCGTCGAGGTCTGGCGCATGGGCTTCGATGTGCCCGACGTGATCGGCATGTGGGTGGGAGAGGGCGATCTGCCGACGCCGCGCTTCATCTGCGATGCGGCCGCGCGGGCACTTGCGGCGGGCGAGACCTTCTATACCCACAAGCGCGGCATCCCGGAGCTGCGCCAGGCGCTGATCGATTATCACCGCGACCTCTATGGCGTCACGATCGCCGATTCTCGCATCGCCGTCACCAGCAGCGGCATGAACGCCATGATGCTGATCGTGCAGACCCTCATCTCCGCCGGCGACAACATGGTGTGCGTGACGCCGGTCTGGCCGAACATCTTCGCCGCCTTGCAGATCCAGGGCGGCATCGCGCGCCACGTGCCGATGGTGGGCACCGACCATGGCTGGGAGCTGGACCTGGACCGGTTGTTTGCCGCCTGCGATGAGCGCACCCGCGCGATCTACCTGGCTTCGCCCGGCAATCCGACCGGCTGGGTGATGCCGGAGGACCAGCGCCGTGCCGTTCTCGATTTCGCGCGCCAGCGCGGCATCGCCCTGATCGCGGACGAGGTCTACAACCGCCTCATCTATAACCGCCGGGTCGCGCCCTCTTTCCTGGAGATCGCCAGGCCCGACGATCCGCTGTTCGTCGTCAATAGCTTCTCCAAGACCTGGGCCATGACCGGCTGGCGGGTCGGCTGGATCATCCTGCCGGAGGGCCTCTCCGAGCAGGTCGACCGGTTGATCGAGTTCAATACCTCGGGCGGGCAGAGCTTCCTGCAGGCCGGCTGCATCGCAGCGCTGCGCGAGGGCGAGCCCTGGGTCAAATGGATGGTGGACCGGTGCCATCGCGGCCGCGACCTGGTACTGGAGCGGCTGCGCGCCATGGACCGGGTCTCGGTCATCCCGGCGGACGCCTCGTTCTATCTGATGCTGCGGGTCGAGGAGATGGGCAATCCCGTCGCGTTCTGCAAACGCCTGGTGCGCGAGGCGCGCGTCGGCCTTGCGCCCGGCACCGCCTTCGGTGCCGGCGGAGAGCATTACCTGCGCCTGTGCTACGCCCAGGGTGAAGAGCGCCTGAGTCAGGCGATGGACCGCTTGGCAGGCTTCCTGGGGCAGGCCTGACTGCCGCGCCGGCGGCCCGGACAATTCGGGAACATCACGGCAATTTGCTGCTAAATCCGGCTACCCAGCGCCATTTTCCTTATGCTAGGCTTTTGGCCGAGCTGATCGGGATGGGCCTTCCGCATCGGCCAATAACAAGATTGGCCCAGGAGGCAGAGGCCGGATCGGCCATTCAACATCAAGGGACTTAGGACATGAAGAAGCTCATCGGTGGTCTTATCGCCGGCGCGGCGCTTGCGTTCGCGGCGGCGACGGCCCAAGCGGAGACAGTGAAGATTGGCGTCGCGGCGGAACCTTATCCGCCTTATTCGTCCAAGGACGCCAGCGGCACGTGGGTCGGCTGGGAGATCGACCTCTACAAAGCTGTCTGCAAAGAGGCAGGGCTGGATTGCAAGCTGGTCGAAGTGGCCTGGGACGGCATCATCCCCGCGCTGCAGGAAAAGAAGATCGATGTGATCTGGTCTTCGATGACCATCAACGACAAGCGCAAGGAAGTCATCGACTTCACCCAGTTCTACTATGACGCTCCGACCGTGGAGATCGGCGCCAAGTCGGATGACACCAAGATCGACTTCGCCAATGCAGACAGCGTGAAGGGCAAGATCTTCGGCGTGCAGACCTCAACCATCCACGCCGATTTCGTCCAGAAATATTTCGGCAGCGCAGCCGAAGTGAAGCTCTATGACACGCTGGACAATGCGCTCGCCGACCTGAAGGCGGGCCGTATCGACTACGTGCAGGAAGGCCGCACCTCGCTGGCGCCGTTCCTGGCCGCCAATCCCGATTTCGAGGAAAAGGCCACGTGCCCGCAGGATCCGTTGCTGGGCTATGGCGTCGGCGGCGGCGTGCGCAAGGAAGACACTGCCCTGCGCGACAAGCTGAGCGCCGGCATCAAGAAGGTCGTGACGAGCGGCGAATACGACAAGATCACCAACAAGTATCCGGAGCTGGTCGGCCAGCTGGTGAAGCCCAGCTTCTGATCGGAGCCTGAGAGACAACAACAGCGCCGCCCGGCGTAAAATCCGGGCGGCGCTTTGCTTTTGGTATGCTAGAGTTTGTGAATGGGAACGGGCGGCGGCCTAGAGATCGCCCGGCTCAAGACAGGGAAGGGTGGCGGAAGCATGAATCCACAGCCGTCTTTGTGGTCGTTGATGGCCTATGGCAACGCCGGCTTCGGTGACGAATTCTTGCGCGGGATTCTGTTCACGCTTCAGATTTCCGTATGTGGCTACATCCTCGGCTTCATATTGGGCCTACTGGGGGCGGGCGCAAAGCTCCATGGCAACAAATGGCTCTATCGCGTCGGCGACCTCTACACGACCTTCATCCGCGCGATTCCCGAGTTGTTGTTGATTCTTATGGTCTACTACATGGGAACGCGTGCGCTGAACGCGGCGCTCGTCGGTATCGGGATAGCCAATGAGAACATTGAAATCTCGCCGTTCGTCGCCGCTGTTGCATCCCTCGGATTTATCTACGGCGCATATCTGACGGACATCCTGCGCGGCGCCATCCAGGCGATCCCCAAAGGCCAGATCGAAGCCGCGCGCGCCTATGGAATGCATGCGCCGATGCGTTTCCGGCGCATTATTTTTCCGCAGATGATCCGATACGCAATTCCCGGCATGGGGAATCAGTGGCTGAACATGACCAAGGACAGCTCGCTGGTGAGCACGATCGGGGCATTTGAACTTGCTTTCGCTGCCAAGAGTGCAGCCGCGCAGACGAAGCACTATCTGTTCTTCTATTCGATCGGCGCACTGTGCTTCCTCGGGATTACGATCGTGTCGATGATGTTGCTGCAGCAGGTCGAACGGCGCGCCAGCCGCGGCGTTCGGCGGGCATAGGAGAGGCCGGCCATGCTGTTTGATCCGGTCTACATGCTGTTAGAAGTGATGCCGAAGCTGATTGCGGCGATTCCGCTCTCGCTCTTTCTCCTGGTAACGTCCGGAGTGATCGGCAACCTGATGGCAGTGCCGGTCGCCGTGGCACGCGTTTCGCCCAATCCGGTGCTATGGATGCCTGCCTATGCCTTCATCCTGCTGATGCGCGGCACGCCGTTACTGATTCAGATCTATCTGATTTATTACGGGCTGGGTCAGGTGTTTGCCGACGTACATCTATTTGGAAAGCCGCTGATGCGGGCACTGCCGTTCTTGCGCGATGCCATGTACTACGCGATTTTCGCCCTCAGCCTGAATACGGCGGGCTACACCGGCGAAATCCTGCGCGGCGCGATCCTGGCCGTTCCGCACGGCGAGATCGAGGCGGGAAGGGCTTTCGGCATGTCGAAATGGATGATCTTCCGCCGCATCACCTTGCCGCGTGCCATCCGCATCTGCCTGCCGACCATGAGCACGGAAACCATCTTGCTGCTCAAGGCAACCGCTCTGGCGTCCACGGTCACCGTCTATGAAGTACTCGGCATGGCGCAATACATCCGGGCCCAGACCTTCCGGATCTACGAGACGCTGATCGGTGCGGGCATCGTCTACATCGTCTTGGTCTTCATCCTGACGCGCCTGATGAACTGGCTGGAGCGCTATCTGAACAAGGACCGCGAGCGGCCCGTCTCTATTCCGCTCGCTCAGGCCGCGAAGCCGTAGAGCAGGTCACCCTATCCGGCGTATTTCTCGGCGTTCGCGAGGGCTATGATCTGCCAGACGCCAAGGCGCGGATCGCCGTTCGTCGACCGCATATCTGCAAACATGCGTAGCATGCGGCGATAGCCCTCCAATGATGGCATGTGCGCGGTCAGGTTCCGGCCCTGGAACCGCTCGAACTGGCCGGTCTCCTCGATCAGGACATGGGCCGCGTCGCAATGCGGGCGTTCGCTCATCGCATCGAAGCCCGAGAATCGCACGCCTCTGCCGAGCGGACCCGCGCCGGCCTCGACGTCACGCTTCTCCTCGACGCTCAGGTGCTTGTAGCCCCTCTCGATCGCCGACCACATGTCGAGGATTTCGCTCACTTCCGCGGCGACGCGTTCCTGATCATCGTGGCTGTGGGAACTTCCGTTGGTCGGCAGCTTCAGTTCCAGGCCGCCGTGGATCGAAGAACGAAGAAGATCGGGATCCACTGCGCCCTTCAGGTTGAGTGCCTTGTAGATGTCGCATAACATCACAAGGATCAGTTTTTCGCCCTCGCTGAGATTCATGTTGCCCCCCATGGCAAAGCTTGCCGGGTGCATCTCCAATCCGTTCGGATATTGTCACACGGCGTGCAAGCTCATTCCAGAGCAATGCAGGTGAATCCTACCTGAATGCAAATAGGATGAGATGCGGGTGGCGCGCCGCCGGGCTTCCGAACGAACGGCAGTTACTCCGCCTTCTCGTCCTTGCCGCGATTAGCCGCGCCTTGATTGGACTGGGCGAGGGTTTCGAGTTGCTTCTGCAGGGCCTGCATCTGGGCCTTGAGGTCGTCGAGGTCGGCAGATTTCGGCTCTGCCTTGGTGGGCGCCGCGGAATTGCCGGCGTCGGCCTGCTGGTTGTTGCCGCGGAACGGCGACCACATGCGCATCGCCTGCTCGAAGAAGGCGATGTTCTGCTTGGACATCTCCTGGAACCGGTCGAACGGGAAGATGCCGCCGAAGCTTTCGCGCATGTACTGCCGCATCTGCTCCTGGTTCTTGGAGAAGGCGTCCATGCTCTGCTCCAGGTAGCGAGGCACCAGGAATTGCAGATTGTCGCCGTAGAGGCTGATGAGCTGGCGCAGGAAGTTGATGGGCAGCATGTTCTGCCCTTTCCCTTCCTCCTCGACGATGATCTGGGTCAGGACCGAGCGGGTGATGTCCTCGCCGGTCTTGGCATCCTCGACTGTGAAATCCTGTCCCTCGCGCACCATCTGCGAGAGGTAATCGAGGGTCACGTAGGAGGAGGTGGCGGTGTTGTAGAGCCGCCGGTTGGCGTATTTCTTAATACGCACCGCCGGCTTGCCATCCTTGTCCTGGCCGTTGGTCATGCGAGCTCGTCCCGTCCCTATACTGTATGCAGCGCAGCATAGCAGGGGTGCCCCCCTGTTTGGCAATGCAATAGCTGCATTGCGAAAGGCTTACGCCGGCCCCTATTATCACCGGAAAGCTGAGGAATCAGGGCCGACGCCATGGCAGCCGATCCGCACAATGCCGCGCAACAGCAGATGCAGGAACAGCTGCAGGTCCTGGCGCGCAAGCTGCTGGACCTCTGGCAGGATCATTTATCGGCGCTGGCCCAGGATCCCACGCTGATGGCCCAGGCGCTGAAGCTGATGGCCGCTTACTCGCCGTTCCCCTGGCCGCCGCCGGGGATGGCGCCACCTGGAGGACCTGGCTTTGCCCCCAGCTCATTCGCCCCATTCCCAGCAGGCCAATTCCCAGGATTCCCGGGAGGGTTCCCATTCGGCGGCTTCCCCGCCGGCGCGGCGCCTGGGCCCGCGCCCGCTGCCGCAGCATCTGATGCTGGCGCTGGCTCTGTGGGGGAACTCCGCCGCCGCCTGGCCGAGCTTGAAGGCCGCCTGGCAGAGCTCGAACAAGGCGGATCCGGCAAGCCCGCTCGCAAACGCGCTTCAGGCGCTCGCGCCCGAACTCCAAAAGGCGGATGAAACCGCGCTCGTTAATGCGCTGACGATCGAGGGGCACCGCCGGTTCGGGCGCTTTCTCGATGGCGTGATGGGCTATCGCCGCTATCCCGGCGCGCGGCCGGCTTCGGACCGGCCGGTGCTGTGGCGCGAGGGGACCACTTTGCTGCGCGACTATCGGCGCGGCAGTGACGCCGCCGCACCGCGGCTGCTGGTCGTGCCGTCCCTGATCAACCGCTACTACATCCTGGACCTGGAGCCCGACAGCAGCTTCCTCGCCGATCTCGCGGGCCGTGGTTATGCGCCCTTCGTCGTGGACTGGGACGCGCCGGGCGCGGACGAGCAGGGCTTCGATTTGACCCGCTATATCGCCGGCCGGCTGGAAGGCGCGCTGGAGGCGGTCAAGCGCCAGCCCGGCGGCCCGATTGTCGTGATCGGCTATTGCATGGGCGGGAACCTCGCCCTGGCCCTGGCGCTGCGGCGGCAGAAGGATGTGGCCGCGCTGGCCTGCCTCGCGACGCCCTGGGACTTCCATGCGGATGGCGAGACCCAGTCCCGGCTGATCGGTGCGATCGGCCGCAGCATGGATCCGCTGTTCCAGGCCTTGGGCGAGATGCCGGTCGACGTTCTGCAAGGCTTCTTCGCGTCTCTCGATCCGCTCTCCATCCTCGCCAAGTTTCGCCGCTTTGCCGACATGGAAGGCGATCAGGCGCGCAAGTTTGTGGCGCTGGAGGATTGGCTGAATGACGGCGTCGGGCTCGCCGCGCCGGTCGCGCGCGAATGCCTGACGCAATGGTATGGTGAGAACTCCACCGACCGCGGCGAATGGCGGATCGCCGGCAAGCCGGTAAAGCCGGAAGAGCTGGATCTGCCCGCGCTGGCGATGGTGCCGAGCGCCGATCGGATCGTTCCACCCCGGAGCGCCCTGGCCTTGGCGGAGCGGCTCCCGCACTGCGAAACCACGATTCCTGCGGCAGGTCACATCGGCATGATGGTCGGCAGCTCCGCGCGCGCCAAGGTGTGGGACCCGCTCGATGCCTGGCTCCGGCGAATTGCCGCAAGCTAGCACTGTGCTTGCGCCTGACACCTTGGCGCCCTAACGTTCCCGAGAAGACCAAGTTCAATGCTGTTGGGCAGCGGCACTGCCTGACCTCGAATGGAGTTTCCCCATGGCCAATACCATGACCGATGTCGTCATCGTTTCCGCCGCCCGCACCCCGATCGGCGCGTTCAACGGCGCGCTCTCGACCTTGCCCGCGCATGAGCTGGGCAAGATCGCCATTGTCGAGGCGCTGAAGCGCGCCAAGGTCGAGGCGGGCGAGGTCAGCGAAGTCGTGCTGGGCCACGTGCTGACAGGCGGCGCCGGCCAGAATCCCGCGCGCCAGGCAGCGATCGCGGCGGGGATTCCCGTCGACAAGACGGCCTATGTCATCAATCAGGTCTGCGGCTCCGGCCTGCGCACCGTCGCGCTCGGCTATCAGGCGATCCGCAACGGCGATTCCGACATCGTGGTCGCGGGGGGGCAGGAGAGCATGAGCCTCGCCCCACATTGCATGCATCTGCGCAACGGCACCAAGATGGGCGACACGCAGATGATCGACACCATGATCAAGGATGGCTTGTGGGACGCCTTCAATGGCTATCACATGGGCGTGACGGCTGAGAACGTGGCCGAGAAGTGGCAGATCACGCGCGAGGCGCAGGACAAGCTTGCCGCCGCGTCGCAGAACAAGGCGGAGGCCGCGCAGAAGGCCGGCCGGTTCAAGGACGAGATCATTCCCGTCACCATCAGCACGCGCAAAGGCGACGTGACGGTGGCGGACGACGAATACATCAAGCCCGGCACCAACATCGAGATCCTGGCCAAGCTGCGGCCGGCCTTCAAGAAGGACGGGACCGTGACGGCGGGCAATGCGTCGGGCATCAATGACGGGGCAGCGGCCCTCATCCTCATGAGCGCGGAGAATGCCGCCAAGCGCGGCCTGAAGCCGCTGGCGCGCATCGGATCGTGGGCGACCGCCGGCGTCGATCCGGCGGTGATGGGCTCAGGCCCGATCCCGGCGAGCCGCAAGGCGCTGGAGAGGGCCGGCTGGAAAGCCGACGACCTCGACCTCATCGAAGCCAACGAGGCGTTCGCGGCCCAGGCCTGCGCGGTCAACAAGGATCTCGGCTTCGATGCTGCCAAGGTGAACGTGAATGGCGGTGCCATCGCCCTTGGCCACCCTATCGGCGCGTCGGGTGCCCGCATCCTCGTGACGCTGCTGCACGAGATGCAGAAGCGCAATGTGAAGAAAGGTTTGGCGACCTTGTGCATCGGCGGCGGCATGGGCATCGCCCTCACCGTCGAGCGCTAGTTTCGGCCAACGAAAACAAATCAAGCAGGGAGGATAAGATGGCGCGTGTTGCAGTGGTGACGGGCGGAACCCGCGGCATCGGGGAGGCGATCTCGGTCGCGTTGAAGAAGCACGGCTACAAGGTCGCGGCGAACTATGCCGGCAATGACGCAGCGGCGGAAGCGTTCGCGCAGAAATATGGCATTCCGGTCTACAAGTTCGACGTCGGCGACTTCAAGCAGTGCCAGGACGCGATCAAAAAGATCACGGCGGAGCTGGGCCCGGTCGATATCGTCGTCAATAATGCCGGCATCACACGTGACGGCACCTTGCACAAAATGACGCCGGAGATGTGGGGCCAGGTCATGGCGACCAATCTCGGCTCCTGCTTTAACATGAGCCGTTGCGTGATCGACAGCATGCGCGAGCGCAGCTTCGGGCGCATCGTCAATATCGGCTCGATCAACGGCCAGGCCGGCCAATACGGCCAGGTGAACTACGCGGCGGCCAAATCCGGCATCCACGGCTTCACCAAGGCGCTGGCGCAGGAGGGCGCGGCCAAGAACATCACCGTCAACGCCATCGCGCCGGGCTATATCGACACCGACATGGTGCGCGCGGTCCCGCCGCAGGTCTTGGAAAAGATCGTCGCCAAGATTCCGGTCGGCCGCCTCGGCCGGGCGGAAGAGATCGCGCGCGGTGTCCTTTTCCTGGTGGCGGACGATGCCGGCTTCATCACCGGATCGACTCTCTCCATCAACGGCGGCCAGCACATGTATTGAGGCTCACGATGGCGACCTATCCGTTCATCGAAGAGGCGGCGGCCAGCCCCGAGGTACGCGCGGTCTACGAGGACATCAAGAAGACCCGCAACGTCGACTGGATCAACAATTTCTGGAAGGTCATCGCCAACGACCCGGCGATGCTGAAGCGCACCTGGGAAAGCCTGAAGCAGATCATGGCCCCTGGCGCGCTCGATGCGCGGACCAAGGAGATGGTCTATCTCGCCGTCTCCGTCACCAACGGCTGCGACTATTGCACCGTCTCCCACACCGCCGCCGCCCGCAAGGCCGGCATGACCGACGCTATGCTGCACGAACTCATTTCGGTCATCGGCATGGCGAACGAGACCAACCGCATGGTGAATGCCTACCGCGTCGAGCCGGACGAGAAGCTGGTCGAGGCGGCCAAGGGGCCGAAGGCCTAGACAGACGCGCTCATTCACCGGGGCGTGGATTGGGTACGGTATTTTGCGTCGTCCGGCTTCCAGAAAGCGAATTGGCCGAGCGCGACCTCGAGGCGTGGCGTTAATCCAGCCTCGGACAGTGCGGCGTCAGTCTCGCTCTTGTCGGTGCAATCTGCAAAATCGAACTGGTGCTGAGCGGCGATAATGTCGCCATAATTCTTTTCATTGTTTGCAGGGGCGAGGCGAATCGCATCGGCGAGACCGTGCATCTCATGGGTATGGATATCGTGATCGAGCGCATAGGTCCGAATGCGCCACGTCACTTCCGGAGTAATCCACCATTGCAGCGTATCCGGCACATCTGAGGGGCCATCGATCGGGTCCTCAATTTCCTGAGCATAACTGCTCCTGGTCGATAGAATGGCTAGCAGCAAGGTTCCACGCACTACCGAATGTCTCCTACAACTCAAGCTACGTGTAGTTAGCCTATTGCTGGGACAATTGAAAAGTCTGGCTGCCGCGGGCGATCGGAACCGTCTTGGGAAGCAAAAATCTTTCCTCCCCCTGTCGGCCCCAGCCATACTCGTTCGTCCTTTGAGAGAACGAGGTTCCCATGCTCTATGCCGTGCTTTGCTACAATTCCGAGGAAACGGTCTTTTCCTGGTCCAAGCAGGAGGAAGAGGCGGTGATGACCAAGCTCATCGCCGCGCAGGAGAAGATGGCCAAGGCCGGCAAGCTGGGGCCGGTCGCCCGTCTGATGCCGACCACCGCGGCGACTACCCTGCGCAAGGATCGCGAGCCCGCCGTGGTGATCGATGGGCCGTTCGCCGAGACCAAGGAGCAGTTGCTCGGCTTTTACGTCATCGATTGCGAGTCCCTGGAAGAGGCGCTGGATTTCGCCCGCGACCTTGGCAAGGCCAATCCCGGCGGCGCCTATGAGATCCGGCCGATGGCCCTGTTCCGGCCTGGTAGCCTCAGGCAATGAACGACATCGCCTGGATCGATGCGGCCCTCACCTCCGCGCGTCCCCGGGCGGTCAGCGCCTTGCTGCGCTATTTCCGCAACCTCGATAGCGCCGAAGAGGCGTTCCAGAATGCCTGCTTGAAAGCGCTCGATTCCTGGCCGCGCAACGGCCCGCCGCGCGATCCCGCCGCCTGGCTCATCATGGTGGGCAGGAATGTCGGGATAGACGATGCGCGGCGCAAAGCCAAGCAGCAGGCGCTGCCGGACGAGGAGGCGCTGTCGGACCTCAGCGACGCGGAAGCCGAAATCGCCGATCGGCTCGATGACTCGCGCTATCGCGATGACATCCTGCGGCTGCTCTTTATCTGCTGCCATCCCGACCTGCCGGCCACGCAGCAGATCGGCTTGGCATTGCGCGTGGTGTCGGGGCTGACTGTCCCGCAGATCGCGCGCGCTTTCCTGGTCAGCGAGAGCGCGATGGAGCAGCGCATCACGCGCGCGAAGTCACGCATCGCCAAGGCCGACGTGCCGTTCGAGACTCCAGGCGCACCAGAGCGCGCCGAACGGCTGGGCGCGGTCGCCGGCATGATCTATCTCATCTTCAATGAAGGCTATTCGGCGACAGGCGGCGAGCTTCCGCTGCGCGCGCCCTTGTGCGAGGAGGCGATCCGCCTCGTCCGGCTGCTCCTGCGCCTCTTCCAGAACGAGCCGGAGATCATGGGGCTGATGGCCCTCATGCTGCTGCAGCACGCGCGCGCGGCGGCCCGGTTCGACAAGGATGGCAGCATCATCCTGCTGGAGGATCAGGATCGCAGCCTGTGGGACAAGCAGATGATCGCCGAAGGGCTGGCCTTGATCGACAAGGCCATGCGCCATCGCCGGCCCGGACCTTATCAGGTGCAGGCAGCCATCGCCGCGCTCCACGCCCGCGCAGCGCGGCCGGAAGAAACGGACTGGGCACAGATCGACCTGCTCTACGCCACGCTCGAGCGGCTGACGCCATCGCCCGTAGTGACGCTCAACCGTGCGGTCGCGATATCCAAGCTCCGCGGGCCAGAAGCGGCGCTGCAGATGATCGAGCCGCTGGCCCCCGATTTGTCCGGCTATTTCTATTTCTTCGGCGTCAAAGGCGCGATGCTCCAGCAGCTGGGCCGCAATGAGGAGGCTCGCATCGCCTTCGACCGCGCCATCGCCCTTGCCAACAATGCGGCCGAAGCCGCCCATATCCGCAGCCATCTCGACCGCCTCCAGAACAACGGCGCGCCGGCCTCAAAAAAAGTTTGAGGGCCTTGTCGGAACCTCTCCCCGCTGTTCGTCCTGGGGACAGAGAGCTGGAAACGAGGAGACGAACATGTGCAATGCCAACGCCACACCGAACCCGGGCCACGAGCTGGTCCTGACCCGGCTGATCGACGCGCCGCGCGAGAAGCTGTTCCGCTGCTGGACCGACCCAGCGCTGATGAAGCAATGGTTCGCGCCGCTGCCCTGGACCGTCACCCATGCCGAAATGGATCTGCGCCCCGGCGGCAAGAGCCTGATCGTCATGCGCAGTCCAGAAGGGCAGGAGTATCCCAACCCGGGCGTCATCCTGGAGGTGGTCAAGAACGAGAAGGTGGTCTTCACCGACGCCTATACCGAGGCGTGGAAGCCGTCGGCCAAGCCCTTCATGACCGCGATCGTCACTTTCGCGGACGAGGGCGGCAAGACGCGCTACTCCGCTCGCGCGCTGCATTGGACAGCGGAGGATCGCAAGACCCACGAAGACATGGGCTTCCACCAGGGTTGGGGCCAGTGCGCCGATCAGCTCGCAGCGCTCGCGGCGAAGATCTAGCTCCTCAAGCCTGCGATGCTACGGCGGCCTGCTGAGTCCAGGGCGGGCCGCCACTCCACTCACCTTAAGCCGATCGCAATCCACAGGGGATTTGCCATGGAAACGAATACGCATGCCGGTTCCAGTTCGAAGGCCGCGCGCTGGGCCGGCTACGTCATGAGCGGCCTGGTCATCTTGTTTCTGCTGCTCGATGGCGGCATCAAGCTGGTGCCGCTGGAAATCGTGACCGAGACATCGGCGCAGCTCGGCTTGCCGACAACAGTGGGGTTCGCGCGCACGCTCGGAATCCTGACGCTGATCGGTATTGTGCTCTATGCGGTCCCACGGACCTCGGTTCTGGGCGCGATCCTGCTGACGGGCTATCTGGGTGGCGCGATCGCAACGCATCTGCGCGTCGGCTCGCCGCTGTTCAGCCACGTGCTGTTCGGCTTCTATCTCGGCCTGCTGATCTGGGGCGGGCTCTACCTGCGCAATGAGCGCCTGCGCCAGCTCATCCCCTTTCGGCGCTAGAGCATTGTCCGCGAAGTAGAGGGGCGATGGTCGGCCTGGGCGTCGCGAGCGCGGCGGCAAACCGCAGGGTCGCACCTAGGCCCATGTTTCTTCTCGCCTTTCGGAATACGACTGCCGCCGGGGTGCGACGCGATTTTCATCTCTTTTGCAAGGCTTTAAGTCAAATTTAACCGAACCCGACAACCATGGCCGCAGAGGAGATCAGGATGGCCAAGGCGCCGGAAGAAAAAGAACCCCAGGAGGGCGAGGCACTTGCCGTGGTGCCGAGCGACCTCGACGACAAGACGCATTCCGAGATGCTGATGATGTATAGCGAGTGCGCAACCTCCGTGCGCTTTGCGAAGTCGCAGCAATGGACCACGACCGGCGGTGCGCTGGCGATCTTCGTCATCCTTGGCGTTCTCGGCCAGTTCGGGCCGCATTACGGCTTCATGATCCAGGCCATCATCATCATCAGCATGGTGGTGAGCGGCGGTACCATCTATTCGCTCGCCATCTATCAGTTCTGGCAGCAGGCGGAACGCGGCAAGCTCAGCATGATCGCCGACCGCTTCTCCAATGTGCTGCGCGACGTGCGCGGCTACCTGCCGCCGCGCGAGGCCAACGTCCATCGCTACATCCTGCTGTTCTTCATGATCGTGGTGATCCTGGTCGCCAACTGGCTGCTGATCCTCTATCTGAAGCCCTACATCCACTTCAATTCGTAGCGGCGTCGGCTTCGCACTTCCTTTCGATCGAGAGCTGCCGGCGTCTTCGCCGGGATCATCTCCGTTTCGGCCGACGACGTCATCTGCAATTCGCCCATCGGGCAACTCCGAGGCGCGCAGCCATTTCGCGGCTTCCACGAAGGCTTCGCCAAGATGATCAAGAAGCTGACGCTTGTTGCGGCCTTCGGCGACGACGAAAAAGCTGTCATCGTCTACGATGCGGAAACACATCCGGTGGCCAGTGCCATCACATCGGAATACATCGTCGTCAAGGATGGCAAGATCGCTTCCACGCGCGTGATCTTCGACGCGACACCGTTTGCCGCATACATGGCAACAGTGCGGCCGCATTAGTGCTGTCGGATCGATGCAGGCAGCTGGGGATTCAAAGCTCCGGCTGCCGCTATCCTTTGGCAACCAGCTCTATCAGGCAAGTCAAGCGGTTGCTTGACAAGGTCCCGGGCGTCATGCCACCCACGGCGCCCATGTCCGAAACCGGTGACACCCACAAGCTGCGCGCGACGCTGATCGGCTTCATCGCAGTTCTGCTGTGGGCGACGCTTGCCTTGTTCACCACGGCAACCGGGCAGGTGCCGCCGTTTTTGCTGCTCAGTCTCACCTTCGGGATCGCCTTTGCGGCGTCGCTGGCGCGTTGGCTGTGGATCGCGCGCCGCAATCGCGCCCAATTCCGGCGCCTATTTCGCCAGCCCTGGCCCGTGTGGCTGCTCGGCATCGGTGGGCTGTTCGGCTATCACGCGCTCTATTTCACGGCTCTGCGCTACGCGCCGCCGGTCGAAGCTAGCCTGATCGCGTATCTCTGGCCGCTGCTGCTTGTGCTGATGTCGGCGCTGCTGCCGGGCGAGCGTCTGCATTGGACGCACCTTGTCGGCGGCGCCATCGGCCTCGTCGGCGCGATCCTACTGGTGCTGCAGAAGGCAGAGGGCGCGATCAGCTTCGATGTGCAGTATATATTGGGATATCTCGCGGCCTTGGGTTGCGCCTTCACTTGGTCGGCCTATTCGGTGATGAGCCGCCGCTTCGGCCAGGCTCCGACCGATCTGGTCGGCGCCTTCTGCGGCGCGACAGCCCTGCTCGGCGTAGTCGCGCATGTGCTGGCCGGCGAACTGACGATCTGGCCCGCCGATCATTGGGAATGGGCGGCGGTGGTGGCGCTGGGACTGGGGCCGGTGGGCCTCGCCTTCTTTGTCTGGGACTATGGGGTGAAGCGCGGCGACATCAAGGCGCTCGGCGCCTGCGCCTATGCATCGCCCTTGCTCTCCACCCTGCTGCTGATCCTCGCCGGCAAGGCTGAGGCGACCATGGCCGTCATCCTCGCCTGCCTGCTGATCGTGGCCGGTGCCATCATCGCCTCCTGCGATCTGTGGATGCGCAGGGCTTCGTACCCATCCTGATCAACCGATCATCGTCATGCCAACCTTGCCATGACGAGGAGAGGCTGTGTTTGGCCTCTAATCGTGCGGCAGCGTCTTCTTGAGCGACGCGCGCTCGGAGAACGTCTTGTGCCAGGCGGTGAGCTTCGGATGGGCCTTGCGCCAATCCTCGGCCTTGAAGCGGAAGTCGAGATAATCGAGCACGATCGCAGTCGAGAGGGTGCCGATATCGAGCTGCGGGCCGAGATGATCCGCTTCCAGCGCCGCCAGCCCTTGCGTCACTTTCAGCTTCTGCTTCTTGTCCACGTCGGCCGAGCGCTGGGTCTCAGGCCGGCGTGACTCCATCATGCGCAGCACCGCCGCATCCGCCATGCCGTCGGCCAACGCCTGGCGGCGCAGGGCCGTCCAGCGCGCGGGACCCGCAGGCGGAAAGAGCTTTCCGCCCGATTGCGCGTCGAGGTATTCGCAGATGACGCGCGAATCATAAAGCTTCGATCCGTCATCCAGCACCAGGGCCGGCACCTTGTTCAGCGGGTTGTCCTTGCCATGATCGCTGTTGGGATCGGCGGTGTTGGTCTTCACCAGCTCGATCTTGTCGATCTGGCCGGTCTCGATCGCCAGTACGTGCACCTTGCGCACGAAGGGCGAGGTGGTCGAATAGCGCAACTTCATGGGTGGCTCCTGATCAAGGGGGCTGCAGCTAGAATTTATCCTTGGCGGCGCGGATGGCGCCGAACGCAACGGCCGGATCGCGCTCCGGCCCGCCGAACTTGGCGAGCAGTCGCGGCTGATCCGCACGCAGGAAGGGATTGCAGAATTTCTCGATCCCGAGATTCGACGGGATGGTCTTGTCCCCTTGCGCGCGCGCGTGGCGGACCGCTTCGGCGAACTCGACGAGGTCGCGATTCTCCGGCTCCACCGTCAAGGCGAAGCGGCAATTGCTCTCGGTGTATTCGTGGCCGCAATAGATCCAGGTATCATCCGGCAGGACGCGCAGCTTGCTGAGCGAATTCCACATCTGCTGTGCCGTCCCTTCGAAGGTCCGCCCGCACCCAATCGAGAACAGGGTGTCGCCGCAGAACACCGCCTTGCTGTCCGCGAAATAGAACGCGATGTGACCGCGCGTATGGCCGGGAATGAACAGGATATCGGCATGATGGCCGGCGAAATCGAAGCCGCTTTGCTCGTCCACCGCCTGGTCGATGCCGGGAATGCGCTCGCGGTCATAGGCGGGGCCGACCACGATGGCGCCGGTCGCCTCCTTGATGCCGAGATTGCCATCGGTATGGTCCCAATGATGGTGGGTGTTGAGGATATGGCTGATGCGCCAGCCACGTTCCTTGGCCGCTTCCAGCATGGGCGGCGCAACGGAGGGGTCGAGCGCCGCGGTCTTGGCCGTCGCGGCATCGTGGATCAGATAGCCGTAATTGTCCTTGAGCAGCGGAATGACGGCGATGTCGAGTTCGGCCATGATTGCTCCAGAAAATCCAGCACCCACGATAGCAGGCGATATGGCATAATCAAATCGCGGCTAACATCGGGACCAGTCCACGAATGTGGCAGGACGTCGGCGACCTCAAACATTTCTATGACCGGGAGATCGGCCGTACGGCGCGCCATCTGCTGCGCCTCAGGATCCGCGCCTTGTGGCCGGACCTGACCGCGCAGCGCCTGCTCGGCATCGGCTATGCGACGCCCTATCTGCGCCAGTTCCTGGGGGAAGCGGAGCGCATCGGCGCCGTCATGCCTGCTGCCCAGGGCGTCATGCCCTGGCCGCGCGACGGGGCGGGCATGACCGTCCTGTCCGACGAGACCGAACTGCCGTTCCAGGACAATTCGATCGACCGCGTCCTCCTGGTCCATGCCCTGGAATCCAGCGAACATGCCGGCGACATGCTGCGCGAATGCTGGCGTGTCCTCGCCGGCGGCGGCCGGCTGATGGTGGTTGTGCCCAACCGGCGCAGCCCCTGGTCGCATCTGGAGCGCACGCCGTTCGGCCACGGCCAGCCCTTCACGCAGACCCAGCTGACGCGCCTGCTCCGCAGCAACGGATTCACGCCGCTGCAGACCGAGCGCGCATTGCTCTTCATGCCGTTCGCCTGGCGCACCTGGCTCAAGGCCGCGCCGGGCTGGGAGCGCATCGGCCGGCGCTGGTTCAGCACCTTCGCCGGCGTCATCGTGATCGAAGCGATGAAGCAGCTCTATGGCGCCCAGCCGGTGAAGGCCGTGAAACGCCGGTCCCGCTTCGCCACCCTCGGCATGCCAGCCCCGGCGACGCGGACGATGCCGCCGCTCTAGTCCCGTTTCCGCAGCAGAAACATCCCCTGTTCGCCGAGCAGGTTGGCGAGCCAGTGTCCGGGGACGCTGATGGCCTGGCCCTTGTCGTTGATGGCGAGGGCCTTCTCGATCTCGACATCCAGCTCCGCGCACAGGCCGAGGAAATCGCGGATGGTGCAGAGGTGGATGTTGGGCGTGTTGTACCAGCGGTCGGGAAGGGCCGCGGTCTCCGGCATCCTGCCGGTCCAGCCGAGATACCAGCGCACGCGCCAATGCCCGAAATTGGGGAAGGAGACGATGGCGCGCTTTCCGATCCGCACCAGATGTTCCAGCACCTGGCGCGGCTCGCGCGTCGCCTGCAGGGTCTGGGACAGGATCACGTAATCGAACGCATTAGCGGGATAGTCGGAAAGGTCGGTGTCGGCATCGCCCTGGATCACTGACAGGCCCGAGGCCACGCAGGCGTTCACGCCGGCCTGGCTCAGCTCGATGCCGCGCCCGTCGACCTGCTTGAAATGCACGAGGTAGTCCAGCAGCGAGCCGTCGCCGCAGCCGACGTCGAGTACGCGCGCGCCCGGTTTCACCATGTTGGCGATCAGCTGCAGGTCGACGCGGATGCCCGGCCCCCGCGGCGCGACGTCGTTGACGGCCATGCTCAAGCGATCCCGCGGTGTTCGGCGCAGCCGTTGAGGAAACCGCCGAGCACCGCGAACAGCTCCGGCTCGTCGAGCAGGAAGGCGTCGTGCCCCTTGTCGCTCTCGATCTCGACAAAGCTCACGTTCGCCGCCACCGCGTTGAGCGCGTGGACGACGGCGCGGCTTTCCGAAGTGGGGAATAGCCAGTCGCTGGTGAAGGAGATGAGGCAGAAGCGCGTCCGCGTGTCCTTGAAGGCGCGCGGCAGATGGCCGCCGAACTGCGCGCCAAGGTCGAAATAGTCCATTGCGCGCGTGATGTAGAGATAGGAATTGGCATCGAACCGGTCGACGAAGATCGAGCCCTGGTGGCGCAGATAGCTCTCCACCTGGAAATCCGCATCGAACCCGTAGGAGAGGGCGATCCGGTCCTGCAGGTTGCGCCCGAACTTGCGGTGCAGGGCCGCTTCGGACAGATAGGTGATGTGCGCCGCCATGCGCGCGACGGAGAGGCCCCGCGCCGGATTGGTGCCCTCCATCTGATAGGCGCCCTGGCGCCATTCCGGGTCGGCCATGATGGCCTGGCGCCCGACTTCGTGGAACGCGATGTTCTGCGCCGAGTGGCGCGCGGCGCAGGCGATCGGGACGGCCGCGAATACCCGGTCAGGATAAGTCGCAGCCCATTGCAGCGCCTGCATGCCGCCCATGGATCCGCCGATCACCGCGAACAACTTGTCGATGCCGAGATGATCGATCAGCCAGCTTTGCAGCCGGACCATGTCACCGACGGTAATGACCGGGAAATCGAGGCCATAGGGCTTGCCCGTCGCCGGATTGGTGTTGCTGGGGCCGGTGGTCCCCATGCAGCCGCCGAGCACGTTGGCGCAGATCACGAAATACCGGCTGGTGTCGATCGGCAGGCCCGGCCCCACCATCACCTGCCACCAGCCGGGCTTGCCGGTGATCGGGTGCTGGTCGGCCACGAACTGGTCGCCGGTCAGGGCATGGCAAACCAGGATGGCATTCGATTTCTCGTCATTGAGCGTGCCATAGGTCTGATAGGCCAAGGTGACGCCCGCGAGATCCGCCCCGCAATCGAGGGTCAGCCGCCGCTCGCCAAAGCTGAGCCGCTTGCCGGGCAGCTCCGGTGCGAGGCTGGCAGGGTGGATGGAGAGCGAGGTCATAAGCGGGGCGTCTACCCATGTCGGTGCGGGGCCTGAACAAAGCCGTGAGGCCTTGAAGTGTCAATATTTTCTTTGATCTGAGCGCGCCGGCGGGCATTTCGCCCCTTTGCTTTCCGGCCCTCCCGGACTATCACTGGGCGCCCTTTCCCGGGGGGTTTTCCGGGTAGGTTTTGAACCAGGACATCCACCCGGACCCGAATTGATGACCGGCCCCGACCAGCAGCTTGCGGCCCTGCGCGCCGAGATCGATGCAATCGACAGCCAGTTGCACGATCTCCTGATGCGGCGCACCGACCTTGCCGTCCAGGTGGGGGACGTGAAGGCGCGGGTGCAGCCTTTGGGCGGGACGCCGGCCGATGGCGCCAAGTTCATCCGCCCCGCGCGCGAGGCGTTGATCCTGCGCCGGCTGGTGGCGCGCCACCAGGGCAAGCTGCCCAAGGCCGTGATCGTGCGCATGTGGCGGGAGATGATCGCCGCCTTGCTGCAGGTCGAAGGGCCTTTCGTGGTGGCGGTGCAGGCGCCCAAGGGCGACACGGCGCTCTGGGACCTGGCGCGCGACCATTACGGCAGCCGGGTGCAGATCACCCCGGTGCCGGACAATGCCGACGTGCTCAGCGCGGTCACGCGCGGCAAGGCGACCGTCGGCATTCTCGCCCTGCCGCGCCTGGGCGAACGCAGCGCCTGGTGGCCGAACCTGATGGCCAGGGGCGAGAACATCCCGCATGTCATGGGCCGGCTGCCGTTCGGCGATATCGGCAACGTGCGCGATCCCAAGGCCGAGGCGATGGTGATTGGCCGCGCGCCCAACGAGCCGACCGGCGACGACCGCAGCTGGATCGTCCTTGGCCTCAAGGCCCCGCGCTCGCGCCGCGCCGTCCTCTCTGCCGCAAAGGCGTTGCAGCCGGAGGAAGCCCTGTGCCTCGATAACGCCGGCAAGGGCTATGAATGGCTGCTCGACGTCGCGGGTTTTCCGCTTGAAATCGAAGCCGGCGTTGCGGCGGTCGCCGAATCGCTGGGCGCGGAAGCGCGCGTGCTCGGCAGCTATGCGGCGCCCTTGCGGCCCGCCGATCTGGCCGATTCCAAGAGTCACTGAGGAGTTTCGAGGTTAACGACATGTCGCTGATCGTGCGTCCCGGCATCCTGGATATCGCGGCCTACGTGCCCGGCGATCACTCGCTGCCCGGCGAGGGGCCGGTCCATCGCATGGCCTCGAACGAGAGCGCGCTGGGCGCGAGCCCCCAGGCGATCGAGACCTATCGCGCGCTGGCGGCGGAGCTGCATCGCTATCCCGATGGGTCCGCGAAGGCGCTGCGCGCTGCGCTCGGCGCGGAGTTCGGGATCGAGCGAGAGCAGATCGTGTGCGGCGCCGGCTCCGACGACGTGCTGCAATTGCTGGTGCGTGCCTATGCCGGGCCGGGCGATGAGGTGCTCTACACTCAGCATGGGTTTCTGGTCTATCCGATCGCGGCCAAGGCGGTGGGCGCAACGCCGGTCGCCGCGCCCGAAACCGATCTGCGTACCGATGTCGACGCGCTGCTGAAGGCGGTGACGCCGAGGACACGCATCTGCTTCGTCGCGAACCCGAACAATCCGACCGGCAGCTATGTAACCAGCGCGGAGCTGAAGCGCCTGCGCGCCGGCTTGCCGGACCATGTGCTGCTGGTGGTCGACGCAGCCTATGCTGAATATGTCGACCTGCCGGACTATGAATCCGGCCTCGACATGGTGCGCAGTCACGACAATGTGGTGATGACGCGCACCTTCTCGAAGATCTTCGGCCTCGCTGCCTTGCGTCTCGGGTGGGCCTATTGCCCGCCGGCAATCGCCGACGTGCTGAACCGCATCCGCGGGCCCTTCAACGTGCCGGCACCGGCCCAGGCTGCCGGTGTCGCGGCGCTCGCCGACCATGCCCACATCGCGAAAGCGAAGGCGCACAACGATCATTGGCTGCCCTGGTTCGCGCAGCGCATGCGCGCGCTCGGCCTGCATCCCTATCCCAGCGTCGCCAACTTCGTGCTGGTGAAGTTCCCGGCCGATCCCAAGCTGAATGCCGAGGCGGCACTGAAATTTCTCAACGCCCGCCGCATCCTGCCGCGCCGCGTGGCGGCCTATGGCTTGCCGGATTGCCTGCGCATCACCATCGCGGACGAAACCGCGGTCAAGGCCTGCGCCGACGCGCTCGAAGCGTTCGTGAAGGGAGCCGCGACGCAATGAGCAAGCCGCTCTTTGATAGAATCGCGATCATCGGCATCGGCCTCATCGGCTCCTCGATCGCGCGCGGGGCCAGCAAGCACGGCCTCGCGAAGCACATCGCCATCGCTGATTCGTCCGCCGATGCGCGCAAGGTGGCAGTGGAGCTGAAGCTCGGTGAGTCCGTCCATGAGGAACCGGGCGAAGCGGTGAAGGGCGCCGACCTCACCATCGTCTGCGTGCCGATCGGCGCTTATGCCGAAGTCGGCCAGGCGATCGCACCGCACTTGAAATCGGACAGCATCCTCAGCGACGTGGGCTCGGTGAAGCAGGCTGTCCTGCGCGATCTCGGCCCCCTGGTACCGGACCACGTGCATTTCATCCCCGGCCATCCGATTGCCGGCACCGAGCATTCTGGCCCCGCCGCGGGCTTTGCCGAATTGTTCGACGGGCGCTGGACGATCCTGACGCCGCTGCCCGGCTGGGACGAAGCGGCTGCGGACAAGCTCGCGCAATTCTGGACGAAGCTGGGCGCGACGGTCGAGACCATGGAGCCGATCCATCACGACCAGGTGCTGGCGATCACCTCGCATCTGCCGCACCTCATCGCCTACACCATCGTCGGAACTGCAACCGGGCTCGAGGAGCATACCCAGCGCGAGGTCATCAAGTTCTCCGCTTCGGGCTTCCGCGACTTCACCCGCATCGCCGCCTCCAACCCGATCATGTGGCGTGATATCTTCCTCAATAACCGCGAGGCGGTCCTCGAGATGCTCGGCCGCTTCAGCGAGGATCTGACAGCTTTGCAGCGCGCCATCCGCTGGGGCGAAGGCGAAAAGCTCGAAGACTGGTTCACCCGCACCCGCGCCATCCGCCGCTCGATCATCGATGCCAAGCAGGCGTAACTTGGGCAAGCGCAAACCCTGCACCAGCATGGAAGACGTGCGTGCCGAGATCGACGCGTTGGACCGCGAGATCGTCGCGCTCCTCGCCGACCGCCTGCACTACATCGACGAAGCCGCAAGGCTGAAGCAAAGCCGCGACCAGGTGCGCGACGAGGCGCGGATCGCGGATGTATTGGCGAAGGTGGACGCGGAGGCACAGCGACTTGGCATTGAGCGCGACGTGGTGCGCGCCGCTTATCGATCGCTGGTCGAAGCCTCGATCCAGCACGAACTTTCAGAGTTTGATCGGCAGGTTCAATCCCGGCATTGATGTCCAGACGCGACAGTTTGGCTCGGGTCAAACTATTATGGGATGAACTCTCTGCTTTCTCATGCCACCGTCGTTCGAGTTGAACGAGGTGCAAAGGGCCGATGGCAGACGGTCGCTCCCGAACTCCGAGCCTTGCGGTGGAGCTTGCACTGCTGATGGTGCTCGCGGCGCTCTGGGGCGCGTCGTACAGCTTCATCAAGATCGGCGTGGAAACGATCCCGCCGGTGACGCTGATCGCAGTCAGGACACTGATTGCCGGGACATTGCTTCTCATCGTCATGCGCCTGCGCGGTCTCAGTATGCCGAGAGATCGTGCGATCTGGCTGCGGTTCCTCATCCAAGCGGGCCTCAACAGCGTGATCCCATTCACCCTGATCGCCTGGGGAGAGCGTGATGTGGATGCGGGCCTCGCCACCATCCTCAATTCGATCTCACCGATCTTCACCTTCCTGCTCTCCATCGCGCTGGCGCGGCACGAATCCGTGACCGCGCGCAAATTGTTCGGCGTCGGCGCGGGCATGGCAGGCGTTTGCCTGATCGTCGGCGTCGAGGCTCTGGGCGGGTTGGGGCGCGAACTCCTCGCCCAGCTCGCAATCGTTGCGGCAACGATCTGCTATGCGGGCGCAGCGATCTTCGGACGCAACTTCAAAGGCCTTGATCCCATCATGCCGGCGGCCGGCTCACTGCTGTGCGGTACTGCGATCCTCGTTCCCGCCAGCCTGGCATTCGATCGCCCCTGGCTGCTATCGCCGTCTGTCGCGTCCGTACTCGCGCTGCTCGCATTGTCGATCTTTTCGACGGCGCTCGCCTTCACGATCTATTTCCGGCTGGTCCACACCCTGGGCTCCATCGGCACGACCGCGCAGGCCTATCTGCGCGTGCCGGTCGGCGTAGCGATCGGTGTGCTGTTCCTCGGCGAAACATTGACATCGGCCGCCTGGATTGGCCTCGTCTGCGTCATCCTTGGCGTCGCTGCCATGACCATCCCCGCGCGCAAGCCGGCCATGCAGACCTAGCCATGTCACACGTGCCCGAGCCCGCTCGTCTTCCATCCGCAAGGGCAAGAGGAGCAATCGACATGATGCGGCAGGCGGTGGAAGAATCCCCAGGGAAAGCATTGTCCCTGATCAATCCGAAGGGATTATGCGACCCATCAGCCAACGGCTATTCGCACGTGGCCGCCATCGCGGCCGGCGCGCGGCTGGTCTATGTCGCCGGCCAGGGCGGCGAGACGGAGAGCGGGGCGTTGGCGCCGGATTTCCGGCTGCAGGTACGCCAGGCTCTCGGCAATCTCGGCATCGCGCTCGCGGCCGCCGGCGCGCGGGCCGCCGATATCGCCAAGCTCACCGTGCTGATCGTCGATCACAGCGAACAGCGGCTGCACGTGTTCGGCGAGGAGCTGACGCGCGCCCTGGGCGAAGGGCGGAAGCCGGCCTGCACCCTGATCCCGGCACCGCGCCTGGCGCTGGATGGCATGCTGTTCGAAGTCGAGGCAGTTGCGGCCTTGCGCGCCTGACGCTATTTCCAGCCGCACGATGCCAGCGCCGCGCGCATATGCTCCGGCGGCTCGGCAGTCACGGCGATCGGCGGCTTGTTCTTGGAGAGCGGCAGCACGATGCCTCGCGCATGGAGATGTAGCGCCTGCTTGCGCCGCTCGGGCGGCAGCGACCCATACATCGGCTCCCCCAAAATGGGACAACCCAGCTCCGCGCAATGGACCCGTACCTGATGGGTGCGCCCCGTCTCCGGCTTCAGCTCCAGCCAGGCGAGGCCGTCGCCGCTGCCGAGCACACGATAGTTGGTGGCGGCGGCCTGGCCCTTGGGATCGACATTCATGCGCCAGCCGCCATCCCTGCGCGTGGTCTTGAGCAAGGGCGCCTCGATCCGGCCCTCGCTCTGCGGCGGCGCGCCCACCACCACGGCCCAATAGGTCTTGTCGACCAGCCCGCCCTGGAACAGCCGCCCCAGCTTGGAGAGCGCCTTGCGGTGCCGGCCCAGCACCAGGCAGCCCGACGTGTCGCGGTCCAGCCGGTGCGCCAGAGCCGGCGGCGCCTTGAGGCCGAAACGCAAGGCGTCGAAGCATTGCTCCAGGTTTGGCCCGCCGCCCGGCCCGGCATGGACCGGCAGTCCGGCCGGCTTGTCCAGGACGAGGATCAAGCCGTCGCGATAGAGCAGGCGCGCCTGGGTTTCTTCGGGAGAGAGGGGCGGTTTGGCCATGACCGCGCCTTCATACCCGGCCTTGAGGCACTTTCAAAGAATCCCCGGACCTGCTGCACGTTGGGGCCGGCGTTGTCATGAGGCCTTGAATGTGCGCGCCGGGTCCTGCATCTATTCCGATCATGGGGAGAAGAGCATCCAAGCAAGTGGAAAAGACGCCCGCCAAATCCAGCGCTTCCAAGGAAACCGCGCGCAGCGACGAGTTCATTCACCGCGAGCTCTGGGGCGCGATAATCGACCATCGGGTTCCGCCGGGAACGGCCTTGCCGGAAGACGCCCTGTCGAGCGCCTTCGGGGTCAGCCGCACCATCATCCGCAAGGTCCTGCAACGCCTCAATCACGAGCGCCTGGTTGACATCGTTCCCAACAAAGGAGCGAGCGTATCGAAACCGTCGAACGAGGAGGCGCGTCAGGTGTTCGATGCGCGCCGCGCCATCGAGCGCGCGGTGATCGAACGCATGGTCGAACGCGTCCAGGATCAGGACATCGATGAGCTGGCCGCCCTAGTGGCCGACGAGAAGAAGGCGTTCGAGACCGGCGACAAGCGCCGCCGTCTCACCTTGTCCGGCGAGTTCCACATCCGCCTCGCGAACGCATGCGGCAACCACGTTCTGGCATCCATTGTCAGCGAGCTGGTCTCGCGCACATCGCTGATCATCGCGCTCTACGAGCTGCCCGGCGCGGTGCCGTGCTCCCACAACGAGCATCTGGAGATCATCGATGCGATCGGCCGCCGGGACGCCAAGAAGGCGATCCAGTACATGGACCATCATCTGCAGCACATCGAGGCGCAGATCGACTTGAGCGATGGCTCATTCTCCGTCGATTTCAACAAGCTGTTCGGCGCCGCGAGCTGACAGCTCCCGCTAGATAGCCAGCGTCATCTCGGCGAGACGGCCGACAAACGGCTTGCTGATCGGATAGGCGAGGTCGCCGCGCTTGCTGGTCTTCAGGCCAAGGCTCACCAGCGCCTCGACCATCTTTACGCCTGCGCCCACGCCGTCAATGACGGGGACGGACAGCTCCCGCGTCAATGCCGTCGTCAGGTCGGCCATGCCGGCGCAGCCCAGCACGATCGCGCCGGAGCCATCCTCCTCGAGCGCGCGCCGGCATTCCGCGGCGATCAGGCTTCGCGCGTTCGAGCGTGGATTCTCGAGCTCCAGTACGGGCAGGTCGATCGCCCGGACACGCCGGCAATGGTGCTCCATGCCATAGTTGCGGACCAGGTGCTCGGCGATGATCCGCGTCCGCCCGAGCGTCGTGACGACGGAGAAGCCGGTGGCGAGAAACGAGGCCGCGTGCATCGCGGCCTCAGCGATCCCGATGACGGGGCCGGTCGCAGCTTCGCGCGCCGCCAGCAGGCCAGGATCGCCGAAGCACGCAATGACATAGCCGTCGACGCCTTCAGCCTCGCCCTTGCGGATCTGATCCACCAATCCGATGACGCTGACGGCCTCGTCGTAATGGCCTTCGATGGAAACCGGACCGAACGCCGAGGTGACGGCCAGGATCTCCGTGCCGGGAGCTGCCACAGCGCGTGCCGCCGCGCCGATGGTGTGCGTCATGGACTCGGTCGTGTTCGGATTGATCACTTTGATCCGCATGGGGCATTCCTCGCGCGTCAGACGCTCTGTGCCGGCCGCAATAAATTGTACAAACTGTCGTATACGATGTTGTATTTTTTATTGCGCCGACTTAGAATGCAGTCAATCACAAACTTCGGCAGCAAGCCGAGACCGTGTCAGCTGGCGGACAACAGGAGCAACCAACCAGCAGCAAGGAGGCGATCGATGGTTGTTTTCAATTTGGTGTCGCGGCGGCGCATGCTCGGCATCGCGGGCGCTGTGGCGTTTTCGGCCATGTGGGGCACAGCCCAGGCGCAGGACGCCGAGCTCAAGATCGGATTTGTCGGCGTGACCAGTGGCCCCGCGGCCGCATGGGGCACCTCCAACGTGCGCTCGATGCAGGCCCGTGCCGCTTGGCTCAATGAACAAGGCGGCGTGAAGATCGGCGACAAGACCTACAAGATCGCCATCGTCACGTTCGACGACCAGAAGGATCCGAAGCGCGCCATCGCCGGGATGGAAAAGATGGCCCAGGAGGGGATCCACTATGTCGTCGGCCCGAACGTCGATGACGGCGCCGCGGCGGTGCGGCCGGTCGCCGAATCCAAGGGCATCATCTATTTCCCCTATGCCTTCCCCAAGGAGCTCTACCAGAAGCCGGCCTCGAACGCCGTGCTGGGCATGATCGCCAACTACCAGTCGGGTCCCGCGATCTACAAGTACCTCAAGGAAAACAAGGGCGTGAAAAGCATCGCCTTCGTCGCGGCCAATGAATCCGACCCGCTCAGCCAGCGCGACAGCGGGGTTGCCGCCGCCAAGGCGCTCGGCCTCGAGGTGGTTGCCGACAAGGACACCTACCAGAACGACACGCGCGACTTCACGCCGGTCCTGACGCCGATCGTCCAGGCCAAGCCGGACCTGCTTGTGCTGTCCGGCGTCGCACCCGCCAACGCGCCGCTCCTCATCCGCTCGGCGCGGGAGCTCGGCTATGAGGGCCTCATCTCCACCGAGACCGCGCAGGACGCCAAGGTCCTGGAAGAGGGCGCCGGCGAGCTGGCCAACGGCTTCATCTCGGTCGGCGGCGCCTCGACGCCGGAGATCCGCTCCCCGGTCATGGAAGAGTTCATCGACCGCTACACCAAGATGTTCGGCGAGTACAACGACGAATCCAACACCAAGGTCTATGCGCTCGAATACATCCTCGAGACCCTGAAGGCGAACCCCAAGGCGATCGACAATGTCGAGGAGTTCAAGAAGACCATCGACACGTTCTCTGCGCCCAACCCGTACCTCAAGGGCGACAAGGTGCTGAAATACGTGGGCATGACGTCGTTCGGCCAGAGGCGGCAGGTCGCGGTGCCGATGGTCGTCAACGAGTATCGCGACGGCGCGTTTAAAACCTTGTTCGTCGGCGAAGTCGACTGAGCCGGCTTGCTTTTTGACCTCGAGGGCTTGAGGCTTCCTCAAGCCCTCACAGCTTGCCGGGTCACGCTGTCATGGAACAGATTATCGCCAACGGGCTTTATCTCGGCGCCCAATATGCCCTGATCGCCCTCGGCCTGACGCTCATCTTCGCCCTCATGAATGTGCTCAATTTCGCGCACGGGCAGATGTATGTGCTGGGCGGCTTTGTCACCTACGTCGTCTATGGCAAGCTGGGTCTGCCATTCGTCGTGGCGCTGCTGGCATCCGGCGTCACGCTCGCGGTCCTTGGCGCCCTGATCGAGAAATTCCTGTTCCGGCCGGTGATCCGCCGCAGCCTGCGCGAGGAAAGCACCATGCTGCTGGCGGCCGCGATCGCCTTCCTGTTCGACGCGATCATTTTGCTGTTGTTCGGCGAGAAGCAGCGCGGCGTGCCCAAGATCGTGAAGGGCGTCTTCAGCTCGGAAGGCCTGATCATGCCCTATGACCGTATCCTGGTCGGCGGCCTCGCGATCCTGGTCATCGTCGCCTTCATCCTGTTCATGCAATACAGCAAGCCGGGGCGCGCGATGCGCGCCCTCGCGCAGGACCGGGTGGCGGCGCAATTGATGGGCGTCAAGGTCGAACGCTACTCGATGATCGGCTTCGCTCTCGGCGCAATGCTCGCCGCGGTGGTGGGCGGCCTGCTGGTCACCATCACGGGGGTCAATTCCGGGATCGGCGGGCCGATCTCGATCAAGGCCTTCATGATGGTGATGATCGGCGGCGCCGGCGTGGTGGGCGGCGCCATTGCCGGCGGGTTCATCCTCGGCATGCTGGAATCGATCGGGCTCTCGGTGCTCCATTCCTATGGCGGCATCACCTACCTCGCCATCTTTGCGGCGCTGATGGTGTTCCTGAGCGTGCGGCCGCATGGGCTTATGGGCAAGCCGTGGGGATGAGGCCAGGGATGCAGGGCGGAGCGATCGTACCGTGACGACGTGGCAGAAGCTCCTCGCGGCGGCGGCATTCCTGCTGGTTGTCTTCCTCGTCGTTCCGTGGCTGATCGCCGCCACCGGCCGCTCCGACCTCTATTACACGCTGACCTCGGTGGCTCTGCTCAGCATCGCCAGCGCGGGGGTGTGGCTCACCTTCTATATCGGCCGCATCAATATCGGGCAGGGCGCCTTTGCACTGATGGGCGGGTATGTCTCGGCGATCCTGGTGGTCAGGTACGGCGTCTCGTTCTGGCTCACCCTGCCGATTGCCGGCCTATTCTGCGCGGCGGCAAGCGTGCTGATCGGCCTGCCCATCTTGCGCCTGCGCGGCGTCTATTTCGCGATGGTCACGCTGGTCCTGACCGAGGTGATGCGGCTGCTGGCATTGGCCCTGCCCATCACGGCCGGCGCAAAGGGCATCGTCAGCATCCCCTTGCCCGGCGCACTCACCATCTTCGGGATCCAGATAATTCCGGACTTCACGACCCTCGCGAACCCCAGGCTGGCGTTCTATCTGCTCTCGGTCGCGCTGATGGTGCTGTGTTTTGCTGGTCTCTACCGGCTCGTTCATTCGCGAATCGGCAAACTGTGCCAATCGCTGCAGCAGAACGAGGAGCTGGCGTCATCCATCGGCGTCAACATCGCCGCGCTGCGCGTGATCGCCTATGCGATCTCATCCTTCCTGGGCGGGCTCGGCGGCGCGATCTTTGTCGCGATCTCCCAGTCGATCTATCCATCCAGCTTCACGGTCGCCGATTCCGTGAATTTCATGCTGAACTGCTTCCTGGGCGGCCTGGGCTATGTCTTCGGCCCGATGCTCGGAACTCTGGTGCTATATTTCGGCTGGGACCTTTTGTTCCAAACCGGCGAACTCCAGCTGCTGATCTTTTCGGTCATCCTGATCGCCTTGATGCTGGCGCTACCAAATGGGCTCTTGAGCCTGCGTCCATCCTCGAAACGGCGGGGCTGAGGAATGCCGGGGCTCCTGGAGATATCCGGCCTGACCAAGCGGTTCGGTGGCCTCATCGCGGTCAACGACGTGTCGTTCGACGTGCAGGGGCGGGAGATCCTTTCGGTCATCGGTCCGAACGGCGCCGGCAAGTCGACCTTGTTCAAGCTGATCTGCTCGTTCCTCAGCCCATCCGGCGGCGAGATCGCGTTCAAGGGCGAGCGCATCACAGGCTTGGCGCCGCACTTGGTCGCCCGCAAGGGCGTGGTGCGCACGTTCCAGGAGACCACGATCTTCAAGAACATGACCGTGCGCGACAACGTCGTCATCGCGCACCATCTGCGGTCCCGGACCAACCTGCTGGGCTTCTATCTGGGTTCCGCGCAGGCCAGGCGCGACGAAGCGGAGTTTGCGCGCTCCGCCGACGAGATCCTGGATTTCCTCGGCCTGGCCGCGATCAAGGACGAGATCGCCAGCAACCTGCCGCACGGGCATTTGCGCGCGCTCGGCATCGCGATCGGGCTGGCGACCGACCCGACGGTTCTTCTCCTCGACGAGCCCTTCGCCGGCATGAATCATGACGAGACCATGCGTGCCGTCGAACTGGTGCGCGGCGTGCGGGACCGCGGCGTCACCGTCCTGCTGGTGGAACATGACATGCAGGCGGTCATGCGCATCTCGGACCGCATCGTCGTGTTGAATTTCGGCCAGAAGATCGCCGAAGGCAGCCCTGCGGAGATCCAGCGCAACGAGCGCGTGATCGAGGCCTATCTCGGCAGCGAAGATGAATCGATCGGATTGTAGCGCATGACCCGTCTGCTCGATTTCACCGGGGTGGAATTGTACTACGATCACGTCTACGCCCTGAAAGGCGTCTCGCTGGCGGTGCAGGAGGGCGAGACGGTCGCGCTGATCGGCGCCAACGGCGCCGGCAAATCATCCATCCTGCGCGCCATCACCGGCCTGCGGAAAATCAAGCAGGGCACCATCACCTTCGCCGATCGGCGCATCGACCGGCTGCCGCCCGACGAGATCGTCAAGCTGGGGATCGCCATGGTGCCTGAGGGCCGCCGCGTGTTCCCCTTCATGTCGGTCAAGGACAACCTCCTGATGGGCGCCTTCACGCGGACCGACGCGGCGGGGATCCGCGCCACCCTCGACATGGTGCTGGCGCGCTTTCCGCGCCTCAAGGAACGCTATACGCAACAGGCCGGCACCATGAGTGGCGGCGAGCAGCAGATGCTGGTCATCGGCCGGGCCTTGATGTCGAAGCCGCGCCTGCTGTTGCTGGACGAGCCATCCCTCGGTGTCGCGCCGAAGCTGGTTCAGGACATCGCTCGATCAATCGTTGCCATCAATCGCGACGAGAAGGTCAGCGTCTTGCTTGTCGAGCAGAATTCGCGCATGGCATTGAGGATCTCGCAGCGCGCCTACGCCCTGGCGACCGGGGCGGTCGCATTGTCTGGCGCTTCGTCCGACCTGCTGCAGGATGAGCGGGTCAAGCATCTCTATCTCGGCGGCCAGCTTTGACCATCGACGGAACCGCATGGCTGCTATCCGAGACTTGAATGCTGAACAGGATTATAGTGTGAAAAGGATACATTCTTCGGCAAAGCTTGTGATGAGGGAGACGCATTTTGGTGTTGAACTATCCGCGTGATCTCTCCGGGTATGGCGGAAATCCGCCGCCGGCCGACTGGCCAGGCGGCGCGCGCGTGGCCGTGCAGTTCGTCCTCAATTACGAGGAAGGTGGGGAGAATTGCATTCTCCACGGCGACCAGGCTTCGGAGACTTTCCTGTCCGAGATCATCGGCGCGCAGCCGTTCCTGAGCGCCCGCCACATGTCGATGGAATCGATCTACGAATACGGCTCGCGTGCCGGCGCGTGGCGCATCCTCGATCTCTTCAAGTCGCGCGGCGTGCCGCTGACAATGTTCGCGGTGGCGATGGCGGCCGACCGCAATCCTGCCGTGATCGAGCGCGCGCTATCCGATGGGCACGAGATCGCGAGCCACGGCTATCGCTGGATCAACTATCACGGCATGCCGGAATCCACGGAGCGCGAGCATCTCGAAAAGGCCATGGAGATCCTGACCCGGATCTGCGGCTCGCGCCCCTTGGGCTGGTACACCGGCCGCACCTCGGAGAATACGCGCAAGCTGGTCGCGGAGTATGGCGGTTTTCTCTATGACGCCGACGATTATTCCGACGATCTGCCGTTCTGGAGCAAGCTGGTCGATGCGCCGCATCTCATCGTGCCCTATACCCTCGATGCCAACGACATGCGCTTCGCCGCGCTCCAGGGCTTCAATTCCGGCGATCAGTTCTTCTGCTACCTCAAGGATTCGTTCGACACGCTCTACGAGGAAGGGGCGAAGGCACCGAAGATGATGTCGATCGGCTTGCATTGCCGGCTGGTCGGCCGTCCCGGCCGTTTCGCCAGCCTCAAGCGCTTCCTCGATTACGTCCTGAAGCACGACAAGGCGTGGGTCTGCCGGCGCGTCGATATCGCCCGCCACTGGCACACACGCCATCCCTATCAGCCCGCGGGGTGAATGTGATGACAGAACAGCCGCAACATCCGTTCGGCAGCAACCTCGTTAACCTCGCCGATGCGCGGCTGGGGGCGGAGGCGATCTTCGCCACCGACGATTTCTTCGCGCCCAAGGAGCGGATGTTGAATCCCGAGCCGGCCGTGTTCATCCCCGGAAAGTATGACGAGCACGGCAAGTGGATGGATGGCTGGGAGTCGCGGCGCAAGCGCACCGAGGGCTACGATTACTGTGTCGTGAAGCTGGGCCTGCCGGGCTCAGTCGTCGGGTTCGACATCGACACCAGCCACTTCACCGGCAACTTCCCGCCGGCGGCTTCGATCGGAGCCTGCTGGATCGACGGCACGCCGGGTCAGGGCACGGAATGGAGCGAGATCGTCCCCGCCACCAGCCTCAAGGGCAATGCGCACCATTTCGTGCCGGTGACGGATGAACGCGCTTGGACCCATTTGCGGCTCAACATCTATCCCGATGGCGGCGTGGCGCGGCTGCGCGCTTACGGCAAGGTCGCGGTCGACTGGTCGCAGTTCGACCGCAAGCTGCTGATCGATCTGACGGCGATCACCAATGGCGGGCGCGCCGTCGCCTGCAGCGACCAGCATTACGGTTCGCCGATGCAGGTGCTGTATCCCGGCCGCGGCGCCAACATGGGCGACGGGTGGGAGACGCGGCGCAGGCGCGAACCCGGCAACGACTGGGCGATCTTCGCCCTCGGCCATCGCGGCCACATCCGCAAGATCGAAATCGACACCGCGCATTTCAAAGGCAACTACCCGGACCGCTGCTCCATTCTGGGGGCCGACGTCACGGCAGGCACGGATGAATCGCTGGTCACCCAATCCATGTTCTGGCGCACCTTGCTGCCGGAGCAGAAGCTGGAGATGGATCGGCCCCATGCCTTCCAGAAGGAGGTGGCGGACCTCGGTGCCGTCACCCATGTGCGATTGAACATCATCCCCGATGGCGGGGTCAGCCGCCTGCGCCTGTGGGGCGAGCTGGTGTAGGAGACAGCTATGGCGCGCATTGAAGTTCCGATCCAGCCCCTGACCCGCGATGCCTTCCGTCCCTATGGCGACGTCATCCAAGTAGCGGAAAGCCGCCACTACACCATCAATCAGGGCTGGGCGGAGCGCTATGCGGACATGGCGGCGCTCGATCTCTTGGAAGGCGACGGCAAGCCCAATGTCGGGATCGTGCGCGCCGAGCCGCGGCCGATGCCGCTGAAGATCAAGCTGATGGAGCGGCACCCGAAAAGCAGCCAGCTGTTCATTCCATTGGCGCCGCGCCCTTTCCTGGTCGTGGTGTCACCGCCGGGCGATGATCTCAAGCCGGAAAAGCTGGTTGCTTTCAAGACGATGGCAGGGCAGGGGGTGAATTACGGCCGGGGCGTCTGGCACCACCCGCTGATCGCCCTCGACCAAAGTACGGATTTCCTGGTCGTGGACCGGCATGCCAAGGATGAGAATTGCGACGAGGTGTCCCTCGAGCAGGCCGATCTATGGGTTGGAGAAAGTTGACGTGTCCGTGCCAGGTGTTTCCGTCTCCCCACTGCCCGATGCTGCATTTCAAAAGATTCTGACGCCGGAGGCGCTGGCTTTCTTGGCGGCGCTGGAGCGCAAGTTTGGCGCGGAGCGGCTGCGCCTGCTCGAAGCGCGCAAGGAGCGGCAGAAGCGGCTTGATGCCGGCGAGAAGCCGGATTTCCTGAAAGAGACCGCACAGATCCGTAGCAGCGACTGGAAAGTGGCGCCGCTGCCCAAGGATCTGCTCGACCGGCGGATCGAGATCACCGGCCCTGTCGACCGCAAGATGGTGATCAACGCGCTCAATTCCGGCGCGTCCTGCTACATGGCGGATTTCGAGGATTCGACCACGCCGACCTGGGCCAACCAGCTCGACGGCCAGCGCAACTTGATGGATGCCGTGCGCCGGCAGATCACCTTCGATGATCCTGGCAGCGGCAAGGCCTATCGCCTCAATCAGAAAACTGCCGTCCTGATGGTGCGCCCACGCGGCTGGCATCTGCCGGAGAAGCATGTCGTCATCGATGGGCGCCCGATGTCTGGCAGCCTGTTCGATTTCGGGCTCTATGTGTTCCACAACGCCAAGGAACTCGTGGCGCGCGGCACCGGCCCTTATTTCTATCTGCCGAAGCTGGAATCGCATCCCGAGGCGCGGCTGTGGAACGATGTGTTCCTGTTCGCGCAGGACAGGCTCGGGCTGCCGAAGGGCACGATCAAGGCGACGGTGCTGATCGAGACCATCACGGCGGCGTTCGAGATGGACGAGATCCTCTACGAACTGCGCGATCATTCCGCCGGGCTCAATTGCGGCCGCTGGGACTACATTTTCAGCTTCATCAAGAAATTCGCGCGCGACCCCAGGGCCGTGATGCCGGACCGCGCCAGCGTCACCATGACTTCGCACTTCCTGCGCGCCTACAGTTTGCTGCTCATCAAGACCTGCCATCAGCGGGGCGTGCATGCGATGGGCGGCATGGCCGCGCAGATCCCGATCAAGAACGATCCTGCCGCCAACGAAGATGCGCTTGCCAAAGTGCGCGCCGACAAGGAGCGCGAAGCGGCTGACGGCCATGACGGCACGTGGGTCGCGCACCCCGCCCTGGTGCCGATCGCCAAGGAGATCTTCGACCGCCTGATGCAGGAGCCGAACCAGATCGCTCGCCAGCGCCAGGATGTGCACGTGACCGCAGCCGATCTGCTGGCTGTCCCGCAGGGCGATATCACCGCGGCCGGCCTCGCGGTGAACATCTCCGTCGGCATCGCCTATCTCGAAGCCTGGCTGCGCGGCACGGGCTGCGTGCCCTTGCATAACCTGATGGAGGATGCTGCGACCGCCGAGATTTCCCGCGCACAAGTCTGGCAGTGGCTGAAGCATGGCGCGCGGTTGATGGACGGCCGCGTGGTCGACCGAGCTCTATGCGAAAAAATGATCGCCGATGATCTCGCCCATCAGCGCGCCGCTCCGGGCGAGGCCTTCAGCCGCAGCAAATTCGAGGACGCATCCAGACTGTTCGCCGATCTGGTCTTTGCGGACGACTTCCCGGAGTTCCTGACGCTTCCCGCATATGAACGAGTGACGGGTTAGCATGCCGATGTTTCGCGATGGCGCTGCGCCGCCCTTCGCATCATACTCTCACAACGGAGTGCCCCTTCCCCCCTTGCGGGGGAAGGTTGCGCAGCCTTAGCGAGCGTCAGCGAGCTTAGGCGGAGCTGGATGAGGGGTTGCGCGCCGATAGGTGCGCGCGCTCGCAAGAGCGCCACAAGGGCAGCAGACGTCGCGTTACAGCGCTCGCGCGCTGCGCGCCCTCGGCGCGGCCCCCTCACCCAGCTTCGGCTAAGCTCACTTCGTTCGCTAAGCCTCCGCATCCCTCTCCCGCAAGGGGCGAGGGGGCGACAACACAAGTTGGGGCGATGCGATGACTCTAACCAGCGACTTTCTCAAACACCCCATCGGCCCTGGCTTCGATGCTGACGGCTTGCGCAAAGCGCTCTCCGAACTCGACCGCCAGCCGATCGATCCGCTGACCAAGGGCTTTCCTGCAGGCCATGCGCCGCTGCCCTTGGGCGAGATCGGGGAGCAGCGCTGGAACTTGCTGGCCGGCGATCTCACGGCGCCAGTGGCGGTGCTGAAGCGGTCGGCGCTCGAGCACAATGCGCGCTGGATGCGGCGCTTGCTGGACAAGTTCGAGCTGCAGCTTGCGCCCCATGCCAAGACCACCATGACCCCGCATCTCTGGGCGCAGCAGGCGGCGTACGGTGCCTGGGGCCTTACGGTCGCGACCGTGCAACAAGCGGAGGTGGCGGTCGCGTTCGGCTGCCGCAATCTGCTGATCGCGAACCAGGTGACGGGCCGCGCCCAGGTGCGCGGCATCATCGAGCGGACACGCGCGCAGGATGCGCTTGAGATCTACGTGCTGATCGATTCCCTGGCAGGTTTGAAGGCGCTCTCCGCTGATATCGCACATGCCAACACCGAGCGGTCGATCAACGTGCTGCTGGAACTCGGCTTCCAAGGCGGCCGCACCGGCTGCCGCACGTTGGAGGAGGTCAGCCAACTTCTCGACGAACTGCCCACGCATCAGGGGCGCGTGCGCCTCGCCGGCATGGCCGGCTATGAAGGCCAGATCGCAACGGCCAGCGGCGCGGAAGACGGCGCCGGCGTCGAAGCCTATTTCGACCGCTTCGCCGAAGCCGTGCAACTGGCGGATCGGCGCAACGCCTTCGTGACCGATCAAGTGATCCTGACCGCCGGCGGCAGCTCCTACTACGACATCGTCGGCAGGCGCTTAGGCCAGATCCAGCTGCACAAGCCGACGGTGAAGATCCTGCGCAGCGGCTGCTACGTCACGCATGATTGCGGCGCCTATGTCGAGCATCTCGCCGAGATGAAGCGCCGCGATCCCGCGGTCGCCAAAGATCTCGGGCTCCTGGAACCGGCCTTGTTCGTGTGCTGCCTGGTGCAATCGGTGCCGGAGCCGGGGCTGGCGCTGCTCACAATGGGCAAGCGCGATGTCGGGTTCGATCTGCACCTGCCGCAGCCGGTCTGGCGCTATCGTGCACGGTCAACACCGCAGCCGGAACCGGTTGCCAGCGACTGGAAGATCACAAAGCTCAACGACCAGCACGCCTATCTCAGCATGCCGGCGAAGGCCGACGTCGCGGTCGGCGATCTCATCTGCTGCGGGATCTCGCATCCCTGCACCACCTTCGACCGGTGGCGTCTGATTCACGTGGTGGATGACAGCTGGACGTCGCTCGGAGCGGTAGCGACCTTCTTTTAGTTGGGTGCGGTGCCGACTTTTTTCTGAGCGACGCCGCGCTCAGCCCACCAATCCTGCAGCTGCAGCTTCCAATAGGTGAGCTGCGCCGCAATCGGCCCCAGCGGCCCGCCGTTCCAGGCAAGCCCGAACGGCGCGAACAACCGGTAGCGGTCATCGCCATCCGCGATCGCCGCGGCAACCAGAAGACCGGCCGCGGCAGTTGTGTTGAGCCCGTGCCCACCAAAGGCGGTGCAGCACCACAAGCCTTCATCCAGACGTCCGACCTGCGGCATGTAGTGGCGGGCATAGGCCATCAGCCCGGACCACGCGCACTCGATCTTGAGTGCGGAAAGCTGCGGATAGACTTCGACCATGTCCCGCCGCAACAGCGCCGCCAGGTCATTGGGATCGCGCGTGCGCGCGGTGATGCGCCCGCCCCAGATCAGGCGCCCGTCCGCCGTGCGCCGGTAGTAGTCGCCGGCGCGCCGGTCGTCGCTGATGCACATCGGCGTGGCGATGGCGCTGTCCAGCACGGCATCGTCCGGCTCCGTGGTCATGGCATAGGTCGCGATCGGCAGCATGGAACTGCGCAACACCGGAATGAATCGCCCGGTATAGCCGCCGGTGCAGACCACAAGATGATGCGCGCTCACCTTGCCGCGCGGCGTCGCGACCAGGTGCGAGGTGCCGAAGCGCCCGGTGGAGAGCGCCGGCGTATTCTCGAACACCTTGCCGCCCAGGCGCTCGATCTCGCGCGCCATCGCGAGCGCATAGTCCAGCGGCTGCATCGCAAAGGCGGTCGGCTCGACAATGGATTCGAAATAGCGCGCGCTCTTGAGCGAAACGCGCGTCTCCTCGACTCCCTGCACCTTGAGATCGAAGCCGAGCGCCGCCATCTTGTCGCGATAGCGCTCGAGCTCGAGCTGCGCCGGAACGCGCCGCGCAGAGATGTGGCCGCGCCGCGCAGAATCAACCGGCGTGCCAAAGGCGGCGAGGTTGTCGGCGACGTAGTCGACCCCGTCGCGCGAGAGTTCCAACAGCTCGCCCGCCGTCTCCGCGCCGGCCATGCGCGCGATCCTGTCATATCCCGCCGCGTAACCGGGCGTGCAGAATCCGCCGTTGCGTCCCGAGGCGCCCCAGCCGATGCGCCTGGCTTCCAGCAGCACGACCGAATGGCCCTTGCGCGCCAGCTCCAACGCGATCGTGAGGCCAGCCAATCCACCGCCGACAATGGCGGTGCCGGCCGCGATGGTGCCGTCGAGATAGGGGCGCTGCGCCATATCCGCGCGCCTGCGCGCGTAATGGCAATCGATGTAATCGCTCATTGCGGCTTCGCGGCCTTGGCGTGCAGGGCCATCGCGGCCTTGGAGCCCGGCGCGCGGCCAAGCGCCTGGGAGATGAATGCGCCGGCCTCGACCAGCTTGTCGAGGTCGATGCCGGTCGCGATGCCGAGCCCATGCAGCATATAGACCACGTCCTCGGTCGCGACGTTGCCGGAGGCGCCGGGCGCATAGGGGCAACCGCCGAGGCCGGAGACGGACGCATCCACCACTGCGACTCCCATCTGCAGCACCGCGAGCAGGTTGGCGAGGGCCTGGCCGTAGGTGTCGTGGAAATGCGCAGCGAGATGGCGGATATCGACCTCCGCCGCCACGATTTCGATCATGCGTTGCGCCTTGGCCGGCGTGCCGATTCCGATCGTGTCGCCGAGGCTCACCTCATAGCACCCCATGCCGACGAGGGCCCTGGCGACGCGCGCGACGGCTTCCGGCGCGATCTCGCCCTCGTACGGACAGCCGAGCACGCAGGAGACGTAGCCGCGCACCTTGAGACCTGCCGATTGCGCGGCATCGGTGACATGGGCGAAACGCTCGAGGCTCTCCTCGATCGAGCAATTGATGTTGCGCTGGGAGAAACTTTCCGAAGCCGCGCCGAACACCGCGATCTCCTGTACGCCGGCGGCGAGCGCCAGCTCCAGCCCTTTGACGTTCGGCACCAGCACCGGATAGGAGATGCCCGGCTTCTGCTTGATGCGCCGGAACACTTCGGCGGAGTCCGCCATCTGCGGCACCCATTTGGGCGAGACGAAGGCGCCGGCCTCGATCGCCGGGAGCCCGCTCTCCGACAGCCGGTTGATCAGCTCAACCTTGGTCTCGAGCGCGACCGGCTTGGCCTCGTTCTGCAATCCGTCGCGCGGGCCGACTTCGACCACGCGCACCTGGGCGGGCAGGCTCATGACGCTGCCTCGAACGCGATCAATTCCACGCCCTCAGCGACGGAATCGCCGGCGCGGAATTTGACCTGCTTCACGACGCCGTCCACATGGGCCGCGATGGTATGTTCCATTTTCATTGCTTCGACCACCATCAGCGCCTGGCCGCGCGTCACTGCGGCGCCCGCTTCCACCATCACGCGGACGATTGTGCCCGGCATGGGCGAGGCCAGTTGTCCGTGTCCAACCGACGCGGCTTCCGCTTCCGCCAGCACATCGATGCGCGTGACGCGCGACGCTCGGCCGCGCTCGATCACCGTCACCTGGTTTCCGTCCTGGACGATGATAGTCCGCAATCGCCCATGATCCGTCCCGGCGACCAGCGCACCATTCTCGATCTTGGGGGCGGTCAGGCGCAAGGGCGCGCCGTCATCGATGGCGATAACCCAGCATTCGCCGGAAAAAGTCAGGCGCGCATCGCGCTGCTTGCCCGTGCTGTCTCGCAGCAGGATCGAAGACCCACCCTCGCCATTGACCCGCCATCCGCTGGTGGTGGCCCACGGTGAATAGGGGTCGCCGCTATGGCGCGCCGCCGCCACCGCGCGCTGCCCGCCAGAGAGGACCAGGAACGCGGCCGCCAGCGCCAGGGCGCGATCGGAGGTGCCGTCGCCTTCCGGCAGCAGGTCGGCACGATACCGCTCGATGAAGCCGGTATCGATCTCTTCCTTGAGGAAGGCGGGATGCCCCAGCACATCGATCAGGAACCCGGCGTTGGTGGCAAGGCCCGCGATTTCCGTCTCCATCAGCGCGCGGCGCAGGCGCTGGGCCGCGGCGGTGCGGTCCTCGCCCCAGGCGATCACCTTGGCGATCATGGGATCGTAATAGGTGGAAATGGCATCGCCAGCCCGCACACCGGAATCGATGCGCAGGTTGCTGGACGCGCTCGGCCAGGCGAGGTGCGCGATGCGCCCGGTCGAGGGCAGGAAGCCCTTGGCTGGATCCTCGGCATAAAGCCGCACTTCCATGGCGTGGCCATAGCGCGACAATTCAACCTGGCTCTCTGGCAATGTCCCGCCGCTCGCCACCCGCAGCTGCCATTCCACCAGATCAAGGCCGGCGATCATCTCCGTCACCGGATGCTCGACCTGCAGGCGCGTATTCATCTCGATGAAATAGAACCGGCCATCGGCATAGAGGAACTCGACGGTCCCTGCACCGACATAGCCGACGGCTTTGGCGGCCGCGACAGCCGCTTCCCCCATGCGCGTGCGGGTCTCGTCGGAAAGGCCGGGCGCGGGCGCTTCCTCGATCACCTTCTGGTGCCGGCGCTGGATCGAGCAATCGCGGTCATGGATATAGACCGCGTTGCCGTGGCTGTCGGCGAACACCTGCACTTCGACGTGACGCGGGCGCTCGAGATATTTCTCGATCAGCAGCCGTTCATCGCCGAATGCCGATTTGGCTTCGCGGCGCGCGCCTTCGATCGCGGGCGGCAATTCGGCTTCGCTGCGCACGATCCGCATGCCCTTGCCGCCGCCGCCGGCCGAGGCCTTGATGAGGAGCGGGAAGCCGATGCGCATGGCTTCGGAGACCAGGTGCCAATCGGCTTGCTCGCTGCCGTGATAGCCGGGCACCAGCGGCACCCGTGCCTTCTCCATCAAGAGCTTCGATTCCGACTTGGAGCCCATGGCGTGGATCGCTGCCGGCGGCGGCCCGATAAACACCACGCCGACCTTGGCGCAGGCTTCGGCGAAGCGCGCATTCTCGGACAGGAACCCGTAGCCGGGATGGATCGCCTCGGCGCCGGTCGCGACCGCGGCTGCGATCACCCTGTCGATGGCGAGATAGCTCTGGGCCGCCGGCGCCGGGCCAAGCAGGATCGCCTCGTCCGCGATCTCGACATGCAGCGCGTGCGCGTCCGCCTCGGAATAGACCGCGACAGTGCCGATGCCGAGACGCTTCGCCGTCCGCATGATGCGGCAGGCAATCTCGCCGCGGTTGGCGATCAGGATCTTGCGAAACATGCCCTTAGCGATTCCCCTCAGCTCCAGTTCGGCTTGCGCTTCTCGAGGAAGGCGGCGAGGCCTTCCTTGCCCTCATCGGACGCGCGCGCATCGGCGATGCGCCAGGCGGTGTCGCGGCGCAGCGCTTCGTCGATCTTCGCGAACGACACGCGCTGGATCAGGTCCTTGGCCGCAGCCTGTGCGGCCGGACCGCCTTTCAGCAGGTGCCCGATGATCTCATCCCGCGCCACGTCGAGTACGTCCGGCGCAACCACGCGATGGACAAGACCCAGCCGCTCCGCTGTCGCGGCATCGAACTTCTCCGCGGTCAGGAAATAGCGCCGGCACGCGCGCGGCCCGATCGCCGCCGCGACATAGGGCGAGATGACGGCAGGGATCAGGCCAAGCCGCACCTCCGACAGGCAGAAGCTGGCGTTCGTCGCCGCAATCGCGATGTCGCAGCAGGCGACAAGACCGACGCCGCCGCCGAACGCGGCGCCCTGCACCAAGCCGACCACAGGTTTCGGGCAACGGTCGATCGCCGCCATCAGGTCGGCGAGCAGCAGCGAATCGCGCTCGTTCTCTGCGCGCTCGAGCGCCGACATCCGTTTCATCCACTCGAGATCGGCGCCGGCGGAAAAACTCGGTCCGTTGGCCGCAAGCACCACGACCCGTGCAGCCGCCTCACGCGCGAGGTCGCGAAACGCCTGGGTCAACTCCGCGATCAATTGCTCGTCGAACGCATTGTGCTTTTCCGGACGATTCAATCGCACCGTGGCAACTTTGTCTGCTCGATCAATCTGGAGATAGGACCCCATTGCACTACATCCGGAAAATGCCGAAGCGGGTCTGCTCGACCGGCGCATTGAGCGCGGCGGAGAGGCCGAGCGCCAGGGTCATGCGCGCATCGGCAGGATCGACCAGGCCATCGTCCCACAGCCGCGCACCGGCGAAATAGGGGTGGCCCTGCGCTTCGTATTGATCGCGGATCGGCGCCTTGAACTCCTCCTCCTCCGCATGCGGCCATTCCTGGCCGCGCGCCGCCATCGCATCGCGCTTCACCTGCGCCAGCACATTGGCCGCCTGCTCGCCGCCCATGACGGAGATGCGCGCATTCGGCCACATCCACAGGAAGCGCGGCGAGAAGGCGCGGCCGCACATGCCGTAATTGCCGGCGCCGAACGATCCGCCGATCAGCATCGTAAGCTTCGGCACCTGGGCGCAGGAGACGGCGGTCACCATCTTGGCGCCGTCCTTGGCGATGCCGCCGGCTTCGTATTTCCGTCCCACCATGAAACCGGTGATGTTCTGCAGGAACAGGAGCGGGATGCCGCGCTGCGCGCACAGCTCGACGAAATGCGCGCCCTTGAGCGCGGATTCGGAGAAGAGGATGCCATTGTTGCCGATGATGCCGACCGGATAGCCCCAGATCCGCGCGAAGCCGCAGACCAAAGTCGTGCCATAGAGCTTCTTGAACTCATCGAACCGGCTGCCATCGACCAGCCGCGCGATCACCTCGCGCACATCATAAGGCTGGCGCGGATCGGCGGGGATGATGCCGTAGATCTCCTTCGGATCGTACAGCGGCTCTTCCGGCGCGGCGACATCCAGCGAGACGGACTTGGTGCGGTTCAAATGCGCGACGATGTTGCGCGCGATCTCCAGCGCATGGCGGTCGTTCTCGGCATAGTGATCCGTCACGCCGGATTGCCGCGAATGGACGTCCGCGCCGCCCAGATCCTCGGCGCTCACCACTTCGCCGGTCGCGGCCTTCACCAGCGGCGGTCCACCCAGGAAGATCGTGCCCTGGTTCTTGACGATGATGCTTTCGTCCGACATCGCCGGCACGTAGGCGCCGCCAGCGGTGCAGGAACCCATCACCACCGCGACCTGTGGAATGCTGGCCGCCGACATGGTGGCCTGGTTATAGAAGATGCGGCCGAAATGATCGCGGTCGGGGAACACCTCGTCCTGGTTCGGTAGATTGGCGCCGCCCGAATCCACCAGATAGATGCAGGGCAGGTTGTTCGCCTTGGCGATCTCCTGCGCGCGCAGATGTTTCTTCACGGTGATCGGAAAATAGGTGCCGCCCTTCACTGTGGCGTCGTTGGCGACCACGACGCATTCCCTGCCAGCCACGCGGCCGATGCCGGTGATGATGCCGGCCGCCGGCACGTCGTCATCATAGACGTCATAGGCGGCGAGCTGGGAAAACTCGAGGAATGGCGCGCCGGCATCGATCAGGCAGCGGATGCGGTCGCGCGGCAGCAGCTTGCCGCGCGCCAGGTGCTTGGTGCGCGCGGCCTCGCCACCGCCCAGCTTGATGCCTTCGACCAGTTTCTTGAGGTCGTCGACCTGAGCCTGCATGGCGGCTTGGTTGCGTTGAAAATTCTCGGAGCGGGTGTCGATCTCGCTTTTGAGGACGGACATGGCGATCACGCCGTCTCGTCGAAGATTTCGCGGCCGATCAGCATGCGCCGGATTTCGCTGGTGCCCGCGCCGATCTCATAGAGCTTGGCATCGCGCAGCAGACGCCCTGTTGGATAGTCATTGATATAACCGTTACCGCCCAGGCACTGGATCGCTTCCAGCGCCATCCAGGTCGCCTTCTCCGCGCAATAGAGGATGACACCCGCCGCATCCTTGCGCGTGATCTGGCCCTTGTCGCACGCCTTGGCGACGGCATAGCAGTAAGCGCGGCAGGCGGAGAGCGTCGCATACATGTCCGCGATCTTGCCCTGCATGAGCTGGAATGTCCCGATCGGCTGGCCGAACTGCTTGCGCTCATGCACATAGGGCAGGACCGCGTCCATTGCCGCCTGCATGATGCCAAGCGGCCCGGCGGCCAGGATCGCGCGTTCGTAATCGAGGCCGCTCATCAGGACGTTGATGCCCTTGCCCTCGGTCCGCAGCACGTTCTCCGCCGGCACTTCGCATTCGTTGAAGACGAGCTCGCCGGTGTTGGAGCCGCGCATGCCGAGCTTGTCCAGCTTCTGCGCGACCCCAAAGCCATTGGCCTTGGTCTCGACGATGAAGGCGGTGATGCCCTTGGGTCCCGCTTCGGCATCGGTCTTGGCATAGACCACGATGATATCCGCGTTGGGACCGTTGGTGATCCACATCTTGGTCCCGTTGAGGACATAGCGGTCACCGCGCCGCTCCGCTTTCAGGCGCATCGAGACCACGTCCGATCCCGCATCCGGCTCGCTCATGGCGAGCGCGCCGACATGCTCGCCGGAGATCAGCTTGGGCAGGTATGTGCGCTTCTGCGCCTCGGTCCCGTTGCGGCGGATCTGGTTCACGCACAGGTTGGAATGCGCGCCATAGGAGAGGCCGACGGAGGCGGAGGCGCGGGAAATCTCCTCCAGCGCGATCACGTGCTCCAGGTAGCCCATGCCGGAGCCGCCGAATTCCTCTTCGACCGTGATCCCGAGCAGGCCGAGATTGCCGAACTTGCGCCACAGGTCGGCGGGGAAATCGTCATTCCGGTCGATCTCGGCGGCGCGCGGGGCAATCTCGTCCTCGGCGAAAGACCGCACGCTCTCGCGCAGCGCCTCGGCCGTCTCGCCCAGGTCGAAGTCGAGCGATCGGAGTTCCATGAATATCCCTCCCGATGGGCGCCTTGGACATCGCGCCTGCTTTGGTGGTCATTGTAGACGGGCAGGGGCCGGCGGCAAGGGTAGCGGCCAAACGCAAGGAATGGCCTGTTGCACCGCAATGGCACGCAAGCCTGTTGCGCGGGAGGCCGGGTCAAGCGACGTTTTGCTTTTTCGCAGGGGTTTGCCGGCGAATCCGGTTTGTAGGAACGCCAGAGCTTCGCCTAGATTCGCGGGCCATTCCCGGGAGAAAGTGCCTTGGCCGATCCCTTGTTGCAGCCGTTCCAGCTCAAGCACCTGACGCTCCGAAACCGCGTCATCAGCACCTCGCACGAACCGGCCTATTCCGAGGAGGCGCTGCCCAAGGCGCGCTACCGGCTCTATCACGAGGAAAAGGCCAAGGGCGGGATCGGCATGACCATGATCGGCGGTTCCTCGATCGTGGCGCCGGATTCGCCCCAGGCCTTCGGCAATCTCTACGTTGGCAGCGATGCCATCATCCCCTGGTTCAAGGAGCTGACGGCCGGCGTGCACAAACACGGCGCGGCGGTGATGTGCCAGATCACGCATTTGGGCCGCCGCACCTCCTGGTCCAAGGAACATTGGCTGCCGGTCATCGCGCCATCGCCGGTGCGCGAGCCGGCGCACCGTTCCTTCCCCAAGGAGATGGAGGATTGGGATTTCACCCGCGTGGTCTCGGCCTATGGCGCCGCTGCCCGCCGCTGCCGCGATGGCGGCATGGATGGCATCGAGATCGAGGCCTACGGCCATCTGTTCGACGCCTTCTGGTCGCCCAACACCAATGAGCGCAGCGATGAATACGGGACGCAAAGCCTGGAAAACCGCCTGCGCTTCTCCTTCGATGTCTTGCGCGAGATCCGCAAGCAGGCCGGCGATGACTACATCGTCGGGTTGCGCATGGTGGTGGACGAGACCATCGAGAACGGCCTCAGCAGGAGCGACGGCCTGGCCATCGCCCAGCACATGGCGGAAAGCGGCCTCATTGATTTCATCAACGTGATCCAGGGCTATATCGGCTCCGACGAGGCGATCTCGCACGTCATCCCGGGCATGGGGACGCCCGCCGGCCCGCATCTCGACCTCGCGCGCCAGGTGAAGCGGCTGGTGAAACTGCCGGTGATGCAGGCGGCGCGGGTCAACGACGTCGCGACCGCGCGCCACGCCATCACGTCCGGCGCCGTCGATCTCATCGGCATGACGCGCGCCCACATGGCGGATCCTTACATCGTCGCCAAGATCATGCGCGGGGAGGAGCAGCGGATCCGCCCCTGCGTCGGCGCCGGCTATTGCATCGACCGCCTGTATCAGGGCGCCGAGGCCCTGTGCCTGCACAATCCGGCGACCAGCCGCGAAGCGACCATGCCCCACGTCATCACGCCCACGACAGGCGCGAAGAAGAAGGTGGTGGTGGTCGGCGCCGGTCCGGCCGGGCTGGAGGCGGCGCGGGTCAGCGCCGCGCGCGGCCACAAGGTTGTCTTGTTCGAGGCAGCCGACAAGCCGGGCGGGCAGATCTTGCTGGCGGCAAAGCTGCAGCGCAGGCGCGAGATCATCGGCATCGTGGATTGGCTGGCGGCCGAAGTCGCTGCACTCGGCATCGATAGCCGCTTCAACACCTATGCCGAAGCGTCCGACGTGCTGGCGGAGAACCCCGACATCGTGGTGATCGCGACCGGCGGCCTGCCGAACGCTGGGCGGCTGAAGTTCGGCGCGGAGCTCGCGACCAGCCCGTGGGACATCCTGGCGGGTCAGGTACCGGTGGCGCCGGAGGTCCTGCTGTTCGACGATCACGGTGCGCATGAAGGGCTGACCCTGGCCGAGTTCGCGGTGAACCAGGGCGCGAAGCTGGAATATGTCTCGCCGGAGCGCACGATCGGCGTGGATGTCGGCGGCATCAACTATCCCGCCTATTTCAAGCCGCTCTATGCCGGCCACACGGCCTTTACCCTCAACTACCGCCTCAAGGGCATCCGGCGCGACGGCAACAAGCTGGTGGCAATCCTCACCAACGATTACGACAAGTCGGAGATCGAACGCCGGACCGACCAGGTGATTGCAGAGCACGGCACCCTGCCGGCGGCGGAGGTCTATTTCGAGCTCAAGGACGGGTCGAGCAATCGTGGCGAGATCGATGTCGATGCCATGATTGCCAACCGGCCCCAGGCCCTGGTGCGGAACAAGGCAGGCCGGTTCCAGCTGTTCCGGGTCGGCGACGCGGTCAGCAGCCGGAACATACACGCCGCGCTCTATGAGTCCCTGCGGCTCTGCGTCCAGTTCTGAGTGACCATGCAGTCGGCATGGCTTTGCTTGGCTTGACGACACTCCAGCGGCACCGCAGCATCGCGCCATGAACACGCCAATGCCCGGAACTCCGGTGACCGCTGGTGATCAGGCCCTGATCGACGCAGCCAAGTCATTGATTGAAAAGCGTTATACCGAGAATCGGCACCACATCGCCAGCGCGGTCCGTGGTGCCTCGGGGCGGGTCTATACCGGCCTCCACCTCGATACCTATGTCGGCAGGGCCTCGGTGTGCGCCGAAGCGGTAGCCCTGGGCCAAGCCATGGCCGGAGGAGAGACCGGCATTGAGGCCATCGTCTCGGTCCGCCACCCGCGGCCGCGGGAGCAGCATCAGGATTGCAAGGTCGTCTCCCCCTGCGGCATCTGCCGGGAGATGCTGACTGATTTCGCCCGGGGCGGGTTCGTCATCCTGCTCAACGGCGAGGCCCATGTCCGGGTCCCGGTCGAAGAGCTGTTGCCGGCCAAATACCGCCGGCATCTCTAAGTTTGCTCACTGGGCTGTGACATAAGGCGTCAACTTTTTCCCCTGCCAATCCGGGCTGCCTCGGGCTAAGTTCCGCGCTTGATTTTCCGAGGCTTGAGGCCTGTCACTCGTGTCTTTCGTCCAGACCGCACCTATTGGCGCGACCGCCGCACGGCCGGCGTTGGCCGAGCGCGCGATCGGCGTCTGGCTGCTGGCCCTCGCCGGCATGGTGCTGGTGCAGGTGATGCTGGGGGCGATCACCCGCCTCACCGGCTCCGGCCTTTCCATCATGGAATGGCGGCCGATCATGGGCGCGATTCCGCCGATGAACGAGGCGGAATGGCAGCGGGTGTTCGGCCTTTATCAGAGGATCGCCGAATATAAGCTGGTCAATGCCGGCATGACTCTTGAGGCATTCAAATCGATCTTCTGGTGGGAGTATGTTCACCGGCTGTGGGGCAGGCTGATCGGTGTTGCGTTCCTGGTGCCTTTCCTGTGGTTCTGGCTGCGTGGTCATCTGCGCCGGCCCCAGATGGGCGCGTTGGGGGCCGGGCGGTTGATTGCGCTGTTCGCCCTGGGCGGGCTGCAGGGGCTGGTGGGCTGGATCATGGTGGCGAGCGGCTTCGCCGACCGCACCGACGTCAGCCAGTATCGCCTGGTCCTGCATCTCCTGCTGGCGCTGGCCATCTATGCCGCGTTGCTGTGGAGCGCGCTGGATGTGCTCTATCCGGCGCGCGTGCGAACGGAGCCGCCGATCCATCGGGTGCTGCGCCGGCACGGCTGGATCATGATGGCGATCATCACGCTGGAGATCGCGCTCGGCGGTTTCGTCGCCGGCCTGCATGGCGGCCTCGTCTACAACAACTTCCCGATGATGGGCGATCATCTGATCGCGCCCGACATCTTCTCCCAGTCGCCGTGGTGGTCGAACTTCTTCGAGAATCCGGTGACGGCGCAATTCATGCACCGGCTGACCTCCGGCCTCGTGGCGATCGCGCTCATCTCGCTGGTGGTGCGCGCGCGCCGCGCCGACCTCAAGCAGGACGTCAAGCGGCGCTTCTATTATCTGCCCTTCGGCCTGCTGGGGCAGGCGATGCTGGGCATCGCGACCCTGATGCTGGTGGTCCCGCTGCCGCTCGCGGTTGCGCACCAGGCCGGCGCCTTCATCCTCTTCACACTCGGCCTGTTCGCCCTGCACGGCCTGCGCCGCGCGCGTGTCAATGAGTGACGCCGAGGCACCCGAGATCGAGCGGCTGCCGGTCTCGGTCATCACCGGATTCCTCGGCTCCGGCAAGACCACGCTGCTCAAGAACCTGCTGCACCAGCCGGACATGGCCGACACCGCCGTGGTGATCAACGAGTTCGGCGAGATCGGGCTCGATCACCTGCTGGTGGAGAAGGCAAAGGAAGACACCATCCTGATGTCGTCCGGGTGCCTGTGCTGCTCGATCCGCGGCGATCTCATCGACACCTTGCGCCGGCTCTATAAGCGCCGCGACCGCGGCGAAGTGCCGAAATTCAAGCGCCTGGTGATCGAAACGACAGGCCTCGCTGATCCCGCGCCGATCCTGCAGACCTTGATCGGCGACCCGCTGCTCAGCGCCTTCTACCGCCTGGATGGCGTGGTCACGACCGTCGACGCCGTCAACGGCATGGACCAGCTCGATCGCCAGTTCGAATCCGTGAAGCAGGCGGCAGTGGCAGACCGGTTGGTCTTGACCAAGACCGATCTTGCCGGCGCTGAGCAGCGCAAGGCGCTGGAAGCGCGCTTGCATGCGCTCAATCCCGCGGCGCCTTTATTGCCGGTCGCACACGGGGCTGTAGCAGCGGAACAATTGTTCAACGCCGGTCTCTACAATCCCGCCGATAAGAGTGCCGACGTCGCGCGCTGGCTCAAGGAAGAAGCCTATGCGCAGGCGAACGAGCATCATGACGATAATCATGATCACGGCCACGATCATGATCATGACCACGCCCTCGATGTGAACCGCCACGACGATCACATCCGCGCCTTCTGCCTGACCTATGACAACCCGATCGCGTGGGACAAGTTCGTCAACTGGATTGAGATGCTGATCACCATGCGCGGTGCCGATCTGCTGCGGATCAAGGGCATCCTCAATGTGGCGGGATCGAACGCGCCGGTCGCGGTCCATGGCATCCAGCATCTGTTCCATCCGCCCGCGATGCTGCCGGCTTGGAGCGGAGACGATCGGCGCTCGCGCATCGTTTTCATTACGCGCGATCTGGAGCGCGCCTGGCTCGAGCAATCGATGACTGAGTTCCTGGCTGAGCCAGCGCACTGAACTCAATTCCGGGAATTTCGATCCTTTTCCGTGTTTTACATTTAACTTGGGGCGAGCTACCGTCGACCGGTCGGTCAGGCTCCGGTGCGGCCACCATGCGTCTCATGGCTTTCGGCCTCGCTGCCGCCCTTGCTGGCCAAGGACCCGTGCCCACCATTGCGGGTCCAGCGAGTTTCAAACGGGGAAAAACTCTAGGAGGCAACATGTCCCAACGCAGCAAGCTGACGGCAGCCGTCTCGGCATTGGCCTTTGTCCTGGCCGGCCAGGCGGCAAGCGCCGATATGATGACCAGCATCGGTCAGGGCGAGGGCGAAGTTTCGATCGTGGCCTGGCCGGGTTACATCGAGCGTGGTGAATCCGATCCCGCCTATGACTGGGTGACGGGCTTCGAGAAGGAGACCGGCTGCAAGGTGACGGTGAAGACTGCCGGCAGCTCCGATGAAATGGTCTCGCTGATGAATGCGGGCGGCTTCGATCTGGTGACGGCATCGGGCGATGCCACCCTGCGTCTGATCGCGGGCAACACGGTGCAGGAGATCAACACATCGCTGATCACCGATTGGAACAAGATCGATCCCAATCTGCAGAGCGGCGTGTGGCACACGGCCAATGGCAAGCATTATGGCGTTCCGTGGCAGTGGGGCCCAAACGTCCTCATGTACAACGCCGATGTGTTTGAGAACGCGCCGCAGAGCTGGTCGGTGGTGTTCGAGGAGCAGAAGCTTCCGGACGGCAAGTCGAACAAGGGCCGCGTCGAAGCCTATTACGGGCCGATCTACATCGCCGATGCCGCGCTCTATCTCATGGCTAACAAGCCGGAGCTGGGCATCCAGGATCCGTACTCGCTTACCAAGCCGCAGTTCGACGCGGCCATTGATCTGCTGCGCCAGCAACGCCAGATCGTGAACAAGTACTGGGGCGATGCCGCCGCGCAGGTCGATGATTTCACCTCGGAAGGCGTGGTGGCGGCACCCTCCTGGCCCTATCAGGTCAACACGCTGCGCGCCGGCGGCAAGGTGAAGATCGGCTCGACCATCCCGAAGGAAGGCGCCACCGGCTGGGCGGACACGACCATGATGCACGCCAACGCGCCGCATCCGAACTGCGCCTACATGTGGCTCAACCACTCGCTGTCGGCGAATGCGCAGGCCGGCACCGCCGCCTGGTTCGGCAGCGTTCCGGCTGTCCCGTCGACCTGCAGCGATCCGATCCTGACCGAGGCGGGTTGCAAGGCCAACGGCATCCAGAACTTCAAGCGCATCCATTTCTGGCGCACGCCGGTCCGCGATTGCGGCGGCGGCCGGGAATGCGTGCCGTACAAGGATTGGGTGGCCGCCTATCAGGGCGTCCAGAGCGGCAGCTGAGCGCCGCTTTGTTCTGAGCACCCTTGATCCAACCGGGGCGGATCGGCGACGATCCGCCCCATCTCTATTGATACCGTCACAGCCAAGCCGCGCCCGATACAAAGAGCCATGCCACAGAACTCAATCGCCGTGTCCTTCCGCGCCGTCTCGCGCCACTACGGCGCCGTCAAGGCGGTCGACGATGTCAGTTTCGACATCCTCGACGGCGAATTCTTTGCGATGCTGGGGCCGTCGGGCTCGGGCAAGACCACGTGCCTGCGCCTGATCGCCGGGTTCGAGCAGCCGACCGAGGGCACGGTCGCGATCCATGGCAAGGATGTGAGTGGCGTGCCGCCCTATGACCGCGACGTCAACACCGTGTTCCAGGACTACGCGCTCTTCCCGCACATGAGCGTGCTGGAGAATGTCGGCTACGGATTGATGATCCGGAACGTAGCGGCGGCGGAGCGCACCAAGCGCGCCGAAGAGATGCTGGCGATGGTAAAGCTGGCCGGCTTCGGCAACCGCAAGCCCTCGCAATTGTCCGGCGGGCAGCGGCAGCGCGTGGCGCTGGCGCGCGCCCTGGTCAACCGGCCGAGCGTGCTGCTGCTCGACGAACCCCTGGGCGCGCTCGATCTCAAATTGCGCGAGCAGATGCAAGTGGAACTGAAGGCGATCCAGCGCCAGGTTGGCATCACCTTCATCTACGTAACGCACGACCAGGGTGAGGCGCTATCCATGAGCGACCGCGTCGCCGTCTTCAACCAGGGCAAGATCGAGCAGATGGCTTCGCCCGGCGAACTCTACGAAAATCCGAAGACCGAGTTCGTCGCCGGCTTCGTCGGAATCAGCAACCTGCTGCAAGGAGAGGCCGCTGCCGCAGTGACGGGCGTCGCGCGCGCCTGCTCGATCCGTCCGGAAAAGATCCACCTCGCACCCACCGGCAGCACCGCGCCCGGCAGCGCCATGAAGATCGAAGGCGAAGTGGAAAGCCTGCTCTATCTCGGCGCCAACACCCGCTTCGACATCCGCCTGCCCGGCGGCGGCCACCTCGCCGTCATGCAACAGAACCGCGACACACACTTCGCGCCGGAGCAGGGCAGCAGAGTGACGCTCTGGTGGGACCGCCGGCATCTGATGACGTTTGGCGGATGAGGGGCGTGATGCATCTCGTGCACCCCCTCCTCTGTCACCCCGGACAGCCGGCATGCGCGGTAGCGCATGACGACTTGATCCGGGGCCCATGCGAACGTGCCGCCACGCTGAAGGATCGTATGGGTCCCGGCTTTGCGCCGCTGCGCGGCTTGGCCGGGATGACAGGATGGAGTGTGGCGCTATGACCTCCGCCGCCCTCTCCCCCAGCTTCACCAGCCGCGTCTCCACCTTCTTCTACTTGCGGCCGAAGCTGCTGCTGGCTCTGTTCCTGCTGCCGCCGCTGCTGTGGCTGGGCATCGTCTATCTCGGCTCACTGTTCGCGCTGCTGGCGCAGAGTTTTTTTCAGCTCGACGATTTCACCGGCCAGGTGGTCTACCGGCCGACCATCGGCAATTACCTGCGGCTGTTCGGCGAGGTCAATCTCTCGATCATGTTCCGCACCCTGGCGATGGCGGTCATCGTCACCATCATCAGCGGCGTGCTGGCGTTCCCCATCGCCTATTACATGGCGCGCTACGCGACGGGCAAGACCAAGGCGCTGTTCTACGTTGCGGTCATGCTGCCGCTCTGGTCGAATTATCTGGTGCGGGTCTACTCCTGGCGCCTGATCCTCGCCAAGGAAGGCGTCATCCATTGGGCCGCCAATAGCCTCGGCCTCGGCGATGCACTGAACTGGATCCTGTCGCTGCCGGTGGTGCAGGGCTCTTCGCTCTCCAATTCCTACATCGGCACCTGCATCACCTTCGTCTATATCTGGCTGCCTTACATGATCCTGCCGCTGCAGGCGGCTTTGGAGCGGGTGCCGCGCTCTTTCATCGAAGCCTCCAGCGACCTCGGCGCCAAGCCGGCGCAGACTTTCCGCAAGGTCATCTTCCCGCTTGCTGTTCCGGGCGTCGCGGCGGGATCGATCTTCACCTTCTCCCTCACCCTCGGCGATTACATCATTCCGCAGTTGATCGGCTCGTCGCGCCCCTTCATCGGCCAGGCGGTCTATCAGTTCCAGGGGACAGCCGGCGATATCCCGATGGCCGCCGCTTTCGCCATGGCGCCGATCGTCATCATGGCGGTGTATCTGTCGATCGCCAAACGGTTCGGAGCCTTCGATGCGCTCTAAGCCCGCCCTTGCCGGTGACCGCGCGACGCCAGAGGCGGGCTTCGGATTGACGGCGGGCGCGTGGTTCGCGGTCTTGTTCCTCAACCTGCCGATCCTGTTCATCATCCTCTACGGCTTCACGACCGACGAGCAGAGCTATACCTTCCCGCCGCCCGGCCTCACCACCAAATGGTTCGGTGTCACGTTCGGGCGCGCGGATTTCTGGCATGCCTTGTGGCTGTCCGTCTCGGTCGCCTTCATCGCCATGATTTCCGCGCTCGTGCTTGGTACTTTGGCGGCCGCCGCGATGTATCGATTCCGCTTCTTCGGCAAGGAAATCGTGACCTTGCTGATTCTGCTGCCGATCGCGCTGCCGGGCATCGTCACCGGCATTTCGCTGCGCGCCGCCTTCGCCCTGGTGGACGTTCCCTTCAGCTACTGGACGATCGTCGCCGGCCACGCCACCTTCTGCGTCGTCGTCGTCTACAACAATGCGATCGCGCGCCTCCGCCGCTCATCGCCCGCCTTGATCGAAGCCTCGATGGATCTCGGCGCCAATTCGCTGCAGACCTTCCGTCACGTCATCCTGCCCAACCTTGCGACGGCGTTGCTGGCGGGTGGCATGCTGGCCTTCGCCTTGTCGTTCGACGAGATCATCGTGACGACCTTCACCGCCGGCCAGCAGGAAACCCTGCCGATCTGGATGTTCAAGGAACTGATCCGGCCCCATCAACGCCCGGTCACCAACGTCGCCGCCATCATCGTCATGTGCATCACCTTCGTGCCGATCCTGCTCGCCTATTACCTGACGCGCGACACCCAGGACGTGGCGGGTAGTGGGAAATAGAAAATCGGCGGCACTATTCTTCCCCCACAAGGGGGGAAGGGGCTCATTAGGCGCTGTCACCAATCGATGCATTCCTTAAGCGATGACTTCGAAAGTTATCGCACCGTAACCCGTACCGAGTGAACCGCATTGCGCGCACCGTCGAATGGCTGGCCCATCCCGCCGGCTTCGAACGCCCGCGCACTCAGCGTGACCTCGCCGGACACACTTGGCTGCCACGTCATCGAGAAGCGCTGCCATCGCCAGCCGCGCCGCGGTTCAAGCATGGGCTGTGAAGGTCTCGCTGCCATCGACGCTGACCTCGACGCGCGTGATGCCGTGGAACGAGCAGGCCCGGCCCCAGATCTCGACCGCCTCGCCGCGCGTGACAAGCGCATCGGGCGCTGGCGCCACCATGATGGATTCCGGCGCAATGGCCCACACCGGCCGTCGCGTGGGCTGCCCGGCTGCGACATCCTCGGCGTCCAGCGAATCGTTGTAGAGCACCGAGGCAAACGGTCCCTCGGCTCGCCGGTCGGCGAGCTGCAGCCGCCATAGCCACTTCACGCTGTTAGTCCCGTAATAGCCCGGCACCACCAGCCGGAGCGGATAGCCATGCTCGGCCGGCAGCGGCGCGCCGTTCAGCTCGTAGGCGAGCAGCACGTCGCCCGCCTTGAGCCGTTCCAGCGGCAGGTCCTTGAAATACCAATCGCGCGGTTTTCCGGCGAAATCGCCGCCATCCAGCCCGTAGGACCAGAGGAACCGCGCCTCCGGACCGATGCCGACTTCATCCAGCAGTGCCGCGAGGTCGACCCCACCCCAGCGCACATTGGCGATGCGGCGCGTCGGTACCTTCGGCTCGAGCGGGCTGCCGCAGCAGTGATGTACCGTTTCGACGATCGCCTTCGGCCGCGCCTTCACATCATCGAGACTGAGTGCGAGCGGGCGTTCCACCAGCCCGTCGATGCGGAGCGACCAGTGCGGGGGGTCGACGCGCGGAATGCCGAGATGGGCGAGCACGAACAGGTCTTCTGTCGCCGTGAACTCATCCACCATCTGGTGCGGGCTGAGCTTGATGCGGCGCATCCCGCTGGCGGGATCCATCGGTGGGCGCGGCGGCGCCGCGTGACTGAAAGGTGTGGCCGGGCGCGTCTGTGCCATCGTGTTCCTCACACGTTCGATCGAGCCCTCCCGCCCGATCATGGAGCCCACGATGAGGATGTCAACCTTGCGGGCAGATCAGCGTGGGGCTTTGGCGCGCCCCGCCTCATAAGCCTGCAGATGTGCATTGGCGATACGCAGCAGCGGCGTCGCGAGGCCGAAGCCCGTGGCGCGGCGCAGCATGTCGCCGACGATGTGATCGCCTTCGGTGGCGCCGGCCTTCTGGATGTCGCGCAGCATCGACGCCGTCGCGTTCGATCCGGTGGCGGTGAGGATGCCGCGCGCGGCGGTCAGATGCTGGTCGCTCGGCCCATAGCCTGCCGCGCGAGCGACCGAGGCGGTCTCCGCCACCAGCTCCTGCATGATGGCGGCGCCGTCATCCGTGGCCGCGATCGCGCCGACGCTGCCACGCATTAGGCAGGTTCCGGCCGCCATGGCCGTCAACAACACCCATTTGTCCCACAAGGCCTGCTCGATTGGCTCCGCGCGCTTGCTGATGAAATTCGGGGCATCGAAGATCCGCTCGATCTCTTTCGCCGGCTGCTCCAGCACCTTGCGGTCGACCTGGTCCTTGAAGCGGCCGAAGGTGAGGCGCGGCGGCAACCCCTCCAGCTGTACCACCTCGCCCTGGGCGGAGAGGGTGGCGAATATCCCGCACAACCCGCCCAGCACGCGGTCCGCTCCGAAGCGCGCGCGCAACGCATCGATATGCGCCATGCCGTTGAGCAGCGGCATCACGAGGCCTGGTCCTGCGTCCATGTGCGGTGCGGCCGCATCGATCGCAGACGGGAGATCGTAGGACTTGCAGGTGAGGATGATGAGGTCGAACGGCTGGCCCGCATCCGCCGCAATCAAGGTGCGCACTGGAAAGGCGGCGTCGCCGGCCGGGCTCTTGATGACCAGCCCGCGCTCGGCCAGCTGCTTGGCGCGGCCTTCGCGCACCAGGAACATGACGTCCGCGCCGGATTCCGCCAGCCGTCCGCCAAAATAGCCGCCGACGCCGCCGGCCCCCACCACCAGGATTTTCACGCCTTGCTCCGATCGATTATGATCATCATCGCATGAGCGACGATCTGCTCCGCCTCAAGAATATCGGCCCCGCCACCATACGCCAATTGCGCGATGTCGGCATCGAGGATGAAGCGACCCTGCGCAAGCTCGGCGCGCTCGCCGCCTACCAGCGCTTGAAGCACGCATTCCCGCGCGAAGTCTCCCTTCTCATGCTCTATGCCCTCGAAGGTGCACTCCTCGGCTGCCACTGGAATCACCTGCCGCCGGGCGTGAAGGAAGAGCTCAAGGCCGCGGGGCGAGCGGGCCGACCCGCATAACGATAGTCTACTTCAAGAATCGCAAGTATTTCTTTACAACCCCTTGTGACGATCGTTCGTAGCAAACGGGGGGCCTCATGCGTTTCATTGCCGGACTTGTTCTCGCCATCGCGGGCATGCTTTCGAGTATCCCGCTGGCTGCCGATCAGGGCACGTATCCGAAGACCGAGGAGGAGCTCAACGCCGCCTATGACGCGCTGCACTGGCAAGATACTGCCGGCAGCTACAAGCTCCCCGCCTCGCACGCGGTGATCGAACTCACGTTGGGCCAGGCGCTGCTGCTGGGCACGGATGCCGAGCGCTACAGCTGGCTCGCCAACGGCGTCGAGTTCCCCGATACCGAAGCCGTACTCACAGACGCCAACGCGAAGACGCTCGTTTACTACGAGTGGCGCAGCGAAGGGTACGTGAACGATTCCGACTGGGAAGATGTCGACGGCGACGGGTTGCTCAAGGACTATAGCAATTCCACCGATGCCGCGAACGAAGGGCGCACGAAAATGGGCTTAAGCCCATGCATGTGGTGAGCTGGCTGGAACCGCCGCACTACGACAAGACGAGCCAGACCGTCACCTTTGCCTTGGAGTTGAAGGACGATGAGGGCAGCTGGGCCAACGCCGTGGCGCTGCGGCTGGGCCGTGCGGGCTACACGGAATTCACCTGGGTCGGATCAATCGCCGGTTTCCGCAACGCCGCCGGCCGGCCGGACCTGCTCAACCAAGCGCTGGCCGCGCACGCATTCGAGGAAGGCCATCGCTATCTCGACTTCAAGGACGGCGACAAGGTCGCGGCTTACGGCATCGCCGGGCTGGTCGCGACGGCGCTCGGCGTCTCGTTCAGCAAGGGCATCATGGCCGCGCTGCTGGGCCTGCTGATAGCGGGGAAGAAGCTGACCTTGGTGCTGATCGCAGTCGTGGCTAGCATCGTCTACAAGTTCGAGGGCCTGTTCCGCAGCTTCCGCCCCAAGTCATAGCCGGTCGCGCAGCGCGTACCACAGCATTGCCAGCACCAGCAGCGGATGGCGCAAGGCGGTGCCTCCGGGGAACGCCCGGTGCGGCAGGTTGCCGAACACGTCGAACCGTTCGGCGGTGCCGCTCAGGGCTTCGGCGATCAGCTTGCCGGCGATCCCGGTGATGGCGACGCCCTGGCCGGAATAGCCCTGGGCATAGAAGATATTGCCGATACGCCCCAGGTTCGGCAGGCGGCTCATGGTGATCCCGACCATGCCGGACCAACCATACTCGATCTTCTTGTCGGCCAGCTGCGGGAATACCCGTACCATATGCGGCCGCACAAAGGCGGGAATATCGGCAGGCGGGCTCGGGCTATATTTCTCACCGCCGCCCCAGATCATCCGCCGGTCGCCCGACAGGCGGAAGTAATTCACCACAAAGCGGGTATCGCACACGGAGGCATCGTTGGGGATGAGCGCGTCGGCCTCCGCTTCGCTGAGAGGCTCGGTCGCGACCAGGAAATTCGCGATCGGCATGATCTTGGCCGCGATGCGCGGCTCCAGGTCGGCAAGGTAGGCGTCGCACGCGATCACGGCGTAGTCGGCCTTGATGCGGCCCTTGTCGGTCGAGACGACGACGCCGCCCTCCGCTTCGTTGATGGCGAAGGCATGGGTGCGCTCGTGGAGCGTGGCGCCGGCCTCGATCGCAGCCTCGGCAAGGCCGAGCGCGTAGTTGAGCGGGTGCAGGTGCCCGCCGCCCCAATCCGCGATGCCGGCGTAGAAGGCATCGCTGCCGATATGCTCCTCCAGCTCGTCCTTCGGCACGAACAAAGCCTTGGTGTAGCCGAAGTCGCGCTCCAGCGCCGCCACCTCGGCGCGCATCCATCCTTCTTCCGATGGCCGATGCGCCACGAACAGGGTGTTGGCCTTGAGGTCGCAGCGGATGCGGTGGCGCGCCACGCGGTCACGAATGATGGTGCGGCCTTCCTCGGCTAGGTCGAACAGCGCCTTGGCACGATCGCGGCCATAGCGCGCGATCAGCTCCACCGGCCCTTTGCGCAATCCGGTGTTGATCTGCCCCCCATTGCGGCCAGAGGCGCCCCAGCCGATGCGCGCCTGGTCGATCAGCACGACCTTATAGCCACGCTCCGCCAGGTTGAGAGCGGCCGAAAGCCCGGTATAGCCGCCGCCGATGATCGCGACATCTGCCTCGGCCTCGCCCTGCAGCTCCGGCAAGTGCGGAAACGACCGCGCGGTCGCGGCGTAGTAGGATTGCGGATGCTCGAGCGTGTCCATGACGCCAAGATAGGCGAGCGGCGCGATGGTTGCCAAGGTGCCTCGCCGCCCTGGCGCGTGACGATGCACTGCACCCCAATCTGTCATCCCGGCCGAGCCCTCGGGTCCGCGCTATGCGCGGCCCAAGGACAGGCTCCGCGAGAGCCGGGACCCATACGATCTTTCTGCGTCGCGGGAATATCGCATGGGCCCCGGATCATCACCTCACGCTTCGCGTGCGGCGCTGTCCGGAGTGACAGAATAGAAGGATCGAAGCTACTCCGCCTGCTCCACCAGCCTCAAGATCCGATGCAGGCTGGTATCGGCGATGCCCATCTCTTCGAGGTGCTGCACCGTATTGAGCAGGTAGTCGCGGTTGCTGCCCATGACACCGACGGAGTGGCGGATGACATCGGCGATCTTCCGGTCATCGAGCTTGCCGGCATATTGATAGTGCACGCGATCGGCGACGTAGGTGAGGCCCTCGGCTTTGCCCCCATCCTGCAGGCGCAAGGTGACATGCTTCGGCACATAGCAGCCGGTGATGAGCTCGCGCTGATGCAGGTATTCCGCGACCACCGGCGCGTCGGTCGGGCCGATGCGATAGAGTCGCCCGACGCATTGCCCGCCGCGGTCGAGGCCGAGCACCAGGCCCGGCCGCTCCGCGGTCCCGCGATAGTGCGTGGAGGTGATGCAGAAGGCGCGGTGATATCCATAGAGCGTCGCCGGCACGATCTCGACGAACGGGAAGTCCGGCCGCCACATCAGCGAGCCATAGGCGAACACGAAGAAGTCCTTGCCCGGTTCCGGCGTGTGGCGCCGGCTTTCGATCAGTTCCTTCTCGGCGTCGGTGACGCTCATGCTGCTCGGCCCCGGTTGAGCAGATAGAGCCCGAACACGATGACAGCCATGCCGCCGAGGGCAAGAGCCGACAGCCTCTCATCGAACCAGAAATAGCTGCCGATGGCCGCGATCGGAGGGGTCAGATAGAACAGGCTCGCGACCTTCGACGCCGCGCCGCGCGAGATCATCCAGGTCAAGAGCGCGATCGACACGCCGCTCAGCACGATCACCAGCCAGGCGAGCGCAAAGATGAAGGTCGGCGCCCAAATCACCGTGCCAGTGCCCAGGATCAACGTCGTCGGCACCATCACCACGGAAGCAGCCAGATACTGGATCGCTGTTCCGCTGCGCAGATCGAAACTGGGGCAGAACCTTTTCTGGTAGATGGTGGCGGAGGTGATGCCGAGCAGCGACAGGATCGCGAACAGCAATGCGGCCGGGTGGCTGAGGTCGATCACGATCCGCTCCCACAGCACCATCATCAATCCAACGAACCCGACGGCGATGCCCGCCCATTGCAGGGGCCGCGTGCGCTCGCCCAGGATCGGACCGGCCAGGGTCGCGGTCAGGATCGGCTGAAACCCGGCGATCAGCGCCGCCATGCCGGCAGGCATGCCGCCATAGATCGCGAGATAGCAGCCACCGAGATAAATCGCATGCAGCAGCACGCCGATCGTCGCGATGTGGCCGATCCGGCGCCAGGATCGCGGCCAGGGCGCGCGCGTCAGCAGCGCCACGCTCGCCATCATGATCGCCGCCAGCACGAACCGCATGGCAAGGATCGTGATCGGCTGCGCGTAGGGCACGCCCAGCTTGGCGATCAGGAATCCGGTCGCCCACAGCAGCACGAAGATGGCAGGCGCCACCCGCGCGAGGCCGCTGGTGAAAGGCGGCGCCAGTGGTGTCGTGGGGACCCCTTTCGTCTCGCTGGATTGGCTCGCGGAATCGGGGCTCATGGCTGGAAATTCTGCTGGACTTGGCGTGGCTTATGGCCGAAGCAGGGCGCCGCACCATAACAACGGCTGCTCGCATGCACAATCATTCGACCGCATACCAGCCCCGCGCAAAGCTCAAGCGAGTTTTCCTGCTGGCTGGTGCGTTGGCCCTGCTGCTGGCGCTGGCCGGCGGCTACTACGCCTATTGGCGCGTTGTCGCCCAACAATTGCAGGCGGGGATCGAGGCTTGGGCCGCGCAGCAGCGCGCTCTCGGCAACGAGGTCGCGTTCGAATGGGACGGCATCAGCGGCTTTCCATTCCGTTTCGCTGCCACGTTCCGCGATCCAGCGATCCTGTGGCATGCGCCGCGTGGCAATGTGGCCTGGAAAGGTGGCGCGCTCGAAGCCGAGATGGCGCCTTGGAACCTGCGCAGGATCGAGATCAATTCGGCCGGTGCACATGAGGCGTCGGTGCGGTGGCAGGACGATGCCTCGGAGCTGCGCCTTTCCACCACCGGCTTCGCCGGCACGATCGAGCTGCATCGCAGCGGGTCATTTCGGAGCATCACGCTGGCGCTGCAGCAGCCCGACCTGACGCTGCCCAACAATGTTGCATTGGCAAGCGCCGCGTCCACCTTGACGCTGGAACAGCCGGAAACCCCGCCGACGGATTTCAACATGCCCCTGGCGCGCGTGGCGCTGGAGCTGCGGAGCATGGCGCTGCCTGCCGGCACGCGGCTGTTGACCGAAGACCCGGTCGAGGCTCTGGCAGTCGATGCCACGATCAAAGGGCCGATGCCGCTCGCGCCACTCAGAGAGGCGCTCGCCGGCTGGCGCGATGCCGGTGGCGTGGTGGAGCTGCACAGCTTCCGCTTCGCGCAGGGGCCTCTCGGGCTGAGCGGCAATGCAACGCTGGCGCTCGATTCCGATCTGCAGCCGGAAGGCGCGGGCACCGTCACCAGCACCGGCCTCGGTGCCGCGATCGAGATCCTGATCCGCGATGGACTCATTCCGCCCGACCGTGCCCTGGCCGCACGCACCACCGCCAAGGCGCTGGAGAAGCCCGGGCCGGATGGGAAGCCTCAAGCAACGGTCGGCCTGTCACTGCAGCACCGCACCGTGAGCTTCGGCCCCGTGCCGCTGTTCGCCCTGCAGCCGATTGCCTGGCCGTAGTTGCTCATCGAGAGCTATTGCCGTCACTCATTCTGTCATCCCGGCCAAGCCGCGCAGCGGCGCAGAGCCGGGACCCATGGTCTGATTCAGTGACGCGGGACGATGGCATGGGTCCCTGTACCTGTACCTGTTTCGCGCTCGCGTGCTGGTATGGTGCGAGTGGGCCAGCTTGCCGAGAGCAACCGATAGGTCCAGCGCCTTGGAGCGCCTGAGCCGGAGCAGTGCCTCGGTGAGTTGCCGCGATGGACGCCCCGTGGGGAGTCTGCGCCATTGAGCGCCAAGTACAGGGATCGGCAAAGCATTGCGGGATGGCCCATGGCAGAGAGGAGCTGGACATGGAGCATCAACGTTGTTGGCTTGTAGGGATCGACTGGGCCTCCGAGGAACACCAGGTCCATGTGACGGATGCGGCCGGCGCCAAGCGGGGTGCGCGCAGCTTCCGGCATGATGGCGCCGGCTTGGCGGCCATGGCGGAGTGGATACTGAAAGTGACGGGTGCGCAGCCGCAGGACATCCATGTGGCGATCGAAACGCCGCATGGGCCGGTGGTGGAAAGCCTGATGGAGCGCGGCTTTCATCTGCATGCCATCAATCCCAAGCAGCTCGATCGCTTCCGGGATCGCTTCTCGCCGGCCGGCGCCAAGGACGATAGTCGGGATGCTGAAGTGCTTGCCAGCGCCTTGCGCACCGACCCGCAGTGCTTGCGCCCGCTTGATCCGGTCGACCCGACCGTGCTCGAACTGCGCGAGTGCTCGCGGATTGCGGACGAACTCACCCAGGAGCGGGTGCGGCTGGCGAACCGGCTGCGCGAGCAGTTGTGGCGCTATTATCCACAGATGATCGAGGTGGCCGAGGATCTCGCCGCCGATTGGGTGCTCGAGCTCTGGAAGCTGGTGCCGACCCCGGCGGCTGCCCGCCGTGTGCGGGAACAGACCGTCGCTCGGCTCCTCAAGCAGCATCGTATCCGTCGCACGAGCGCGCCTGACTTGCTGGAGCGCCTGCGAGCCCCGGCGATCACCGTCGCGCCGGGAACCACCGAGGCCGCCGGCATCCACATCAACAGCCTGATCAGGCGCCTTGTCGTCATCAATCGCGAGCTGCGTGCCATCCGGGCCAAGTTGGATCGGATGATCGAACGATTGACCCAGGCCGGAGACACCGAACCGGGGCAGCAGCCAGAGCAGCGCGACGTGGCCATCCTCGCGTCCTCGCCAGGAGCTGGCAGGATCACCATCGCCACGCTGCTCGCAGAAGCATGGAATGCCCTGCAGCGCCGAGATTACCACGCTCTGCGATGCCTGTGTGGCGTCGCCCCCGTCACCAGGCAGTCCGGCAAGAGCAAGATTGTCGTGCGCCGCCTGGCGGTTAGCCGACGCCTCCAGAACGCCGCCTACAACTGGGCTTTTGCCGCCCTGCAATACGATCCCAGAAGCCGTGCCAAATACGATAGCCTGCGCCAGCGCGGCCATGGTCACGCCCGCGCCTTGCGATCCGTCGCCGATCGCCTGCTCGCCATGCTCTGCGCCATGCTCAGGACCCAAACACTGTTCGACCCAAACCGCCATGCCAAGGCCGCCGCAGCCTGACCAATGCGGGGTACAAAACCCCGCAAATCCCA
>DASRRI010000047.1:0-7826 GCA_035695765.1 Dongiaceae bacterium
GGACCCTGGCCATGGCGTACATTCCACTCCGCTTTCGAACGCATCCGCCGCTACCTCTGTGGGCCACCCCGCCGACGCACCAAACAATGCGATCGACTGAACGCACGCTTAACCTAGCGCCTATGACCCTAACCCTCCCCCAGTTTGGGGGAGGAGGAACTGTGCTGCGAAACTTTGCGCGCGCATCACTCCCTCAGCTCCTCCGCCTTCAGGCGGAAGATGCGGCCGAAGCCGGCGACGAATAGGCCCTCCGCAATGCGGAAGCGGTAGAACCTGAAATCGCCGAAGCCGGCATACATCTCGGCCTCTGGATGAACTTCGAGATAGCGCGCCTTGTCTCCTTGCTGGTCGGTCGAGACGTGGACCTCTCCCACCAGCGTGAGGCGCGGACCGGTCAGCGGCTCCTTCAGCGCGAGCGTGCCGTCCATCAGCAGCGAGGCGCGCGGGTCACGCTGCAGGTTCTTGGCGTGATCGGATAGATCGGACAGCAGCAGGATCAATCCGCCGCCCAGGCCTCGCGCCGGCAGGACCAGCGAGACGAAGGGGTAGAGCCGCCCATCGCGCTCCGCGAGGGTGCCGAGGCTGCCCCGTTCCAGCGCCAGGAGAGCGCGCGCTTCGGCGGTATGATCCGGCTTGTTCATCGTCACCTTCCATTAACCATGCCAATCCAAGTCCACATCGCTAAATCGCTGGAATTACGCCGCAATTCCGCCGCGATCGGAGCCATGCTTGGCAGGGCTAACCTAATTCTATAAACCTTCCCTGCAAGAGAGGAGTCCCAACACGTGCCGCAGACCATCGCGCTGGTTGACGACGACCGCAACATCCTCGCCTCCGTTTCAATGACCCTGGAGGCCGAGGGTTTCGCGGTCCGAACATATACGGACGGCGCGGAAGCGTTGCGCGCGCTGATGCAGCAGCCCGTTGACCTGGCTGTGCTCGACATCAAGATGCCGCGCATGGACGGCATGGAGCTGCTGGAGAAGCTGCGCAAGTCCAGCGACCTTCCCGTCATCTTCCTCACCTCCAAGGATGACGAGGTGGACGAGCTGATGGGCTTGCGCATGGGCGCGGACGATTACATCAAGAAGCCGTTCTCGCAGCGCCTGCTGATCGAGCGCATCCGCACCCTGCTGCGGCGCGAGGCGAGTCGTCATGCGACCGAAAAGGGCGCCGAGGCTGCCATCATGCGCGGCGAGCTGACACTCGACCCCAACCGGCATCTCTGCACCTGGAAGAACGGGCCGGTGGAATTGACCGTCACCGAGTTCCTGCTGCTGAAAGCGCTGGCGCAGCGGCCCGGCCATGTGAAGAGCCGCGACCAGCTGATGGATTCGGCCTATGGCGAGAACATCTATGTCGATGACCGCACCATCGACAGCCACATCAAGAGGCTGCGCAAGAAGTTCAAGGTGATCGATAACGACTTCAACCAGATCGAGACGCTCTATGGCGTTGGCTATCGCTATCGCGATGGGTAAGGCGGCCAAGCTGCGGTTGCGGGCGCGATGAACGGGATCGCGCGCACCGCGCCCGAGGGCAAGATCGAGGAAACGGTCAATGGCGGGGCGCGGTCCGAGGGATCGCGCCTTTCGTCCATGCAGAAAGCCGCGCCGCCGGTCCTGCAGCCCGAGCCGGAGATGCGGGTCGAGCGCTCGAAGGGCGGCGATGCGCGCGAGGTGCTCGATGGCCGTACGAGGGGCGGCCCCAACCGCCGGCCGCTGTGGCAATCGCCGCTGACCCGCCGCATCCTCGCGGTCAACATCCTGGCGCTCGCCATCCCGGTTGTCGGCCTGCTCTATCTCGACAATTACCGGCAGAACCTGATCGAGTCCGAGCTGGAGCTGCTGAAGACCGAAGCCAAATTGTTCTCCGGCGCGCTCGCCGCGAGCGGCGTCGTGACGGGGCCGCTTGGCGAAGAGCGGTTGCTGCCGGAGACGACGCGCCAGACTGTCCGGCGGCTCGTCGATGTGTCGCAGACCCGCGCGCGGTTGTTCTCGCCCGACGGATCGATGATCGCGGATTCCTTCCTCCTGTCGGGTCCGGGCGGCGTGGTGGAGATGCAGCCGCTGGCGCCGCTGGAACCCGATGATTCCTTCCTGTGGCGCGCCATCGTCAACGCCTATGACTGGATCTCCGAGCTGCTGCCCAACGGCGCACCCTTGCCGCCTTACACCGAATCCTCGGTGCAGTCGGCGGCGGACTATGCCGAGGTCCAGAAGGCGCTGGCCGGCGAGACTGCGACGGCGGTGCGCGATGCCGGCGGCGGACGCTTGGTGCTGAGCGTCGCGGTCCCGGTGCAGCGCTACCGCCAGGTGCTGGGGTCGCTGTTCCTGACCAAGCCGGGAGACAGCATCGAAGCGACCTTGCGCGATACGCGGCTGACCGTCCTTGGCGTGTTCGGCATTGCCCTCTCCGTCACCGTCCTGCTGTCGCTCTATCTTGCCAGCACCATCGCCTGGCCGATCCATCGCCTGGCGGAGGCGGCGGAGCGCGTGCGCCGTGCCAAGGGGCGGCAGGTGAAGATCCCTGACCTGTCGCGCCGCAAGGACGAGATCGGCGACCTCAGCGGTGCCTTGCGCGACATGACCCAGGCGGTGTGGAAGCGCATGGACGCGATCGAGCGCTTCGCCGCCGACGTCTCGCACGAGATCAAGAATCCGCTGACCTCGCTGCGCAGCGCGGTCGAGACGGTGGCGCGGATCGACGATCCCGCGCAGCAGCGGCGCCTGATGACCATCATCCTGGATGACGTACAGCGACTGAACCGCCTCATCACCGACATCTCCGATGCGTCGCGCGTCGATGCCGAAATGTCGCGCGCCGATGCCGAGCCGGTTTCGATGCGCGAGCTGTTGACCGCGATCGCCGACATCCACGAGGTAACCGCAGACGGCGACGCGCCGCGCATCGAAGTGATCGCGCGCGAAGGCGATTCGCTGATGGTCCTCGGCATGGAAGGCAGGCTAGGCCAGGTGCTGCGCAACCTCGTCACCAACGCCATCTCCTTCAGCCCGCCGGGCGGAACCATCAGCCTGACCGGCTGGCGCGAGCACGGCCGCGTGCTGGTGACGGTGGAGGATAACGGCCCCGGTATTCCGCCGGACAAATTGAAGGCGATCTTCGAGCGGTTCTATTCCGAGCGGCCGGAAGGCGAGAAGTTCGGCACGCATTCGGGCCTCGGCCTCTCGATCTCGCACCAGATCGTGGAGGCGCATGGCGGCACCCTGATGGCGGAGAACATGATGGGCCCGGACGGACACGTGCGCGGCGCCTGCTTCACCATCGACCTGCCGGCGTACTAGGTATGCGGCGCGACATGTCCACACATCTGTCATCCCGGCAGAACCTCGAAGCGGCGAGAGCCGGGACCCATGCGGCCCATCAACGCCGCGGCGACTCACCATGGGTCCCGGGTCGCGCTTCGCTTGCCCCGGATGACATTGGTGGGGTGCCAATTCTTCGCGTCCACCGGCGCTGATTCATGCGCTGCCTGGTCAATGGAACAGCGGTGGCGTGGCGTGGTCAGGGGGTTCTCATCCTTGGCCCGACCGGCTCCGGCAAGTCCGACCTCACCCTGCGGCTCATCGATTCGGGTGCGACCCTCGTCGCTGACGATCTGGTCGAACTGAAGCGTGACGGGGAACAGGCGCTGCTGTCCTTCCCGCCGGAAGGGCCGGCCGACCTCAAGGGCAAGATGGAGGTGAAGGGACTCGGCATCATGAGCGTTCCGGTCGCGCCGCCGGAGGTGCCGCTGGCGCTGGTGGTGCAGTCGACCCCGCCGGCAGAGGTCGAGCTGATACCGGATTCCCTGGAATCTGAATGGCTTGGCCTTATGATCGCGACCATCCGCATCCATCTTTTGGAGCCCTCGGCCCCTGCCAAAGTCCGGCTTGCTCTTGCCAAGCTGACGCGCTCTATAATCCCGCCCTCATGACCACCTTGACCACAGCGGGCCGGGATCGCGCATCCCCCACGTCTACCTCCGCATCCCCTGGGCCCGCCACGCAGGATCGCCGACGCGTGCTGCTCATCTCCGGCCTCGCCGGCGCGGGGCGGACCACGGCTTTGCGCGCGCTGGAGGATCTCGGCTATGAGGCTGTGGATAATCTGCCGCTCGAGCTGCTGCCGCATCTGCTGAGCGGCATTGCCAGCGGGGACGCAGATGGCCCGATCGCGATCGGCATCGATAGCCGGTCGCGCGGCTTCACCGGCAGCGATTTCCTCCATCACATCGAGACGCTGCGCGCCGATCCCAGGTTCGAGCCTGTCCTGATATTCCTGGATTGCGCCGATGACGGCCTGATCCGCCGCTTCACGGAGACCCGCCGCCGTCACCCTCTGGCGCCCGACCGCAACCCTGCCGACGGCATCGCCCGCGAACGCACCTTGATGTCGCCGGTCAGCGCGATCGCCGATCTCCTGGTCGACACCTCCGACCGGTCCATGGCGGAACTGAAGCGGCTGATGACGGAGCGGTTCGCGCTCGACCGCCGGCCGGGCCTTGCCATTACCGTGATGTCGTTCTCGTACCGCATCGGCGTGCCGCGCGAAGCCGACCTGGTGTTCGACGTGCGGTTCCTGAGCAACCCGCACTACGTCGATGCGCTGCAGCCGCTGGACGGCGAAGCGCCGGAGGTTGCCGGCTTCATCGAACGCGATCCGGCCCTCGGCGGTTTCATGGCGTCGCTCGATGCGCTTATCAAGCCCTTGCTGCCGAGCTATGAGCGCGAGGGCAAAAGCTATCTCACCATCGCCGTCGGGTGCACCGGCGGAAAACATCGATCGGTCTATGTTGCGAAAAAACTGGCGGACGCACTGGGAGCAAGCGGCCGCCCGATCGCGCTCATTCATCGCGATTTGACGCGCGACATTTCCGGCCGGTCGGAACAAGCCTAAGAAAACAGGGATGTATCTATGATTGGGATGGTTCTGGTGACTCACGGCAAGCTGGCTGCCGAATTCCTGGCGGCGCTTGAGCACGTGGTCGGCAAGCAGCAGAGGGTCGCGACTGTCTGCATCGGGGCGGAAGACGACATGGAGCAGCGCCGCAAGGAGATACTCGAACGGGTCAAGGAAGTGGAGACCGGCGACGGCGTTGTGCTGCTGACCGATATGTTCGGCGGGACGCCATCCAATCTCGCCATCTCCGTCCTCGACCGCGCCAATGTCGAGGTCATCGCCGGCATCAACCTGCCGATGCTGATCAAGCTGGCCGGCATGCGCGAAGGGCACTCGCTGCAGGCGGCGGTCACCGCGGCGCAGGAAGCAGGCCGCAAATACATCAACGTCGCTTCGCAGCTGCTGGCAGCGCGCGGGTAGTTCTTGATTGAACGAGATGATCCCCCTCCACTGTCACCCCGGCCTTGAGCCGGGGCCTATTCGCAGTCGCAGCGACGCCGATGGATCTTATGGGTCCCGGCTCTGCGCCGCTTCGCGGCTTGGCCGGGATGGCAGCTTTGATGTTTCAGCGCATCGCAATCGCGCCCGAGGCGCTCCTGCCCCATGACCACTGACGGCGCGATCGTTCGGACCGCCAATATCCGCAATCAGCGCGGGCTGCATGCCCGTGCCGCCGCCAAGTTCGTGAAGGTGGCCGGCACGTACAACGCGCAGATCCGTGTCATCAAGGGCGACATGGATGTCTCCGGCACCTCGATCATGGGGCTGATGATGCTGGCGGCGGGCATCGGCACGGACATCGAGCTGCGCACCAGCGGCGCGCAGGCCAACGAAGCCATGCAGGCGCTGGTCGAGCTGATCGAGCGCAAATTCGATGAAGAGTGACGACAAGCCGAAACCGCGCCGGCGGCTGAGCCGGCGAGACCGCGAAGCCGAGCGCGTGTTCGAGGGGCTGGGCGTCGCGCCCGGCATCGGCATTGGCCAGGTGCATGTGGTCGAGGCCGGCGTCATCACTGTCTCGGAATACGAGATCGCCGAAGACAAAGTGGAGGCCGAGCTCGAGCGCTTCCACGGCGCGGTGCAGAAATCCGAACGCCAGCTGCGCAAGCTCTCCAGCAAGGCGGAAGAGCTGCATGGCGCCGCGGCGGAAGAGCTGGGCTTCCTGCTCGAGGCGCACAAGCAGATGCTGACCGGCTCGCGCGTGACACGGGGCGTCGCAGGCCGCATCCGCGAGCATCGGCAGAATGCCGAGGCGGCCGTCCAGTTCGTGATCAACAAGGTCGAGCAGGATTTCGCCTCGCTCGACGATCCCTATCTTTCGGCGCGCGCCGACGATGTGCGCGAGGTCGGCAACCGCATCCTGCGCAACCTGACGCAGACGGCGTACGAAGCGTTCAAGAACCTGCCCGCCGGATCGGTGGTAGTGGCGGAGGAGCTGACGCCTGCAGACACCGCGTTGCTCGATCCCAAGACCATCGAGGGATTCGCAACGGTGCTGGGCGGCAAGGAAGGCCATACCGCCATCATGGCGCGCTCGCTCGGCCTGCCGGCCGTCCTCGGCATTCCCGAGTTGCTGAGCTACGCGCGCACCGGCCAGGAGATCATCGTCGATGGCGGCGCCGGACGCGTCATCCTCAATCCCATGCCTGCGACCGTCGCGGAGTATCAGCGAAGGCTGGAAGAGCTGGAGCGCAATGAGCGCCAGCTCGGCCGGCTGCGCAAGCTGCCCTCGGTCACGCGCGACGGGCAGCGCATCGGGCTGCTCGCCAATGTCGAGTTGCCGCGCGAGGCGGAGATGGCGATACATGCCGGCGCCGAGGGAGTCGGGCTGCTGCGCACCGAGTTCCTGTTCATGAACCGCGAGGACGTGCCGGACGAAGAGGAGCAGTACCAGGCGCTGCGCCAGATCGTCGAGACCATGGAAGGCCAGCCGGTCACCATTCGCACCCTGGACGTGGGCGGCGAAAAGCTGGCCCCATCGCTGCGCGATCATCTGGGCGAAGCGGCCAATCCGGCACTTGGCCTGCGGGCGATCCGCCTCAGCCTGAAGCGGCGCGATCTGCTGGACGATCAGCTGGCGGCGATCCTGCGCGCCGGCGTGCATGGACCGGTGCGCATCCTCCTGCCCATGATCTCCTCGGTCTCCGAAGTGAAGCAGGTGCGCGAGGCGCTGCTGCAGGTGGCGCGGCGGCTGAAGCGGCGCGGCCATAAATTGCCCGACCCGCTGCCGCCATTGGGCGTCATGATCGAGGTGCCGGGCGCGGCGCTCGCCGCCGATGCGCTCACCCAGGTTGCCGATTTCTTCGCGATCGGGTCCAACGACCTCACCATGTATACGCTCGCGATCGACCGGGCGGAGGAGCAGGTCGCCCATCTCTACAATCCGCTGCATCCCGCCGTGCTGCGGCTCGTTCAATTTTCAACGGAAGCTGCCTTGAGAGCGCGCATCCCGGTCAGTGTGTGCGGCGAGATCGCTGGCGATCCCAAATTCGCGCCGCTGCTGATCGGCCTCGGCATCCAGGACCTCAGCATGGCGGCCAATTCCCTGCCGCGCGTGAAGCAGCGCATCCGCACCCTCGATTATCTCGCAGCCACCCGCTTCGCGCGGCAGGTGATGGACCAGTGGGATTCGGGCCGCATCGCCATGCTGCTCGACGATTTCAATGCCCTCGCGACATGAGCGTAGTGACGTTAACGTACTGAAGTTACCGCGTGTGCGCTTCCTCGATTGTCATCCCGGCCAAGCCCTCGGGTCCGCGCTTTGCGCGGCCCAAGGACAGGCTCCGCGCCTTGCGATCCGTCGCCGATCGCCTGCTCGCCATGCTCTGCGCCATGCTCAGGACCCAAACACTGTTCGACCCAAACCGCCATGCCAAGGCCGCCGCAGCCTGACCAATGCGGGGTACAAAACCCCGCAAATCCCA
>DASRRI010000048.1:0-25400 GCA_035695765.1 Dongiaceae bacterium
CTCGCCCTGAAGATGGGTGCGATGCAGCGGCTCTATGGCGACGAGGTCATTCCCGCCGCCTTGTTCCCGCTGCCGCGCTGGGAGCCGAAGGGCGGCTTCACCGTGGACCGCGCGCTGCTGTTCGCCATCATGCGCCAGGAATCGGGCTTCAATCCGGCTGCGGTCAGCCCCGATGGCGCGCTCGGCCTGATGCAGATCATGCCGGAGACCGGCAAGAAGCTCGGCTATGACGCGGCAGAGCTGAAGAACCCGCGCCTGTCGGTCTCGGCTGGCCAGAAATACATCGCCAAGCTGTTGAAGAACGGCCTGGTCCGTAACGACATCATCCTGATGGCCACCGCCTACAATGCCGGCGCGGGCAATCTCCAGAAATGGAAGAGTGCACCGAAGGCGATGGATGATGCGCTGCTGTTCCTGGAGACCATGCCGTCCAAGGAGACGCGCCAGTTCGTGAAACGCATCGTTGCCGCCTACTGGATCTATCAGGAGCGGCTGGACCAGGACACGCCGACTTTGAAGGCGTTGGCGACCGGCGGCTGGGCCAAGTATGTCGGCGAGGACAGCGTGGCGGCCGCGTCCAAGTAGTCTCTATCGACGGTCCCGTTTGCTGGTCTATGCTGCGGCCGAAAGGCTGAATGCATATGCCCAAGATCGATGAGACGCGGCCATTCCTCGCCGTGCAGATTGGCGTCATGACAGTGTCGGATACCCGCACTCTCGCCGACGACAAATCCGGCCAGACCCTGGTCGACCTGATCACCCGCGACGGCCACAAGGTCGTCGACCGCATCATCGTCAAGGATGATGCGACCGCCATCACCGCCCAGCTCGAAGCGTGGATTTCGCGTGATGAGATCGACGTGGTGATCGCGACCGGCGGCACCGGCGTCACCGGGCGCGACGTGACGCCCGAAGCCTTCGAATCGGTTTATGAGAAAAAGATCGACGGCTTCGGCGAGCTGTTCCGCTGGATCTCGTTCCAGAAGGTCGGCACCTCCACCATCCAGAGCCGTGCCACCGGCGGGGTCGCGCGCGGTACCTACCTCTTCGCCCTGCCCGGCTCCCCCGGCGCCTGCCGCGACGGTTGGGAGGAGATCCTGAAGCACCAGCTCGATAACCGCCACCTGCCCTGCAACCTGGTGGAGCTGATGCCGCGGTTGGAAGAGCATCGGCGCTGACCCATCTGACAGCGATGGATGAGCAGAAACTCCAAGACCTTGCCACCTGGATCACCGAGGCCGGCCTTGCCGGCGGGTTGGAGACCGGGATACTGGCGGGGTTCTGCGAGCGCGCGATCGCGGCGGGGCTGCCGCTCGGCACGCTGGTCGTGGTGCTCGATACGCTGCATCCGACGCACGAGGGTCACGCGGTCCGCTGGCGCCGGAATGAGCCGGAAACGGCCTTCATCGAATATGGCCGCACCAACGAGGGAGAGGCGGCCGAGAACTGGCGCCGCAGCACGTTCTACCGCCTCTTCAGTACCGGTGAGACCTATCTGCGAGAGCGGCTGACCGACGAAACCCTCGCCCGCTACTGGAACCTGGAACCGGATCGTGATGCGGGCATGACGGAGTTTTTTGCCGTCCTCACGCGCTTCGGTCCGAGCGGCACGATCGGCGAGATGGATTGCATGTACTCGGGCTGGTTCACCCATCTCGATCGCGGCTTCGATGAAGATGAGATCGCGGCGATCAAGCGCTTGGTCCCGTTCGTGGCCGGCGCGATCAAGACCGTTTCGCTCAGCCGGGTCGCGCGCACCCTGGCCGAAACCTATCTCGGCCGCGATGCCGGCGAGCTGGTGCTCAGCGGCCGGATCGAGCGCGGCGTCGCCGATCGTATCGAGGCGGTCCTGTGGTTCAGCGATCTCAGCGGCTACACCAAGATCACCGACAGCGCGCCGCCGGAGCAGATCATTCCGCTGCTCAACGATTATGCGGAGGTTATCGTCTCCGCCATCCGCGACCAGGGCGGCGACGTGCTCAAGCTGATCGGCGACGGCGTGCTCGCGATCTTCACGTCGGACGACAGCAGCAAAGCCTGCGCCGCCGCGATCAAGGCCGCGCTGGCGGCGGAAGCCGGCATCGCGGTCCTCAACCACCGGCGGGCGGAAGACAACCTGCCCACCACGAACATGTATCTCGGCCTCCACATCGGCGACGTGTTCTTCGGCAATATCGGCAGCAAGGACCGGCTCGATTTCACCATCGTTGGTCCGGCCGTCAACGAGGCGAGCCGCATCGCCGCCATGTGCCGCTCCGCCGACCAGCGCATGCTGGTCTCCGCCGCCTTCGCGGCGGCGCTGCGTGATGCGGGGCCAGCTCTCGTCTCCGTCGGCCGCTATGCCCTCCGCGGCGTCAAGCAGCCGCAGGAATTGTTCACGCTCGATCGGGCTGACGCCTACCAGCGATAGGTCACCGTCCCGATCACCGCGCGCCGCTCGCCGCTCGCCATAGAAGCATGAAGTCTCGCCGAAGGACGAGGCGACATAGGCTTTGTCGAAGATGTTGCTGCCGTTGAGCTGGAAGCGGAAGTTGTTCCATTGATAGTGGATCGCCGCGTCCGCCAGCGTGTAGTCAGGCACGTCCAGATCTTCCAGATTGTCACCAAAGCTCGGCCCGATGTAGCGCACGCCAGCGCCGAGGCCGAGCCCCGCAACATCACCGTCCGGGATCGTGTAGTCGGCCCACAGCGAAGCCGTATGCGCGGCGACGCGGCAAATTGCGAATGCGTCGCATTGTCTACTAGCTCAAAAAGACGGAGACGGCAATGGCCGCTGGCGCTTATGTGACCATGCGCGGATAGAGCCTGGCCGCAATCATGATCAGCACGGCTGAGGTTGCGGTGAGAACGAACGCATCGCTGCCGAGCCCATAGAGGCTGGCGCCGCCTTGCAGCATCAGGGCGCGCAGCGCGTCGACTTCATAGGTGAGAGGATTGACCCTGGCGATGCTCTGCAGCCAGTGCGGCATCAGGCTGATGGGATAGATCGCGTTGCTGGCGAAGAAGATCGGCATGGTCATGACCTGGCCGATGCCCATGAAGCGTTCGCGCGTCTTCACCAGGCACGCCATGATCAGCGAAAAGGTGGAGAACAGGATCGAACCGAGCGCGACGAACAGGATCGCGCCCGCGATGTGCGACGGCCGCAGATTGATGCCGAGGCCGAGTACCAGTGCCAGCACATAGTTGATGACGGCCTGCGAGAAGCCGCGCACCGCGGCGGACAAGGCCTTGCCCAGCACCAAAGCGGGACGCGCTGCAGGACTTACCAGATAACGATGCAGGATGCCGAGATCGCGTTCCCAGATCGCCGAGATGCCATAGAAGATCGCCGTGAACAGCACGCTCTGCGCCAGGATGCCGGCCGCGAGGAAGTCGAGATAGCCGACATCGCCGCCCGACAGCCCGCGAATCTGCGCCATCACCTGACCGAACAGCAGCAGCCAGAGGATCGGCTGGACCGCGCGCGTCGCCAGGTCGATCGGGTCGTGGCGTAGCTTGCGGAACTCGGCATCGGCGATTGCGAACACCTGGACGCAGAACTGGGTGGCGCCCCCCGCTATGGATCGGCTAGGCATGGCTGCGCGCGCTCGCCCTGGTGCGGCGGGCCGACTTGTAATCGTCGCGCGATTGCAGCTCCGTCCCGGCAAGGTGCGCGAACACGTCGTCGAGCGTGGCATCCGGTCCGACCTGCGCCTTCAATTCGGCAGGCGTGCCGCCTGCCGAGATGCGGCCATGATGGATGAGGGCGATGCGGTCGCACAGATCGTCGGCCTCTTCCATGTAATGCGTCGTCACGAGCATGGTGGTGCGCAGAACGTCCTTGAGATGCAGTACATGCTGCCAGACCGATTGGCGCGCGACCGGGTCGAGGCCGACTGTCGGCTCGTCGAGGAACATGACCTCCGGCTCGTGCAGCAGGCTTTGCGCGATCTCCAGGCGCCGGATCATGCCGCCCGAATAATGCTGCACCAGTTGTTCTGCCGATGCGGCGAGGCCCATGACTTCGAGCGCCTGCCGGATACGGTCACGGCGTTGCGCGCGCCGAATGGCATAGAGCCGCGCCGACAACAGAAGGTTCTCGTAGCCGGTCAGCGATCCATCGGCGGAGACCAGCTGCGGCACATATCCAATCCGCCGGCGCACCTCCGCGGGCTCCGCCGCCACGTCATGTCCGGCGATCATGGCGCGGCCCGATGTCACAGGCAGCAGGGTGCTCAGCATCTTGATGAGGGTGCTCTTGCCGGCACCGTTCGGACCGATGAGGCCTAGAATCTCTCCGATCCTGGCGGAGATGGAGACGCGGTCAACCGCGAGGATATCGCCGAAACGCTTGGTCAGTTCTGTCGTCTGCAGCGCGAGAGCTGCGGTCTGGATGGTTGAGTTCATGTGCGGATACCGCCAGCAAGATTTGCTTTTTCTTGAAACGAGCGGGTGCATGGTCTTCCTGCGTTTCGCGCGTCGCAAGCACACGCCAATCAAAGCTGCCATGTGCGTGCGGCGCCTAACCTCGGTCCGGAGATGGAGTGCCGAGGGAACTCATTCCCCGCTCGCGCGTTCACGTTCGGTTGGGTCGCATCCGCGGCTCTTCAGTCTATGGCCTGCACCCCGCAGCGTGCGTTCTCCCATCCGAAGACGAGGAATCGATGCTCCGCGTCAGAATACGTCTTGCAACCATCCTTGCCCTCCTCCTTGCGGCCTGCGCGCTCGGCGCCTGCACGTCGGTGCGGGAATCGAGCCCACAGCGCACCGCCACGGAAGAGCTCCTGATCTCGACCGCGGTGGACCGCGCCATCGCGCAGGTCAATCTCAAGATCCCCGCGGGCACGAAAGTCTTTGTGAATGCAGATCAGCTTGAGGGGCTTGACGGCAAATACGCCGCCGGCGAGATGAAGGATAGGCTGCTGCGCGGCGGAGCACACCTCGTCGCCGACAAGGGCAAGGCCGATGCGGTAGTCGAGGTCCGCGCCGGCGCCCTTTCGATCGACGACAGGCAGACCCTGTTCGGAATCGACACGTTCGATGTGCCGGTACCGCTCGCGGGCCAAGCGGCCAAGATCCCGGAGATCGCCCTCTACAAGGACAAGGAGCGGCAGGGCGTCGCCAAGATCGCCGCCTTCGGCTACAGCACGTCCGACGGCAAGCTGATCGATATCACCGGCCCGCAATTCGGCTATTCGCACCAGTATGAGCGTACGCTGCTGTTCTTCTTCTCATGGCGGTCGAACGACCTGCCCGAGGAGAAGACGTCGAACCTGCTCGATTTCGATTGAGAGGATGGCCCTCGGTGTCGTGCCTTCCAAGATCGGCAGGCGCCCGCTATAGATGCTGCAAATGTGATTGAGCGGGAGGAATGGCATATGAAGCGAGTGGTCTTTACCGGCGGCAGCGGCAAGGCGGGCAAGCATGCGCTGCAGGTCCTGTTGGATTACGGCTATCAGGTGCTGAACCTGGACACCAAGCCGCTGGATAATCCGAAGGCCCGCACCCTCATCACCGACATCACCGATTCCGGCCAGGTCTTCAACGCGCTCACCCACTATACCGGCCTGCATGAGTTTGACCCCGATCTGCGCGCTCAGCCGATCGACGCGGTGGTGCATTTCGCCGCCATCCCCCGCATCATGATCACGCCGGACAACGAGCTCTACCGCATCAACGTGATGGGCACCTACAACATCATCGAAGCGGCGGTAAAGCTCGGCATCAAGAAGATCATCATTGCCTCGAGCGAGACCACTTATGGCGTGGTGTTCGCCGACACGCCGCGCGAGCCGGATTATTTCCCGCTCGACGAAGAGTACGACGTCAACCCGATGGACAGCTACGCGCTCTCCAAGGTGGTCAATGAAAAGACCGCGCGGGCATTCGCGCTGCGCAGCGGCACAGACATCTATGCCCTGCGCATCGGCAACGTGATCGAGCCGCACGAATATGCCCTGTTCCCGAAATGGTTCCAGGATCCCGGCTTCCGCAAGAAGATCGCCTGGAGCTACATCGACGCGCGCGACCTTGGCGAGCTCTGCCATCGTTGCATCGAGACCAACGGCCTTGGATTCCAGATCTTCAATGCGTCGAGCGGCGACACCTCCTCGGACCTGCCCACCAAGGAGCTGCTGAAGCGCTTCTATCCCAAAGTGCCGGTGAAAGCCGAGCTTAGCGAGTTCGAGACCCTACTCTCCAACAAGAAGGCGCGCGACAAGCTCGGCTTCAAGCAGAAGCATTTCTGGCGCAACTACGTGAAGGGCTGAGGAAGAGGACGCCTCACCCCTCGCACGTCGGAATCGGCGCGCCGCAGGCGAGCGAAGGATCGCGCACCGAGCTCGCCCAGTTGCGCGCGGTGACGAGCTGCGCACAATTCAGGAACTGGGCGCCTAGCAGCACGGCGCCGTCGAGGTCGGCATCCTCCAGCACCGCCTTGAACAGGTTCGCCTCCTCTAACCGCGCACCATTCAATCGCGTTTTGCGCAGGTTCGTACCGCGCAGATCGGCCTTGCGCAGATCGGCGCCGCTGAGGTCGGCGTCCGACAGATCGAGGCCGCGCAAGGAAGCGCCCGACAAATCAGGCGTCTGGTCTGCGTGCCCGCTCCGCCACGCATTCCATGCCGCAGCACCCTGGCGCAACAGGGCGACCTGGTCCGTGTCAGCCATCGCCACCTCCTTCGCCGGCTTCCATGTCCATCCTGGTGCGGTCGTCGCGCCGCGCTGATGCGATCTGTGCCGGCGTGACGCCGATTGCTTCCCGAAGATCCGCACCCGACAGATCGGCACCATCCAATTTTGCGACCCGCAGATAGGCGCGCCTCAGGTCGCAGTCGCGCAACGACGCACCGCTGAGGATGGCACCGCCAAGTCGTGCCGCACCCAGGTTTGCGCCGTCCAGCCGCGCGCCCCGCAGATCCGCGCCGCGCAGATTCGCGCGTTGCAGGTCGGCTCCGCTGAGATCGGCGCCTTCGAGATTGGCGCCGCTGAGATCGCTGTCGCTGAGACGAACGGCGGCCAGGTTCGCCTTCACCAGCAGCGCGAACTCCATCTCCGCCTGCTCAACAAGCGCGCCGGAGAGATCGGCCGCCGCCATCTGCGCCCCGCTCAGCCGCGCCATCGACAGGTCCGCCGCGCGCAGGCATGTCCCGCGCAGGCTGGCCCCGGCCAGATTGGCCTTCTGGAGATTGGCACGGCTGCAATCGGCCTCGTCGAGCCGGGCATGGGCCAGCCGCGCGCGCCGCAGATCGACCTCGGCCAGAGAGCGCCGCGATAGATCGACGCCCCTCAAATCGGCCCGTGCGCCCTCTCTCCGCCCGGTCTCCAGATAGCGGCGGTGCGCATCGAGGATGCTGGTCAGATCGACGCCATCGGCGGCGCGCTGATCGGTGATCATGCCTCCACTCTACCCTCTTTGTGCGGCAATCCCAGGCATTTGGGGCTCATATCCTGTTGCAACCTTGCGGTTTGCAGCCGGCGGGATCACATTTTTCAAGAGTGCGACAGGTACGGGCTCATGCGGCGCATCGCCACCCCACCCACGGCTCCCTGGTTCCGCTGGTTAGCCACCGGCGTGGCAGCGTTGCTGCTCATCGCATTCATCGCGCCGGCGCCCGCACAGCAGGCAACCGAAACGCAAGCGCCGAAACAAGCCCTGATGATCGACATCGAAAGCGCGATCGGCCCGGCCACAGCCGATCACATCGACCGGCAACTGGAAGAGGCCGATCCAGCGCGGGTTGGCGCGGTGATCCTGCGCCTCGACACGCCGGGCGGGCTGGACACCGCCATGCGGCAGATCATCCGCGCCGAGCTCGCCTCGCCGATTCCAGTCATCGCCTATGTCGCGCCCGGCGGCGCGCGCGCGGCCAGCGCCGGCACCTACATCACCTACGCCGCTTCGGTTGCAGCGATGGCGCCGGGCACCAACCTCGGCGCCGCAACGCCGATCGTGATCGGTGGGCTGCCGGAAATACCTGGCGGCGAGCCCAGCAAGCCGGAGCAGGAACCCGACAAGGCGAAGAAACCTGACACCGGCAAGGAGCAGCCGAAGGAGGATGCCAACCCGGAAACCCGCAAGATGGTGAATGACGCTGTCGCGTACATCCGCAGCCTGGCCCAATTGCACGGCCGCAATGTCGAGTGGGCCGAATCCGCTGTACGCGGCGCGGCCAGCCTGCCGGCGGACGAGGCGCTGAAACTCGGCGTGGTGGATGTCATAGCGCCAACCGCGGAGCAGTTGCTGCGGCAGATCGACGGGCGAGAGGTGATCGCCGGCGGCGAGAAGCGGACCCTGGCGACCGCCGGGCTTGTGCTCACGCACGTGCAGCCGGGTTGGCGCACGCGCCTGCTCGGCACCATCACCGATCCCAACATTGCCTACCTACTGATGCTGGTCGGGATCTACGGCCTGATCTTCGAGCTTTCGAACCCCGGCGCTATCCTGCCTGGCGTGCTCGGCGGCATCTGCCTGCTCCTGGCCCTGTTCGCCTTCAGCGCCCTGCCGATCGACTATGCCGGCGTCGCGCTGGTGCTGCTCGGCATCGCGCTGATGGTATCGGAGGCCTTCGTCACCTCGTTTGGCATCCTTGGCCTCGGCGGCATTGTCTCCTTCGTCATCGGCTCCATCATCATGTTCGAGCCAAGCTCGCCGAATTTCGGCTTGTCGATCTCGGTAGTCGTCGCCAGCACCATCGTGAGCGCGGGCTTTCTGATCCTCGTGCTCACCATGCTGCTGCGTTCGCGGCGCAAGGCGGTGGTGACCGGTGGGGCCGCCCTGATCGGCGCGACCGGCAATGTGATCGAATGGTCGGGGAGCGAGGGTCGCGTGCGGATCGTGGGCGAGGTCTGGCGCGCCCGCGCAGGCGTGGAGCTGCATCCCGGTGACCGCATCAAAACCACCGGCCGCGACGGATTGTTGCTGCTGGTTGAACGCCTCGAGGAGCAATAAGCGGAGGAAACGCAATCATGCCCATCACGCTGACATTCGTCGCCACGATCATCGTCCTCGTCGGGGTCGTCGTGGCGATGGCGATCCGTATCTTCCGCGAATATGAGCGCGGTGTCGTCTTCACCCTCGGCCGCTACACGGGCACCAAGGGGCCGGGGCTGGTACTGATCATCCCCGTGGTGCAGCAGGTCGTGCGGGTCGATCTCCGCACCATCGTGAACGATGTGCCGCCGCAGGACGTGATCTCGCGCGACAATGTCTCGGTCAAGGTCAATGCTGTCATCTATTTCCGCGTGGTAGATGCGGAAAAAGCCATCATCCAGGTCCGGGATTTCATGGAAGCGACCAGCCAGCTCGCGCAGACCACCTTGCGCTCGGTGCTCGGCAAGCACGAGCTCGATTCCATGCTGTCCGAACGCGACAAGCTCAATGCCGACATCCAGGACACGCTGGACAAGCAGACCGACGCCTGGGGCATCAAGGTTTCCAATGTCGAGATCAAGCGGGTCGATCTGGACGAGAGCATGATCCGCGCCATCGCCAAGCAGGCGGAAGCGGAGCGCATCCGGCGCGCCAAGATCATCAATGCAGAAGGCGAGCAGCAGGCCGCGCAGAAGCTGGTCGACGCCGGCCGCATCCTCGAGCCGGTGCCGCAGGCGATGCAGCTCCGTTATCTCTCGGCGCTGCACGACATCGCCGGCGAACGCAGCTCCACCATCGTCTTCCCGTTCCCGATCGACATCAGCGCGGCTCTTTCCGCATTTTCCAAGCCGCGCGCCGGATAAGTCCAGGTGGCGCTTTCAGCGCAGTGAATTCACGCTGGTGATGCGCCTCGCGCCATGGCAGGCTCTTGCGGCGCAGGCCCATCGCGACGTTGGGGGATGAAGCCGTGACACTGGAGAGCTTTGCCAACAGCTATGCTGAAGCGCGCGGCAAGTTCCTGGCAGCCGCGCATGATGCGAAGGCACGGATCAACAGCTATGGGCGCGACGACCTCAAAGGCAGCCAAGGTGAACATCTCACGTGCGACGTCGCCATGCTCGGTCCGGAGAATGCGGAGCGAGCGGCCATTGTCATAACCGGGACTCATGGGTGCGAGGGCTTTGCCGGTTCCGCGATCCTGCACCGCTGGCTCATCTCACGTCGCGATGCCGCGGCAGCGGGCGATGTCAAGATCGTCCTGGTCCATGCCATCAATCCCTGGGCGTTCTCGCATCAGACGCGCACGACCGAAAACAATGTCGACCTGAACCGGAACTTCATTCGCGACAACGTTGGATACGAACGGCAGAACACTGCCTATGATGCGCTCGCGCCATTCCTCCACATCGATCCCAGCGATGCGCGCCGCTGCCTCGAGGCGTATCGCGGATACAAGAGCCATCTGGATCAGCACGGCTGGCATCTGGAGAACGAGATGCTGGAGGGGCAATGCCACCGTCCCGATGGCTTGTTCTATGCCGGCAAGGAACCGGAATGGTCCAACCGCCTGTTTCGCAGGATCGCCCATGAGCACCTCGCGGCTGCCGAGACGATCGGCTTCATCGATTGGCACACCGGCGTCGGGAGTTTCGGCGAGATTGTCTATTTGATCTTCGACGAGAGAGGCAGCCCGGAACATGCCGCCGCTTGCCGATGGTGGGACCGGCAGGAAGAGAAGTCCGCATTCCATTCCGGATCGACGCCGAAATATCGCGGGCTCCTGTCACAATCGATCCGCCAGGAGCTTCCGGCAGCAAGAATTGCCGGCGCTGCGGTGGAGATCGGAACGGCCGACGAGTATTCGATCCTGCGCGGCGATTGCCTCGATCGCTGGCTGAGATTCGAAGGACGCAATGACCCGTGCGCCGCGCAATTTCAGGCAGCCTACAAAAATATCATGTGCCCGGATGACCTCTCCTGGCGGCGCATGGTCTTGAGCGATCGTGGACAAGTTGATCGCTGGCGCCGCCACCTGGTAGCAGCGGCAAGAAATACCGAAACTCCTGCACTACTTTTACTAGCGCGGATTCGCGTGACGGCGCGGCAACCACAACCTGGCAGCTTTGTTCTTGATTTGTTCCCTGCAGCGGAGCAGATTTGCGCCATGCCGAAACACGAGCCCGACCTGGATCTGCCGCCGGTCCCCGACCCGACATTGCCTAATCAGGCGATGAAAGGCCGTGGCGCGGTCAGCAACCGGCCGGGACGTTACGAGCTGGGCGAGCGGCCGCTGGAGGATGACGGCTGGAGCAATCCGACCGCGCTGGCAAGCGGAGACCCCGATGGCGATCCGCCGGCGCTCGCCACCAAGGTCGCGCTCGATTCAAGCCGCACCATCATGGCGCACAACCAGTCACCCGATGTCCCGTTCGATCGCTCGGTGAACACCTATCGAGGCTGCGAGCATGGCTGCATCTATTGCTTCGCGCGGCCGACTCACGCTTATCTCGGCCTGTCGCCGGGGCTTGATTTCGAAAGCAAGCTCTTTGCAAAAGCCGACGCGGCGAAGCTGCTGGCCAAGGAGTTGCGCAAGCCTGGCTACAAGCCGGACGTGCTGGCGCTAGGCGCCGTCACGGATGTCTATCAGCCGATCGAGCGGCAATTTCGCATCACGCGCAGCGTCCTGAAGGTGCTGAGCGACTTCAACCACCCCGTCGGTATCACCACCAAAAGCGCCCGCGTGCTGGATGATCTCGACCTGATCGCCGACATGGCGAAGCGGAGGCTCATCATGGTGTCGATCTCGGTGACGAGCCTGGATCGCGAGCTGGCGCGCAAGCTGGAGCCGCGCGCTTCCACCCCGCCCAACCGCCTCAACGCGATCAAGACGCTGAGCGACGCGGGCGTGCCGGTCGCGATTTCGGTCGCGCCCATCATCCCGGCGATCACGGATCATGAGATCGAATCCATCATCGCGGCGGGCGCGGAAGCCGGCGCCAAATGGGTCAACTGGACGCTGCTGCGCCTGCCGCTGGAGATCAAGGACCTGTTCATCGAATGGCTGGTCGCTCATGCGCCGGGCAAGGCCAAGCACGCCATGAGCCTGATCAGCCAGTGCCATGGCGGCATCGCCTATCGCAGCCAATGGGGCACGCGCATGAAAGGCGAAGGCCCCTATGCCGACATCATCCGCGAGCGGGTGGAAAAGGCGGCGCGCCGCCACGGCCTCGACAAGCGCGAATACGACCTCGATTGCACGCGCTTCACGGTTCCGAAGGAGCCGGACCGGCAGTTCGAGCTGTTCTGCTGACGAACCGAATTGATGTAGGCGAGCGGATCGCCACAATTCATAATGAGCAGGCGATTGATGACAAACAATATTCGGGAGCCGGGCCCCGCGCCCGGTTCCAATACGAGGTGGAATATGACCACCAAGGTCAAGCGTCGGTTGACGTCGATCCTGTGCGCCGACGTCAAGAGCTATGCGCGCCTGATGGAAAGCGACGAAACGCGCACCATCGGGACGCTGCGGCAATATCGCGCCGCGATGGATGCCCTGGTCGAACGGCACGAAGGCCGCACCATCAACACCTGGGGCGATGCAGTCATCGCCGAATTCGGGAGCGTGGTCGAAGCGGTGCAATGCGCAATCGAGGTGCAGCGTGAGCTGGCTGTGCGCAACCGCGACCTGCCGGAAGCCGAGCAGATGTGGTTCCGCATCGGCATCAATCTCGGGGACGTGATGGTGGAGAATGACGATCTCTACGGCGAAGGGGTCAACATTGCCGCGCGGCTGCAGGAGCTGGCGGAGCCCGGCGGCATCCTCATCTCCGGCCCGGTCTATGACCTGGTGCGCAACAAGCTCTCGGTCGATTTCGACTATCTCGGCCAGCAGCCGGTCAAGAATGTGACGGACCCGGTGACCAGTTATCGCATCGTGCTGGATGGCGCGCGCCCGGCGACACGCGCGAGCAGCGCCGGACCATCGAGGGGAGACATCCGGCCGCTAGGTTCCAATCCGCAAACTCTGCCGGCGCGGCTCTGGTCGCGCTTCCGCGAATTGCCGCGGCCGGTCAGGATCGTGACGGCGCTCATTCTATTCTTGTTCGCGATCGACATGTTCGACGGTCTGGACGATATCTGGTTCCAATGGCCCGCCGCCGCGGGCGCCTTGTTCGTATTCCTCTGGCTGAGCCTGGTCGGCCACAAGAAACGACAATGATCCGCCTGCATCAGAAGAACGAGGAGCCGACCCAGGTCGCCCAGGTGTTCACCGCGCTCGCGAACTCGCTGTAGAACCAGATGAGCCTGGAGTTTGCGGGATCGGCCGCGACACCGTTATAATCGCCCCATCGATTCCGCCCGCCGCTATCCAGCGCCGTGTAGTGCGCGACGCCGCTCTTCAGGATCGTGCTGGCCTGCAATGTGCCGAGCGGATCGGTCGAGCGCCGCCCGGTATAGAGGATCGATCCGAAGCCGCCCGCCCCGGACCGGCTGAACACCATCACCATGTTGCCGTTATTGTCCGGGCACGATGCCGGATAGAAATAATGGAAGGCGCCGGTGCCGAACACGCCCTGCTGGACCAGCGCCGGCACGGCGGCGCGGATCTGGCACCACTGGACCGAGGCGCGGTTCGAGGCACCGCCCCAATTGTGCGCGGTGGTAAAGGCAGTCCAGATCGAATCGCCGCGGAACACTGCATGGATGACGCGCACGTCGCCGGTATTGAGCGGCGGCGGTCCGCCGCTCTGCTCGGCGTTCGGCGGCAGGCTGTAGGGCGACACGGTCACCTGCTGGCGCGTCAGGACCGGAGCCGTCGTCGGATTGGTGACGCGCCAGATCGTCAGCACGTTTCCGCTCGGGAACAGCGAGTTGACGAAATACTGCAGCTGCGGCGCGCCGAAGGTGTGGCAAGGCTGGACGGTGAAGGCGAGCGAGTTGTTCGCATTCTTCATCCGCACGAAATCGAAGAATGGTGCGGTACCGCCCGAATAAGGGCCAGCCTTCGGTATGACGCGGATCTTGGCGTATTGGAATCCGCCGTCGAACTGGAACATGTTGGCAGTGACGTAGAGCGCGTGGTTGTCAACGCCGAGCGCGGGATAGTCCGCCCAATTGTTGGTCGCCGTCCCTCCATCCACCATGGCGTTCAAACTGTAGTTCCGCCATTGGCCGAGCGGATTCGCGGTAGCCGACACCGACAGCAGGAAGACCGAGCGCTTGGGAGTCTTCTGGATGCCGACGGCCAGCAGCACCCAGCGGCCGGCATGCTGGTCATAGAGCGCCTTGGGATCGAAGATGGTCATGCCCTGGACCACGTTCGAGAACCATTGGGTCAAGGTGCGCTGCATCGCCGGCGCGCCGCCGGTCTTGCCATAAATGGCCATCGAGGAATTCACCGACAGCAGGACATGCTGCGGACCGACCGCCATGGTGCAGTCGGGCGGAATCCATCCGGTCGCCGTGATGCCGGCGAAGTTGGCCGATCCAACCGGTGCCGCTGCGGGCTCGAGCCCCGCCGCCAGAACCGAGGGCGCCATGGCGCGGGCGCTCAGCTCGTCTTTTTTCTTCGCCGAATCCTTGATCCGCGCCGCCGTCACCTTCAGCAGCTTCGCTTTCGGCGCGGCGTTTTTCAGAGATTGGAATTCCTTGTCCGGGATCGGATAGCGGCTGGTATAGGGCCGTGGCTCGTTGACCTCCGGCACGGCGGCCGCCATCGCCGGCGGTCTGGCAGGATCCCATTCACGCCCGCGCGGCGATCGGCCCGATAGAACGCGTGTCTTGTATTGCCCCCGCGCGCGGCGTGACGCCGCCGCCTTCTTGCTCGCTCTCTTTGCCATCGCCCCCTCCTTTCACCAGAATGGTGATGCGACGTGCTAATTCTTTCCGGATGGATCTTCCTGTCCGCGCCTGGCTGATCGCGTCCGCTTGGCCGCGCGCTTCAAAGAATCATATTCCTTCTGCGAAACCGGCACGCCTGGGTGCGGCGCTTCTCGATGCACAACACCACCCTCGTGTTTCTCCTCCGGAACGCGCTTCGGATCGACTGTGCGGCCCTGCTCAGCCGTCCCAGTTTGTGGCCGATGCTTGGAAGACTTCGCCATCACTGGACCCGTGAAGGAAACAAAAACAGCTCTGCGCCGACCGCGCGCACCGCGCCGGCTGCGCCACATGGATTTTGATTTGCTGACTGCGGCAAGTGTAGCACTCCCCAAATCGGTTGCAACTAATCCTCTTGTCGGCAGGCTCACGTCCTGGGGTGCGTTCCGCAGAAACAGCACAGAACGCCGCTGCCCGACCGTTCAAACGTTGACTCCCAGGGATCGGAAGGCAATGATTGATTGAGCGGGGAACATTGGCCCGCTCCATCAGAACATCCATCGAATTCATCGCCCCGGTCATTTCTCCGGGCGCCTTGGCCATGCGCCAGGGCTTGCAGTTCGCTGACAACAGGGGGCTTCAATGATCATTTCCATCGTCAATCACACCAATGGCCAAGTGTCGGATGAGGAGTTGCAGAATGTCATCCGCGCCATCAACCGCCAGATCACGGAGGATTTCGAGCCCTATTGGAGCCTGGGTGCGACCCTGCGCCTGGAAGGCCGTAGCGAGAAGAAACCCGGCAAGCTGTCGCTGCCCGATCTGCGCGGCGATGCCATTCTCTATCTGTGGAACGAGACCGACGTCGACGGCGCACTCGGCTATCATGAAAACAACGCCAGCGGCATCCCCTATGGTTTCGTGTTCACCGACCTTTCCAAGAAGCTGGGCGAACCCTGGAGCGTCACGCTGTCGCACGAGGCGCTCGAGCTGATCGCCGACCCGGAAGTCAACCTGCTGGTCATGGGTCCGCACCCGACCAATCCCAACAAGACCGTGTTCCACTGGTACGAGATGTCGGACGCTGTCCAGGACGAGACCTACGAGATCGACGGCGTCGAGGTCTCGAACTTCGTCCTGCCGCTCTATTTCACGGGCAGCGATGAGACTGGCGCGCGCAATGATTTTCTGGGGCGCCTTCACAAAGGCAAGACTCTGCAGTCGTTCGGCGTCAATCCCGGCGGCTATATCGGCTATTTCGATCCGGAGCTGGGTGGGCACGCCACCTTCAGCCGGACCGGCGATGCGGTCGCCGCTGAGCGGATGAAGGTCAAGGGACGGGCGCAATTGGCCCGGCGTGCGCTGCGCTATCGGCGGTTCCTGGACACGCCGGCCGCCGCCAAGCATCACGGCAAGCACACGCGCGCCGCGGCCCTGGCAACCGCCGCCGCACCGAAACTGACCCCCCGCGGCAAGCGCGGGCGGTAGCCAGCGTCGAATCACTAGACCCGGTCATCAACCTCTCCTAGCGTCAAGCGCCGGTACGGCCTCCCCCGTACCGGCGCAGATGCGAGAGGATCATTGCGCGATGACCATGCTGCAGCGGCGTCCCTGGGTCCCTGACGCTTCCGAGCTCTATATCCAGTCTCTGGCAGAACGCGCCGCTGGCAGCAGTGCCGATGAGATCGAGCGCGACCTCCTGACCTATGTCGCCGAGAACCGAGCGATCCACGAGCAAGAGTGCGTCAACCTCAACCCCGCCACCAACGCCATGAACCCGAAGGCGGAGGCGCTGCTGGCCGCTGGCATCGGGTCCCGCCCCTCCCTCGGCTATCCCGGCGACAAATACGAGATGGGGCTGGAGGGCATCGAAAAGATCGAGGTGCTGGCGGCTGAGCTGGCGGCGGAGATCTTTGGCGCGCGCTATGCCGAGATCCGCGTCGGGTCCGGCGCGCTCGCGAACCTCTATGTCTTTATGATGGCGGCCAGGCCGGGCGATGTGATCATCGCGCCGCCGCCAGAGATCGGCGGCCACGTCACGCATCATGAAGCCGGTGCCGCCGGGTTCTATGGAGTCACCACCGTTTCTGCGCCGGTCGATCCAGCGAGTTACATGGTGGATGTCGACGCACTGCGCATCATGGCGCGGCGCGTGAGACCGAAGCTCATCACCATCGGTGGAAGCCTCAACCTCTTTGCGCATCCGATCCGGGAGATTCGCACAATCGCGGATGAAGTCGGCGCGCTGGTGCTGTTCGACGCGGCGCACATGTCCGGCATGATCGCGGGCCGCGCGTGGCAGCAGCCGCTGGAAGAAGGCGCCCATGTGATGACGATGAGCACCTATAAGAGCCTGGGCGGTCCGCCCTCCGGCCTCATCGTCACCAACGATGCCAGCATCGCGCAGCGCCTCGACGCCATCGCCTATCCGGGGCTGACCGCCAATTTCGATGCCGCGAAATCCGCCGCGCTCGCCATGACCTTGCTGGATTGGAAGGTCCATGGCCGCGCTTATGCCACTCAAATGGGCACAACTGCCAAAGCTTTGGGCGAAGCGCTGGTCGAGCGCGGCATCCCGGTTTTCGCGCGCGATCGCGGTATCACCATCTCGCATCAGTTCGCGATCGAAGCAGCCGGCTATGGCGGCGGCCAGGCTGCCGCAAAGACGCTGCGCCAGGCCAACATCCTCGCCTGCGGCATCGGCCTGCCGGTCGCGCCGGTTGAAGGCGACGTGAACGGCCTCAGGATCGGCACGCCCGAGATCGTGCGCTGGGGCAAGGGACCGGCCGATATGCCGGAACTCGCTGGTTATATCGCTGCGACTCTGTCGCACGCGCACGAAGCTCGATCGATCGCGGCCGACGTCACGAATTTCCGGCAGCGCTTTTCAAGTCTGCATTTCGTCCGCTAGCCGGGCAGCTCGCGACTCCGCGCGCTACGTCACTCCGCTGACAGTTTTTTCCGAGCGCGATTCCGAAATTTCTAGACGTGCCGCGGCAACAGATCGCCGCCGGTGCTGTTCACGACAGCACAGTTCTGACTCCGCCGACGGCGGTTGCGGCGCCGCGCTACCTTCATGAGGGAACTCCATGACAATTGAAGCGACACCATTTACGCGTGACGAGCACGTGCCCGAACGCGACTCCAACATGAATGAGACTGATTTCGACGTTGCAGACGTACAACTGACTGTGGCCGAAGCGGCGCGCGTGACGCTGCCGCAAGGCCAGCGCGTGATCGTCGTGCCCGTCACGCCGGGCGAGATCGTGGAGTTGCCGACCGATACCGAGCAGGACCTGCTGGCCGAGATCGGGCCGCAAGGCAATCTGGCCTTTGTCATCGACGGCCGCACCGTCATTCTCCAGGGCTATGCCGAGGCAAATGAGCAATCGCCGATCACCATCGTGACCAATGACGGCGACAAGGTGGATGTCGCCGCCGTCGTGGCGGAAACAGATCCGTCCCTCGAGATTCAGACCGCCGCCGGCGCGGCTGCCGGACCGCAAGGCGGCACAACACCGAGCAGCGGCATTTTCGTGCCGTTCCCGGTCGGCGCGGAGCTCGGCGGCCTCAATGCGGAGGGAGTCCTCGGCGGGACCGCGCTGCAATACAAGCTGGTCACCGATCAGACCAAGATCTTCGATTTCGACGACGATCGCGACCTTGGTCCCGGCATCGTCAATTCGCTGCCCACCGCCAATCCGGATTCCGCGACAGTGACGCAAGGCACTGCCACCGACTACCAGTTGATGCTAGTGATCGACATCTCGGCCTCCATGGCCGAGGAAGTGACGCGTCCCGACGGCACGGTGACTACGCGCATGGAGCTGCAGAAGGCAGCCGTCATCTCCATGCTGGAATCCTATGCAACCTCCACCGCCGGCTCCGTCAATATCAAGATGGTGCAGTTCAGCAGCAATGCCTCCTATTTCGGCGGCACCGACGCTTCCACCTTCGTTGACATCGCAAACCCAGCCAATCTCGCCGCCGTGATCGCCGCTATCAACGCTCTCGGGCCAACCAACTTCACTGACTACGATACGGCGCTCGCGACCGCCCAGCAGGGCATCATGGACTCGTCGTGGGTCGCCACGACGGCGACCACCAAGGGGCTCGTCTACTTCTTTTCCGACGGGGCGCCGGTGAACGACTCCGACAAGACGAGCTCTTATCCCGGCGGTGACTCGGCGAATGCGCTCAATCAGACCGAAGAGAATATCTGGGAAGGCCGAACTTCGGCTGTTGGCTTTGCGACCGGCCTGGCCGACAAGGGTGTCGTGTCGGTCGCCGTCGGCCTTGGCTCCGACGTGGCCGGAAAAGCCGCCGCGCTGGAGCAACTCGGCCGCGTTGCCTATCACAATGAGACCTTCCCTGACCAGTCGGTCATCGTGGTCAACGACGAAAACCAGCTGGCCAGCGAGATTATCCAGACCGTTCCCGCGACAATCGTTGGCAATGTGCTGACCAATGACGATCCCGGCGCCGACGGTTACGGCAGCCCGAGCATCACGGCCATCAGCGCGATCATCGATGCCGACACCACGGCCCAGGTCATCACAGACACCATCACCGGCTATAAGGTGGAGACCAACAACGGCACTCTCATCATCGACAAGACGACCGGCGATTTCAGCTACACCGCCACCCCCGGCAGCGGCGGCCACGAGGATGCCTTCACCTACACCATCCAGGACGGCTTCCTCAGCGACACCGCCAGCGCAACGCTGACCGTCACCATTGCACCGCCGACCATGGTGCATGGCGCGGCGCCGCATGATGGCACCGCAGGCAACGACTTCATCATCGGCGATGATTCCAACAACCTCATCAGTGCCGCCGCCGGCACCGATTCGGTGCAAGGCGGCTACGGCAATGACACGCTCAATGGCGGCGCTGACAATGACGCGCTCTATGGCCAGGAAGGCAAGGACATCCTCAATGGCGGCGACGGCAACGACATGCTGCTCGGCGGCAATGGCGATGACACCCTGAATGGTGGAGACGGCATCGATGCGCTCAACGGCGGTACCGGCAATGATATCCTCGATGGCGGGACAGACAGCCTCGCGGACCTGCTGAATGGCGGCATCGGCGAGGACGTTCTGATCTGGCGCGGCACCGACGACACATATAACGGCGGTGCCGACGCTTTCAAGGCGGCAACTGGCGCACCCGGCGACATCCTCGATATCAGCGACGCACCTACCATCGACTTCACTGCGATCGACGATGCCAAAGTCGAGGATATCGAGACGCTGCGCATGACGGGCGGCGGCGGCACCGCTGTCACCCTCAGTGCCGCCGACGTCATCAGCGACTTCGAGGCCGGTAGCTTCAATCCCGGAGGCAGCGGCAGCGGCGGCACCTATGACAACCGCGCGGCGATGCGGGTCGACGGCGATGCCGGCGACAGCGTGAATCTCTCCGGCGGCGGCTGGTCCGAGGCAACAGGGTCGAGCGGATCCCCAGCCGGCTACACGCTCTATGTGCATGAGGCCAGTGGCACCACCCCGGGCGCGAACGAGGATGCCTATCTGCTGGTGCAGAACGGAGTGAGCGTAACCGGCACTTGAGCCTGGGCGTCGCCACCCGGCTGGCTTGTGCTGGCCGGGTAGGCGCCCACGTCCTGGCCGCTGGTTTCAGCCGAGTTCGTCACCGCGGGCAGCGCCGCCGGACAATCATCCCGCTTGTTGAGCGATCACGATATGGGCCGGCGCATCGAAGACCACCTCGCCAAGGCGCTTGCCGCCTGGTGCTGGGGCCAGCGCGCGGCCCAGCATTTCAGCGTGACGCCGGAGGAGGACCGCACCCGCGCCCGACGCTTCGCTCATCAGGCCGAGAACCTGGCACCGGACGATGCGATGGTGCTGACATTGTGCAGCGGCGCGCTTGCGTTGCTGCACCGGGTCGAAGCCGCCGACCGCTTGATCGAGCGCGCCTTGGCGCTCGATCCATATTCACCTCTTGCCGCGAGCCGGCGTGCCTGGCTCTCAGCCTATCAGGGCGACAGCGACGCGGCGATCCGGAGCTTTCGACGGCTGATGCCGTTCGACGCGCTGCGCCATACGGCCTTTATCGGCATCGGTTGCGTGCATTTCGCAGCTGGCCGCCATGAGCGGGCAGCTGTCTGGGCGAAGAGCGGCGTCGAGGTATTTCCCGCCGCTTTTTGGGGCGAGCGCATCGTCATAGCCGGCGCGATCCATGCGGGCGCCCGCGCCGAAGCGCGCCGCCGCGCGCGCAGTCTGTTGCGCAAGGATCCCGATCTGACGGTCGCGGTCGCCGGCGCGGCTTGGCCGTTCCGCCCGGATTTCATGGACCGGCTTGCCGATGGCCTTGCCGCCGCCGGCATCCCGCGGGCCTGACCGTCAAACTCAATCCCCTGTTTTCGGCGCCACGCGCCAGATCGCGTTGCCGACGTCGTCGGCAACCAGCAGTGCGCCCTTGCGGTCGATGGCAACGCCGACCGGGCGGCCGAACGCATCGCCATCCTCGCTGAGGAAACCGGTCAGGATATCGATTGGCAATCCAGACGGATGGCCGTCCTTGAACGGCACGAAGATCACCTTGTAGCCGCTGGCCGGGTCGCGGTTCCACGAGCCGTGCTGGCCGATGAACGCGCCGTCTCGCAAATTCTCTGGCAGCAACGTGCCTTCGGAGAAGGCAAGGCCGAGCGAAGCGGTGTGGTTGCCGAGCGCGTAATCGGGCACGATTGCCTTTGCTACCAGGTCAGGCTTTTGCGGCTCGACCCGGGTATCGACATGCTGGCCGTAGTACGAATAGGGCCAGCCATAGAAGCCGCCATCCTTGACCGACGTCATGTAGTCCGGCACCAGATCGCTGCCGAGCTCGTCGCGCTCATTCACCACGGTCCACAGAGCGCCGGTGTCTTTCTGCCACGCCATGCCGTTCGGATTGCGCAATCCTGACGCAAAGATCCGCGTCTTGCGCGTCGCGAGGTCGACCTCAAGGATGCAGGCGCGCTGATATTCCCGATTGATGCCGTTCTCCGCGGCATTGGAATTGGATCCGACGGTCGCATAGAGCAGCTTGCCGTCCGGGCTCGCGATCAAATTCTTGGTCCAGTGATGGTTGCGCTGCCCGGCCGGCAGATCGGCGATCTTCGCGCCCGACGCGGTGATCGCCGTTTCACCGTCTTCGTAAGGGAAGCGCAGGATCGCATCGGTATTCGCGACATAGAAATCCCCGCCGATGAGCGCCATGCCGAACGGCGAGTTGAGATCTTTCAGGAACTCCGTGCGTGTGTCCGCGATGCCATCGCCGTCGGAATCGCGCAGCAGGGTGATGCGGTTGGCGCTCGGCACCGCCGCGCCGGCACGACCCATGAACATCCCCTGGACCCAACCCATGAACCCGCCATCCTCCTCCTCGCGCGGCGGGGCGTTGGTCTCCGCCACCAGCACGTCTCCGTTCGGCAGCACATAAATCCAGCGCGGGTGATCGAGGCCGGTCGCGAAGGCGTTCACACTTAGCCCTTCTGCCGCCACCGGCTTGCCGCCTTCGGGCCAGCCGATTGCCGGGGCGATATTGACGGTGGGGACCATGGTCTCGTTCGGCTCCGGCAAGGTCGGGTTTGGCCCGATGCCCGCTTCGGCCGGCAGTTTCGCTGTCTCGCCGCACGCCGCAAGCACGAAGAACCAGGGAATCAGCCATCGTAAGCTGCGCGTCATACCGCCAGAATGCTCCGCCCGCGGCGGAGTTCCCGTCACAGTGCCTTGATCATGCGCGCCAGCGGGACAGGCGCGCCGCCGCGGTCGTCGGAGAAATGCTCGACCGGCTGATAGCCGCAGGCCACATAGAGCGGCAGGCCGGCCATGGTCGCCACCAGTTCGGTGCGGGTGAAACCTTCGGCCCGCGCCGCCTCTTCGCACCGGGCGAGGATCAGGCGCCCGACCCCACGCCGGACAAAGGAAGGATGCGTATACATCGCTCGTACCCGCGCCGCGTCCCTCGCCGGGTCCAGCAGCGCTGGGTCACGCCCAGGCGAAACGTCGCCGCCATACATGGTGGCGCGGCGGCTCCAGCCGCCGCATCCCGCCAGCGCACCCTCGTCTTCCACCACAAAATAGGTGCCGTCGCGGACCAGCTGCGTGTCGAGGCCCATGATGGCGCGGCTGGACGCGATCTCGGCTTCGTTCAGGAACGGCTTCAGCAGCTCGTCGATCGCCAGATCCATCAGCCTGTTCAAGGCCGCCAGTTCATCGAGCTGCGCGATGCGGATTTGCAGCCGGTTATCCTTCATGCTCGTCCTTGAAGATCACGCAAAAATAGTCGGACTCCGACACACTATACTGAGGCATTGCGACAAGAGAGCGCCCCGTCTCCCTCGCTATTTTAACGCGATCTTAAGCGCGCGGCTCAAGACTCCATGAAACGCTTGCGTCAGACCCGCGTCACCACCCGTTGCAAAGCCCACGAGGCAATATGGCACCGAACATAGCCGACCGACTGCGCGAGGAACGAGACCGGTTCGTCGGCTTCGCATTCGCCAATGCTGATTTGCTGCTCGAACTGGACAGCGGCAGCCAGGTTCTGTGGGTCGGCGGCGCAGTGAAGTCGATTCTGGACGTTGAAGCCGACGCGCTGATTGGAAAGCCTTTTACTAAAATTCTAGCGGATCAGGACTCCGTGCTGCTGACGGCATCGCTGCGCGGCCTTGGTCCCGGCCAGCGCCGGCGCGGCCTCCGATTGGCGCTGCACCGGAATTCGGCCGAGCCGGATTTGCAACGTACGGTCGAGGCTTGCATCTACCGCGCCTTCGACAAATCGGACGAGCGTTTCTTCCTCTCCATCGTGCGGGCGCAGATCACCGCCGCGCAGCAAGGGGAGCCGCGCCAGCGCGACCGCGTGACCGGACTCCTCGAAGCCGTCGAATTCACCCAGGCCGCGACCGATGCCGTGAAGCTGGCTCGCCAATCCGGCAAGACTGCCTGCCTCACCTTGATCGAGATCTGCGGCGAGGCCGAGCTCAAGAACGTTCTGGGCGCAGAACGCTCCGAGGCCTTGTTGGGCGAGATCGGCGCGCAATTGAAGTTGCATGCGATCGACCACGATTCCGCCGGCCGGGTCGGCGACGGCAAGTTTTCCGTCACGCACCTGGAAAATGAAAGCCCGGCCGCTATCGCCGATGCCATAGCCAAGGCCGGCGAGAGCTATAACCTTGACGAGAAGGCGCTGAAGCTCCACGAAACCACCGTCCGGTTTCATGGCAATTCCCTGGCCGACGAAGATGTCGACGGCATCCTCACCTACATCGTCGGCAAGTTCACCTCCGAGGGCACGGCCGGCATGCAGTCCGGCACGGCCGACGAATATCTGCGAAAGAAGACGGCGGAGATCCTCACTCGCGTGGTCTCCATGCGAGACCTCATCCACGAGCAGAAGATCAATCTCCACTACCAGCCGATCGTTAGCCTGGTGGACCGCTATCAGCACCATTACGAGGTGCTGCTGCGCCTGCCCAACGGCCGCTCGCCGTTCGAAGACGTCAAATTCGCGGAAGAGATCAATATCGTCCATGAGCTCGATCTTGCCGTCACCAATGGCGCGATCCGCCGCATCATGGAAGCCAACGCCAAGAAGCATCATCTCAGCCTGGCCGTGAACATGTCGGCCAAGTCGCTGCTGAATGACAGCTTCATCGCGATGTTCGAGCGCGTGACGGAGCGCCTGGGCGAGGATCGCAAGAAGCTGATGGTTGAGGTGACGGAATCCGCGAAGCTCGAAGATCTGGGCCGCGCGGCCAAGGCGGTCGATCGCCTGCGGGCACGCGGCCACGCCGTGTGCCTCGATGATTTCGGCGCCGGCGCTTCGTCACTGCCTTACCTCCAGCAGCTCAACGTCGACCTGGTGAAGATCGACGGCGTCTATATCCGCAACATCCACGATTCTCTGCGCGAACGCGCGATCGTGGAGGGCGTGCTCACCACCTGCAAATGCCTCGGCATCCGCACCGTCGCCGAGATGGTGGAGAAGGAGGACCAGCATCGCATCCTCCTCGATCTCGGCGTCGATCTGGGACAGGGCTGGCTCTATGGCCGCCCGGCCGCCGAGATCCCGCCGCCCGCCCCCGCCCGCTTCGGCAAGCGCCTGGGTTCCAAGGAAGCCTGGGGCTAAGACCCGCCGCGAAGCCCTAATACCGCGCGACGTCAAACCCCTGTTGCGCGAGCAGGGCCTGGACGCTGTTGTCCCCCGTCAAATGGCCTGCGCCGACTGCGATGAAGCTGGTTCCCGCACCCTTCATCAGGGTTGCGATCTGCTTGCTCCAGTCGCGGTTCCGCTCCACGATCATGATGTCATAGAGTTCCGGCGCGCCCTGCTTCATCTTGTCGAACACGAGGCTGTCGAGCGCCTCGAGATCGCCGTCGAGCCAGGCATCCGCCATCTGGTCGACCATCTTGGGGGCCGCTGCCGTCTCGTCTAGCGTCTGCAGGAAGAACTTCAACTCGGTCTCTTCGGGAAGATTGGCGAACAGCAGGATCTGCTGCTCCGGTGTCTCGAAGGTCCGCACTGACTTGTGCGCCCTCTCCGCGTCGCCTTCCAGCGACTTGTCGATGCCCATCCCGGGATCGTAGCCGGCCCGCATCAGCGGTGCGACCGTGATCGTCAGCGCCGCCATCCATGGCCGCAGCGGTTCCAGCATCGCCGATCTCAGGCCCATCGCCTTCGCCGCCTCGTCCAGCTTGGCCCTGGCGTCGGACGGCAA
>DASRRI010000049.1:0-32005 GCA_035695765.1 Dongiaceae bacterium
GCTATCATTACCCGGAACTTTATCACTACCCCCCGTTGTTGTCCACCGTGTTACATTACCTTGGGTTGTGGATCGATCCTGGCCGAGCCGCAAGCCCATTGCACTTGCTATCGCGTGGACGCCTTCTGGACCGTAGGTTTCATAGCCCAGTCTTAGCCACTTCCGTGCTTCGTCAACTTCGTCCATTGGATTTCCATGCCGACTTTGAGTTTTGAAACACCTCGGCGCCGCTGACTGGCACGCTAACCGAGAACTTTTATGGCGTCCCCGCGAATATGTATCCGCCTCCTGCATTACGCACTCATCCACGTTCCCTCGTCGCCCTGGCGCGGCCCATATCGATCGCGCTCTGGCTGCGCCGCCGCACCCTCCGGCAGCCCGCGCGCCAGATAGCGAAAGGCATCTGCCGCGTGGCTGGTCCAGTCATGTCGTGGCCGCGCCGAATAGATCTTCCGCTCCGCGTCGTAGTCGCAGCGATATTGGCGGAGGGCCTCGAGGCCGCGCGCACACTTCTCCGCATCGAACCAGCAGCGCGGCAGCAGATTGCGTGCGGCGTTGATGCCATCCTCGATGTTCGGCTCCCGCGGCAGAACGCGGCCGTGAATGCCGAGCGTCGCCAAGGTCTGCAACCGGCTGCGACCGGTCGACAAGTCTGCCACCTGCGCATCGTGCGGCAGGATGTGCTCGCCATAGACGTACGGCTTTTCGCGCAGCACCTTGGCATAGTGATCGAGCCCAACGCCGAAATTTTCATAATAGTCGATGAGGCGGGTTTCTTGCCCCACCGCCTGGCAGAACCAGATTGCGGTGCTGTCGCCGATGCCAAGATCCCAGGCGGTGTGGACAACCGCATCCGGCGCCCAAGGCACGCGCCCGATACGCCCTTCCGTGTCGGCACTCTGCAGCAGCTTGCCGTAGTAAGCGCCGGGCAAAGCTGCATCGAAGCTGCAATAATATTCCTGCGCGACCATGTCCTCGGACATGCCGGACGCGCGCTCATCCGCGATGATGTCCGGTCCGATCACCTTGGTCTCGTCCACGGTCAACAGCTCGGCAAACCAATCCGGCCTCGAGCGCGCCATGTCATAGAGCTTCCAGGCTTGATTGCGGCCGCGCGGCGTCATCATGAAGACGCACCATCCGCCATTCTCGGCGAGAATCGGCCGGAGATAGTCCCACGCGATGGGGTTAGTCAGCGAATACTCGGAGAAGACGAGTCCCGTCGGCGGCGACCCGACGAGCGAGTTGAAGTTATCAGATCCGACGAGCTGCCAGCTGGAGCCATTGATCAGCTTGATCCGCATATTGTCGTCGCGCTGCCCAAGACGGATCGAAGCCGGAAAGGCTTCGTCGATGCGACGTCTGCCGGTATGCGGATTGATCGCATCCCAGATCGCTTTGCGTGCCTGCGACGCCTCCGGCAGCATGTGCCAGTAATTGCCGACGCGCTGCATCGCCGCGCAGGCCGCCCAATGCAGGCACACTTCGTCCTTCCCTGCCCGCCTGTGCCACACAGCTACGGCACGCTTTCCACCAGTTTCGAGATAGTCCCACAGGCGTCTTTGGTACGACCTCGGCTGCCAACGATTGGGCAAAATGATTTCCATGAACCCGCCCGTCAACTGGTGTCCAACATTTGGATGATCGTTGATGCCGGTTTCAGCGAAACCGCAGCTGGCCAATCACCAATCTCGCAATTGTTTGAGTCAGCTTGCCGTGAGAACCCGAGGGCGCGCGACGTAACGATCGAGGAATACACAATCAGCGCCGCCCGATCGATCAGGGGCCGTTGCGATTCAACCCATGGCCGACCTCGCGTTCATGATCGCAGCCAATCCCATCGTCTCCAGATGAGCTTCGTACGCTCTCCATGCCAATTAACCGCAAATGACGACTGCAAGCGCGCGGATGCCGCTTCCCTCGACTTGCACTGTTGAACATCGAGCCCACCAATGAAACTCCTGGCCGCGCGCCCGATGCCCCAGCTCTCATTGCGCCCGAATGAAGATTCGCACTGCTACCGCCGGATGTGGCGTGGTCCATGATTAGGTATCCTGCGCCGCTCCGGCGGTCTCTAGTTTACGTGGATATGTGGGCCGGCGCCCAACTCTGCGACGATGACCAGATCATGCCACCCGCCATAACGGAGGTCAATATTTTCCCGCTATGCGTGTGTCGATCCGTCACGCGAATCCGCGCAGGTGCTCTCTCAAGCCAGGAGCGTCAGAATGGCGTAGCTGTGCCGGATGCCATCGACCTCGCCATCGACCACTGCGCCGAAGTTGCATTCGATCTTTGGATTCGCCCGTGCGACCGCCGCAGTGACTTGCGCGCGCGGCCTTGCCCAGGCGAGGCCGGTCAGCTTCCGCAGCGCCGCCGCCTCCGGGAAATGCACAAGCGCGGTGGCGCCCGGCGTCATCATGGTGCTGATGTTCCCGATATAGGCATCGAAGCGGTTCTCGGGAACCTTGGAGCAGACGTGCCACGAGATGATGTAGCGCGGCCGCTCCGCCCGCGCGCAATGAATGACATCGTCTCCGATCACATCCAGCCGAGGCTGTTTGGCCTTTGCGAGTTCCGGCGACAGATGCGCCCAGCCGAGATCAAGGAACTCCTGCGCCAGATCCATGCCCCAATATCTTTGCGGTTCCAGGAAGCTGATCAGCGGCGATGCCAGGCGAAGGCTTCCGCAGCCATAATCGATCGTCAGGTCACCTGCCTGCAAACCATGCTTCCGCAGGAAATCCAGCAGCTCGGATTCAGTTCGCAACGGGCGCGCCATCGGCCCGATGGCGGGATGGCCTTCTCCCGATCGGATCTTGGACATCACCCGGTGGACATAATACTGCTCATACAGTGCGGTCGGATGGTTCAGGCGCCACGTCCAATAGTGCAGCGCTCTGCGAAATTTCTTCTTGAGCTTCACGAAGGGGGCCGGCGATGGGGGCTGAAAATCCGGGCGAACCTGCCAGATTCCTCCAGCGCGCACTAGTAACCAAGGCGTGTATCAGACCATCGAATATCGCCGACAGATTGCCTATGCTGCCTGGCTGCCGGCTCTGCGCGACGCGCCGCCCAGCACCACTTCGATGCAGTTGCGTTCCGTCGGATGGACGCGCGCAAAGCCGCCATGGACACGCGCCACGTGGCGCACGATGGCAAGCCCCAAACCTGCGCCGGTCGATGACGCCTTGCCCTTGCGGAACCGGTCAAACACGCTATCGCGAAGGTCTTCCGGAACGCCGTTGCCTTCATCGCTCACCAGCAAGATGATCGGGTCGCTGCCGCCTTGCGCCGGCCCCGCCAGCCGCACGGTGATCTTGCCCCTGCCATGGGAGAGCGCGTTGTCCAGCAGGTTGCGCACCATGTTCCGAAGATCGGCCGCATGTCCCAAGATGCTGATTGCCACATCCGCATCGATTGCGATCTCGATCTCTCGTCCGGCATCGTCCGCCAACGGCAGCACCATCGCCGTCGCCTCCCGCACGATCCGTGGCAGATTGACCGGCTGGGGATCGGGCAGGGCACTGGCCGCACTTTCCATCCTGGCGAGATCGAGCAGTTGCGCGACAACGCGATGCAAGTGTTCGAAATCGCGGCGGATTGCGGCCCAGTCGAACCCTCCCCCCAATTGCGCCCGCTGCAGCCGGAGATCCAGGACGGCGAGAGGCGTGCGCAACTCGTGCGCTGCGTCGGCCGTCAATCGGCGTTCCGCTTCGTAGGCTTGCGACAGGCGATCCATCGCGCCATTGACTGCCGCCACCAGGGGCAGAACTTCATCTGGAAGTCCGTCCGTCGAAACGCGCGCCGTCGGGTTCGCCGGCCCCACCTCCGCCGCTTCGCGCGAGGCACGTTCCAGTGGGCGCAGACTCCAGCTGCCCACCAGCCAGATCGTGGCAAGCGCCACGATGCCGCTCGGAATGAGGAGGTACATCGGCTCGACCGACTCTTCCAGCATGCTTTCCGCGAGGGCTTCGGAATCCACCTGCCCGCGCGAGATGACGAGCGTGCCACCCCCCGGCGTGCGTGCCGTCATCACCATCTGTGCCGCCGGACCGCGGAATTCCAGTGGCCCATAATCCCTGCCTGGCACCATCTCCGATGGCTCCAGGGGTTGCTTGAGGTTCGGCGCCAGCGCTTCGACTTTCCCGTTGGCAGCATAGAGCGTGTAGGAGAATTCGCTGTCAGGCCTGCTATACGCTTCCAGCCAATCGTCAGGCAGCTTGATCCGGCGCACGCCGGTCGCGGCGTCGAACGATATCGAATCCACGAATTCGCTGGCCTGTCCTTGTAGTGTCCGTTCGGCGATCGCCTCATCGGTGTTGTAGACTTCGCGATACGCGAAATAGACCGCAGATGCGATGCCGATGGCCGATACGATGAACAACGAGGCGGTCAGCCGGAATTTCAGGCTAAACCGGCGGGTCGTCACGACGGTGCACTCGCATCCTGGGCTTCTGCCACCAGACGATACCCGATACCGCGGCGCGTCTCGACGCGCACGCCTGCATCGGCGCTGATCAAGCGCCGCCGCAACCGCGACACCACCGCCTCAAGCGCATTGGGCGTGACCGGCTCGTTGAAGGAGTAGAGCTGCTCCTCCAGGAAGTCCCTGATCACGACCCGGCCCCCGGCCCGCAACAGCGCTTCCAGCAGGTCGGATTCGCGGCGGCTCATTTCGATCGATTGGCCACGTACCGTCACTTCGCGGACCGCCGGATCATATTGCAGCGCACCGCAGATGAGCTTCGGCGCTTCTCGGGTTCCGGGCCGGCGCAGCACGGCGCGCAACCGCGCTTCGAGCTCGAGCAGGCTGAACGGCTTCACCAGATAATCGTCGGCGCCTTCATTGAGGCCCGTCAGCCGGTCATCGAGGGAATCGCGCGCCGTTACGATCAGTGTCGGCAACCCGCCGGCGACCAACGCTGGAATCTCGCGCAGCAGAGTCATGCCGTCGGTATCCGGAAGCCCGAGATCGAGAATCAACACGTCATAGCCGCCGGTCGACAATGCGGTGCGAGCCTCCTCCGCAGCGCCGACTGCATCGACCACGAATCCACGGCCGGCAAAATGCTCGGCCACCATGTCTCTCAGCTCGCGATGATCTTCGACCAGCAAGATCTTCATGTGTGCACTTCCGCCAGAACCCTCCGCCAGAACCCCGCACTCATCTTAACGCACTTTCATGTGCGCTTGGCGAGATACGCATCGCACAATTCCCGCAACCGGGCACGGTCAAAGCTGGGATCATGCCCAGCATGGACAACGCTGACAGGAAGCTGACGGAGCCGCTTCATGGTCGCGACATAGGTCGGGATATCCGACCCCGGCAGCTCATCCAGCAAGGGACCGTCATAGATCGCATCGCCGGAGAACAGGATGCCGGTCTTGGCCTCCCACAGGCCGATGCTACCCGGCGAATGCCCTGGCAAGTGCAGGACCTCGAATTGGCGATCGCCGGTATCGACCACGTCGCCCTCCGCGACGGTACGAGTCGCCGGCGCCGGCAGCACCGCATAGGATCGGGGGTCGTACTCGGCGTGCGGTAGCGCCGTGAACAGTTCTGGGGGTACGGCATATCCTGCCGCGCGGATGCTCTCAAGAAGGGCATCCTCCTTGCCCGCACCGTACAACGACGCCGCGTTGCCCGCGGCCACTCTGCGCGCCTCGGCGTCGTGGATCACGCGCTCCTCGAATTCATGGAATCCGCCGACATGGTCGTAGTGGGCATGGGTCGCCACCGCGATGAGCTTCTTTTCGAACAGATGCCGCGCCGCCAGCTTGAGGCTCGCCATCCCAAGGCCGGTGTCGATCAGCAGGTCGCGGTCGCGCCCGCGGACGTGCCAGATGTTGCAGCGGATCAGCGGCACGACGTGCGGTTCCCAGATCAGCGTGACGTCGTCATCGATGCGCCGGAATTCGAACCATTTCTCCGCGATCTGGAATCCCATCTCCGCCTGCCCTTGACGTTGTATGGCGGCCGGACGGGCCGCTCTTACGTTTGTACCCTCCGTTCGCCGCCGAGCCAACATTGTTCAAAGCCGGCGCCCGCCCTCACCGCGCTGCCAGTATTGATCGAGTCCGTCCGCCAGCTTTGCGACGCAGGTTCCCCAGCCTATCCGGTGCTTGCGCGCCACCGGATAGATCGCTGCGCCCAGCACGCTGACCCGCAAGACAATGTCCAGCGTTGCCGGTGCACTGGCCCGTAGCCGCTCCGCCCAGGGCACGAACCTTTTCGCATGGATCAGCGCAGCGCGTTCAGGCAGCGGCATTTCCTGCAAGCCTTTCGGCGGATCGAATTCCGACAATCGCGAGACCCGCGCCCGACCGGCGCGCGTGATCGCTTCATAGACCCAGCCGATCTCTCGGGCCGCGCGCACCTGGTCCTGATCCAGCTTGCCCTTGCCGTGCAGCAAGTCGATGGGGTCGATCGAAGCCGGCCGCACCGCCAGCTCGGCGGCCGCCCCCATATCCTCGGCCTTCGCCTTGCCGCCAAACAGGCGCGTCAATCTCGCGAGGTCGCTGATCCGCCGCAGCCGCTCTGCGATCGTCTCGGCAAGCTGCCGTGCCAGTGCGCCGCCACCGGCCATGGCGCGCTCCGCCAGGGCCTTGCGCGCCTGTAGCGATTCGATTTCGCGCTCCAGGCGGCCGGTCTCGCTTCGCACGCGGGCCAATGCATCTGGCTTGCGCATGCACAAGGCCTGCCGCAGCACCGCCAGGTGCGATTGCCACAATTCAGTCTCGGAGATCGGTTTCACGCGCGGCGCCCTCCCCATCTCTATCTCTTGCCATAGAGATCGCTGGCGACATTGAGTACGTGCTGGCGATCCCATTCGTCTTTGATCTTGTCCGGCCAGAGGATAACGATGCCCCGCTCCCGCCATGCGCGCCGGGCCATCGCTTCCAGCTCTTTGGCATCCGCTACTGGTTGCGGCGATCGCGACGCCGTCATTCGCGAGCCACGCTCGATCATGATTGTCCGTCTCCCTTGGTTCTTGTGCGGTCACTGTCGCCGAACTTGACGATCTTGATGATCAGCGGCTGGTTCGGCGCCTCTTCGGCGCCGCTCGCCGATGCCTTGCCGAAGGCGCGGTTCAGCAATTCCTGGGTCGCCGCCAGGGCCACCCGCTCGTCCTCGCTACGTGACAGATCGGCTAGCCGCTTCAAGGCCGCCAATGCCGCATCCCGTGCCAGCAGGCGCAGATCGGCGGGATCTGACGCCTCGCGCTTGCCGGCCACGCGCCCGGCGCGGCTGTTCTTCGGCCTCTTGGCCGCCATGCAACGTCCTCCGCGATTTCGAAATTACCGGCGGCGCGCAACGCGCCCAACGGCGCCAAGGCTGGATTCCGGCCAAACGCCGGCGATCTCGCGATCCGTCCCTTTGAAGAAGCCTTCCGCCGGGACTTCGGCATCCTCGAACTGGATATTCTCCGGCCAGCGGCCGATCATGCGTGAGACGCCGCTCCGCTCACGCCGCTGAACTCTGCGTGGCAGAGCATCCAACCGCTCGCTCATGCTTGCGTCCCTTTTGTGCCGCCACGCTTGTGCGCGGCCAACTGCGCCAGCAGACCGGCATCGATGAAGCCGATGCCGCGGCGCCCAGCGCCCTCGACAATCCGCGGCCAATAATGGGCCGGCACAAAATCGCGATGCCGCCATTGCCGGACCAGCATGGGCGAACAGCCCGCGTCTCTTGCAAAAGAGCGGGTTGTCGGCCAGCGCGCGATCAGGTCGCGAAAGCTGGCCGGCGGGATAGCAGTGAGTGCGGCTAGGATCATGCGAGAACGATACATCACGTATCGGAATAATGCAATACACAAAGCATCGATTTCCCGTTACAATCCGTCTCATGCCCGATTCAACCGACCGCTCCTCATCCCAACGTCTGCGCCAGGCGATGCAGCTTCGCGGCATCGGCTCAGGCGCCGAACTTGCGCGGCTGACACATCGGAACGAGGTAACCGTCCGCTCCAACGTCAACGGCACGCGCGATGTCTCAAAGCGCGCCGCCGAAGCCTACAGCCGCGCACTCGGGATCGATCCGGCCTGGTTGCTCTATGGCCATGGCGCCGATCCAACTGCGTCCAATGAGCCGCCTGTCCCCTTTGACCGCACGCCATCTGCGAGCGGCGAAGAAGACGTCGATGGTCCGTCCAACGTCCGGCTCTCGTCATCCGAAGCGCCCGACTTTCGTTTCCTATCAAAAGACATCCCCGTTCTCGGCGCCGCGGAATGCGGATCCGATGGAGTCTTCATTTTGAACGAAGGAGGGCCGATCGATTTCGTACGCCGGCCGCCGGGACAGATGAACCGAAAAGGCATTTATTGCATCTATGCGGAAGGCAGTTCGATGGAGCCGGTCTATGAGGCTGGCGATCTCATCTATGTAGATCCGCACCGTCCTCCGAAGGCCGGGCGCGATGTCGTCATCCAATTGGTGGCAAAGCAGCCGAGCGGGGAGGAAAGGTGCTTTCTGAAGCGGCTAGTCCGCCGTTCCGGCGGCAAGTGGCACTTAAAGCAATTCAATCCGGAAAAGGAATTCGTGCTCGACGAGAAAGACGTCGCTGCCGTCCACCTGGTGCTCAAGAACCACGAATTGATGGGAGTCTGACTCGGGCTTTGCGATGCTCGTCAGCACCAGCCCGCCCGCTTGCCGCCGCTATAAGGCCGCGCAAGTCCTGCGGCGATCAGCTGATCGGACAAGAGCGCGCCATCGATCCATACGTCCGCGTCGATCCGCCCGCCATATTTATCCCAGGCCGGCTCTTCGAACTCGATACTCCTGGCCGATGTGATCGCTTGGCGCGTAAAGTACGTCGCACGTTCCGCCAGCTTGCGTTCGCTCGCGCATTTGGCGCGGCCACCGCTTTCCGGCGTGTCAGCACCACGCAGGCGCACCGCCATTGGATTGAGCGGCGCCGGCAGGCCCGGCAGATTCACCGCCAGGGTATCGCCATCTTTGACGCCGACCACTGGCCAAGCAAATCGGACACGGTCCGGAACGCCACCTACTGCCAGTGAACCGGCGGCGAGAACTACAATGAGGACCAACGAGAATACTGAACGCAATGAAGGGCTCCTGAATTGGGCCCTCCAATACGAATTGTGTTGACCGATGTCAATTCATTATGTATCGTTCTAGGTGAAGTATTTGAGAGGAAGCGATGCACCAATGCCTCAGCAGTTTCCTGCGCGCAACGACCGACGCGCATTTCGAGGGGCCAATTCCGGCTGGCGAGCGGGAGCGCATCCGGATCGTGGAAAGCGCCGAGCGCGCGTTCGATCACGCACTCGCGCCGCTGGAACGCGCGGTCAAATCCCTCTCGATCGCCTATGCGGACGTACTCAAGGACAGCGCGCTGGTCGAAGCCAGCCGACAATTGCGGGTGGATGCCGAATCAAGCGGCGACATTCGGTATTCCGCGCTGCACCGGCAAAGGACGGAGGTATTGGCGGAAAGCGCATCCTGGCTATGCGAAGCCGCGCGCCAGCTGGCGGAGCGGGCGCGCGGGGAGATAGCACGAGTATCAAGCGGGAAAGGAAACTAGCGGCGACCTATTGCGCCACGCCCAGCCGGCGCTTGGCGAATAGCACGTCCTGCCATTGCGGCGCCGGCAATGGCTTGCCGTAGCGATAGCCCTGGCCGAACTGGCAGCCGAGCGCCCGCAGCCGGAGCTCGTCCGTTTCGGCCTCGATACCCTCGGCGATAACCGTAAGGTGCAGGATCCTTGCGATCTGGATAATCGCGCCGACCATGCTCTCGCCCGCGAATTCGCCGCTCATGGCCGCGATGAAGGAACGGTCGATCTTCACATAGTCGAGCGGCAGCCGCTGCAGCAGGCTCAAGGACGAATAGCCGGTTCCGAAGTCGTCCAGCGCCATGTGGCAGCCGAGCGCCTTCAATTGCTTCAGCACGTCCTGGCAGCGCGCAACGTCGCGCATGACAGCACTTTCCGTGATCTCGATATGAAGGCAGCCCGCCGGCACGGGCTGTTCGCCTAGGGCCGCTGTCACCGCTTCGACCAGATCGGGGCTGTCGAGCTGCCGGCTCGAAACGTTGACCGAGACGAAGAGGTCGCTGGGTGCGCCAGCCGCATGCCAGGCGCTCGCCTGCCGCAGCGCCTCGCGCAGCACAAACTTGCCGATCGGCACGATGAGGCCGCTTTCCTCCGCGACCGGAATGAATTCGAGCGGCGAGATCAGACCACGGCTGGGGTGCTCCCAGCGCAGCAAGGCTTCAAAGCCCGCCAGCCGGTTAGGACCCAATTCGACGATCGGCTGCCAGAACACCCGCAGTTCTTCCCGCCGCAACGCCTGATGCAGATCGGCCTCGATCCGCAGCCGGTCGCGCGCACGCCGTTGCATGTCGGGATCGAACACCGCTTCGTGGCCGGCGCCCGATTGCCGTGCCTTGTTGAGGGCGGCCGTCGCGTCCTTGATCAGCTCATCGGCGCCGATATGGTGCGTGGATCCCTGCGCCATGCCGATCGACAGGGTCAGCATGACCGATTCCTCGCCCAGCGAGACCGGCTCTTCCGCGGCCGCGCGCACGCGCTGCGCAACGCGCACCAGATCGGTGTCCTCGCGCATCACGTCGACCAGGATGCACAGGGTGGTATCGCTCATGATGGTGAGCGTGTCCGTCATCCGGAGGATGCCGGCGATGCGCTGCGCGACCACGCGCTGGACGTTGTCGCAGAACGATTGGCCATAAGCCTCGCGCATGGTTTCGTAGCGGTCGATCTGCAGCAGGATGATGCCGAAGCTGCTGTTCTTGCGCCGGCGCGTCTTCACGATCGCCTGGTTGATGCGGTCGTACAGCACGATGCGGTTGGGCAATCCGGTCATCGGATCGGTCAGCTTGCGTTCGCTGATGTCGGTCAGCGATCCGGCCATGCGTGTCGTGTGGCCATAGGGGTCGCGCTGCGATGTCCCACGGATCAGGAACCAGCGGTACGATTGGCTCTTGTGGCGCAACCGGCATTCGACCTGGAAGGATAGCGAAATGCCTTCCACATGATTGCGCAGCTCGCGCTTCGCCATCTCGGAATCTTCTGGATGGATCAGCGCAAGCCAGTCTTCCATCGCGCTGAACCGGTCCTCCGGCTGATAGCCGAGCAGCTCGCGCCAGCGCGGCGAGAAATAGACGGAATCGTCCGTCAGCCGCCAATCCCAGATGCCGTCGCCGGCGCCGCGCACGACCAGGTCGAAGCGTTGCCGCTGATCGACGCCTTCGGCCATTTCGTGCAAGCGTCCCATCAGCGCGCGAATACGCGCCGTAACGAGCGGCGGATAGATCGGCATTTCCAGGCAGTCGTCTGCACCCGTTTCGAGGGCGCGGACCATCAATTCTTGCCGCCCCTTGGCCATCAGCATCACGATCGGCAGGGTGGCAGAATTGAGCCCCTTGCGCAGGCGCGTCACCATCCGCAGGGTCTCATCGGCTGGTGAGGAAGCGAACAGTATCAGCAGCGCGCGCCCGCGCTCCTCGATTTGCCCTTCCGCTTCGACAAGGTCGGTGACACGCTCGGTCGGCAGTCCAGCTTCCGTCAGCACCGCAAACAGTTCGTCCATGGCTGGCGCTTGGCCAGCGACGATGATCGCGTCGGTTGGGTCGGCAGTGATGCCAGCATTCATGGCTGGCAGCCCTTCCGGATGATAGCGGGTGCCAGAGCTGCCCTGACGGTGCCCATAATGGCCTCGTGACCTCGGATATCGAAGGGCCAGGGTAATCATCGCGCATTAACCCTTCCTTACTCATCCGTACACCTGTGCGGCGAGCGGGTGTCAAACGTAAATACTGTTTTTATTCAGCACTTTACCTGCGCCCAGGCAGCATGCGTCGGGAGTCACCTGCACCCTGGCAATCGGATGGGCGCCGCCTATACTGGCGCCGCACCGTGCGATCTCTCCGGCCGGTGCGAGCCACGGAGGACCAAGCGCCGGGGCAGAGCGGGGAATTCGGGGTCCATGAGCGTCGATCAACCATTCATCGGCCACAGCGCCGCGATCCCGGATCTTGGGCGCCAACCGGTGCACCGGCGGATCCTCGCAGTCGCCTTGCCCGCCATCCTCGCCAACTTGACCTCCGTGCTCCCCGCGATTGTCGATACGGCGTGGGTCGGGACGACCGGCACTCGGCTCGATCTCGGCGGCATTGCCCTCGGCACTACCATCACCGGGTTCATTCTCTGGGCGTTCAGCTTCCTGCGGATGGGAACGGCGGGATTCGCGGCTCAGGCATTTGGCGCCCGCGATGAAAGCGAGCAGCGCTCGACCTTCCTGAGGGCGTTTGGTCTTGCTCTCATCTCCGGCTTCGCGCTGATGTTGCTCATGGTTCCGCTGGGGATGCTGGGCTTCGCGATCTTCAATACCGGCTCGGACGCGCTCGATATCGCCGGCCGCTACTATCATATCCGCATGTTCGCGGCGCCGTTCGATCTGATCCTCTATGTCGTGATCGGGTGGCTGCTTGGCCGGCAACGCGTGCGCGACATGGTTGCGATCCAGATCTTCCTCAACCTCCTCAACATCGCGCTCTGCTATCTCTTCGTCGTCCTGATGGGCCGTGGCGTCGACGGTGCAGCCTCCGCCACCGCGATCGCCGTCGGCATCACCTGTGCCGTGGGGCTCATCATTGTACGCACGCAGTTCCGCGTGCTGGCGCCGCGCAGCGCGGAATCCCGCCTGATCGAATCCGAAAAGCTGCTGGGCCTGATGGCGGTCAACCGCGACATCTTCCTGCGCACCTTCGTGTTGATGACGTTCCTCGCTTATCTGGTGCGTGTCGGCGCGGCCATGGGCGACACGGTGCTCGCGGCCAACCATATCCTGTTCGGCTTCGTGTCGATCATCGCCCAGGGCCTGGACGGTTTCGCGCAAGCGACCGAGACCCTGACCGGCCAGGCGATCGGCGCGCGCGACCGCCACCGCCTCACCCACGTGGTATGGGCCGGCAGCTTCTGGTGCCTGGTATTCGCTCTTGTTATCGGCGCGGCTTTGTACGAGTGGGGACCGCGGCTCCTGCCCTATTTCACCCACGATGTTGATGTCCTGAAGACCGCGCGCGATCATTTCCTGTGGATCGCCGGCGCGCCGCTGGTCGCCATCTGGTGCTTCCAGCTTGACGGCATCTACTTCGGTGCCACGCGCGGGACGGAAATCCGCAATGGAATGATCATCGCCGCATTCTTCGGCCTTGCAGCCAGCCTCGCCCTGCCGCCATTCTGGGGCAATCAGGGCATCTGGGCGGCACTTTACGTGTTCTATGCGATGCGCGCGCTGCCTCTGCTGTTCTGGTATAGACGGATCCCGCGCGCCATGCCGCGCTGATCTGGCGACCCGGAGAGAGTGCAATGCCGAGCTTCGATATCGTTTCAAAGACCGATCTCGCCGAAGTCGATAACGCCGTACAGGGCGTCGTGCGGGAGATCGGAACGCGCTTCGACTTCAAGGGCTCGAAATGCTCGATCGAGCGCAAGGAAGCGCTGATCACCATCCTTGCCGACGACGATATGAAGCTGCGCCAGATGCAGGAGCTGCTGCGCGGCTACATGGTTCGGCGCAAGCTCGATGCCGCCGCCCTCGATTTCAAGGAGCCGCAGAAAGCTGCCGGCAACGCGCTGCGTCAGGAAGTGGCGGTCAAGGAGGGCATCGATCAGACCCTGGCCAAGCGGATCGTCAAGGATATCAAGGACAGCAAGATGAAAGTCCAGGTCTCGATCCAGGGCGATGAACTGCGGGTCAGCGGCAAGAAAAGGGACGATCTGCAGGAGACCATCGCCTTCGTGCGCGGCCTCAAGATCGAACAACCGCTTCAATTCGTCAACTTTCGCGATTAGAAATTCGGAATCATCAATGGCACTCAAGAAGAATCCGCTGAACCTCAACCCGCTCCAGCTCAAGACCCTCACTCTGTTCCAGGCTTTGTCGCAGATGGAAGGCATCGCCGCACCGCATGACGATCCGAGCGGTGAGCCGGGCCATATCATGATCTCCCACATGCCACGGCCGCACGGAGATCATTTCCATCTCGGTTCCTACGTCGTGCGCGCCCAGGATGCGTCCGGCCTTGCCAATGAAAGCGTATGGACGGCGTTGGAACGCAAGAAGCTGATCAAGTCCTTGTTCCCGATGGCTTGCGTGCTGACGCCGACCGGCGTCTCTTACGAAACCGGCCTCAAGGACCAGATTCTCCGTCAAGGCGGCCACCACTAATCTGCGGGAAGATCGCGTCATGTCCGTCGATCTCGATCTCTGTTACATGCCGGCAACCGAGATCGCGGGGCGCATTCGCGCTGGCTCGTTGACGGCGACCCGAATCATCGAGAACAGCCTCGCCCGCATCGCCGCCGTCAATCCGAAGCTCAATTGCTTCTGCTTCGTTTATCCGGACGAGGCGCTCTCCATCGCGGCCGAGCTCGATCGCGAAGCCAAGGCCGGCAAATTCCGCGGCCCCCTGCATGGCGTTCCCTTCGCGATCAAGGACCTGACGCCGACCAAAGGCAAGCGCACAACCCTCGGCTCCTATGCGTACGAGCATTGGGTCCCGGCCTACGATGCGCCCATCGTGGAGGCGTTGAAGGCGGCGGGCGGCATCATGGTCGGCAAGACCACGACCCCGGAATTCGCCTATTCCGGCTTCACCGAAAGTCCGCTCTGGGGCATCACCCGCAATCCGTGGAATCCGGATCTCACCGCCGGTGGCTCGTCGGGCGGCGCAGGCGTGGCGGTTGCCAGCGGCTGTGTGCCGATCGCCGAAGGTTCCGACATGGGCGGTTCGGTGCGCATCCCCGCCAGCTTCTGCGGCCTCGTGGGGTTGAAGCCGAGCTTCGGGCGCATCCCCTTCACGATCCTGCCCAGCGAGTTCGATCAGCTGTCGCATTTCGGGCCGCTGGCGCGGACCATCGCCGATGCCTGCCTGTTTCTGCAGGCGACGCAGGGGCCCGATGAACGCGACATCCAATCCCTGACCGAGCCGCAGAATTTCCTCGCGCCCTTCGACACCGATTTGCGTGATCTCAGCCTTGGCCTGTGCCTCGATTTCGGCAAGCGTGCCTGGCATCCCGAAGTGGAGGCCACAATTCGCGCCGCAGCCGACGCCCTCGCCGAAGCTGGCGCCCGCGTCGAGAATGTGAGCCTGCCTTGGGGCGTGGAGCTTGACGATCTGTGGCTGAAGCACTGGGAGGTCTATCTCGCCACCTTCTTCGGCCACACGCTGAAAACCCACCGCGCCAAGATGGATCCCAAGGTCGTTGGCTATATCGACAACGGCCTCGCTGCCTCCGCCGTCGAGTTCAAGACCCTCGAAATCGCCCGCACAAGTGCGTGGCGCAACGACCTCGCCCCGATTCTATCCCGCCACCACGCTCTGCTCTGCCCCACCATGGCGCGGCCCGCGGTGCCGCATGGCGGATCAGACGCAGGCTATTGGAAAGTGGAATCCGACGGCACTTATCGCTGTCTCGATGTGACGTCGGTATTCAGCCTGTTCGGCATGTGTCCGGCTTTGTCTGTGCCGTGCGGCTGGACCAAGGACAACCTGCCGATGGGATTGCAGATCGTGGCCCGCCGTCATGACGACCGCCTCGCCTTGCGCATCGGCGCCACGATCGAGCAGCGCATGCCCTGGGCCTACCGCCGCCCGCCGGTCTAGCATATGCCCGACCTTGACCTTGTCATCATCGGCGCCGGCGCAGCCGGCATTGGGGCGGCGCGCGCGGCGGCGAAGGCTGGGTTGATACACCAGGTCATAGAGGCCTCGCACCGGATCGGCGGGCGTGCCTACACCGAGGATCTGGCGCCGGGCGTGCCGTTCGATCTCGGCTGTCATTGGCTGCACTGGTCGGACATCAATCCGCTGGTGGCGGAGGCGGACCGCCTCGGCTTCGTGATCGATCGCAACTTCGCCTTCTCGCCACATCTCTGGCTGAATGGCCGCCACGCGACAGAGGTGGAGAACAAGGCCTATGGCGCCTATTTCGATTGGGCTGAGCGCGGCAGTGTTGCCTTGCCCGCTGGCGAGGATCGCGATGTGCTGTCGCAGCTCGACGCGCACAGCCCTTATTTCTGGCCTTATGCCCACGTCTTTTCCGTCATCCACGCCGCCGACCCTGACCGCGTCTCTGTCAGGGACGTGATGAGCCAGGTCACCAGCGGCGGCGACTGGCCGGTGCGCGACGGCCTCGGCCGCATGATGACCAAGCTCGGCGCCGATATCCCGGTTTCGCTGAATACGGTTGCCGAAGAAATCGACTGGTCGTCGCGCGATCAGGTCGTCGTCCGCACCAATCGCGGTAACGTCGCGGCGCGCACCGTGTTGATCACCGTTTCGATCGGCATCCTGCAATCCGGCCTGATCAAGCTCCGGCCTGCTCTTCCGGACTCGACCCTCGCCGCGATCGACGGCTTCTCGCCCGGCGTCGCCAACCGGATCGCCCTCTATTTCGATCGCAATGTCTTCGGCGATGCGTCCTTCCACAACCTCACCATCGTCGATGGCGATGCCGAGCCGTTGGCCATCCACATTCCAAGCTTCGGCTTCAACTACGTGGTGGGACAGACCGGCGGTCGCTTCGCCAGCCACTTGACTCGCGCCGGCCAAAAGGCTGCCACCGATTACGTCCTGGACCGGATCGCCGCCGTCTTCGGCCAAGGCATACGCCGGCACTTCCTCCGCTCCATCGTCTCAGCCTGGGATACCGACCCCTGGGTGCTCGGCGCCTACGCCTCGGTCAAGCCCGGCCATTTCGGCGCGCGGGACAGGCTGGCAGAACCGGTGGAAAACTGCCTGTTCTTCGCAGGAGAAGCGGTCGGCATGCCCATGGTCGCGACCTGCGGCGGCGCCTATTGGAGTGGCACTGAGGCGATTGGCCGTATTGCGGCCGCTCTCCAGCCGGCCTAGGCCGAAATCCGCCATGTCGCCGGCAAGTTTGACGCATTCTGACCGGCCGGCTTCCTTGCCGCCGGACGCTCCCTCGGCTATGTCACTGCCAGTTCAACGAAGGACTCCCCATGGCGATTTCCAGCAACCTGCGCACCGGCGGACAGGTCCTGATCGATGCCTTGAAGATCCACGGCGTCGACACTGCCTTCTGCGTTCCCGGCGAAAGCTATCTGGCCGCACTCGACGCATTGCATGATGCGCGCGACCAGATCAAGCTGGTCGTCTGCCGCCAGGAAGGCGGCGCCGCCTACATGGCCGAAGCCTATGGCAAGATGACGGGCAAGCCCGGCATCTGCTTCGTCACACGCGGGCCCGGAGCCAGTAACGCCACGATCGGCGTCCACACCGCGTTCCAGGATTCCTCGCCGATGATCCTGTTCATCGGCCAGGTCGCGCGCGACCAGGTGGAGCGCGAAGCGTTCCAGGAGATCGACTTCCGCCGCATGTTCGGCCAAATGGCAAAATGGGTGGCGGAGGTCGACGACGCTACGCGCATACCTGAATATGTCAGCCAGGCATTCCATCGTGCCGTCAACGGCCGCCCTGGCCCGGTCGTGCTGGCGCTGCCCGAAGACATGCTGACCGACAGTGTCGACGTGCCTGACGCCGGCCGTTACAGGCCGGTACAACCTTCGCCCAGTGCCGCTCAGATGCACGATCTGCGCGATCGCCTCGAGGAAGCGAAGCTGCCTTTCCTCATCCTTGGCGGCGGTGGCTGGTCCTCGCAGGCCGTCGCCGACATTCGCGCCTTCGCCGAAGCGGCCAATCTCCCGGTCGGTTGCTCGTTCCGCTGCCAGGACTTGTTCGATAACGGGCATCAGAATTATGCTGGCGACGTCGGCATCGGCATCAACCCCAAGCTCGCCGAGCGCGTGAAGAACACCGATCTCCTGATCGTCGTCGGGGCGCGCCTGGGCGAGATGACGACCTCCGGCTACACGCTGGTGAGTATTCCCGTGCCGCAACAAGCACTGGTGCATGTGCACTCAAGCGCCGAGGAACTGGGCCGCGTCTATCAAGCCGCATTGCCGATCAATGCCGGCATGCCCGAGTTCGCTTCCATGGCGAAAGCGCTTGGACCTGTCCCCGCCCGCGCCGCCTGGGATAGCGAGACCAAGCAAGCGCGCGCCGACTATCTCGAATGGACAACGCCGCCGAAGGTCGAAGGCCCGATCCAGATGGGCGAGATCATGACGTGGCTCGAGCAACGCCTGCCGGCCGACGCCATCCTCACCAACGGTGCCGGCAACTACGCCACCTGGATCCACCGCTTCCATCGCTATCGCCGCTTCCGCACGCAACTGGCGCCGACCAATGGCTCGATGGGCTACGGCGTGCCTGCCGCCATCGCAGCCAAGGTGATCGCGCCGGATCGCATGGTCGTCTCCTTCAATGGCGATGGCTGCTACATGATGAATGGCCAGGAGCTGGCGACGGCTGTGCAATACAATGTGCCGGTGATTTTCGTGGTGGTGAACAACGGCACCTACGGCACCATCCGCATGCATCAGGAACGTGCCTATCCCGGCCGCGTTTCCGGTACCGACCTCGTCAATCCGGATTTCGTTGCGTTGGCTAAGGCCTACGGCGCGCATGGCGAATTGGTCGAAAAGACCGAGGACTTCGTCCCCGCCTTCGAGCGTGCGGCCAGGGCTGGCAAGCCTTCCCTCATCGAGATCCGCCTCAGCGCCGAAATCATCACGCCGCGCCAGACTCTTTCCCAGATCCGCGCCGCTGCCCTTGCGGCTAAGTCCCGCCCTTGAGCACCGACGGCCGCCTTTCGACCGAGCTGTGGGTGCAGGCCCATCTGCGCCGCTGTAACGCCGAGGGGCAGTTCGCCGCAGTCCTGCGCAAGGGCGATCTATGGGGTGGCGCGGTGATCGTGAAGCTCAATCTGCTCGATGGCAATTTCAAAGTATTGAGTCAGACCCGCGACATGGACGGCCGCGTCGCCTGGCTCGCTGCTCAACAAGGCGCACTCCTCGCCGAAGCCGACGCGACCGCCTACATCGAGCGCCAGGTCAAGCGCGACCCGGATCTCTGGGTCATCGAGGTCGAGGACAAGCAAGGGCGCAACCCGTTCGAGGGAAAAGTCGTTTGACCGCATCTCGGATCGGGTTGTGGAATGGACTGATGGCCCGGGCTCCTGCCTGGCTCCAGTCGCGCGCCTCCTATGCCGCGAAGGTAATCCGAGCGTCCGGGCTCTTCGATGCCCCCTGGTATCTCGAAACCTACCCGGACGTGGCCGCGCGAGGCATCGATCCTGTGCAGCACTATGTGCGCCATGGCGCACACGAGGGGCGTGATCCAAATCGCCTCTTCAGTTCCAGCTGGTACCTCGCCGACAACCCAGATGTTGCTGAACTGAGCCTCAATCCACTGCTGCATTTCATCATACGTGGCGCGGCAGAGGGGCGCAGTCCGGGCCCACTGTTCGATACGAAATGGTACGTCGATGCGAACCCGGACGTCGCCGCGGCAGGCATCAATCCGCTACTCCATTATCTGCGTCATGGCGCGCGCGAAGGCCGCCGTCCTACGGCTCAGATCGATTCGGCGACCTTCCTCGCACCTTCGGCCCAGATTTCGTCGCCGCACGACAGGAATGCGCAGCACAAGAGCTTCGACGAGGAGGCGGCACGGGGCTTTATTGCAGGAATCCGATCGAGCGCCGGCCACGCTACGCTGTTGCGTGATCGCCCGCTGATCTCCGTCATCCTGCCGACCCGCAACCGTGCCGCGCTCCTGCCGGCAGCAGTGCAGAGCATCAAGGCTCAGACCTACGATCATTGGGAACTCCTGATCGTGGATGACGGCAGCACCGATGCAACGCCATCCGTAATCGCCGGCCTTGTCGCCGATCCGCGCATCCATTGCCTGCAAACCGGCGGCAAGGGCGTGGCCGCCGCTCGCAACGCGGCGATGGCTGTCGCAAGAGGCAGACTTTTCGCCTACCTTGACAGCGACAATGTATGGCGGCCGGAATACCTTGAGATCGCCACATCCTATCTGCTCGAGCAGAATTTGGCTCTCGCCTATTCCGCCTTGCAGACAAACGACGGCTGGCGCACTCGCTATGTTGGCGCCGACTACAACTACGTTGCGCTGAGCCGCCGCAACTTCATCGACATCAACGTCGCCCTTCATCGCAGGGAGCTCTACGACACGCGCGGTGGCTGCGACGAAGACCTGAAGCGCATGTCCGACTGGGACCTCATCCTGCGCTACGCCAAGGATTCGCGCGTCGCCTACGCGCCGTTCATCGGCTGCGCCTATGATGGCCGCCTCACGCGCGCTGACCGCATCACCGTTTCGGAGCCGGTGAGCTGGACCTACGTGGTAATTGGAAAGCATCACCTCGACTGGCTGCAGCTGCAGTCGGGCCTGACCGCCCGCGACCCCGATCTCGTCTCCATTGTCATTCCCGTTCATGGCCAAGCGGAGTTGACCGAGGCCTGCCTCGCCTCGCTGTTCGAGATCGAGGCTGGCTGCCGATTCGAGCTCGTCCTTGTGGACAATGGCAGCGATGCCAAGACCGCCGCGGTGCTTGATCGGTGCGTCGAAACACACCCGAACGCCCGTCCGGTCCGCAACTGGGAGAACCTGAACTTCGCGCTCGGCTGCAATTTTGGTTTCGCAGCGACACGTGGCCGTATCGTCGTGTTTCTCAACAATGACACACAGGTGCGGGCGGGCTGGTTGGCTGCGCTTGCCGCAGCGCTCGCCGATCCCACCATCGGCGCGGTTCAGCCGAAGTTGCTCTATCCAGACGGCACCGTTCAGACCTTCGGCACCGTTATCGGCGAGCAAGGCTGCATCCCGTATGAGCTGTATAAGGGCCTTCCCGGCGATTCCCCGCATCTCGCTGCGCCGCGGACCCTGGACATGGTCAGCGGCGCCTGCCTCGCCATCCGCGCAAGCGATTTCATGGCGCTGCACGGCTTCGATCCGATCTTCATCAATGGGCAAGAAGATAACGACCTGTGCCTGCGGTTGAAGACGCAGCTGGGGAAAACATGCTGCGTCGAGCCCTGCTCGATCGTCATCCACCACGAAGGCGGCACACCAGGCCGCGGCCGGTTCGCACAGAGCAACCGGCGCACCTTCGCCGAGCGCTGGCGCGATCACCTGAAACAGAACGACACCGAAATCTACAGCCGCGATGGTTATCGCGCGCAGCTTTACACGCCTGACGTGCCTGAGTGGGAGTCCGCGGGTCTGGCCTCGTTTCGCCCCATTCTGGAACGCGCCGCGACAATCGCTCCCGCGACGGCTGCGTCGCGCCAGTGTCCATCCATAGCGATCAAGATCGCCTGTCCCAGTGAGGCGGTTCGCGAGGAATGGGGCGACTATCATTTTGCCCGCAGCCTGTCCCAGGCCCTAGGGCGCCTGGGCTGCCGCAGCCGCATCGATTATCTGCGTTCATGGAACGAGCCGGACAGCGAGTGCGAGGTCGATCTCGTATTGCGCGGTCTCGGGCGCTTCGTTCCAAAGCCGGGCCGCCCCGCCATCATGTGGGTGATCAGTCACCCTGAGCTGGTCAGTCCCACTGAGATCGCGGACTACGGCCACGTCTTTACGGCGTCCAGTCGCCTTGCGCAGCGCTGGTCGACTGAAACGGGGACTCCCGTAGAGCCTTTGTTGCAATGCACGGATCATGACCTCTTCTACCCAGATCCAGCCGACGTTGCCAGAAACAGCGACGTCCTGTTCGTGGGCAACTCGCGCAACGTGTTCCGTCCCGTCGTGCGCGCGGCGATCGAGGCTGGTCTCGCTCCCAGTGTGTATGGAACACGCTGGGAATCGCTGATCCCCCTCGACCATATCAAGGCAGCTTTGGTGCCGAACGCCATGGTCGGCGACCTGTATCGCCAGGCAGGCGTCGTACTGAACGACCACTGGCCGGACATGCTGGCAGCCGGGATCATCTCAAACCGTGTATTCGACGCACTGGCTTGCGCCGCGCCCATCATTTCCGATGAAATCGCCAATCTGCCTCCCAGCTTCTCCGATTTCATTTATCGCTTTGGCCCAGATCGGCCGATCGAGCAGTGCGTTATGCAAGCTATGACTGAGGATGCGGAAAGGCGCGCAGCGCGGCACACATTTGCGGAGATCGTGCGGCGCGACCACAGCTTCGATCGGCGCGCCGCGGTCATCCTCGAGTGCGCACGCGCGCTGGTGACAAAAGGCGAGCGGCAGAAAATCTGATTGCGCCTACGCCGCAGCGATCGCCTCGATCTCCACCAGCCAGCCGTCTTCCAGCAATGTAGCGCCGACGACCGTGGTCGCCACGCGATGGTCTCCCAAGGCCGCTGCCCGCGCCTTCATGTTGGCTTCGCGATAGTTGCGATCGGCCAGATAGCAAGTGACCTTCACCAGGTTGCGCATGCTCATCCCGGCGCTCTCGAGGATTGCGCCGATGTTGCGCCAGGCCAGTGCGCATTGCGCCTCGATCCCGTCCGGCGCTTTGCCGTTCTTGTGCAGCCCCATCGTACCGGTGATGAACAGCAGCCGCCTTGCTTCGACCACCTCCAGGCCGTGCGTGTAGGGCCCGACAGATGCAAACACGGCATCGGGATCGTGTGCTTTCATTTGCATCGCATCATTCCTCCGTATCCGCAAAGGCCTGCTTCAGCACCTGCATCAGGTGATCGGCGTTCGCCTGGCTGAAAATGAGAGCCGGCCGCAGCTTGATCACGTTGTCGTACGGCCCGTCCGTCCCCATCAGGACACCCAGCTCGCGGCAGCGTTCCACGACGCGCCCGGCCCGCTCCGTCGCCGGCTCCTTGCTCCTGCGGTCCTTGACCAGATCGATGCCGAGCATCAGGCCTACCCCGCGCACATCGCCGATGACTTCATGCTGGTCCATCAACGCACGCATGCGCGTCAACAGTTCCGCGCCAATGGCGGAGGCGTTCCGCAGCAGCCTGTCCCGCTCGATGATCTCCAACACCTTGAGCCCGACGGCGCAGGACACCGGATTGCCGCCGAACGTGTTGAAATACTCCATCCCGTTTGCGAAGCTCTCCGCAATCTCCTCGCTCGTCACCAAAGCCGCCATCGGATGACCATTGCCGATCGGCTTGCCCATGGTGATGATGTCGGGTGTCGCGCCTTGCGTTTCGAACGCCCAGAGATGGCTGCCCACTCTCCCGAACCCGATCTGCACTTCGTCGGCGATCACTACAGCGCCGGCCGCACGCGCCGCCGCGTGAGCCGCCTGCAGATAGCCATCAGGCAACACGATCTGCCCCGCCGAGCTCGGCAGAGATTCTGCGATGAAGGCAGCAAGCCCCCGTCCTTCTTTCGCCACCGTGGATGCAATTTCCGCGACCGGCTGCGCATAGCGGCGTCCGATCTCGGATTTCGGCCAGTCTTCGGGCGCACGATAGGCATCCGGCAACGGCGCTTCCCAGGTCGTGTCGGGGCGACCCTTCCCGCCCTTGCGCTTGTATTTGTACGGGCTGATATCGATCAGTGCCTGGGTATGGCCGTGATAGGCCCAATCGAGCGTGATGACGTCTTTCGCCCTTGTATGGGTCCGCGCCATGCGCAGCGCCAGGTCGTTTGCCTCGCTGCCCGTGCAGCAGAAGGCGGCGACCTTGAGCTTGGCCGGCAACGTCGCCGTCAACGCCTCGGCATAGGCGATGATATTGTCGTGCAGATAGCGCGTGTTGGTATTGAGCATCGCTGCCTGCCGCACCATCGTCTCGACAATCTCGGCATTGGAATGGCCGAGCTGCGCGACATTGTTGTAGCAATCGAGATAAGCGCGTCCCGTCTCGTCGATCAGCCAGACGCCCTCGCCCCGCACGATCTTGAGCGGCCTGCGATAGGAGATGCTGAGATTGCGGATGAGCTTGCTTTTCCGCGTTGTCAGCAGATCGTCTTTCGATTTTCCAGCGGCGCGCAGGGTTTCCAATGGCAACCCTGCAAAGTGGACCGGATCAGGGAACAGCTCGCGCCACATGTCGCGATAGCCGGGCTCCCCAGCACCGATGACATCGCCAGCGCGCTCCGGCTGATAGCTGATCAGCTGGATATGAACATGCGGCTGCCAATTGCCATTTTCATGCGTGTCGCCGAGCTGACCGATCACCTCGCCCGCCTTCAGCTTTTCGTCGACTTTGCGATCTTGCACAGTCTGCGCCGACAGATGGCCCCATAGGCTGTAGAACGCGAGTCCTTCCGGCTCATGCTTCAGCAAAACTGCATGCCCATAATCCAGCGCAACATCCGTCTCGAACAAATCCACCACCACGCCGTCAATCGGCGTGCGGACGTTCGATCCAGCCGGCACAAACAGATCGAGCCCCAGATGCAGGGAGCGCCGCTGATCCGGCGCAAACACCGACCGGAACGCATCGGAGGAATAGACCGGCCGCTCCTCGCCCCACGGCCCGATGCCAAGCTCGATGCCGTCTTTGTCCACGATCGATCGCCACAGCCGTTCCGCCTCTTCCGGCTGGCGCGCTGCGGAGGCCTTCGCGATCGGATGGGCGGGATCGCCGAAGGGAACGCCGGCCTTGGTGAGCAAGGCCGTTGTCCGGTCCAGCACGGGCCGCAACGCATCGCGGTGCTTCGCGATCCAGGTGATCACAGCCCGCGCCCCTGGCGCGGCTTCAAACCCGCAGGCATGCCGCAGGATGCCGGTCGCGAGCGCCGGATCCATCACCCGCATCCGCTCCAGCATCGCCCAGGCCGGTGCTTCGCTGATATTGAGATAGGCGTTGCCCTTGACCCGCTCCCGCCGCGATGCTGACAGCGTCACGCTCGTTACCAGCCGCATCGCGATCAGGTCGAACAGCAGATCGAGCTCGTCAGACTGCAGCGGGTGGGCGTGGTGGTACGCCGCCGCGATCCGGCCGGCGACATCGATCGGCGCCGCCTGATCGAGGATCGCATAGGCGCACGCCACCGCCAGCTCTCCGATGGTCGCGCTGTGGATCGCGTCGCCGAAATCAATCAAGCCGGTGATGCGCCGCCCGACTGCGCCGTCCACCAGCAGGTTGTTGTCGTTGGCATCGCCATGGATGACCTGCGCGCGCAGCCGGGCTAGGCGCGGCGCGACCTTGATCTCGAAGCGCCCGAGAAAGTGCTCCAGGATCGCACGCTGTTTTGGATCATCGATGAAGTCCAGCCGCGCCCGCGACCAGCCAGCTTGCTTGATATCCCAATCGAACAGCCGATGGGCACCGGGATGGCCAAAGCTTTGCAGCGCCCGGTCCAGCCGCCCTAGGCTCTCGCCCAAGCTGTCGTGCAGCGCCGCCGTCTTCTGGCAACCGGAGTAAAGTTGCCCCGGCAGCCAGCTCACCAGCCGCACGAAATGCTCGCCCACCTTCCCGAGATCCTCGCCCGCCAGAGTCGGCCGCAGATGCGGCAAAGGCAGGTCGGGATCGACGGCCTGGACATGGCGCAACAGCACTGCCTGGAACGCGAGGGACTGGCTCTCCTCCGCCGCGTTGGCGACCTTCAGCACCCAGCTTGTTCCATCCGCTTCGGTCAGGCGGAAATTCTGATCCCGCTCGCTGTCGAGCGGGCTGAGGCTGCCCGACAGTCCATACAAGTCGCGCGCAATGCCCGCTACCTGTTCTGGCGCAAACACGGGCGGCAATGTTGTCAGAACCGACATGGAACTCTCCCCGGATCGAAGTACGGGCACTCAACCCATTGACCTAGCGCTCAATTTGCTGAGGATGGGCGCCCGAAAGCAACCGCCCTTTTGGCTCCCGTGACCGTCACTTTGACCAGCACATCCGCCTGATGCGCGCGCTCGACGACAAGGACCGGCAGATCCTGGAACTGCTACGCGCCGACGCGCGGCTGCCGCTCAAGACCCTGGCTGCCAAGGTCGGGCTGGCACGCTCCACACTCCGCGATCGGCTCTCCCGGCTGGAGGCGGACGGCATCATCCGCGGTTATCATGCCGAGATCGCCGATGGCGGGTCAGGCGTCTCCGCCTACCTGTTCGTGCGGCTGAAGAGCACCCCGGCGCCCGTCCTGATCGCGCTCCTGCGGCGTATGCCGGAAGTGAAATCCTGCACCTCCCTGACCGGTGATGTCGATCTGCTGGTGGAACTTGCCGCCGCCACCACCGACCTCGTGAACGAGGTGCGCGATCGCATCTCCTCCCATGAAGCGGTCGCCGACCTCACGACCTCCATCGTCCTGAACCGGAATACCTGAACAGCGACTCCGCCGCCTCGCATTGCTCCAAGCGGAGTCGCCGGTTACAGTTCGGAGTCAATGCGCCGTGATTCGGAAAGCGCATGGGGATCTTGGGGAGGACGGCGTTTGAGGGGGAGACACGCCAATGATCCTGCCGCCCAACCATCTGGCGCTGGCTGGCTACATGCGCCCGCCGGTCATGGCGATCGGCGATTCCATTTCCAACGGTGTGCGATCGCTGACTATCCGCGACGAGTTGGCCGCCCTTTCGCCCGTGCAGCAATTCGTCGAGGCCGCGGGCCTGCCCATGAAACGGCCGGTGTATCCGCGCGAAGTCCTATTCGATCTGGAAGAAATGGCGAGGCAGGGCATCACTTCGCTGTTCTCTCTGCAGTCGGCGGTGATGAAGAATGCGAAGACCTGGCTCAATGCCAAGCCCAAGGCGAAGCCCCTCTTCCACGACAATCTCTCCTGCGCAGGGGCTGACTGGTCCGACATGTTCGACCGCCGCGGCGGCGAGGCGCACTCGGAGGCCCAGGCCGCCTTCGCGCAGCTTCAGGCCTCTGACAGCTTCGAGCTGAGCGCTGCCGCGCGTCTCTGGTTCAGCATCAATGATGCTTTCGTGCTCGACCCCAATGCCGGCACTGCCTTTGCAGAGACATCGCAACTCTCGCAGCTGGAGCAGGTCGCCTCGCGCCTGCCCGAGCGGCTGCTGGTCAACATCGGCGCGAACGAGGGTCTGTTCCGCTTCGGCATGCTCGGCGCCTACGACAACACGGACCTCGATTTCGCCACCTGCGCCGGCGCGCAGGAGATCGTGCGGCAGGCGCGGCGGCTCGGCCAGTTCCTGGCGGCCAATCTCCGCAACGACCTGAAGCTCATCTATTTCAACACACTCATCCGGCCGCGCGCGGTGCCGAATCTCGCTCCCTACCACGATCAGGACTTTCTGGCGAACGCCACGCGCAAAGCGCTGGGCGGCAAATACTACAACGAATATTCGACCAAGGTGGCCCTGCGTGCGCCGGTGACGCCGAAGGCGATGAAGGCCTATGACCAGGTCATCAAGGCCGCCAACGATGCGGCCATCGCGGCGATCCAGGCCGAGCTGTCCGGCACGCCGATCAAGCTGGTCCCGGTCGATCTCTATGGCGCAATCGACCAGTACGATTCAAAGCACCACGGCGATGGTCGATCGATCGAGGTCAAGAAGGCCGGAAAGCTGGTGAAACGCATCACCAACCTGCCATTCGCCTCTTCGCCGCTGAAGTTTCAGGGTGGCATCGCTGGCCTTGATAACATGCATCCATCGGCCATCGGCTATGCCGCCATCGCCAACGAGATGCTCAGGGCTTACAATGCAGCCGAGGGCGCGAATGCAGCTTTCATCGACCTTCCCTCGCTTTATCGCAAGGACAGCCTGCTCAAATCGCCGCCGAAGAGCTGGGAGCCATTGAACAGCCTGGTCTCGACACTGGTGCCGTTTTTCATGTAGCCGGGGCATTTTCTGCCGAAGTGGTCGCCGGTTCAGCGCAGAAAATCCGACAATCCCTTGCTACTTAAAGCCACCCGGCCTTTTTGAATCGCCAGTAGAGCAGGGCGCAAATGACGGCGATCGCGCCCAGCACGATGAAATAGCCGTAGTGCCACGACAGCTCGGGGATGTTGGCGAAGTTCATGCCATAGATACCGGCGATCGCGGTCGGGACCGCGAGCATCGCGGCCCATGCCGCCAGCATGCGCATCACTTCGTTCTGCCGCGTGCTGGAGAGCAGCATCTTGGTTTCCACCACCGTCTTCACGCCTTCACGCAGCTGCTCGATCCGGTCCAGCAGGATGACGCAATGGTCATAGACGTCGCGGAAATAGGGATGCGAATGCGGGTCGATCACCGGCACATCGAACCGCAGAAGGCGCTGGCAGATGTCTGGCAGCGGCGCCACGGCGTGGCGAAGTTCGGTCAGTTCGCGGCGCACGGTTGAGATCTCGGCCAGCTCGTCACGGTCATCAACCGGGCTGAAGATCGACTCCTCCAGCTCATCGATACGCTCCTCGAGCTCATCGACCGCCGGGAAATAATTGTCCACGATGAAATCCATCAAGGCATAGAGGATGAAATCCTCGCCCTGCCGCAGCATGTTGGGCGAATTCTCGCAGCGCGCCCGGACCGCCGCGTAGGAGCGCGATGGCCCGTGCCTGACGGTGATGACATAACCGCGCCCGACGAACACGCAGGTCTCACCCATCGCGAAATCCTCGCCGACTCGCTGGAACGTCTTCATGGCGACGAACAAGGTCTCGCCATAGATCTCGATCTTGGGCCGCTGGTGCGCCTTGTACGCGTCTTCGATCGCCAGCTCGTGCAGCTTGAATTCGCGCTGCAGCTCGATGAGCAGCTCCTGGCTCGGCTCATGGAGCCCGATCCAGATGACCCGCCCGGACTGGACCTTCATATCCTCCGGGTCGTTGATGTCCAGGTCCCGGACCTTGAGGCCGCCCTCGTAAATGGCGCAATTGATGACTGGACCCATCCTGGCATTCCCGAAATCCGCGATCGGCCCGACCGCAGGCATGTTCCGTTCCCCGGCCCAGCCTTAATGCAAGCCTGGATTGGAAACAAGCCAGCGATCGTCCAAGAATCGGCCAGGGGCGCCTAGGACGCAGCCACCTTCTCGGCCGACAGGATTTCGGCATGGGATTGTCGCGTGCCCGCCATTCGGATGACGGCGAGGATGCGCGCCACCGCGTCTCCCCCGATCGTTGCATCGGCCAGGAACTGCGCAAGCCGCTGGTCCTCGTACGAGCCGCGCCGAACCTCATCGACGAATGCAAGCCAATCCTCGGACCGCTCCAGCCGGGGCAGCGGTGCATAGTTCTCCGCTGCAATGCCGTAGGTCGCGAGCGCCGCCGGCACCTGGTAGCGCGCGGCATCGAGTGCGATGGTCGACGGCGTCGTGATGACGGCGCTGGCATGCGCCAGGAAAGCATCGGCCGTGAAGCGCCGCCATTGCGGCGACGTCGGATCCGCGATCGTCAGATTCGCCGGCAAGGCCCCAGCTCCATGACCACCACGGGTGAACCATTGGCCACCCATATGCGGCTTCAGCACAAAGTGCAGGTCCGGCGACGAGGCAGCGGTGGTCGTCACGTCACGCACGAATTGCGCACGGTACTCATCGCTATATCGCTTCCAGTGCAGGTTCTCGAAGATCGCGATGAAGCGCCGGTCCGCACCGGGAAAGTCCTTGAAGTCGCCGCGGCTGAACGCGCGCTTCGGGCAACCGACCGGAACGACCTTGGCCCTGGTCTCGGCGCAAGCGGCATCGCTCAGCCGTTCCGGGCCGCCCCAGGTCAGGATCAAATCCGATTGGAATTCCGATGCAGGAAGCGTGCGCCCATAGGTCAGGCCGCCATTATCCACGCCGTGCTGCAACGTCAAGGCTCGCGCACCGGCGGCGCGGCTGGCGATCACAAAGGCCCTGGCAAACCGTCCGCCGAAATTGGAGCCTTCCGATGCGGTGAGAGCCACATCCACGGCGAAACAGGTCGGAGCAATGCGATTCCGCAGCAGATCCGGTCCATGCCAAAATTCAATCCGCGCGCCATTCCGGATTGTCGCACGCAGACGCCGCGCTGCCGATACCGCGATCTTCGACAGCACCGCAACACGCACATCAAGATCCGGGGACGCACTTGCCGCTTCGGCGATCGGCACGATGAGGTCGATATCCTGGAATTGCTGCAATAAGAGTAGAACGCGCAACCTTCGCGCCGGGGTGGCGACGATGTCGGCAGCCAGCCGTTGGCCCTTCGTGGCCGCCTGCGCCTTGCCGATGGCGTTGCGCCACGCCGAAGTGACCGCAGGGGCGGCATGCTCGTGGATAATGTCGAGCGCGCCGGGAGCTTGTCCAGCAGGGTTCGTCAGCGCCGCCCGCATCGTCAGCAGCCATGGAGTGTCAGTCGCAGTCGGAACTACAGGAACTCCCGACGCGAGCGCCCAGGCTGCCCGGGCCGATGAGGCCTCCGATGGCAACACGCAAAGATCCGCCTTGCGCAATCGTGCCCGCACCTGCGATGGCGCATAGTGATAGAAAGTCATCGGTATCCGCAGATGCTTCAGCAGGCGTCGCGCATCGCGGCGCGACTTGCCGACGATCTCGATCCGCACCGGAACCTCGTCGGCCAGATCGGCCAGATCGCTCGCGGCGAGCAGCAGCTCGGCGACACCGCCTGCGTCATTAGGCACGCTGGCGCCGCCGAACCAGACGATCGTCTTGCGCCCCGTATCGGTCTTCGCGTGACTCTGCCTCCAAAAGCCGCGGGCGGCGTCGCGGACATAACCCGCGATCCGCCTGGCAATCAGGTGGCCCGCAGCTTTCGGATGGCGCAAAACGCCATCAACCAGGCCTTCGCCACTGTCGATCGGGTCGGGCACGACCAGGATCTCCGCCGCTCCGATCAGCCCCCGAACGTGCCGCGCGGCGATAGTATTGCTGGCTGTTGTCACAGTGGCGATGTGCGCGAGTTCGGTGAAAGCCTTCTCGCGATCAACGTCGACGCTGCCGCCGGCGTCGAGAACGACCGGCACGCCGGCGCGCTGGGCCTGCCGCGAAACGGTCAGCGCGCAGTCGGAGGGCGGGCCTGCAAGTACGACGCAACGTGCCGCCTCGACAACGCCTCTCGAGACATCACCCTCCACCAGCCTTGCCGGGACTCCCGCCTGGCGAAGCAGCCTGGAGGGCAGCCACGCGCGCGCTCTCACGTCGGGCTCGTCGAGATCCAGCGTTGCAACGTGGAAGAGAATCATGAGCGTAGTGCCGGTCCCCTCGCCGCCGACCCAGGTGCCGGCGTTCCGGTCAATTCTGTGCTTGCCGGAAGGCTTGCCCCACGATCCGGCCCGCCTGTTGCGGCGTGCCAGCCTGGCGCGCAGAATCCAGCGAGTAGCCGTATTGCCGCAGATCTTCGGCATAGAGGCGCGCGACCCGAGCCGACAGATCGGCATCGTAGAATGCCGCCGTCGGCGGGAACATCTTGCCCGGGAAGTCGATCAGGTCGGCCGCCGGTTCATATTGATCCGCCCGGATCGTGTGATGGTGAGAGTGAAAGACGTCGTCTGCGAAATCGGTCACCGGCAGGCCGAGCGACCGCTCCATCGCGTTCAGCGACGGCTCCAGGCCTTGCTCAATTCTGACGATTGTCTGGGGCCGCGTGCCGAATAACACGTGACGTTCGACCGGCGCCACCTGCACGCGATGATGCGGATTGCAGCGCCGCAGGTCGATCTGCTCCAGGAAGGTCACGAACTCGCGGAACGAAAATCGCTGGTGCGAATCAAGCGGCCGCCCGACGATCTTTGCAATCGCCTCGTCCTCATACTTCATGAGATAGGCGTGAATGTAGGAGCTGACCGCCCGGTCCAATGGATCGCGCACGATCTTGATGATTTTGAAGTCCCGGTCGTTGAGCCGCTGCAGCCGCGAGAGATAGCGGTCGTCCTTCTGATAGACACGCAGGCGGTACCGATGAATCCACTTGCTGTAAGCGAGCGCCTCGGGCAGCAGCCCATTGTGCTGGAACACCCACTTGATCACGGTCGTGCAGGCGGCCTTGAATGACCACATGACTGCTAGATTCGCCGACTCCACGAATGCCACATGCGAGCGCCGCAGCTCCCGATAAGTCGGCGGCAAAAAATGCCTTAATCTCATTGCGTTAGATGCCTAAGCCGGCCGCACGCCCGCGCACGTGCACTAGGGCCTGTGGACATTCAAGCGCTCTGAGGGGGTTCCCATGAGCGAGGAAATTTGATTCAAGGCTGAAAAATGGAGGTCAGCCTTGAGTCGCAGTGTCTTGAATGATGAGCAATGGGAGCGTGTTGCGCCAATTCTA